>NZ_LR778174.1:1472500-2146482 GCF_902810435.1 Veillonella parvula
ACCTTAAACAACTATAGTTCTAAAGGAGTATATCTTTTTACCCATATATGATACAAAGCAAGCGCTATCACCATAACCAATGCAGTGAACATATATAAATATTGATAGCCCCACGCACTAGCTAATACTGCAAGTATAACTGATCCAGCGCCAACACTTATATCTAATGCTAAAAAATATGTTGCTGTTGATACACCCGCACGCTCAATAGGAGCTGATTGTATAGCCAGCGCTTGAAATGCAGGTTGTGCTGCACCATAGCCTAACCCCAACAACGGAGCGGTGAATAGAATAGCTAATGGGGTTATAGCTAATCCCAATACAAATAAGCCTAGTATAAATAATCCTAATCCTGTATAGATAATAATTTTTGAACCATATCGAGCATATACTTTTCCTACTATAGGTCGACTAATAATAATCATCAACGCAAAAATAGCAAAGAAAGCACTTCCCCATATTCCTGCCCCCATGCTATTAAGTTCTATGGGTATAAAAACTAAAACACCAGAATAAGTAAAACCAATAAATAAGCCCATTAAAGCCCAAGGTAAACTTTTATTTTCTATAAACTGGGAAATATGCCAACCTTTATATTTTGATTGTTTAGGTAATGCTAACTCCTTTGATAGGGGAATAATATTACTTAAGACCATAGCCAATCCAGTCATAACCGTTAAAAATATGTACAATGCCATACTACCGTATGACGATAAAGCATATAGGCCGATAGCAGGTCCTAATACCATTGCTATATTTGAAAAGATAGCAAACATATTAACTCCCTCACCTTTTCGACTAGGAGGTAATACTAATACTGCTAGAGTAGCCATTACAGTTGTTCCAAGGGCAAACACAACACCATGTAACCCACGTAGTACGAAAACAGCCTCTAAGGATGTAGTAAAATTAAATAATCCCATAATAATGAAAAACAAGGCTGTTGATATTAATAGAACAATACGCTTATTAAAACCATCTATTAATCGTCCTGCAAAAATCCTACATAAAATTGTACCAATTTGGAAATATGTCATCGCTAAACCCGCATCAAGATCACTGCCAGCCAGCTCAGACGTTATTACAATTGGCAATGCCGCTACGAGAACATATTGAGTCATATATAAAATACCACTACTAATACCATAATTAGTAAAAGCAGGGCTCCATAATCTATTTGAATCCATATTTGTATCTCCTTTTGTATCGTGTCACCTAGCCATTTTACGCCTCTATCTTATAGAATTCAAGAACAAGCCTTTTTAAATTTTATATAGTTAAAAATGACTGTTATCTGTAAAATACCTATACCATTTTACATAATAAAAGATAGCAAAATCATAACCACCCGTAGAACGGGTGGTTTGCCCTGACCCTATAAGGGTCTTTCTCTAGTGGTGGCCCTCTAAAGAGGGCATTGAATGATCTGACAACCACTCTATTACCACTGGCTGCCCCCTACTCGGGGGCTTTTATTTTGCCTATTTTACCGGCTCACCCGTAAACGGGTCGGTATATTCTTTAAAGTTTAATGTATCTTGTGCTATATCTTCTTGTAACTGATTGCGAATATACTCTTTTATCGCTCCTTCATATCTTCCCACCGTATCCACATAATATCCTCTACACCAAAAATGTCTATTTCCATACTTATATTTTAAATTTGCGTGTTTATCGAATATCATGAGGCTACTTTTGCTTTTTAAATATCCCATAAAACTTGATACGCTTAAATGTGGTGGAATTGTTACTAGCATATGTATATGATCCGGACAGCATTCTGCCTCGATAATTTCTACATTTTTTCTCTTACATAAATCTCTTAGAATTTTACCTACATCAGCTTTTATCCGACCATAAATTATTTGCCTTCTATACTTTGGAGCAAAAACAATATGATATTTACATCTCCATTTACTATGTGATAAGCTTTTTACGTCATTCATTGACATTGAACCTCCTATGTTGAAATGTTGTGGTTGCCAGACCAACTCCATTTTAGCACTAGGAGGTTCTTTCCTTTTCTCTAAGAAATTTTACTGACCCCCAGTTTAACTGGGGGTTTAGTCATGCCTATTCGGCGTACAATAAAAGAACCTCTCTAAAAATAAATCTAGAGAGGTTCTTATACTTTAATCATTAACACAATAATAATAATTTATAACTTATTATTGATTACGTACGTCATTTTTATTACGGCTCTTCCACATAACCCACAAGGATGTAGCTACACAGATAGAGGAGTACGCACCACTAGCAAAACCGATGATCATGCAAAGGGCAAAGTTCTTTGTAGTGTCCCCACCGAATAGATAAAGGGATACACAAGCAAACATAACGGTAGCCAATGTATAGAAACTGCGGTGAATACTTTGTGTAATAGACGCATTCGCCAAATCTGCAAATGTATCAGAACGTTTATGTGTATGCGTATTTTCACGAACACGGTCAAAGATAACTACAGATTCATTCATGGAGTAACCTACAACCGTAAGAATGGCAGCTAAGAAGGATGCATCAATTTCTAGTTGGAAATAAGAGAAAACACCAAGAACCATAATCAAGTCATGGAAAATGGCAACTAACGCAGAAATGGCAACCTTATATTCAAAACGATAAGAAATATATAGAGCTAATGCTGCAAATGCTATAACAAGATTCAATAACGCATGTTCTGTAACTTCAGAACCAATTACAGCTCCTACAGTTTCAATACGTTTAACTGTATTATTACCAATAGATTTAGTCAAAGAATCAACAACAGCGGCACTTTCACTAGACTCGAGATTACGTGTACGAATCATTACGTCTTCGCCCGCTGTATCACCAGTAGTATCACCGGAAAGCTGAATTTGTGCATTTTCAAGATTATATTCTTTTAGAACGTCACGAACTTGACTAACCTCTACAGGTTGATCAAATACAACTTCAACAATCGTACCACCAGTATAATCAATACCAAAGTTAAACCCTTTAGTAAATATGGAAATTAAGCTGATTATAACAAGTGTGGAGGAAATAGCAAACCACCAACGATGATGTTTAATTACGTCTAATGTCATTTGCGTTTACCTCCTTTCAAAGATTTAGGTGCAAATGCGTCAGCACTTGTGCTCGGAGAAATATTCGCACCAAACCAGAATGGATGGTTTGTAAAGTTACAATCGATTAATAAGCGCAATAAGAAATGACTCACAGTAATCGCAGTGAACATACTCACCACAACACCTACGCCTAAGCTGATAGCGAAGCCTTTTACAGGACCAGAGCCTAAAATAGTTAAGATACCAGCTGTAATGATAACGGATACGTTTGCATCAGTAATTGTGGCTAACGCACGGCTAAAGCCTGCTTCCATAGCAACACGCATAGATTTGCCGGAAAATACCTCTTCCTTAAAACGTTCAAAGATAAGAATATTTGCATCTACCGCAACACCCATGGATAAGATAATACCAGCAATACCTGGCAATGTCATAGTCGCATTAAAGCCCTTGCCCAACACGAGTAATAAGAGCATAACATATACAAGTAATGCTATATTAGCTACGATGCCAGAAAAACGATATAAGATAACCAAGAAAATCATGATCATTGCAATACCAGCACTGAAGGCTACAACAGATTTATCCTTGGAGTCTTGCCCCAAAGAAGGACCTACTGTACGCACTTCCAATACATTAATTTTAACAGGCAATGCACCGGAACGTAATAAAATAGCTAAGTCTTTAGCTTCTTCTAAACTTTGACTACCAGAAATAGTGGCTTTACCACCTGTAATTGCTTGTTGTACTACAGGATTAGTCAATTCTTTACCATCCAATGTAATGGCAATACGACGACCAATATTTTTAGATGTTAAATCAGCAAACTTCTTAGCCCCTTCATCACTTAATTCAATAGCAACGAGTGGTTGTTTATTTTGACCTAACTCTTCTTTAGCATCTTTTAAGTCATCACCAGTCATAACGGTTTGACCTTGGTCGTTTTTAAATTCCAAGACCGCTGTTTTACCGATACGTTTAATCGCTTCGTCAGGATCTTTTACACCTGGCAATTCAATGATAATACGACGAGCACCTTCACGTTGTACCAATGGTTCAGATAAACCCATTTCATTAATACGACGCTCTAAGATTTGCTTCGCCCGTTCCACTGCATCATTGTCAGCTGTACCAGTCGCAGAGTCCTCTGCTTCCAATACGATATGCGTACCACCTTGCAAGTCTAGGCCTTGTTTCAAAGAGCCTGCTAATGGTTGAATAAAATACGCAAATAATCCAATGATGGCAGCAATGACTACTAAAAACTTGATAATAGCTTTACCGTTCAAAATAGTTGCTCCCTTCTGCTATACACAATGTATAATGCCTTGCTCTGTCACAATTTTACTCATTCGTTGGTCTAATGCTTCCATTGGGATTGGTGTCTCCCATAATTGTATAGTCCAACATACGCCCATAAATGTACTTGGTGAAAGTTCCTTGAGAAATCGATCATAATACCCATTCCCCATTCCCATACGACCACCTTGACGGTCAAAGCCAGCACCAGGCACTAAAATCAAATCCAAGTCACACGGATCAATAATATCGTATGGCTCAGCGGGAATACGTATATTTAACACACCCCGAGTGATAGATTCTAGAGACTTAAGACGAACTGCAATCATAGTCGTCTTATCAGTACATACTGGAACGTATACAGATTTACCATGTTCTAAAGCATGACGAATCACATCGTCTAAATTGGCCTCTTTAGGCATCGCCAAATAGGCCATAATGTTTTTTGCCGATATATACTCAGGACTATTAACGATTTGATTCGTCAACATCGGCGTCCACGACCTACAATCAGCAACGGATAAAGCAGCGCGCTGAGACTTACACGCCTGGCGCACTGCTTCCTTTGTATTCATTATTTTTCTTCCTTGTTTTTCTTAGACAGTACATTAGCAACTGCTGTACGAGCAAATGTTAATTCAACTTTTTCAGATACCTGTACCTTGACTTTTTCATCATCAAGTTCAACAATTTCGCCATAAATACCACCAATAGTAACGATTTTTTGGCCTTTTTTTAAGCTACCTAACAAGCTAGCACGCTCTTTTTGTTGTTTCTTTTGTGGACGCCACAATAAAAAGTAAAAAATCACTACCATTAACAAAATAGGCCAGCTAGTTTGCAAGATTTGTTGAATATCTCCCATGTTATCCTCCTAGGTTAATAAATATGTATTTCTTTTCTAGTATAGCCACCTAATATAAATTTGACTAGACTTAATTACTATTTTTTAAAGCTATCCCAAAATTGCATTCTAAATTGTGGGAACCGATCTTCTAAGATAGCTTGTCTCATTTGACGCATAAACTCTAATAAGAAATAGAGATTATGATATGTTACAAGGCGTAATGCCAAAATCTCTTCTGCCTTATATAAGTGACGAATATATGCACGGGAATAATTTTTACATGTATAACATTGGCAACCTTCTTCTAAAGGACCCCAATCATGAGCAAATTGAGCATTTCGAATATTAAGGCGACCATTCCAGATCATGGCCATCCCATTTCGAGCAACACGAGTTGGATATACACAATCAAACATATCAACTCCACGTGCTACACCTTCTACCAGACAATCTGCGGTGCCAACGCCCATCAAATAACGAGCCTTGTTAGTTGGCAATAATGGCGTAGTATATTCTAAGATTTCATTCATTAAATCATGAGGTTCCCCAACGGATAAACCGCCGATGCTATAACCTTCAAAATCCATAGCTACAAGTTCTTCCGCACTTTGTTTGCGCAAGTCTTTGTACATGCCACCTTGAACGATACCAAACATGCCTTGGCGGTCATGAGCTTTACGAGCCTCTTGGCAACGATGCGCCCAACGCGTGGTACGCGCCGTAGAGCGTTTCGCATAATCATGATCCGCGGGATACGGAATACATTCGTCAAAAGCCATCGCAATATCAGAACCTAATTGCTCTTGTACCTTTGTAGCCACTTCAGGAGATAGAAACTGTTTTGATCCATCAATGTGGGATCTAAATGTAACACCATCCTCAGTAATTTTGCACATATCGCCTAAACTAAATACTTGGAATCCACCACTATCAGTAAGAATCGCTTGATCCCAATTCATAAATTTATGTAAGCCCCCAGCCTCTTCTACAAGCTCCGGCCCTGGGCGAAGAAATAAATGATAGGTATTACTCAAAATAACTTGAGAACCCATAGCCTTTAGTTCTTCTGGTGTCATAGTTTTAACTGTCGCTTGCGTGCCTACAGGCATAAACATCGGTGTTTGGAAGGTACCATGTGGCGTATGCAATAAACCTGCCCGTGCCCCCGTATGAGGACATGTCTTTTGTAATTCATAAATAATACTCGGCATAGTCCCTCCTAACGTATAAACATAGCATCGCCGAAGCTAAAGAAACGATAACGTTCACGTACAGCTTCTTCGTAGGCCGCCAAACAGTGTTCACGACCAGCTAGTGCACTAATCAACATTAACAATGTAGATTGAGGCAAGTGAAAATTCGTTACCAACGCATCAATCATCTTAAATTTATAGCCAGGATAGATAAAAATTTGAGTCCAACCACTCATACCTTGTAATACACCATCATCATTCGTAGCAGACTCAAGAGTACGCACCGATGTAGTACCTACGGCAATGATACGAGACCCTTTTTGTTTGGCTGCATTGATTCGATTCGCCGTATCTTGAGGTACAACAAAGAACTCACTATGCATTTCGTGGTCTTCAATAGTCTCTGCCGATACAGGTCTAAAGGTGCCAAGTCCAACATGTAAGGTTACAAACTCAAGCTCTACACCTTTAGCTTTAATCTTTTCTAAGAGGTCAGGTGTAAAGTGAAGTCCTGCAGTTGGTGCCGCAGCAGAGCCTTTCTCCTTAGCATATACCGTTTGATAACGGTCTTTATCTTCTAACTTTTCATGAATGTATGGAGGTAATGGCATTTCACCAATTTCTTGAATCACATCATCAAACACACCGTTGCATGTGAACTGAATGATACGGCCTCCAAAATTTGTTTTATCTATAATAACTCCACTTAGGCGGTCATCAAACTCTATAACTTGCCCGATAGGACATTTTTTCCCCGGTTTAACAAGGCATTCCCATCGATTTTCACCACATGGTGTGAGTAGAAGTACCTCCACCTTGCCACCAGAACCTTGACGATGTCCATATAATCTCGCAGGGATAACCTTCGTATTATTAAATACAAGCACATCTCCTTCATGGAGTTCTTCTAGCAAATCATAAAAATGCCCTTTATGTTTAACTTCACCACTTACCTTATCTAAGGTTAAAAGCCGTGCTGTATCACGAGGTTCTACAGGATGCTGAGCAATCAGTTCCTCTGGCAATTCATAATCAAAATCTGTAACTTTCATCGTAATCCTTATTAGTACATTTTCTTCAATGTAATGCCACTATAGTAGTGACGCAAAATAGTTTGGTAATAATTTATATCTCCAGGATTAGCACGCTTTGCCATTTCCGCAGCGCCCCATTGAGACATACCAAGGCCATGACCCCAACCGTGGCCTTTAATATAAACAGTATCATTCTTGCCAGTAAAGCTATGATATGCCTTTCCCGTGCCTTTAGCAGGGTTGTGATTTACATAGAAATCAAATAGTGTAGATTTTAAACCTAAAATACTACGCAATGCATCGCCATCTACAGTAGTTTTTCCAGAGGTACCTATGAAAGTAGCACTCTTTATACGACCTGATACACCGCGGTCCGATGTTTGTTGCCCAGGCTTACCAAGAGGAGTCAACTGAATGCTCTTCAATTTACCTACCCCTTTACTTGCCGCATTAAGTTTACTTTCAAGAGCTTGACGAGAGGTAGTAACAGTCCAATTCGATGTAGATGTACCAGTACTAAAGTCTTTTACCCCTTTCAAGTATGGCACATCACTTCCCCAAACATTTACACTATCCTCTGTATAGCCACCGCCATCAGAATGGAATAAGGCATTAATAGGACGTTGATCATAAAGCATAACTACGCCTTTAGTTTTATTTACTGCATTTGTGGTAGCTTGAGATTCACCACTCACACCACTATAAACTTGATGATCCGTGGAATTACTCACATCGTAGAATTTACCTTTATTTTGTTCCATCGTATGAAGAGCATAAGTACGAGCTGCTACGGCTTGTGCCTCTAATGCAGCAGCCGGCCAAGACGGTACTACCTCTTGTGGGACAACACCATACAGGTAATCCTCAAGGGGCACAGAATTAATGACCATCATGGTTCCATTATTGGCACGTAATGTTAAACCGCCACGATAACCTTTACCTTCGAACAAGAATGGTGCATCACCATTCGCAGGCTTCAATGTAACCACACTATCAATAGCCTTTCCATTTACAGCAATCTTGCCGCCGCGAACGCCAATAGATGTACCACGATTAGCACTGATTGTGCTAACTTGACCATTACCGCTGTTCAATACAACCATATTAGCTGTAGATGTAACAGTAGCATCGGAGCTACGACTACCTAGTAGAACACGTACATTTGGCATGTTTTCTTTACGTTCTGTAGCAGGCGTCACTACGGAGCCCACTTTGTTGCGAGTAATAACTGCTGTATTGGCTTGAATGCTATTCACATCCGTTGTTTTTACTACCTTTTTAGTAGCTGTTTTTTCAGTAGCTCTTTTTTGTGCTACAGGTTTATCACCAGTAACTGCAGGTTTAGTAGCTGGCTTTGCAGTAGCAGAAGCCGCAGGTTTTGTAGCCGTTGTAGCTTTACCTGTAGCAGCTGATTTCGTAGCTGTTGCATTAGTACTAGATTTCGCAGTACTAGTTGATTTTGTTGCACTAACTGGTTTAGCCATCGTTACCGGCTTTGTAGCTGTAGCAGGCTTTGCTACATTAACCGGTTTTGCACTAGGTTTAACCACCGTAGATGTAGCAGTTGACTTAGAAACCGTTTTAGTTGTTGCGACCGGCTTTGCAACTGGTTTAGTAGCAAGTGGACGAAAACTAGATTTCTTCGTCGTATTTACTTTCGATACAGTTGTATTAGATACTGTTGATTTTGGCGTTGGCTTTTTCGTTACCACTGCACTTTTATTTTGCAGCGTCGCTCCATGTGCTACAGAAGCACCGCCAATGTTTACACCTAAAAATAAAGTGGCCATTATCATCAATTGTAATCGTTTAGTTTTCATTGTTATTTCCCTGTCTGTGAAATACCTAAATGCTCATAGGCCAATTTAGTAGCCACCCTCCCACGCGGTGTACGTCCTAAAAATCCTAATTGCATCAAATATGGTTCATACACATCTTCGATGGTATCTCTCTCTTCGCTGATAGCCGCCGCAATGGTATCAATCCCTACAGGGCCGCCATCATATTTTTCAATAATACATTCCAACACACGTCGATCAATTCGATCAAGTCCCATTTTGTCTACATATAAACGTTGTAATGCTTCATCTGCAATTTCTTGAGTGATAACCCCGTCACCAATGACTTGTGCAAAATCGCGTACCCGTTTAAGCAGACGGTTTGCGATACGCGGTGTTCCTCGTGAACGACGTGCAATTTCGCTTGCCCCAGTCGACACAATACCAATATTAAGTATTTCTGCGGCTCGAGTCACAATAAATTCTAACTCTGGTTGTTTATAATATTCCAACCGATTAATAATACCAAATCGGTCCCGTAACGGTGCCGCCAAAGCACCCGCTCGAGTCGTGGCACCTACCAATGTAAATTTTGGCAAGTCAATGCGCACAGTTCGAGCACTTGGACCCTTACCGATGATAATATCAATAGCATAATCTTCCATAGCAGAGTACAACACTTCCTCTACACTACGAGACAAGCGATGAATTTCATCAATAAATAATACATCATGGTCGTCCAAATTTGTTAATATTGCAGCTAAGTCACCAGACTTTTCAATAGCAGGACCAGAAGTTATACGAAAATTAACACCCAATTCATTTGCAATTATCCCTGCTAATGTTGTCTTGCCAAGACCTGGAGGCCCATAAAGTAGCACGTGATCCAATGCTTCCCCACGCTGTTTTGCAGCTTGAATATACACATTTAGATTGCCTTTAGCCTCTTCTTGACCTACATACTCATTAAAAAGCTTAGGCCGAAGGCTATATTGCCATATATCCTCTTCGTGCTCGCCATTGCCGACAAGGCGTACTTCTTCATTCATCCTTATCGTCCTTTCCCAAGCTCAATTAAGCTGACTTTTATCAACTCAGATACATCACGCTTACCATCATCTAAAGACTCTACAATATCTGCTACATCCCGTTCCAAGTATCCTAAGGATACGAGGGCTTCAATGGCTTCTCCTGCAGCACCGTTTGCAGCAACACCAACAGGCTGAATAGTCGCAGGTGATTCCGCAGAAATATGTGTCATCTTAGCGATTTTATCCTTTAACTCTAAAACAAGTCGCTCCGCAGACTTCTTACCAATACCAGGTAACTTTGTTAATTGCTGTACCTGTCCATTGATAATCGCTAATTTGAAAGCCTCAGGTGTCATGCCTGACAAGATGCCAAGCCCCACCTTGGGCCCGATACCAGAAACAGAAATGAGGAGTATAAACAACTCATATTCTTCTTCCGTCCAAAAGCCATAAAGTTGCATTGCATCTTCTCGTACATTAAGATACGTGAATAGCGTCGCCTCATGGCCCTCTGTCAGCTGTTGACGCGTAGTGGTCGGCACATATACGCGATACCCTACGCCATGTACATCAACATAGCACGATTCTTTAAAAAGATGTGTTACGATACCTCGCACATACCCTATCATTATACCAACCTCTTTAATCGATCATTGTGAGAACTATGAGCCGTACAGATAGCAACAGCTAATGCATCTGCCGTATCATCAGGCTTAATTTTCTCACGAATCCCCAAAATATTCATCGTCATATAAATGACCTGATTCTTATCAGCTTTACCATAACCTGTGACAGCTTGTTTAATTTGTAATGGTGTATATTCATAAATAGGAATCCGTTGTTGTTCAGCAGCCAATAAAATAACACCACGTGCTTGCCCTACCTTAATGGCTGTTGTTACATTACGGTTAAAAAATAATTCCTCCACACCGAACTTATCAGGCCTATATTCCTCCAATAAATCACTAAGATCATTAAATAGAATTTCCAGTCGCTGTGAATCAGTCAATTCCTTAGGAGTTGTAATAGCCCCATAGGCTACTGGTGTTAGTTTGCTACCCTTCACGTCAATAATGCCATATCCGCATATAGCCGTGCCTGGGTCAATTCCTATAATGCGCACCCCAACCCCCTTAGTTTAAAAATGAGATAAGCTACCGCCTACCTCCATTACATAATCTATTTTATTATAGCATAATTTCACATCGAAGTTCATGAATTTCCCTATGAATTATACATGAGACATATTAATTTTCTTAACTTTAATAAATATCCGAGTTTAATTTCAATAGAAAAGGAGCACCCCATAGAGTGCCCCCTTTATTATTATTCTTCTTCATCGTCCGGCAAAATACCATTATGATATACGTTTTGTACATCATCAAGATCATCCAATACGTCAAGCATTTTCTGCATTTTCACAGCATCATCACCAGTCAACTCAATCGTTGTATCTGGAATCATCGTGATTTTAGCTACTACAGTTTCGATACCCGCATCAGCAAGCGCTGCTTCTACCGCATCAAAATCCTCTGGTGTTGTATAAATTTCAAATACATCATCTTCAGCCTTAAGGTCTTCTGCTCCAGCTTCAAGAGCTAGCATAGTTACCTCATCTTCATCATGACCTTCTTTATCGATAACAAATACGCCTTTAGATTTGAACATCCAGCCTACACAGCCGCTTTCACCAAGGTTACCACCTTGTTTAGAGAATGCATGGCGCACGTCTGCAGCAGCACGATTACGATTATCGGTCATCACCTCAACAGTAACGGCAACACCGGCAGGACCATAACCTTCGTATACGATTTCTTCATATGCATTCATGTCCGTAGCACCGATACCTTTGTCGATAGCACGTTGAATGTTATCCTTAGGGATATTATTTTCACGAGC
This sequence comes from Veillonella parvula, assembly GCF_902810435.1. Taxonomy (GTDB): domain Bacteria; phylum Bacillota; class Negativicutes; order Veillonellales; family Veillonellaceae; genus Veillonella. Next base: position 1,484,626 of record NZ_LR778174.1, read on the forward strand.
TTTTTGCAAAGCCAATTTCAAACGCATATTACCAGTTGGATCTGCACCACCCATGCGTGCTGCAACGGTAATTTCACGACCGATTTTTGTAGCCAATTTAGCTTTTAATGCATCGGTTTTACCTTTTTTATGTTTAATATTTGCCCATTTAGAATGTCCTGACATAGACGCCTCCTATTTATTCCACCATGCTTCGCCCCGCAGCCGATCTAAGATGATTGATACGGCACTACGCACGGATAAATGATTGTATTCACCATGGCCATATATAGGTTCTAAAATATAGTCAAAGCTTTCCATCGTTTCTTTTGTCATACCATAACCGGTACCAAATAATACTAACACAGGGCGCCCCTCATTTTCAAGATGTTCACGCATCCGTGCATAGGAAATCGTATTATCATAGGTGCGAGCATCTGTTGTAGCTACTATAGGTTTTATACCTTCTATGTCTTCAATTGTTCGCACCGCTACCGCAATTGAGTTTACCAATTCCACGCCGGTGAAAGCATCCTTGCGATCTGGATTGTAAGTAGAGCCAAATCCAGATTTCCAATGTTCCATAATCGTACTTACCAACTCACGTTGAGCTGGAATATTATGAATGACAAAATATTTAGACACATCATAGGTAATAGATGCTCGTGCAATATCATGTATATCATAATTTGTAATAGCCGTCGTAATGACCTCTTTATGTTTATTCATAATAGGATAATGAACAAGTCCAATATATAAATTAGCCAAAGCCTAAAATCTCCAAAAAAATAAATGATACTTAACTGATAAGATAATCAGTATAAACGACTAGTAATCTTTCAGATTAAGATACTAAAACTAAAATTAAAATAACAACGTAAAATTATTCCACTAAGAGTGGCACAAAATAAGCTTCAGTACCGGCAATTTCTTCTGGAGAAAAACGACAACCGACTGCAGAAGCTTGATCTCCAAGCATAAAACAAGATAATGTCAAACAGCCTTCTTTAGTACCGCTATCTACGGTATGAGTAAAGTGTTTCTGCTTGATGAACTCCTGATACATAACCTTTTGGCTGTCCCGACAAACTATATCATCATAGTTATCTACAAATTTCTCCATGTATAGTTCACCTTGATTTCCACGTTTTTGAACAACCTGAATATTTCGCCCTTCACGTCCCCAAATTTCTTTTTGAATATATAGCCCATCATCAAGGTTTGGGAAATCACTTTCAAAATAAGAAGGCGTCAAATAGCGTTTAATAATATCTCGCTCAGGTCCTGTAAAGAACTGGTTTGTTAAGTATAAGGCATATACCAAGGACATAAACGATTTATTCTGCAGAATAATCGCCTCTGGTGGATTAAATAGATTAAAGCGGTATTCATTATATAAATCTAAAAACATTTCACCTAATGGTTCACCATCTGCTGTAGTTTCATCAATCAATAGTTCCATAGGATGTAAACGATACAGGTTTGCTGCATGACTACCATCAGATAACAGAATACCATCATCATCAATGACCATATCATAAAAGGATAAGAATCGAATATCTGCTTCTGGACATGCTGATTTCATAGCATGTAAGAGAAACTGTGTAGTTCCATAGTCCTCTAAATAATCATGAAAGCACCCGAAAACAAAGGGTTCTATTTCATTATCAGTCATCATATTATGATGTTTATTAGTCACACTATATTTTTTACGAGACGTTCCTTCATATACGCGTTTCAAAAAACGCTCAAGTTCATTATAAGCATCTATATTAGGATCTACTTTATCGAAATATCGTGCCGCTACACCATTAGCATAATAGCTTTCAATCAGAAAGCAGGGTGTATCCGCATTAATCTCTACCATGCGCAATTGCCTTCTATCATCAAGGACAAAGTCAAATCGAGATAACCATGTAGGTAAGCCCAATGGATTCCCACGATGTAAATAAGGAATCAAATTTTCTGGCATATCCATATTGAGTGCAAACTCATTAGGTGCCTGTTGAAATACCTTGGCGGCTTTACAAAATATCTGAAACAACATGCGCGACGCATGTCGTATTTCATCATAAAAATCAGCTGAAAAAGATTGTGCAGAAAGCGCAGGATACCTATCAGCATAGCCCTCATAATCCACAAAAGGCAATATATTCGTATCAAGTTCATCTATATACGATTTCATAATATCGGCCTCCATTAGGAACTACTAGAACGCACTCCAGCACTACCAAATCCAGACTTTTGACCTATGGAGGACGCTTTACTACTTCTACGCTTTTCATAATCTAAATAAGTCCTTCGGCCCAAAGAACTATGCACATTTGAACCAGATGCCGTATATGGTGTCGTTTCTTCATACGGTTTTAATGGGGCTGCCACACGATATGTCATGGTTCGTCCATCCATACGCGCTGTAGGTGGATTAAATCCATAAAACATATAGTAGCCTGCTGCAATACTAGGTAAAAGCCCTGCTAAACCAGCATCCCATACTAAATTTCCACTGGTATCGCGGTGAAAGGTAACAGACCGATTGTCGTCATATAAAGCCGTCTCTTTACCATCTCCATGGTTTAATAGAGAATAACGATTACCTTGATTATCCTTTAATCGGACTTCCCCATCATTTGCTTTGGGATAGATTTTATCACATACAACATAAGCAATGTCATTCCAGTATGAGGACACACCAACAAGTCCCGCCACAGCGGCAAAGGCACTCGTTATGTATATAGTTTTCTTACTTGGCTTATACATAGGACACTCCCTTAGTGCACAGCACCACTAACAACGAGAGCAAGACCTACAAAGATACCAAATACGAGGATACCCGCTGCCGTATTACCACGCATAATCTCTTCAGATAAATTATATTTTCGATGCCATAAATTAATAAACATATAGCCGGTTACAAACAATATAATACCTAAAATAGCATATACGATACTGGCCACAACACCGTGCAATAAAGATGTATCAGCTGTAGTCACTACAGGAGACATAATAACAGCTCGCAAAATCTCACCAATTCCGATAAATGAACCTGCTGAGAGCCATGCTACAGCACAGTTACCACGTTTAATTTCTTCACTGAATTTGCCAGGTACAAAGAAATCAATAACAGTATTAGCTGTTAACATTAGGAAAATTCCAAAGCAAGCATAAAAAATCGTCAATAATACATCAGGAATATAAATCATGATAAACCTCCTAAGATTGTTCCTTTATTTTCATAGTTAACGGTTATATGGACTAGCCGCATTATGATTATATCCGTTATAGAATTTATCGCGTCCCCCACTATCCTTTTGGCGAACCATATAGGCATAGGAATCAAGTACATGGGACTTTCGCATTGTGCCATTAATAATATCTAGATCCTCTTGTGTCAACTTTCCTGGCTCACACACCTTAACTCGGGTTTGACCGTCCGTATTTGTAATAATATAGGCGGACTTAGCATCATAGAATACAATGACTTCACGACCCTCTTGTAGGTCATCACCTTCATTTCTAATCTCTCCGTCTAAAGATTCGATTAAATCTAAGGCTGTACTTACAGGATCTAAACTGGAAGTATATATATATTCATTCTCCGAATCCGTCTTAGTATAATACACGGATGTATCGTGCATATGCTCCTTTGCAGTGTATGGGAATCCGAATGTAGCACGTACGTCATGCCAAGACATATCGCCCTCCCAGCTAATAAGGCACATAAAAAATAATGCACCGACCCCTATAGCACTAGCAACTCCTTCAAAGCGTTTTTTCAAACGTTGATTCCGTTTCTTTTTACTAATAGCGTTAGCTGCCGTATCATTACAGAGACGAATATTCCTCAAAGGAACACGTGCCCCTTCGGCGAACATCTTCTCACCTTTAAACCAGTTTTCTTCAAAGAATACACTAGCACCGCCTTCACAAGGCAATTGATATTCCTTATAGCCAGCCCTGTCACCTACGGAAGCACCACTATCACCATCTACAGCCACAACCTTTTCTAAGCCAATTTGATGTAACGTAAAGCCCTTCGGTGCTCGTTTGCGATAGGATGTTCTAGATACAGTGCACCATTCATTATCATTGTATTCAATGGTGACCCATATATTATCAGACCCCTCAACATCCTCGAGGCCATATTCATGCCAATAATCACCAGGCGACTTTTGCATTGACGGCTTAGCTTTATAGGCCTGTTCTTGATCTGCTTTTGGAATAATCTCGTTATATTTAATTTTTTCAGTTATTACATAACGACTGCCCTGAACCTCAAGGACATCATAACAATTAAACTCCATAAATAACCTCGCTCGAATAGGCAAAATCATACGTGTCTTGCTCTATTCCCTCTCAAAAACGGAATTTAATGAAATTAAGCTTTAAAGTAACCTATCCGTTCATGAATAGTTTCATTCTTCACCTTTATGTCTTACAGACTCTTCCTCAACTATCTCTTTTAAAAGCTTAATTTCTTCTTTTGTTAATGGACGCTCTAATAAATCTGGACGTAACAACCGAGTTCTTTTAAGTGCTTCTTTTTGACGCCAAGTGGCAATGTTTTTATGATGACCACTGCGCAATACATCCGGTACAGACCAGCCTCTAAATTCAGGGGGCTTTGTATATTGAGGGCATTCTAACAGAGGTTCATAAAAAGAATCCTCTTGTGCTCCACTAGCCGCGCCTAATACACCAGGTATCATGCGAGCCACTGCATCAGTAACTACCATGGCTGGCAACTCACCACCGGTTAATACATAATCACCAATAGAAATCGTTTCATCTACAAGATGTTTCTCTACGCGATAATCTACACCTTCATAGTGACCACAAATAAGAACCACTTGATCATAGCTAGCCAATTCACGAGCCTTCTCCTGAGTGAAAGGCTGTCCTGTAGGTCCCATAAAGATAATACGACGTCGTATACTTTCATTAGGATTACCAATAAGACTCATTTCATCACACATCTCATCTGTGGTATAAGTTTCATTAATATCACTATCATATTGAGCAATAATAGATTCTACGGCTTCAAAAATAGGAGGTGCCATCATGAGCATACCAGCCCCACCACCATATGGTGTATCATCTACTTGACCATGCTTATTATGGCTAAAATCCCGAGGATTCGTTACACCTACAGATAGACGTTCTGTCTCGATAGCTCGTTTTATGATGGAATGATTAAAAAACGCATCAAAAAAATCTGGAAATAAAGATACAATATCAATACGCATAAACCGTCCCCTGTACTTATTAACTCACATTAACTCATTAGTATTATCTATATATAGCTATATTATATACCTTTTACGATAATATACCTATATGTAGATAAAACAAAACCGCCCAAAGGATTATATCCATTCAGGCGGATCTACGATCATCAATTTATTTTCCACATCGATGTCTTTAACGACCTCTTCAATGGCTGCAAATAATTGATCTGGTTCCCCATCTTTAGAGACCACATAGACATCATTAGCACCTGGTTGTAATACATCAGTAACTGTGCCAAGCACATTACCCATAGTATCTTGTACCTCAAGGCCAATGATATCAAAGATATAATAGCGACCTTCTGGCAATTCCACTAAATCTTCACGGCGCACTTGAATTTCTTTCTTACTCAATAATTCAGCCGTATTACGATCAGGAATTTCCTTAAAGGATGCTAATACAAATTGTTTGTGAAATCGTGCGGATGCAACGTGGTATTCTTTACCATCGATGTAACAGGCATCCATATGCATAAACCGTTCTGGAAAATCGGTTTGAGGCATAATACGAAGATCACCCCGCACGCCGTGCGGGGCGATGATAACACCTATTGTGATGAAATCGTTATGTTTCATTATTGACGAAACGCAACGATCTTACCGTCTTCTAATAGGATTTCAGCGCCCATCAAGGCATCCAAATTATCCCCGATTTTAACGGTAACTGTTTGCTCTAATGTACCTTGAGGAATTTCAGTTCCTAAAGACAACTCCTTAGCATCCTTCAATTTAGCTGTTACTTCTTCTTTGAAAGCCAAGCGTTTATTTTTTTCTTCGTCGATTTGTTGACGAATAGCAGTGAGACTTGTAGCATCAACTTTAGCTGCATCAGCCAAAATACGTTGAGCTTGGAACTCAATTGCTTCCAAATCTTTATTCACCATATCAAGACGAGTTTCAAGATCGGAAACAATTTTCGCTTTCAAGTCATCTGTTACTTTTGCTTTTACTGCTACAGGGACACGTAATGTCATTTCTTCCATTGGAATACTCCCTTTTAAACAATATCAACAGATATCTTTTTGTTCTCTTTAATAGCCGCCGCTTTCACCACAGAGCGAATCGCTTTAGCAATTCTACCTTGCTTTCCGATGACTTTACCCATATCCTCTGGGGCTACATGAAGTTCATAAACTTCCACATTCCCCTTTTGGACCATGGTAACAGAAACGGCATCAGGCTGCTTCACTAATGATTTCGCAATTAATGAAATTAATTCTATCATCACAGTATGCCTCTCTATTAATTACTTTTTAGCGTCTGCAAATTTTTGCATAACGCCTTGTTTTTTGAACAAGGAGCGAACAGTGTCAGTAGGCTGAGCACCTTTAGCTAACCAAGCCAAAGCTTTTTCTTCGTCTACATTAACGATAGCTGGTTGTTTAGTAGCATCATATTGACCAATTGTGTCAACAGGACGACCTTCACGTGGAGCACGTGCGTCAGCAACTACGATACGGTAGAAAGGAGCTTTTTTAGCACCTAAACGAGTCAAACGAATTTTTAACATTGTGAAATTCACCTCCTTATACTGATGTGGATGGACAAGTTCAGCGCCCCTGCCCATGTATTACATAAACGGTAATTTAGGCATTCCAGGGAAGCCGCCCTTACCGCCACGTAAACCTTGCATGCGCTTCATCATCTTCCGCGCTTCTTCAAATTGTTTCAACAAGCGATTTACATCTTGGACCTGTGTACCAGAACCTAATGCAATACGCTTACGGCGAGAACCATTAAGAATACTTGGATTTTCTCGCTCTGCCGCCGTCATGGATGTAATGATAGCCTCAATACGACGCACCTCTTTACTATTCAAATCAAGGTCCTTTAATTGATCCTTAATTTGTCCCATGCCTGGCAACATGCCAATAATATTTTGTAATGGCCCTAACTTTCGCACCTGGTTCATCTGTTTTAAGAAGTCATCCAAGGTGAAATTGTTTTTCGCCATTTTCTTTGCCATTTCACGAGCTTCTTCTTCATCAATGGCGCCTTGTACATTTTCAATCAATGTTTTAAAGTCGCCCAAATCGAGAATACGAGAAGCCATGCGGTCTGGATAGAATACATCAAAGCCATCCATTTTTTCGCTCACACCAGTGAACTTAATTGGCAAGCCTGTTACAGCTTTGATGGATAATGCGGCACCACCGCGCGCATCACCATCGAGTTTAGTAAGGATAACACCATCAACACCTAGTTTTTCATTAAAGGTTTGCGCTGTTGTCACTGCATCTTGACCGATCATGGAATCTACAACGAGCAGAATTTCATGAGGTCGAACAGCAGCTTTGATGTTTGACAACTCATCCATGAGGACTTCGTCTATAGCCAAACGTCCTGCGGTATCGATGATAACAACATCTTTCAGCATATGCGTGCTTTGCTCTACAGCGCGACGCGCAATATCTACTGGATTCGCACCAGGTGTTTCATCCGCAAATACAGGAATATCAATTTGCTTACCTACAACTTGCAACTGAGTAATCGCAGCTGGACGATATACGTCGGCAGCGACAAGCATTGGACGTTTACCTTGTTTACGTAGGTATACAGCTAGTTTACCAGCTGTTGTAGTCTTACCAGCACCTTGTAAACCAACGAGCATAATAATCGTTGGAGGCTTGCTAGAAATCATGATACGACTTTGCGTACCACCTAAGAGAGCCGTCAACTCATCATTTACGATTTTAATAACCGTTTGAGCTGGGTTTAAGGAACCGAACACCTCTTCACCAAGGGCCTTTTCCTTAATGGACTTAACAAAGTCCTTTGCTACCATAAAGTTAACGTCAGCTTCTAATAAAGCTGTACGTACTTGACGCAACGCAAGATTGACATCATCTTCTGTAATTTTGCCCTTCCCTTTTAAGGATTGAAAGGCTTCTTGCAGTTTTTCTGACAAGCTATCAAATGCCATAATATCCCTCCATTTGCGCCAATACTTGCTGCACCTTGGTTTCGGCTAACACCTCTTTAGGCAATGTTGCTTTCAACTGTGAAAGCAAGCCTTCCCGTTGTTCATATTGTGCCACCAAGTGCAATTTAGATTCGTAATCATTTAAAATGTGTCGAGCACGCTGTAAGTTATCGTGTACAGCCTGTCGTGATACGCCTAATTCCTCAGCAATCTCTCCAAGGGACATATCATCTTCGTGGTGAAGTTGTAAGGACATTCGTTGCTTGTCCGTTAACAATGGCCCATAGAAATCTAAGAGCAAACTTATAAGTACTCGTTCTTCCATTTCGCCACCTCCATCACTGTCAAGTCATATTACTTTACATATACTACCGTACATAAAGAAATGTGTCAAGTAGAAATACTTAACACACTTAATTTATTGCTATAATACATATAAATCACAGATATACAAGCTATCTCATCCCCTTGAACCAAAACCATAAACTAATTGACTACCTTAACATAATCATTCTAGACAAATTTAATTCATAATCAATGATAATTAATTCTAATTTCTACTTTTATATCTATAATAATATGCTATAATATCAATATCTAATATTTTCAATATAAAAATAGGAGGTATTATATGAATACCAAACAATATGACATTATCGTCTTAGGTTTCGGCAAGGCTGGTAAAACATTAGCCGCAAAATTTGGCTCTATGGGCAAATCCGTAGCCATGATTGAAGAAAATCCACTAATGTACGGTGGTACATGTATTAATATCGCATGTATCCCTACTAAGACGATGATCATTGCCGCGTCAAAAGGCTTATCATACGATCAAGTATTAAACCAACGTGAAGTTGTTACATCTCGCTTAAGAAATAAAAACTTTACTATGTTAGATTCTAATGATCATGTCGATGTCTATACTGGACATGGTGCATTTATTAGCAATAAAGAAATCGCCGTTACCGCTGGCGAGGATAAGATTATATTATCTGCTGACACTATCGTTATAAACACCGGTGCTATAGCGATTAAACCTAATATTTCTGGCATCGATACAGCTACAGGTTTCTATAATAGTACAGAAATTCAACAATTACCTACTCAACCTAGTACATTAGGCGTTATCGGTGCTGGTCCTATTGGCCTTGAATTTGCCAGCCTACACGCTAAACTTGGTGCAAAGGTTACAGTATTTAATATTGAATCTAGTATCTTAAAACGTGAGGAACCAATTGTACAAGAATTAGCTAACGAGTACTTAGCTGAGCAAGGTATTACTATTCTTAATAATGTAACATTAAACTCTGTATCTAATGATGGCGACAAACCAGTTATCACCACTAACAATCAAAGCTATACATTTGATGCTGTTCTATACGCTACAGGGCGCAAAGCCAATACAGCTAATATCGGTTTAGAACATACGGACATCGTTACTAACGAACGCGGTGCCATTGTAGTTAATGATACTTGTGAAAGCTCCGTTCCTGGTGTATACGCAGTCGGCGATGTAAACGGTGGACCTCAATTCACATATGTATCTCTTGATGACTTCCGTATCGTATTTGGCGCACTTACAGGTAACAGCCAATATACATTAAAAGATCGTAAAAATATTCCTTATACTACCTTCTTAACACCTCCACTTTCTCGTGTAGGTCTTACAGAAGAAGATGCAATCAACCAAGGATATACTGTTAAAACAAAAGAAATGCTCGTAGCTACTATGCCAAGAGCACATGTAAACGACTATTTAAAAGGTGCTTTTAAAATCGTTGTAGATGCAGAAAACGATTTAATCCTCGGTGCTACACTCTATTCCCAAGGCGCTGAAGAATTGATTAACTTAATTAAAATGGCTATGGATAATAACATTCCATATACATATTTCAAAAATCAAATCTTCACACACCCTACAATGGCAGAAAACCTAAATGACTTGTGTAATTTCTAATAGCTTAATAGCTAATACAATCACTAATTATAAAATAATAACCTAACAAAAAAGCCTTTAGACGCTAAACTAATTTTGCAACTAAAGGCTTTTGTATTTATCGATATGATAGTTTATTTATCAATGTATCAGATTATTATAGCTTTTTTAGCAGTGCCTAACTAAAACATGCTAAGACATTGTAGCAATTAATTTTTAGTAAACAATCTGCGTACTATCGTTTGTAATTTAGGTGTTAATATAATTGCTACTACAATGCCTGCAGCACTTGTAATCAAGGAGTATTGAATTTTGCTAGCCGCAACGACCGCACTTTCAAGAACAAACCACCACGCAAGGAAATAGCCAAAAGCGGTCCAAATAGCACCAATAATAAGGGATACTAAAATACGACCAAAGGATGCAGTTGGTTTTGTTATAGAGGGTGGCAAATAGCCTGCAGTCATACCACCTACGATAAGTCCTGCAATGCCTTTAATAAAGAAAGAGAATACGATGTACTGTGTATGACCACCAAAGAGATCAAATAGTGCAGATCCAATTGCCGCACCTAAGCCTCCATATAATCCACCAAAGAGGATAGATGTTGTAAAGAGTGCAGCAGATCCTAAATGAACCATAGCGCCACCTGGTATTTCAATGCGAATTGTAGTAGCCACTGCACATAACGCGGCAATAAAACCAATATAGACAATGTCTCGAGTACTTAATTTCATAATCATGAACCTCTCTTTTAAATCAATTACCATATTCAGTATAACAAATCATAAGCCGTCTAAAAACACCATTATCGTAGGAATTAAATATCCATTTCACGTCTCAATATAAGATATAAATATATACTTAACTATATGTCTGTAGATATAATAAAGCACCTATACCTCTGTATAGGTGCTTTATAGTATTCAATTATATGTATAATCTTAAATTTTAGCTCGTTTCAAACGAAGCGAGTTACCTACGACTGTTACAGAGCTAAATGCCATTGCTGTACCCGCAATCATTGGATTTAATGCACCTATTGCGGCCAACGGAATACCGATACAGTTAAAGATCAATGCCCAGAATAGGTTTTGTTTAATATTAGTCATTGTCTTACGGCTGAGTCGTACTGCTTGTACCAAGGTATGTAAATCATTTCGTACAAGGACGATGTCGGCTGCTTCTACCGCAATATCTGTACCACTGCCAATAGCAAAACCAATATCTGCCGTAACGAGAGCAGGAGCATCATTGATACCGTCACCAACCATCCCCACTACAAGACCTTTATCTTGCAATTCTTTTACCTTGCTAGCCTTATCTTGAGGCAATACTTCAGCTATAACATGGGAGATACCCGCCTGTTTAGCAATATATTGAGCAGTTCGACGATTATCACCAGTAAGCATCCATACATCAATACCTTGAGCATGTAACTCTTTTACAACCTCGATAGTTTCTGGACGTAATTCGTCTTCTACGGCCCACAAAGCACTAACAATGCCATCTACAGCTAGAACAGATACGGAAGCACCTTGTTCTTCAAATTGTAAAATATCTTCTTGAACCGCCGTTAAATCATAACCTAGTTCATTCATCCAACGACTGTGCCCAAGTTGTACGGATACGCCTTGGTATGCACCTTGTAACCCTTTACCTGGTACATCAGCAAAACTTTCAAGTTCAACAGCTTTACCTTTATAGCCATAATCTTCACCATAGTAAACCATGGCCTTTGCAATCGGATGAGATGTACCACTTTCAAGAGCCAACATAATAGACATATTAGTACTTTCATCACCATTATAATTTTTAAAAGCCGTCACATCCAATACACCCTGTGTAAGGGTACCGGTTTTATCCATAACAATGGCATCGAGTTTACCCGCTTTTTCAAGATATTCTGCACTCTTGATGAGCACACCGTGTTCCGCACCAAGGCCAGACCCAACCATGATAGATGTTGGTGTAGCAAGGCCAAGCGCACAAGGACATGCGATAACCAGTACCGCTGTTGCATTAATGAGAGCAACGTTAATAGAATCTCCCATAATGAAGTACCACACAAGACCTGTCAAAACAGCAAGGCCAATAACGGTCGGTACAAAATATTGAGCCACGATATCTGCAATACGTTGAATACTAGCCTTGGAGGTTTGTGCCTCTTCTACAACCTTGATAATTTGAGACAACATCGTATCGGAACCGATACGCTTGGCTTCCATGGTAAAAGCACCACTTAGGTTTATAGTAGCACCAATAACTTCAGAACCAACTTGTTTTTCTACCGGTAAGCTTTCACCGGTCAGCATAGCCTCATCTACTGTGGAATATCCCTCAGTAATCGTGCCATCAACAGGGATCTTTTCACCTGCACGAACTTGTAAAATATCACCGGCTACCACCTTAGATGTAGGGATATCAATAAATTCTCCATCACGCAACACATGAGCCGTTGCAGGTTGTAAGGCAATCAATTTTTGAAGTGCTTCGGAGGTACGCCCTTTTGCAATCTCTTCTAAGAGTTTACCAAGAAGGATAAAGGTAATGAGCCACGCAGAGGTTTCAAAATATATTCCATGAGGGCCTAATTCAGGGTGAAATTGCCAGTTATAGATACTGAATAGATAAGCTACCGTCGTGCCCATTACAACGAGTACATCCATCGTAAGCGCCCCATTTTTCACTGCACTCCAGGCGCTCTTATAGAACATGAGACCAGGACCAAACTGAGCAATAGTAGCAAGAACAAACTCTACCCATACAGGCAATGCCTGAATACCAAATCGATGTAAGGTCATATTAATCATCATCGGTACTGCCATACAAGCAGCAATAATAAGTCGTATAATATGAGGTTTTAAGTTAACCTTTTCTATTTCTTGCTTTGTTTCGTCTGCTTCTGTAGCACCAAAGCCGATATTCGTAATGGCATCAATAATCTGTTGTGAATCTACAGCAGCCCCGTCTTTATATTCAACGCTCCCCTTTCGAGTTAAGAGGTTAACCTTAACAGATTCTACGCCATCAAGTTTAGAAACAACGTTTTCAACACGTTTTACACAGGCTGCACAGTGCATACCTGTAATATCAAATTCTTGTTTTTTTACGCTCATATTCACAGGCCTTTCTACTCTGTAGATATATCTTATCTTACAACTTACTATATTATTACAAATTCGTACTATATTTTGTATTTATGTACTTAAATATACGTCTAAACATCTATCTATAAAAAGCTATATATCCTATTTTAAATAAAATAGCAATAAACACGTTCACTAAGAATGTTTCAATATATTCTAAAACTTCAATATATGAACATATTACATGACTAACTACTCATATATCTATATTTAATGATAACATAAATTCTCATTACGTCAATATCCTACCAAATATAGAGGGTTATTTCTTTTTTATAAGGGAATTAACCGCTTTTACCTATACATAGCCTTCATAAATAGATTATAATAAAGTGATGATGAATAAACATAAGCTTTGATTCCAAAGGAGGTGAATATATGTCTGAATCAGTAAGCCCTACGGTGGAATTTATTTCTCTAGCAAAAGAATTTCGCCATGAATATGTTGTTGAAAAATCACGGTTTATAACAACTGTATATCCTTGCAAGACTGAAGAGGAAGCCCAAACCTTTATAAGCCGCATCAATAAAGAATTCTGGGATGCACGTCATAACTGCACAGCCTATGCATTAGGACCACAGCAAGAACAACAACGATCTTCCGATAATGGAGAACCATCAGGTACAGCAGGTAAACCAATGCTAGAAGTACTCAAAAAGACTGGCATTACCAATGTAGCCGTCGTCGTAACGCGTTATTTTGGAGGTATTAAATTGGGCGCTGGTGGCTTGATTCGGGCCTATTCACACTCTGTTGCGGAAACCTTACGTCTTGCGCCTAAAGAACTACATACAACACGAACCCGACTACAAGCAAAGATTGACTATTCGCTGTATGGAGCAGTAGAAAGATATGTCCAGGACGAAAAATTACATTATGAAGCAAGCTTTGGTGAATATGTAGACATTACAATTCTAATACCACCTACTGATGTAGAGCACATACAAAAAGAGCTCCAAGACATAAGCCATGGAGCTGCTACTTGTACTGTATTAGATTCTATTGAGGTGGTACTACCACTAGATAAATCATCTAGTTAGTAGATTCCAAACTTTTAATTGCCGTTATTAACTAAACCGGCTATGCCTTGACCGAGTTCACGACGTTTTTCCTTAGTCATAGGATAAGGCCATACTCGTTCTAATTGTTTTTTCCGGCTAATTTTATTACGAGCCGTCATTAATCTACGTGCTTCCCAATTACGAATTGCTTGACCTAAGGTTCTTTTTACCACGCCCATAGTAGTACCTGCTTTCTTAACTCTTGTTGTATATCAAAATTTGTGATAAGTATAGAAAGATAATTTAAAACTCAATTTACTTTCTATTACTTTGTTGAATTTAGTATATATAGCATTTTATTAAATGTGAAATGACCGTTACTTAGTTCGTTATAATTTTTATTTATCATATTATGTGTATAATAGGGAGATTCTATGGATACATCTTACTACCACAATTTTATTACCCTTGTTCAAACGGGCAATATGACACAGGCCGCAGAGATTCTTCATATTACACAACCAGCGTTAAGTAAGCAGTTGAAATATTTAGAGGCTGAATTTGGGGCTCAATTAATCAACATTAAACGCGGCCAACGAGGATCAAACTTACAATTAACAGATGCTGGTAAAATCTTCTACGAAAAAGCGCAACAACTCTGCTCTATTGAAGAATCTACATATAATGCTGTACAACAATTGAATTCACGCATTGAAGGTACTTTACGTATTGCGACGTCTGCATCTCGTTCAACGCCAATCGTACAGCAATATTTACCAGCTTTTTCCATGAAATATCCATCTGTCCATTTTGAAATTTATGAAGGACTTATGACAAATGTAGTGACCCAACTCATCAATGGTAGCGCCGAATTAGGTATCGCCAATATTCAAATGGTAGATGTCGATAAATTCGATATCCTGCTTACCCAAGAAGAGCATTTATACGCTATTTTCCGTCGTGATGTATTCTGGACAGATCGTGAGCATGATACCATCACGTGGGAAGACATAAAAAAATGTCCTCTATCCCTTTCTGGTGGCTCTGTTCGAATGATTATGCAGTCTAGCTTAACAGATATGGAGCAACTTAATGCAGTAGCTATAACTACAACAAAAAGCTCAGCTATTGAGTGGGCCTCTTCTGGTCGTACAGTTTCTTTAGTCCCAATGGACGCTAAGGAACTTATTAATCATCGCAAAATGGCTCGCATCAAATTGCCAGAATTCTCGGGAGATTTCAAAAAAGCTTTTATCACACTTAAAGGCCATGCACTTTCCCCAGTAGCACAGCAATTTATTGACTTTTACAAAGCCTATGTATAATCATATTTGTACATACTATTACCATAATATGACATTAACAGCTCATATGATTGGTACCTATTTGATTATAGATGCCAATACAATACATAAGAAAAGACCTAGTACAATTTGTACTAGGTCTTTTTGTATCAGATTTTACATTACGGCAAAGCTTATGGTTGCTTAAGTTCACCGTAGATAAGATTGTGTTAAGCTTGATGAACAGCACCTACAATATCAGTGATGCTGTTAAGATTATGTTGTTCTACATATTCGCTCATTTCACGGGCAATACGTGAAATTGCTGTTGGATCTACCATCGTAGCTGTACCAACTTGAACAGCTTGCGCCCCTGCCATCATAAATTCGATAGCATCTGTGCCAGTCATGATACCACCAAGACCAATAATAGGAATAGTTACCCCTTTATAAACTTGATGAACCATGCGAAGAGCCACGGGCTTTACGGCTGGGCCAGATAATCCACCATAAATATTCCCCAATACAGGTTTACGACGGTGAATATCTATAGCCATGCCCAACAAGGTATTAATGAGACTTACTCCATTGCCACCACCGGCCTCAACAGCCTTTGCGATTTCTACAATGTCTGTTACATTTGGTGAAAGTTTTACAATAACGGGCTTATCTGTTACTTTACGAACCGCTTTTGTTACCTGTTCTACTACCTTTGGATCTATACCAAATGCCATGCCTTCGCATTCTACATTTGGGCAAGATACGTTGACTTCTAAGCCTGCAATGCCATCTACAGACAATGTCTCTGCCATCCATGCAAATTCATCTATCGTACCAGCAGACATATTCGCCAGCAATGGTACATCATATTTCTTAAGTTCTGGTAGAATTTCTCTAACAAAATGTTCAGCCCCAGGATTTTCAAGGCCAATACAGTTCAATACGCCAGATGGAGTTTCTGCAATACGTGTTCCAGGATTACCATGACGGCCTTTTGGCGTTAAGCCTTTTACAGAAATAGCCCCCACTTCGTTACTTAAATCTAAGTAACCTGCATATTCAGGACCATTACCAAAGGTACCAGACGCAGCGATAATAGGATTTTTCATCTTAATACCGCAATAGTTGATGGCTAACTTTGGATTTGGCGTAACGGTGTTATTTAAATCGCGTTCACTCATTAAAAGAACACCTCCTCAGCTGGGAATACCGGACCATCCTTACAAACCTTATAGCGTTTACCTTCTGCACCATCACAAGCACAGCCTAAACAACCTCCAGTACCACAGCCCATACGCTCCTCAAGAGAAACTTGGCAAGGCACATTCAGTTCTTTAGCCACTTGAGCTACGCCTTTCATCATCGGCGTAGGACCACAAGTCATGACAGAAGTAAAGGAATTAGCATTAATTAGGTCAGGCATAATAGCCGTAGGGAAACCTTTTGTGCCCACACTACCATCATCAGTAGTGATGTGGACTTGAACAGGTGTATCTTTAAATAAATCTGCCCAGAAGGTTTCGCTTTCATTTCTAAAGCCCAAAATAACTTGTGCTTCTTCACCTTCTTTCAAATGAGATGCGATACATAGCATCGGTGCAATACCAACGCCACCGCCAATGAGAAGCATATTATTAGATGTTACAAACGGTTCGCCCAAAGGGCCTAAACAATCTAATGTATCGCCAGGTACGAGATGTGTCATAATCTCAGTCCCCTTACCTACGACGCGATACAAAAGGGTAATCGTACCCTTTCGGGCATCAAATCCAGCATAGCTAATAGGGCGGCGCAATAATGGCGCCGTAGAGTCCGCTACGCGAACATTACAAAACTGTCCTACCTTTGCTTCTACTGCTTGTTTTGGTGCGTGAATATCCATAATCCACACATCAGAGCCTATTTGCTCATTGCGAACGACTTCGCCCTGTTCTACATAGCCACTCATGGTTATTACTCCAATTCAAAATCTTGTAACGCTTCTACAGAGTAGTTAGCATCATCTTTACGATTCGCCACAACACGCAATACTTCCCGTGCTGTATCAAGACTTGTTAAGCAAGGTGTACCCATTTCTACAGCGAGACGACGTAATTGGAAGCCTTCGCGTTCAGGACGTTTACCTGCAGTCAATGTATTAAGTACAAGATCGACCTTGTCTTGACGAATGTGGTCAGCACAGTTGTCATCCCCTTCAGAGATTTTATTAACCACCTTACAATCAACACCGTGTTCGATAAAGTATTTACCTGTACCACCAGTTGCTTCAATATGATAACCAAGATCGATGAACCCTTTTGCAAGTTCACAAGCTTCTGCTTTATCACGGTCTGCTACTGTCATGAGAATTGTACCATCCTCTGGAATACGCATGTTTGCACCATTGATAGCTTTGAATAAAGCTTCAGAATATGTACGACCAATCCCCATAACTTCGCCAGTAGATTTCATTTCAGGTCCAAGGGCGATTTCCACAAGCCCCATTTTGGAGAAGGAGAATACAGGTGCTTTTACAGCTACATAAGGTTTATTAGGTACAAGACCAAGTGGCAAGCCCAAATCTATTAAGCTTTCACCAAGCGCAATGCGTGTTGCACATTCCACCATGTTAATACCTGTTACCTTAGAAATGAATGGCACGGTACGGCTAGAACGAGGGTTAACTTCGATTACATTAAGTTCACCATCAGCCACGATGTATTGAATGTTAAGCACACCTTTAACATTAAGACCTACTGCAATACGACGTGTATAGTCAACAATTTGATCAATCAATTCTTGACTCAAGTGTTGAGCTGGGTAAACGGCCATGGAGTCACCAGAGTGAACACCGGCACGTTCGATTTGTTCCATAATACCAGGGATACATACATCAGTACCGTCGGAAATAGCATCAACCTCTACCTCCATACCAACCATGTAACGGTCGATAAGAACAGGATGCTCCTTAGATGCTACTACGGCTTCCTTCATGTATACATCAAGCTCTTTATCATTGTATACGATTTCCATCGCACGCCCCCCCAATACATAGGAAGGACGAACGATTAATGGGTATTTTAACTTTTTAGCTGCTTCTTGTGCTTCTTCATCAGAGGTTACCAGAGCACCTACTGGACGAGGAATGCCAAGTTTCGCCAACAATTCATCAAAGCGTTCACGGTCTTCTGCCATATCGATGCTATCCACGGATGTACCAAGAATTTTTACACCGCGCTTAGCCAATGGGCCTGCCAAGTTAATCGCTGTTTGTCCACCGAATTGAGCGATAACGCCAACTGGCTGTTCTTTATCAATGATTTCCATAACATCGTCCACAGTCAATGGCTCAAAGTATAAAGAATCAGAAATATCAAAGTCTGTAGAAACTGTTTCTGGGTTGTTATTAATCATAATGGATTGGTAACCCGCTTTACGGAGTGCCCAAGATGAGTGTACGGAACAATAGTCAAACTCTACGCCTTGACCAATGCGAATTGGCCCAGAACCAAGTACTACTACAGATTTTTCACCTAGTGGTTTAACTTCATCTTCTTGCGCATAGGCACTATAATAGTACGGCGTTTTAGATTCAAATTCTGCCGCACATGTATCTACGTATTTATATGTTGGTAGAATGTTCCATTCTTTACGTTTTGCGCGAACTTCTTCTACAGTTGTATTAGCATAGCGAGCAATAACAGAATCGGTGAAGGAATAGCGTTTTGCTTTGCGCAATACATCTTCTGTTAAGCCCTGTTCAGCCAATGCTTTTTCTACATTAACAATGTTTTTGATTTTTTCAATAAAGAATGTATCAATTTTTGTAATATAGTGGATTTTTTCTACACTAATCCCCTTGCGAAGAGCTTCTGCCACAACATAGATACGTTCATCATCTACTAAGTGTAAACGTTCGATAAGCTGTTCCATGGATTCATGGGCGATTTTCTTAAGCTCAATATGGTCTAAACCGATCTCCAAGGAACGAATTGCTTTTAACAAAGACCCTTCTAAAGAGCGGTCGATAGCCATAACTTCGCCAGTAGCCTTCATTTGAGTGCCCAATGTGCGGTCCGCCAAATTGAATTTTTCAAATGGCCAACGTGGGAACTTCGTTACTACATAGTCGAGTGTAGGCTCGAAGCATGCTTTTGTTTCGCCTGTTACAGCATTTGTAATTTGATCCAATGTCATGCCTACTGCAATTTTTGCGGCTACCTTCGCAATTGGATAACCTGTTGCTTTAGATGCCAATGCAGAGGAACGAGATACGCGAGGGTTTACTTCGATAACAATATATTCGTTGCTATTTGGATTCAAAGCGTATTGTACGTTACAACCACCTTCGATTTTTAAATAACGGATAATCTCAACGGATGCGGTACGCAGCATTTGGTATTGAATATCATTCAAGGTTTGGCTTGGTGCCACAACGATAGAGTCCCCAGTATGCACACCAACAGGGTCAATATTCTCCATGTTACATACGATGATGCAATTATCTGCACTATCGCGCATTACTTCGTATTCAATTTCTTTCCAGCCTGCAACGGAACGTTCTGCTAGAATTTGGTGAATTGGTGAAAGTTTCAAACCACGACGTGTGATTTCATACATTTCATCTTCGTTATGGGCAATACCGCCACCTGTACCGCCTAACGTGTATGCAGGGCGGATGATAATAGGATACCCAATGCGATTAGCAAAGGTTACTGCTTCTTCAAGATCGTTAAAGATATCGGATTCAGGAACTGGTTGATTAATTTCCTTCATCGCTTCTTTGAAGAGTTCACGGTCTTCGGCTTGTTTAATAGCTTCAAGAGTTGTACCAAGAAGTTTTACACCATATTCTTCTAATACGCCAGCTTCAGACAATTGTACGGCCATATTAAGGCCTACTTGACCACCTAATGTAGCCAACAAGCCCCAAGGGCGTTCTTTTTTAATTACTTCTGTTACGAATTCAAGACTAATCGGTTCTACATATACGCGGTCTGCAATATCTGTATCAGTCATAATAGTAGCAGGGTTAGAGTTAACCAATACTACTTTATAACCCTCTTCTCGAAGGGAACGGCATGCTTGTGTGCCAGCATAGTCAAACTCTGCAGCTTGGCCGATAATAATTGGACCAGAACCAATTACAAGTACTTTTTTTGCTTCTGAGGTCATATTATTTTCCCTTTCTCATTAAGTCTTCAAATTCGTCAAATAAATATAGGTTATCAGTAGGTCCTGGGGATGCTTCTGGATGGTATTGTACGGAGAAGATTGGCAATTCTTTATGACGCATACCTTCTACGGTTCCATCATTTACACTACGATGTGTAATTTCTACAAAAGCTGGCAAAGAAGTATCATCTACCGCATAGCCATGATTTTGAGATGTAATATATACCCGACCAGTACGTAAATCTTGTACAGGATGGTTAGAACCACGGTGACCAAATTTCAATTTGAATGTAGTCCCACCATAGGCTTGTGCCAATACTTGATGCCCCATACAGATGCCAAAGATTGGTTTCTTACCAAACATCTTCTTTACTTCTTCTACTGCATAGCCAAGATCTTGAGGGTCTCCAGGGCCATTAGATAAAAAGATACCATCTGGATTTGCTGCCAACACATCTTCGGCCTTAGCATCTGCAGGAAATACAGTAAGACGACAGCCTGCAGCTTCTAGAGAGCGAAGGATATTTTCCTTTACACCATAATCCATTACCGCTACGTGGAATTCAGCATTTTTATCTCCACGCATACCTTGCCATTTTGTAGTTACACGCATAACTTGATCTGTTGGCAAGTCTTGTTTAAACAATTTTTGAATATCCTCCATAGGGTAATCAGAGCGTACTAGTACGCCCTTCATTACACCATGGTTACGAAGAACACGTGTAATTGCACGTGTATCTACATCATAAAGGCAAGGGATGCCGTGCAAACGAAGATACTCACTAAATAGGCCTTCATTTTGCCAGTTAGATGGAAAGTCACACAGTTCACCTACAATAAAACCTTTACAATATGGTTTAGGACCTTGAGTAATAGAATTTAAAGTACCATAATTACCAATTAAAGGATAGGTTAATGTAATAATTTGATCCGCATAGGATGGATCAGTCAAGATTTCTTGATACCCTGTCATACCTGTGTTAAATACAACTTCGCCTACCGTTGGGGCGCCACCTAATAAGGAACCTTCAAACACGGAACCATCTTCAAGAACTAACTTGCCTTTCATTATAAGACTACGCCCTCCTTCATAACAATTTTGCCATCAACTACTGTGAGTTTAGCTTTACCTGTAACAGTCATACCATCAAATGGGCTAACTTTACCTTTTGTATAGAATTTATTTCGATCTACTGTCCATTCTTCAGTCGTGGAGAATACGGTAATATCTGCTGGCTTGCCAACTTCAAGAACACCTGCATCAAGGTGCATCAACTCAGCTGGTCGAGTACTCATATAGTACACAACTTGATCGATGCTTAGTTTATCAGGACCATATGCATTAGTAATAACCGCCGCCAAAGATGTTTCGAGGCCACTGAAACCATTTGGTGCACAGCAGAATTCATGGTCTTTTTCTTCATATGCATGTGGTGCATGGTCTGTAATAATCGCATCGATTGTACCATCTTTCAAGCCTTCTAATAATGCTTGACGATGATCTTCAGAGCGAATTGGAGGAGCCATTTTGAATGCTGGGTTATATTCGCGTAGGTATTCATCTGTGAAAGATAAATGTTGGCTTGTAACTTCACATGTTACATTAAGGCCTTTAGCCTTCGCACGGCGCACCATATCTACAGTATTTTTACTACTTACGTGGGCGATATGGATATGACCACCTGTCATTTCAGATAACAAGATATCACGAGCAACAGCCAAATCTTCAGCTACTGCAGGACGACCAATAACACCTAATTCATAAGAAACAATACCTTCATGCATATGGCCATTTTTAGTCAATGTAATATCTTCTGCATGGTCGATAACCATTTTATTAAACATGGAGGAGTATTCTAAGGCACGACGCATAAATGCAGCATTTTCTACATAGTGACCATCATCGGAGAATGCTACTACACCAGCTTCTGCCATATCGCCCATTTCAGCAAGTTCCTTACCTTCTAGGCCTTTTGATACAGCGCCAATAAATTCTACTTTCACAACGCCAGTGAGTTCAGCCTGTTTTTGTAAACCTCTTACAAGTGCAGCATTATCTACAACTGGGTTAGTATTAGCCATAGTGACAACACGTGTGAAACCACCTGCAGCAGCCGCTTGTGTACCAGAGTGGAAATCTTCTTTAGCTTCTTGGCCTGGTTCGCGCAAATGTGTGTGAATATCGATAAGACCAGGTGCTACGATAAGCCCTGTTGCATCATAAACTTCAGCACCTTCAGCACTCAAGTTTTGACCGATGGCTGCAATTTTACCATCTTTTACGAGAACATCTGCTACTTCGTTTTGTTTTTTTGCCGGATTAACTACCGTACCATTTTTAATAAGCAAGCTCACTACCGTCACCTCCGATAATAGTTAAGTACAATACAGCCATACGTACAGCTACGCCATTACGTACCTGTTCTTGAATTACGGATTGATCAGAATATGCTACATCTGGTGCAATTTCAAGGCCGCGGTTCATAGGACCTGGATGCATTACCATTACATCATCTTTAGCTAATTTTAATACATCATTGTTAATACCAAAGATACGAGCATATTCTCTATTTGTAGGATACAATGCAGAATGAATGCGTTCTAATTGAATGCGAAGTACGTTAACTACATCTGCATCAGCCACTGCTTCACGAATATCATGGTGTACGGTAACACCTAATTTTTCAAATTCTGGATATACCATTGTACGAGGACCAGCTAGATGTACATCAGCCCCCATTTTTGTAAGGCCATAAATGTTGGAGCGTGCTACGCGACTATGCATTATATCCCCAAGGATAACCACCTTTAGGCCTTCAATAGATTTCTTTTTCTCTAAGATAGAATACATATCTAGTAATGCTTGTGTTGGATGCTCATGAGCGCCATCGCCTGCGTTAATGATAATAGGATCTACGGCTTTCGTAGCATATAAAGGTGCACCTTCTGCGCTGTGTCGCATTACGATAGCATCTGTGCCCATGTAGGACATAGTTAACAATGTATCGCGGAAGCTTTCACCTTTACCCATGGAAGATCCACTAGGAGAAAGATTGATCACGTCAGCCCCTAAGTATTTGCCGGCTAACTCAAAGGAACTACGGGTACGAGTACTTGGCTCCATAAAAAGGTTAATAATGGATTTCCCCTTTAAAAGTGGAACCTTCTTGTCATCAGAAAGAACAATCTTCTTCATTTTCTTTGCCACATCTAAAATCAATTTGATTTCTTCAGGTGACACATTTTGCAAACCCAATAAATCTTTGCCTTTTAGGCTAACTTGTCCCATGATTTCCTCCTAACTCACGTAACAAAAAAGACCTTTTGCCCAGGGCAAAAGGTCAAATAGTTTGCACAAAGAAGCCCCTATGGGCACTTCAACTATATTCCTTTCTCAGCCTCTCTGGACTAAATTAAAAGGTATTGTATTATGCAATGGTCTCTCGTACCATATATGCATTTTCTTTATTTATTGTACTGAATCCACCTTTGAAAGTCAATGTAAAACACAAAATTCATATGGATTTTAAAAAGAGGACAAGCATATAAAATTGCTTGTCCTCTCTATATGTAAACAGCTATTAAGACACTACTATATCTTAAATTTTAATCTTAAATTTCTTTTTTAGAAATTAAGGGCCTTAACCTAGTGGATATAATCTTGGTGGATTTTCTTCATCATTTTGCTGTTCATTTTGTGTAGTATACGGCATTTGGTCTCGTTGCGGCTCATTCGCTACAGGATCTATCTGCACATTTTGCTGATTTGGCGACAATTGAGGTTGACGTTGCTCACGACGACGTGTATTTTGAGATGCAGTCGGTCTAGGTTTTGTCAACTCATCAATGGATACAGCATTTGGAATAGTTACATTTGATGTATCCCCATGAATATCATCAAGTTCACTGAAGGAAGGAGTCCTCTTAGATGCTTGAGCAGCCTTACGTTCGGCTTCAAGTTGTTGACGTGCAAGTTCTGCACGACGACGAGCACTCTCTTGTTGATCTCGGACACGTTGAATAGCTTCAGCACGCTCTTTTGCTTTACGCTCGATTTCAGCTTGAGCCAACGCTTGTTGACGAGCAGCTTCAGCTTTACGCTCTGCTTCTAGTTGTGCTTTATATCGTTCCTCAGCAATACGTCGTGCCTCTGCGGCTTGACGTTCTGCTTCAGCTCGTTCTGCAGCAAGTCGCTCTTGCTCTGCCTTACGAGCTTCCGCCACTATACGAGCCGCCTCTGCTTTACGAGCCTCTTCGGCACGTCTTGCTTCTTCTATGCGGCGAGCTTCTTCGGCTCTAAGCGCTTCTTCAGCACGTTTAGCCTCTGCAACAATTCGAGCTTCTTCTGCACGGCGCGCAGCTTCAAGACGTTCCTGTTCAGCTCTACGTTGTGCCTCAAGTCTAGCTGCTTCTGCTTTCCGAGCTTCTTCTGCTCTACGTGCTTCTGCTGCTAAACGAGCTTGTTCAGCTTTACGCGCTGCTTCAATTCGAGCTGCTTCAGCTTTGCGTGCGTCCTCTGCTCGTTTTGCTTCTGCTGCTACGCGAGCGGCCTCAGCTTTACGTTCCGCTTCAATTCGATCTTCTTCTGCTCTACGCGCTTCCTCCGCACGACGAGCCTCTTCTGCTTTTCTTGCTGCTTCCATTTGTTGTGCTTCCAAAGCAGCCTTAGCCTCTGCCGCTCTACGAGCATCTTCTTGACGCTTCGCTTCAAGAGCGGCTTGCTCAGCAACACGTTGTGCTTCTAAAGCAGCTTTCGCTTCTGCTGCTTTACGAGCTTCTTCGGCACGTCTTGCTTCCAATGCTTCCTGCTCGGCTTTACGTTGTGCTTCTAAACGAGCTCTAGCCTCAGCAGCCAAGCGTTCCTCTTCGGCCTTTTTGGCCTCTAAAGCAGCTTTTTCTGCTGCTCTTTGCGCTTCAAAGCGTGCCTTAGCTTCGGCCGCTTTTCTTTCTTCCTCCGCTTTGCGTGCGGCCTCAATACGAGCAGCTTCAATTCTACGTTCTTCTTCAAGACGTTTTGCTTCCGCTGCTAGTCGAGCTTCTTCTGCTTTACGAGCCGCCTCTAGCCGATCTGCTTCCGCTTTTCTCGCTGCCTCGATACGTGCCATTTCAGCTTTACGAGCCGCTTCCGCCTTGCGAGCTTCCTCTGCTTTACGCTCTGCTTCGGCTTTATCAGCCATCTTGCGCTCAATTTCAGCATGCTTGGCTTCTGCAGCCTTTCGCAACATTTCGGCTTTTTCTGCAGCTAGTCGAGCCTCTTCAGCTTTTTTACGAGCTAATGCTTCTTTCTCATCTTTTGCCTTTTTAAGTTGTGCTTCTTTTTTTACATCTGCTACAGCTTTATCGCTCAACTTTTTAGTTTCTTCATGAGCAATTGTTTCTGCCCGCTTAGCTGGACTTTCAATAGTAGATTTTTTAGTATCTACTGCTCCTTTATCTCCATCTTTACCACCTACAGGGCCTACAGGTATTTGTGTGCCCCCTTGAGTTGGATGCCCTAAAATATCTTTAACATCTTTCGGCACATTAACAGCAATAGTTTGATGTTTTTGTGGATTTGCAAGAGATTCAGGAATTAACAAGAAACGAATTGGCAAATTCGATGCACCGGCTGGCATAAAGTTTAATGTTAATAAATCGCCCGCATTATAATTCCCTAATAGACGACTATCTAATATAGTACCTTCCCCTAATGCGGAAATACCATCTTCACCACCAATGTGATAAGTTCGTGTATCAGTCTGTCCCCTTCTAGCACCTTGTTGATGCAATGCTTTTACCATAAAGGAACCAGAATAAGGTCCCCCAAGAGGGTTAAAATACAGCCTAAACGGTTCATTCCCCTTTGTAGGAATTTTTAACGTATACGATACGCCGTAGTTACCACGGTCACGAACAAATGCTTTATTTTGCATTTCGTCTACACCATTGATAAACGTATCCTCTCGGTCATTACCAATTTCTACAAAGGCACCACCTAAAGAGGTATCGAATGGTGTAGTAACCTCCATATTACGCTTAGCACCAGTATAAGTACCGCGTAATTGTATTTCATCAATAGGAAGGTTTTTCACCCAATGTGATGCATCTACAGGGTCCATCCCCATAGGCAACATCATGACACGCGCAAATATAGGCCCTTCTGTTTTAATATCTACAATACCCGTAAATAATGCATCTCGATTTACCGGTGTATTTTCTAAGTCACTAAAGATTAATTGGCGCCCTTGTGGTGGGATGCTAAGAGTATATAATGGTCTTGCATCTGGGCTTTCATTAAGAGGTTGCTCCAAATCCTTTCGAGACAAATCACGACCTGCTGCAAAATAATCAGGTGTAGCTACAGATTTTAATTGTCTCATGACATGTACTGAAGTTGGATAAGCCGTTTGGTTTTCTAAGACGATAGCAATCTTGTGAGGTAAATCCATTTCATTTACATGATAGAAATAGATACGACCATTGCCATTAATTGTACCTGCACTTAACGTACCTCCTACAGGTCCTACATATTCAGGACTATCCGATAGGAGCAATGTATCCGTTTGAGACACCAACGATGGTGGCAACGGAGAAAACTGAAAATATCCAATTGATTGTAAATCTATATCACGAGCTTCTACATGGCCTGTAAGGGCAGCCATGGCAGCCATAGCCGCAGCTACACAATATCTTGATTTATAGGAAAACATATATTATTACCTCTATACTTCTTCGAGCCCCAACGGGTCATACGTAAGTGCTAATGCTTCAATCTTCTTTAGTCGATGGCCAATTCCAGATTTAGATAGTTCCCCCTCCATCAACTCTTCAAGCTCTTTTAAACTCGCTTCAGGATTCTCCCACCGAAGTCTTGCAACGACGCGCAACTTTTCAGGTAATTCTTCAATACCGATTTCTCTATCAATAATACGGATTGCTTTTACCTGACGAACTGCTGCATCCACAACCTTCTGTAAATTTGCCGTCTCACAGTTGACTTGACGATTAATTTGATTCCGTACGGTTTTCATAATCCGCACATTTTCAAATTCCATAAGCGCCGATTGAGCACCCATGATTTGCAAACAATTTGTTACTGCATCCCCTTCTTTAAGATATACTACATACTCGTCCTTCCGCTCCGTTAGACCAGCGTGAATGTGAAAGAGCCGTAATACATGAATAATTTCCCTCGCAAAAGTCTCATTCCCCGTCATAAACTCAAGATGGTAATCACTTTGTGGTTTATTAACAGAGCCTCCCCCTAAAAAAGCTCCCCTTAAAAAGGCACGTCGCGCTTCCATTGATTTGAGCCAACTACGAGGGATTTGTTCGCTCACAGGCCATAAAGCAAGATCCTCTAGAGCCTGTCTCCCCTCTACAGAGGGTTCTACAGATAGCGTATACATATTTTTTTTACGCAGGTTTAAACCTTGTCGTACTAAAACATTTGTAGGTAATTCGTATTGCTTTTTCAAAATACCAAGCAAACGACGAGCTACTGCATTATTAGCCGTAGCCAAACGAATGCCAACGGCACCTTTCATCCCCAAAATGATGGATCCGCCCATACGCAATAAGCAAGACGCTTCAATTTTCATGGCCACATCCGCATCACTAGAGGCTTCATATTGGCATAATTCATTTTTTACATCTTCTGCAAATGACATGGGCATCCCTTCTCATTAATGATCATCTCGTTGAAGATAATATTCTAAGATATGCGGTTCAGTGTTAGATTGCATAGCATGAATGATATCCATAATAACTTTACCTAACCGTTCAGGATCGTGAACAGCTGGTTTTTGAGGGTTAATTAAGGTAGCTCGTATAGTGCGGATTCCTTTGGCTTGTAACTTTTTAGTATCTAATACCAATGGTTCAGATCCTACAGCACTATATTGTTCAACCATTTGAATTGGCAACGGCCCATCATTGGCAAGAACAGTATCTATAATTCCTTCTCCGCCATGAGCAATTAAAGCCTCTACATGGTCATTTAATGTGTAGCCTGTGGTTTCACCCGGTTGTGTCATAACATTAGCAATATAGATTTTATTAGCCTTACTGGCACGTACATGAGAGGCCAATTTATCAGTTAGTAAATTTGGGATAATGCTTGTATATAAACTACCAGGACCTAAAATAATCACATCGGCTTCATCAATGGCACGTAATGCAGCCCCCTCTGGCTTAGGCAATGCTGGATCACTATAGATATGACAAATCCGTTTACCCGAGTGTGGTATATTACTTTCACCTTCTACAATAGTGCCATCTGTCATCTCTGCACGCAATTTAATGAACTCTGTAGAGGAAGGAATTACACGACCACGGACACGCAACAATTTACTAGCCGCTTCAAGAGCTTCTTCAATATCTCCATCGTAAACTTGAGCAAGCGCAGTGATAAAGAGATTACCAAAGCTGTGTCCAGAAAGCTCATTTTCCCCTTCGAAGCGGTAACGGAATAAGTTCTCCATTACCCCTTCTTGTTCAGCTAGTGATACTAAACAGTTTCTTAAATCACCAGGTGCTATCATTTGAAAATCTTCTCGCAAGCGGCCAGAAGAACCTCCATCATCAGCAACTGTTACAATCGCAGATAGGTTTGATGTATGTGATTTCAAACCACGCAATAAATTTGATAAGCCTGTACCCCCACCGATTACTACAATTTTAGGGCCCTTATCGAGTCGGATATTTTGAAAGATAATATCCGATACCTTGCTGTCAGGATTAGGTAGTACCGCACGAATAATCGTTTTTATAACTTTACTTGTACCGATGAGCATTAATACAGCGCCAATCGATAGTACTACAGCCCCTACAGCAATGAGTACATTATAATTGTAAAAGCCCGTCATATTATAAGAAAAGGCAAGTACAATATCTTCAAGAACCGCAAGCCATTGATAGTTAAACATCAAGGAAATGCCAATAATTAAAAGACCTACACCACAACTAAATAGGGCAAGCCAACGTTTTATATTTAGACCCGGAATTAGCCACCGGAACCATCCTTTTCGCAACATAATCCCCCCTATCTAGTTATCAAGTGTTATAATTTCATGAGGATTATAATCTTCTTCTACATTATTTTTCATCATATCTCTGTGTTCAACAGTGACACGATATCCTTTTTCTAACAAGTGGGAATATAGAGCCTCTGCCATAGCTACAGATCTATGCATACCACCTGTACAGCCTACTGCCACAATAAATTGAGATTTTCCTTCTTGTTCATAATTTGGCACAAGAAAATCCATAGTATCAAAGTAACGTCTTTTAAATTCCTCTGTTACTTCAAAGGAATGAATATATTCATTTACTGCTTTTACACGACCTGTTTTATGACGAAACTCGGGAATATAAAATGGATTTGGTAGAAAACGAACATCCCATACCATATCTGCATCGAGAGGAATACCATATTTAAAACCAAAGCTCACTACAGTAATAGCCATACCATGAGCTTCATCAACTTGAGCAAAGCGCGTTTTTAAATACTCTTTCAAGCTGGCTGTTTTCATATTAGTGGTATCAATAATAAAATCTGCTTTATGGCGCACAGAGTTAAGAATTTGGCGTTCCTTCTTTAGCCCTGTTGTAATCAGCCCATTAGGAGCCAATGGATGACTTCGTCGGCTTTCCTTATATCGACGAATCAAAGTCGCATCTGTAGCATCCATAAATACAATTTCAAAATCTACCTTCATATCTTTTAATGTATCTAACGATGAAGAAAGAGCTTCAAAAAATTCGCCCCCCCGAATATCTACAACAAGAGCAACGCGATTAGTCCGTTCTCCACCTTGTCGGCAAATTTCACTTAATTTAGGAATCAACACAGGGGGAATATTATCAATACATAAATACCCCATATCTTCTAAAGCTTGTAATACTTGAGTTTTGCCGGCACCTGACATACCTGTAACTATTAACAAACGAAATGCTTCCATAGTTTTACTCCATTATAAAAGATTATCTTCAATCCAATGGGCTACTCCATCGTCATTATGATGTCCACAAATTGTATGAGCCACAGATTTTACATGATCTGTAGCGTTTTCAACAGCTACAGAGTAACCTGTTTTACGTAGCATAGAAATATCATTTTCTGCATTACCAAAAGAAATGATATGTTCTAAACTAATATGATTATCTAAAGCTAGTTGTGTCAAAGCATGCCCCTTTGACACATTAGGGGCAATGATTTCTAAAAAATCTTTTTGGCTACGAACTAGAGTCACCAAATCACCAACTCTAGGAGTTAAAATATCAATAATTCGGTCAATTCCTTCTACTGTATCTATGGCAATTAGCTTATTCGGTTCAGAGTTTAAACTATATAACGTATCACCTAAAAATTCTGCCGTAGCACCAGTCTGTTTTTCATAGAGAGCGGACTGCCACGTCTTATGATGGCATAATAAATGATCATCCACATACGATTGTATATGCCAATCATATTGTTTTGCTAATTCATAGATACGACGTACGGCTACAATAGGAACAGTCTGTTCAAATAGTTTATATCCTGTTTCTAATTCTTGAATGAGCCCACCAGAAAATAAAATCAGCGGCACATTACCAAGCTTTAACGCCTGACCAATGGGCTTAGCCGTTTGGTACATACGCCCCGTAGCAATCGTAATAACAACACCCTTTTGCTGCAACCGATGTAATACATCTACTGTATAGTCAGATATAGAATTATCGCTACGCACCAAAGTTTCATCACAATCGATGGCAACCATTTTGATATGAGAAAAAGAAGAATTCATGTTTGTCGCCTTTATAGAAATTTTAAATACTCTTTATTATACCATTAATAGTGGCACTATAGATAGAAATAAGCAGTAATAACCCTAATAATGATAAGAAAGTTTACTCATGAAATTTTCATTAAATGCAAAATCCTCTATTATCGACAAATCATTCTATATTAATTGAGTAGACAGCATTAATGAAACACTATAATAAAAAGCCTCATATAATTTTATATTAAACACAAAAAGAGACTCCCGAAGGAGTCTCTTTCGTATGAGTAACTATCAAATTAGAATTTGTAGTTAAGGTCTGCACGGTAGAAGTCAGCTTTATCATTACCGTTTTGATCTTTCCAATCAAAACCGTAGTTAGCTGTTAAGCCTACGTTGTTTTGCAATGCATAGTCAACAGTAGCCATCCAACCTTTAGCATCTGTAGTGTAGATGTGGTTGTAAGTAGTATCAATGATAGGAGCATTTTCTTTTGCGTTGAAGTATTGACCTTTTACGCCCCAAGTACCTTGTTTTTTGATGTCGTAGTTACCATAACCTACGCCTGCAGTCCAAGCTTGAGATTCTTCAAGGCTAGAAGCTTTCAACCATTCGCCACCAACCCAAATTTTATCGAAGTTAACGTCAGTATTGAAACCATATACGTTTCTAACATCGTCATCTTGGTTAATACGGTCATAGAAACCACCAACCATAGCATGTTTACCAACTTTACCATTAACATTTACGATAAGATCAGTAACATTTTCCTCTTTAGTCAAGCCAGCTGCATCGCCAGATACCATGTAACCATAAGCTACTTGTGCCTTAACTTTGTCATTACCAGCATTGAATTGAGCACCATCAAAAGTACCATCAAATGCTAAGCCACCACCAACAACTTGACCGAAACGGCCAGCTTTCAAGGATACGCGTTCACCGAATTTATGGTTAACATATGCGCGATCGATTGTAGCATTTGCTTTACCTTCAGTTCTGGAGTCACCTAATTCGAAGTTACCAGATGTCAAACGAACAACTGCATCAGTGCGATCGTTTACTTTTGCGTTGAATTGTACACGTGCACGAGCGTCGAATTTGGATTTAGCATGTTCAGCATCTTTATAACGAAGACGAGCATCACCAGTAACTTTTACGTTACCAACGCGGTCTTCCAAACGAGCTACACGAACGCCCAAGTTGTTCAATTCGTTAGAGAATTCATCAGCTAAACGGTTGATCATAGCTTGTTGTTCTGCGTTAGCGCGGTCTTGGTTAGCCATAGCTTTAGCTACCATTTGAGCCATTTCGTAACGAGTGATGTTGTTTTGGCCTTTGAAAGTACCATCAGGATAACCGTTAACGATACCAGCGTTTGCCAATTGAGAAACTGCTTGGTATGCCCAAGAATCTGGAGTTACATCGGAGAATGGGTTAGCTGCGAAAGCTGTAGTTACACCCAAAACTGCTGTTGCTGCAAAGATTGCTGCCAATTGTTTTTTCATAGTTGAATTCCTTCTTTCTGAAAAAAATAGAAAATAAAATGTTACAAGTCATAACATTCACATTCTACTCGTTCTTCAGATTAATAATGTATAGGAGTGTCCACGTTTCCTCACCATACTCTACATCGAAGATCTTCGTTTCATGTATGTATCATGACCTGTACGGTGATAGTATCACAACCTTTTTTCTATGTAAAGCCTTAATACCTATGTTCAGCCTTATCAATAAATATTTTCTATTTTAAAAGTTTCATGAATTCAGTAACAACCTAACTTCATGAATATCTTTTCATTTTAAGGTTTTATACAAAAATTTTTTTTATTAGACTTAAAATCCCAACATTACATTAATATTACTAATTAATTAAATATTTATTCATTAATTTAAAGAATAAGTCTAAAGCTATATTATCATTATATTTATTTGCTAAAAAAGAATATCCTACTTACGCTCTATGTTAAATTGATAATACTCTAGGATGTTCACCGTGTATATTAATCTTCAAACTACAAAAAAGAGACTCCCGAAGGAGTCTCTTTCATATAATTAACTATCAAATTAGAATTTGTAGTTAAGTTCTGCACGGTAGAAATCGCTAAGATCGGAACCGCTTTGAGTTTTCCAGTCGAAACCGTAGTTAGCGGACAAACCAACGTTGTTTTGCAATGCATAGTTAACAGTTGCCATCCAACCTTTAGCATCTTGAGTGTAAAGATGATTATAAGTAGTATCTACGATAGGTGCATTTTCTTTTTGGTTAAAGTATTGACCTTTCACATCCCAAGTACCTTGTTTTTTGATGTCATAGTTACCATAACCTACGCCAGCAGTCCAAGCTTGAGATTTTTCAAGGTTGGAAGCTTTCAACCATTCACCACCAACCCAAACTTTATCGAAGTTAGCATCAGCATTGAAACCATAGATGTTTTTAACATCATCGGATTGGTTTACGCGATCATAGAAACCGCCTACCATAGTGTTTTTACCAACTTTACCAGTTAAGCCAAGGTAAGTATCAGTTACGTTTTCTTCTTTAGTCAAACCAGCTGCTTCACCGGATACCATATAACCGTAAGCTGCTTGAGCTTGGATTTTGTCGTTGCCAACGTTCAATTGAGCACCGTCGAATGTGCCGTCGAACATCAAGCCGCCACCGATAACTTGACCGAAACGACCAGCTTTCAAGGATACGCGTTCGCCGAATTTGTGGTTAACATATGCGCGATCGATTGTAGCATTTGCATTACCTTCAGTAGTGGAGTTACCCAATTCGAAGTTACCAGAAGTCAAACGAACTACTGCGTCAGTGCGATCATTTACTTTTGCGTTGAATTGTACACGTGCACGAGCGTCAAATTTGGATTTAGCATGTTCAGCATCACGGTAACGAAGACGAGCATCACCAGTAACTTTTACATTACCAACGCGGTCTTCCAAGCGAGCTACACGAACGCCCAAGTTGTTCAATTCGTTGGAGAATTCATCAGCCAAGCGGTTGATCATTGCTTGTTGTTCAGCGTTAGCGCGGTCTTGGTTAGCCATAGCTTTAGCTACCATTTGAGCCATTTCGTAACGAGTGATGTTATTTTGGCCTTTGAAAGTACCATCTGGGTAACCATTGATAACACCAGCGTTAGCCAATTGAGAAACTGCTTGGTATGCCCAAGAATCTGGAGTTACATCGGAAAATGGGTTAGCCGCGAATGCAGTAGTTACACCCAAAACTGCTGTTGCTGCAAAGATTGCTGCGAATTGTTTTTTCATAGTTGAATTCCTTCTTTCTGAAAAAAATAGAAAATAAAATGTTACAAGTCATAACATTCATATTCTACTCAGTTCTTCAGATTAAGAATTTCAGGAGTGTCCATGTTTCCTCGCTATATTCTACATCGAAGTTCTTCGTTTCATATGTTTGCTACTTCTTGTACGGTGATATTAGCACAACCATTTTTTCATGTAAACCCTTTTTTCTCAATTGTATTCTCAATATCTTATTTTTATAACTTAAAATATCTTCAAGATTAGATTATATCTAGTTTTATAGGGTATAACTTTTTTCATAAAAAAATTTAATTTTATATCCCTTTCTATTAATTGAGAATTTTTATTATATTTTTCATTAAGTTAAACTTATTAATATATATATAATTAATAAGAAATTTATCTTTCTATACAGAAAGATTTTATAAATATATCCTACAATATAAGGGATATAATTCTTGATAACCACTAAATTATTCGATTACTATTAATATTATGTATTTATAAAACATTTTACTATATATATACTATTATGTATAAAATAATTCATAATACTTTTATGCAACAAAAAAAAAGACTTCCAAAGAAGTCTTTTTTTGTTTGTGAGGGAATTAGAATTTGTAATTTAATTCTGCACGGTAGAAATCGGAAAGATCATTAC
Source organism: Veillonella parvula (assembly GCF_902810435.1). Lineage (GTDB taxonomy): Bacteria > Bacillota > Negativicutes > Veillonellales > Veillonellaceae > Veillonella. The sequence goes on from NZ_LR778174.1 coordinate 1,520,010, forward strand.
CGCTTTGGTCTTTAGAGTTGAAACCATAACCTGCGGATAAACCTACGTTATCTTGTACTGCGTAGTCTACGCTAGCCATGTAACCTTTGTAACCATTAGATGTATTTGTTAAATCATATGCTTGATCCCAAGTGGAACTTACGATTGGTGCATTAGCTTTTTGATTGAAGTATTGACCTTTCACATCCCATGTACCTTTTTTAGCGATGTCGTAGTTACCATAGCCAAGACCTGCTGTCCAAGCTTGAGAATTATCTACGTTGGAAGCTTTCAACCATTCACCGCCAGCCCACAATTTATTTTTACGGAAGTCCGCATTGAAACCGTAAACATCTTGTTTATCGGAATTAACTGTTACACCATTGTGGTTCAAGTTGCCGCTAGATAATCTGGAGTAGAAACCACCAACGGAGGATTCTTTACCAACTTTACCTTTTAAGCCTACATAGGATACAGATGGGTTATCAGATTTGGAGTTGCCATCAGCAGCACCATCAATCATATAACCATACGCGCCTTGTACTTGAACTTTATCATTACCTACATTCAATTGTGCACCGTCAAATGTATCATCGTACATCAAACCGCCACCAATTGTTTGTTGGAAACGACCAGCTTTAGCAGATACGTTGCTACCAAATTTGTGATCTACGTATGCACGATCGATTGTTGCTTGAGAACCTTTAGTAGAGTCACCAAATTCGTAATTACCTTTTACACGAACAACTGCTTGTGTTTTATCATTTACATTAGCATTGAATTGTACACGTGCACGGCCGTCAGTTAAGGATTTACTATTAGCTTTGTAAACACCTTTGTCTTCAGAACCTTGGTAACGGATACGAGCATCGCCAGTTACCTTTACATTACCTACACGGTCTTCCAAGCGAGATACTCGAACGCCGAGGTTGTTCAACTCGTTAGAGAACTCATCTGCCAAGCGGTTAATCATAGCTTGTTGTTCAGCGTTAGCACGGTCTTGGTTAGCCATAGCTTTAGCTACCATTTGAGCCATTTCATAACGAGTGATGTTGTTTTGGCCTTTGAAAGTGCCATCTGGATAACCATTAACGATACCAGCTTGTGCCAATTGGGATACTGCTTGGTATGCCCAGCTGTCTGGAGTTACATCGGAGAATGGATTTGCAGCAAATGCTGTTGTTACACCTAACACTGCTGTTGCTGCTAACATTGTTGCGAATTGTTTTTTCATAATGAATTCCTTCTTTCTTATAAATAAGAATTTATATTTGCAGAAGACGTTCACTACATAAGTAGTATCACTATGAAAGATGTGTTAGGAGTGTCCATGTTTCCTCAACTAAATTATCTATCTTAGCTCCACTTCTTTGTAGCGTAGCCTTTCTGTTGATGTGAATATACCACCACCCCAAAACTTTGTAAAGCATTTTACACAACTAAATCTTATGAAATTTCTTTCATGAATAAATATTATCCTAAAAACATAGATTTTTACTGTATTTTTGAAAATTTAATTTTACAAAATTTCATTTTATAGACTAAAAAAATAGATAATTTTATTATCTACATCCATAAATTTAATAATTTTTACTTATTAAATATAAATAATATAATAATTATAGGTAATTTATATATTTGAATTGTTTATTTTTTATAAAATTACTAAGTGATATATTTAGATTCAACCTAGCCGTCTCGGTATATTTTATTTAGTATACATTTCACAAGATACAACGTAACTTAATCCTTCTTAACTTATAAAAAAGCCTATCTACGATGAAAAACATCATAGATAGGCTTTCACGATTATTAAATTGCATAAGAAACAAATCCTAAAATATGATCAACAGGAACTGGGCCGATAAACCGACTATCACTAGAATGATTTCGATTATCCCCCATCACAAATACATGACCTTCAGGAACTGTTACAGGTGTAGAACGAGTATAATTCATTTTTGTATCTTTTGTATATGGCTCTTGTAATTTCTCTCCGTTACGCCATACATACCCATCTTTAAACTCTAGTACATCACCAGGTCTACCTATTACACGTTTTACCCATACATCATTTGTTTGAGCTGATTTATTGAAAACAGATGCATAATTCATCAATGGTTCTTTTACATCATCCACCCATGTACGAACACGATTAACACGACTATCAATAATAACGATTTGTCCATATTCGGGCATATCATTCATAATATGATGCCATTTAGTAACAATCAAATATTGTCCATTGTGTAATGTATCATCCATTGATTCCCCAGACACTCTAGTAGGTTGAATCAAGAAAATATGAATTACCATAGCAATGATTAATGCCAATGCAATAGCATAAATCCAATCTAATATTTCTTTTACTATTGTATTACCTAACTTATTACTCATAGTTTCCTCTTAATGACCACCTTTCGTAAATCTCCCACCAAAGACATCATGTACGTCTTGGATCGTAATAAATGCTGTAGGATCTACTTCATAAACGGTATCCTTTAATCTTGTAATTTCTAGCCGCGTTACTACAGAATACAATACATGTTTTGGTTGTTTTAAATACCCGCCTTCGCCGTACATAATAGTAACACCACGATTAAGATTAGCATTTAAGGCATCGGCAATATCTTTAGAGTTATCCGCATCAGTAATAATCATAACGCCTTTAGATTCTTCAAGACCTGTAATTGTTACGTCAATCATCTTATAAGCAATGAAATAAGCAATTAATGAATACATTGCACTATTCCAACTATAGACAAAGCCTGCCGCCCCAAGAATGACCAAGTTCATAGCCATTACGATTTCACCTACGGAGAAGGTAGACTTCTTATCCCAAATAATAGCTACAATTTCAGAACCGTCTAATGAACCGCCATTACGAATGATAAGACCTACCCCAATACCTAAGATTATACCACCAAAGATAGATCCTAAGAATGGATCTGTCGTAATCGGTGTAAAATCATGAGCAAAGTTAGAAAATATAGCCATCCAGACAATGGAGAACAATGTAGATAAGGTAAAGCCTTTACCGATTGCTCTATAGCCTAAATACAAGAATGGTAAATTGATAAGTACTACGAAAATACTAAAAGATATACCAGATAGTTCCGCAGCCATCAAAGATATACCAACTACCCCACCGTCAATGATACTATTAGGTACTAAAAATAAATCTAACCCTACCGTATATATTAAGGCACCTAGAATCATCATTACACAACGCATAATAAGGTTTGACCAGTTACGCATTGAAGTTTCATTCGTCATGATTATCTCCTTTTCCGTATAACTGCTCCATAGCATGCAATCTTTTCTCTTCTAACTCACTTGAACTCATAGTTTCTTCTTTGACTGCCGCTTCGTTCTGAGCTAATTGCTTCGTATAGCGTAAGCCAATAACGAGAGCCGTCAAATCATCTACAGGTTCTGGTGGAAATTGCATAGATGTAGGAATAATCTTACGCCACCCTGTAGGAGGATTATATTGCCAATATAATTTACGGGCTTCCTCTGTACTGTGAGATTCATCGATTAAACTAGTTGTAATCTTGTGATTGCGTCCAATTTGTTGAAGAGAAGGATACAAATGTTTATGATTTGTACCATTTCCACAAACGATATGAACGATACCATAATATTCAGTTAAAACACGCTCAATATCTTCATTGAAGGTATTTGAAGAAATAATTTTACGGCATATCATCTCACCGGAAGGTGAGACTATAGCTATACCAGTTTTCTCATTTCCTGGATCTACTGCTAAAATATATGTATTTTCAGTCATTTGATTATCCCCTTTATAAGTACAGTAGTTATATTTTAACATAAAAAGAAGGTCTTATGTTAAAAATTACATAAGACCTTCTTTTGTAATGTATGAAACCAACATACCTTCATCATATTAATTAGTTTGTATTTTTGCCTTATCATTAAAATCTGGCATTTGAGTAATACGCAACTTGAGATGAACAGGACCAGATGAATATGTATCGCCATCACTATAAGCTTCCACATGAACCTTACCACGCATAGTGCTTATTCTCTTAATGGCTGTAAACAAATCGTCACCAGGTATCGTTCCAATATCACCTGATAAGGAATCAGGAATAATCCCCTTTGCCTTAGCACGCTCATTAACTTGTTTCAAGAATTGAAGCATAGAAGATTGAGCATTAGTGCCTCCATCAATTACTGTAGAGTGAATTACCTCTCCATTTTTATAGATAAATTGTTGTGGATATACTTGAATAACGGCAACTGCAGGTTCACCTGAAATAATATTTCCTGCTGCCACAACTTGAACCACCATAGGTGTCTTGGAATTGATTAGTTTTTGAGTAGCTACCTCAACATTTTGTCGATCTACATACACAACGGATTGACCATTATCCTCTATGCCTAATCGGCGCAAAACAAGTTTATTTGTATCATCGATAATATGTTTAATAGCATTATTACTATCTTCTTCACTTAAACCAGGTCGTACAACAGCTTGTGCTAATAGCTGATCTACTTGGAAAAGAATGGTTCCTTCCCGTAAATGAATGATGCCATTTTGCAATTGTTCTTGTGTATTTTGTAGATTTTTAATATGGGCTTCCATCTTAGCACGTGTTGCTTCAAGCTCAGCTACCTTTTGAGATACCTCTGCATAAGAGGCTTGTAAAGATGCCAGTTCGGCTTCTGTTGCATCTTTAGCAGCTTGTGCACTCGCCAATTCAGCTTTTGTAGCCTCTACTTCACGGCGAATTTGTTCGATCTCAGCCATCCGTTCTTCAAGCTCTTGTTTATTCTGTTCTAACAAAGCCTGTCCACGAATCAGTTCTTGCGTCTTTGCAGCGACCTCATTATTCAACTGCTTCATATCAGCTCGCAACTGATCCATACCGAACAATGCGGTTCGTACACTTTGAGACGTAAAGGTTAATACCCCAACTGTAGCTGCTGCAACTAAAAGGCCTGTCACAATAGTAACTATAATAGATGTGTGCTTAGGTCGTAATCCAAAGAGGGACATACGACGTTTACCAATTTTAGTGCCTAGCTTATCCCCCATGTAAGCAATGAGACCACCCATAAGAGCGATAATTATTAAGATTTTAACACCTACTAACATCATGTCCCTCCTTTCTTCTAAGAATACAATCTGTTATTTCGATACACGCCAATTCAAATACAGCCCTGCAATAATACCTAATGTATCCGGTATTAATGCAGCCAATACAGTTGGCAATGCTCCACCTTTCCCTAAAGCACCAGCAAAGGTCATCACCCCATAATAAATAAAGATGATGAGAATACTAATACCAAAACCGATAGATGAGCTAGAGCGTTGCTTTTGAAGGCCTAAAGGTGCACCTACGAGAGCAAATACAAAACTTGCCAACGGAATTGTGAAGCGTTGGTACATTTCCATTTCAAGTTTATTAGCATTAGTATAAGCAGCCTTATAAGCTCTGATTTGGTGACGTAACTCCTTAATCGTCAATTCCTCAGGCTTACGTTGATCTTGTTGAATATCTTTTGGAGCAGACTTAATCGGCAAGGATTGCTCCTTAAATTTCATGGTACGTTCAACACCATTACCAGCTGATAAATCATAGATGATACCATTCTGCATCACCCAATATTGACCATTCCAAATAGCCGTATCTGCATTTTCAACTTGTTGTAACTTGCCACCCTCCCCAAATTGTTGAACCGTAATCATGGACAACTGTTTGGTTTCAGCATCATAGCTCTTAGCATACATCAATGTGCCTAGCTCATCACCATTCATCGTTTTTAACACGATATGATTTTGTGTTTGAGGTGATGCATTTTTCATGATTTGTTCGCGCACAATCGTTTGATACATATGATTTGTACGAGGCACAACAAATTCATTAAATGCTACAGCCCCAATGGAAATGATGAGTGCAATAATATATACGGGCATGGCCAAGCGTAAAAAGCTTAGTCCACCAGCACGCATAACAACGATTTCACTAGTGCTACTCAAACGACTAAAGGTCATAAGAGAAGCCAATAAAACCGACATTGGGAATGTTAAGATAACAATACTTGGTAAAGCCAAGACAAATGCTTGCATGACAAGCAACAATGGCGCTCCATATTCAGTAATATATTGAGCAATCCTAAACAATGTGCCTGTACCAATAAAAATACTAGTAAAAGCAAAAACCCCAAATAGGAATGGGCCTACAAAGGCTTTTAAAATATATTTATCTAATAATCTCATAGCCCCTCCTATAATTTAAAGTTATCCCCTAAATAATGTTCACGAGCGATTGGATCATTCGCAATTTCATCAGGGGTACCCTCTAGGAGGATTTTACCACTACTCAAAATATAAGCCTTATCTACAATCCCCAATGTTTCACGAACATTATGGTCTGTAATCAAGATACCAATACCTCGATTCTTGACGTACAAGATAATTTGTTGAATGTCAGCAACCGCAATTGGATCGACACCTGCAAAAGGTTCATCAAGAAGGATAAAATTAGGCTCTAAGGCGAGGCAACGCGCAATTTCTACTCGACGTCGTTCACCACCAGATAATTGCATCCCCATACGGTCACGGACATGTCCAATATGAAATTCTTCAATCAATGATTCCACGATAGCTTCAATCTCATCAGGCTTTTTTGCCGTAATCTGTAGCATGGCACGAATGTTATCTTCTACAGACATGGAACGAAAGATTGATGCCTCTTGTGGTAGGTATCCTATCCCTTCAGCAGCCCGTTTATACATAGGAATATTTGTAATATCCTTGCCATCAACGGTAATGATGCCAGAGCTCGGTCTTTCAATGCCTACAATCATATAAAATGACGTAGTTTTACCAGCCCCATTAGGACCCAATAGACCTACAACTTGGCCTTTATCAACGCGTAGACTCACCCCATCTACTACATTGCGTCCGCTAAAGGTTTTAACTAAGTTTTTGGTTTCAATATACATATATTATCCTTATTTATTCGGAACAATGACAAGTGTGCTACGTCCACCTAATGTTTCAGCAGAATCATCAGCTAAACGAATTTTCAGTTCCGGTGCATTCAGTACATTACCATTTTGAACGGCATGCGCAGAACCAGATAAGAGTACAACCCCATCATTTTGGTTTGGTGTTTGCGTATATGTAGCTCGGTCAGCAGAACCAGATACGTTTCGTTCAGGATTAGAGAAAGTAACATTACCTTGCGCTACAGCACGAACTTCCTTCATCCAGCCTTCTACCTTATCACCTGTCAAGGTTGTCCCTTCAGCAATCAAACGGGCATTACCTGTTACAAGACCGTATTCAGAATCAGTACTATACTCAACACTGTCACCAAAGATTTGGCGATCAGCACGTTGTAAATGAACGCTACCATTAGCAGTGAATTTATTATTATTGTAACTGTGAACCGTTTGAGCAGACATGGCCATATCAGAACCAATCATAGATACACCACCATCAAGATTTGCTTCTTGAGTTTTTGTATTGTACCAACCCTTGGCACCAGTCATAGTTTTATCCGCTTGGGTAATAACAACATTACCTGTTGCATCTGCACGACCTGAATTGCCATCATAAGACAATGTATCAGCGCTGATAGTCAACGGATCATTTGCTGCCCAAACTGTAACAGATGCGGTCATGAGTACAGCTAATATAGCCATACCAATCTGTTTTTTCTTATTCATCATATTTCCTCTCAATTACTTCTTTGTTAATTTCGCATGTCCAATGGCTTTAATAATTTTTAAGGACATATTGCCTTCAAGTTTGTCACCTGTGAGGGTTACATCCTTGCTGTTATAAGTGAAAGCCGTTTTAGATGTCAATGTTTTCGTTTTGTTATCAAAATGAAGGGCCTCAGTTTTAAATTCTGCACCCTCCGTATTAGTAGCAGTAACGCCTTGATCAATATCAAGAGAGTTTCGATCACCCGTCAGTACAGCATGAGGAGCTGTAATCGTAGTAGTCACATCATCTTGATAGAACAGACCTTTCAAATTGGTCAGAACGATAGCTTTTGTACGCGGGTCATATTCAATCTTCTCAGCCGATAATGCCCATACTAGCTTGCCATCCTTTTCCTCTTGCAAGTCCGCACCTTGGAAATTAACGAGTTGTCCACTTTGATTTTGAGTGGAAGTAGCCTCATTAGAGTCTTTCATAATAAATACAATAAGACCGATTAGAGCTAATACTATAGCGACCACAATGGCAATTAACTTTTTATTGTTTTTCATGTGCTCTCTCCCGTATAGCTATCTTCTTATCGTAATCAATAATTTGATCCATCTTAGTCATCCAACGATGCTGGAACCAAAGCCACTCATCTGGATGTTCACGAATAAAGTCTTCTGTAACACGTACACAGGCTTCAGTTAGACGATACATATCAACATCTTCATCACCAGTTTCCTCATAATGTAATGCCGGCAAGATATGAACGATATGTCCTCCTTCAGGCTTACGAGATGCAAAAATAGGTACTACAGGGGAGCCAAATTTCTTTGCAAATGTGGCTGGTCCCATAACAGCTGATGAATCTTGTCCCAAAAACGGAACTGGTAAACCATTTATATATCCATCTTGGTCAGCTAAGAATCCAAGAAGTTTTTTCTTTTTTAAAGCCTTAGCAGCAGAAACGATTTCGTTACCACCACTAGCAAATACGTCAAGCCCCACCATCTCACGATATTCATTCATAAGGCGTGTGAATTGAGCATTAGGTTGTTTCTTAACAATTGTAGTGGAAGGGTATCCATGAGCCGCCATAGCAGCCCCCATCCATTCCCAGTTGCCTACATGACCTGTAAGAACGATAACCCCCTTATCTTCAGCAATGGCCTTTTCTAAATGTTCAACACCACGCATCTCTATATGTTTATTGATAAAGGATTTCGTCAGGTTTGGCATGTACAATACTTCCATAACACTGCGACCGAGATTCTTGAACAACTTATTAATTAATTGTTCCGCCTCTTGATCATTCATGTTCATGCCAATTTTAATATTATTTATGCCTCTAAGCTTTTGCTTCTTCGCTATTAGCCCATATACAGGACCTAAACAAGCGCCTATGAGCAAAATGAGCTTGTATGGTAGTCGACAAACAAGCCAACTAATGCCTTTAACTAAATGGTATTGCCATTCGTTATTCATTCTGCCCACCTCCTTTATTGTCCATGAGCATGGGCCTCTCGCGCATAATCTGCAACAACAGAATCCCATAAACCTTGATTCTTCAAGATATATTCTACAGCCTCTCTAACGGCACCATGACCACCATTTGCGTTAGAAATAAATTTAGCTAATGATTTAACCTCTAATACCGCATTGTTTGGTGCCATCGGCAAACCTACGAGTTGAAGAGCTCCTAAATCATTAAGATCATCCCCCATGTAAGCAACCGAAGCTAAGTCGATTTGATGTTTTTTACAAAGAGCTCTTAATGCTTCAGTTTTATTAGCATGCCCCATAAGAAGTTCATCAAAGTGCAATTCCTTTGCACGACGCTCTACCATCGGAGATACGCGAGCCGTAATAATTGCTAACTTTATCCCTGATTTACGAGCCGCAGTCAAGCCTAAACCATCTTTTACAGAAAAGGCTTTGAGCTCTTCTCCAGTCGATGTATAAATTAGAGTGCCATCTGATAAAACTCCATCAACATCGAGAACAATCCATTGAATATTCATTATACAATGCCTCTACGCAATAAATCGGTAATGTGAACAATGCCAAGACATACATTATTAGTATCAACCACTGGTAATACGGTGATAGGGCGAGGTTGATTTTTCTCCATTAAATGAAGCGCTTCTGCGGCCAATTTATCCTTGGTAATCGTACGCGGCATAGACGTCATCATATCCTCTACGGGCCATTCTAAAAAATTGCTACCAGAATCAAGTCCACGTCGAACATCACCATCAGTCACTAGACCTAACAAATGTCCTTCTTCATCAATTACATTTGTAGCACCTAACCCTTTTTCTGTCATTACAAAGAGTGCATCACGAACGGTAGCCCCTTTAAATACTGTTGGATTATCCTCGCCACCATGCATGATATTTTCTACAGTCAACAATAATTTGCGACCTAAGGAACCACCTGGATGGAATACAGCAAAGTTTTCTGGAGTAAAATGATGGCGTTCCAATAAACATACTGCTAACGCATCACCTAGTGCTAGGGCAACAGTAGTACTTGTAGTAGGTGCTAAACCTAATGGGCAAGCTTCTCGTTCTACCTCTGCCAACAATACAATATCAGAATTTTTTGCTAATGTAGACTCTGGTTTCCCTACAACACAGATTAATTTAGCCCCTATGCGGCGCAGAGACGGCAAAATACTTATAATTTCTCCTGTTTCACCACTATTAGAAAAGGCTAACACTACATCATCTTCAGTAATCATACCAAGATCACCATGCACGCCTTCACCAGGATGCATAAAAAGTGCCGGTGTCCCTGTACTAGCCAAGGTAGCCGCAATTTTACGACCAATATGACCAGATTTTCCCATTCCTGTACATACTACACGGCCCTTACAAGCCAAAATCATATTTACAGCATTTACAAAATTGTGATCCAAACGAGAACTTAATTCTTCAATAGCACGAGCTTCCTCATGAAGCACCTGTGCCGCTTGTTCTAAAATAGTCACAAATACCGCCCCTAACCTTTTACGATTTTATCAATAGCTACTAAATCACGAAGCACATCTTCGAATTGGTCTAAATACAACATATTAGGACCATCAGACAATGCTTCCTCAGGATTATCATGCACTTCAAAGAATAGTCCATCTACACCACTAGCCACAGCCGCACGTGCCAAATTTGGTACAAATTCACGGTTACCACTAGATTTAGTCCCTGCACCACCTGGTAATTGAACGCTATGAGTAGCATCAAAGATTACTGGATAGTCGAAAGAACGCATAATTGGGAACGATCTCATGTCAACTACGAGGTTGTTATAACCAAAACTAAAACCACGTTCGGTAAGCATAAGATTTTCATTACCTGTTTCTTTCATTTTATTAAGAACATTTTCCATGTCCTTAGGAGCCATGAATTGACCTTTTTTAACATTTACGCATTTACCAGTTTTAGCAGCGCCGTAAACAAGATCAGTTTGACGGCATAAAAAAGCTGGAATTTGTAGAATATCTAATACTTCAGCTGCAGGTTCAATTTGCTCGATAGAGTGAATGTCACTGACAACAGGTACATTGAGTTCCTTCTTAATAGAAGCAAGCATTTTTAATCCTTCCTCAAGACCTGGTCCACGGAAGGAGTTAAAGCTAGAGCGATTAGCTTTATCAAAGGAAGCTTTAAAGATATAAGGAACACCTAAACGTTCGCATATCTCTTTTGCTCGTTTACCGATAGCTAATGTGCGGTCATAGTCCTCAATAACACATGGACCTGCAAGGACAAATAAACCCTTGCCGCCACCCACAGTAATATTTTTAATTTGAACTGTTTTCATTTATTTCTCCTCTTGCTCGTAAATTGCATTAACACGAGCTAAGTCTTCAGGTGTATCAACACCGATAAATCGTTTATTTGTCAAAATAACACGAATTGTATAACCGTTCTCTAGAGCACGTAATTGTTCTAGAGATTCTGTTTGCTCCGCCGGAGTTGGCTCCATCTTAGCGTAGTTTAATAAAAACTCTCTACGATATGCATAGATGCCAATATGTTTTAGTGGCGGACGCACAAAATCATGGCGAGGATATGGGATTAAAGATCTAGAAAAATACATCGCATCATTACGATTATTTAAAATGACCTTTACCGCTGATGGCTCCTCGTACTCTTCCTCTAATAAAGGAGTAGCTACTGTGGCCATCTGCAAGTTTGGATCTTCCTCAAATAGACGTGCCAAGTCATCAATAAGATTTGGATCAATCATCGGTTCATCACCTTGGACATTGATAACAACATCCAAGTCTGTATAATGACTCGCAACCTCTGCTAATCGATCCGTCCCTGTAGGATGATTAGGATCTGTCATCATAACAGTTCCCCCAAACTGTTGTACTGCAGAATATACGCGGTTATCATCAGTGGCTACAATTGTACATACTGTCTTTGTAGCTTGTGATACCCTTGCATAAACCCGTTCAATCATAGGTTTACCTGCAATATCAGCTAATGGTTTGCCCGGTAATCTTGTAGAACCATAACGCGCAGGAATAACACATCCAAACTTCACGATAAAACCCCATTTCTGTTATTCGTGTATCTTATTATTATACACTAAATCTCTAAATTTTCTATGAATTCTTGTTTTCCAGAAACAAATTCAATTCCTATAGATAGCACCAGAATCGGTATTTTCAAGTCTTCAATTGCATGCAACTGACTTAACTTAACTGCATCCTTTTCTGTAATGCAAATAGCATCAGCTTGATGAGCAAATGCTTGTTTCCAAATCTCAACTACATCATCATTTGAAAAGTCATGATGATCTCCAAATGGCAAGGTATGAACAACGTTATACCCTACATCAGTTAACGTTTGTGTAAAGGATTGAGGGTTTCCAATTCCACTCACAGCCATAATGCGTTGTTCCTTGTAAGCATCTACAGAAGCCCCAACAGAACCATTAGCCCACTCATCTAAGGTGTACATAAATTGCGGCTTATGTGTTGTTTCATAGACAGGTATATTGGGAATCATCTGAGTTAATCGCTTTCGAATGCCGGATACAATACCTGGTGCTACTTGATCAACCTTAGTAAGAACGATAATATCCGCACGCTGTAAACCACTAAGGGGTTCACGTAATAGTCCCCGTGGCAATACATGTTCATAGCCAAACGGATTGGATGCATCGATTAGTACAATATCAATATCTCTTGCTAGTGCACGATGTTGAAAGCCATCATCCATAATAAGACAATCGGCACCTAGCTCATTAATAGCGATTTCTGCAGATTTGGAACGTTCACGTCCAATGATTACATTAGATTTTTGTAAAACCTTAGCCAGTAACCAAGCCTCATCACCACTGATAGATGGCTCTACAAGCATTGTTCCGTCTTTAGAAATAATAATATTTTTGTTATTATCTTCTGCACGGTATCCACGACTAAGAACAGTAGGATGAAGGCCCTTCTGAGTAAGCACATCACAAATAAATCGCACCATCGGTGTTTTTCCAGTACCACCAGCCGTAATGTTGCCAACGCTGATTACAGGCACTGTAACTTTCGTAACGCCTTTACCCTCATCAAATCGAGCATTGCGTATTGATACAGCTTTCTCATAACCTTTACTCAAAAGGCCTAAACTGGAGCGAGCTATATCACCTAATACGGATTGATCTTCACCACTAACGATGGATTTGAATAATGCTTCCCCACTCATAGGTGACGCCTCCTATTATGTAATACAGTAAACTAATCTACAAATTTAGTCTTACTACGGAATAATTTGATGTTTCTCAAATAGCAAACGTAACTCTTGTGTATTACGCCGCGTAGCACCACGATTTTCTTTAATGATATCCAGGCAGTTTTGCCCCATCTTTTTAGCCAAGTCTCTATCCTTACATAAACGCAAGACCATAGCGGTTAACTCTTTTCCATTCTTCACTTGCTCACAAGCATTTCGAGAGTTTAATAAGGCGAAAATTTCTTTAAAGTTAAACATATGAGGCCCAACCAAAATTGGCTTACCATGTGCAGCTGGTTCCAAAATATTATGGCCTCCAGTTTTAACAAGGGAACCACCAACAAAGATAATATCGCCTAAGCTATACAGTCGGCCAAGTTCACCAATGGTATCTAAAACGACAACGGGAATACCTTCATGAACAGGCTCCTTCATATCGCTACGACAAATAGCACTCAATTCATAACGCTTTGCAATATTTTGCACATCATGACCGCGATAAATTTCACGAGGCGCAATCAATAAACGAGCTTGTGGATACTCTTTCAATACTTGCTTGAAGGTTTCAAAAATAGCCTCTTCTTCACCTTTGTGAGTACTACCTGCAATAATGATAGGATGATTATTTCCAAAGCCAAATTCATCGAGCAGAGCTTGTTTTTCTTCATATGATACGGTGGCATATGTTTGATCGTATTTCATATTACCTGTTACGGTAATATCAGGTGTATGAGCACCTAAACTTTCAATATACGCCGCATCAAATTTGGACTGCATGCAGAAACGCTCAATAGAACGTAACATTTCACGCGTAAAAGCACTGATATACTTATAACGTTTCATACTGCGATCTGAAATGCGTCCATTAACCATCATAACTGGAATATTTTCCGATTCGGCGATACGCAAGAAGTTTGGCCAGATTTCAGTTTCTACAAGTAAAATAGTAATCGGCTTAATAATATGTAAAATTTTACGAGTTAAATATGGTAAATCAAGGGGAAAGAAAATAATTCCTTCTGCTTCAGGAATGATACGATGAGCCATAGCATGACCAGTAGCAGTAACTACAGACACAACTACAACAGCTTCTGGAAACTCCTTTTTGACTTCTTTTACCAATGGACTGGTAGCCACAATTTCCCCTACAGAAGCGGCGTGAATCCAAATAGCACGACGCCCTTCAATTTTCTTTAATAGTGAAGCTGGCATATAGCCTGCACTCTGTTTGATACGCTCATAAAATCCATCTTCAAAGGCAAGTCGGTATAAAATAACCGGAATCAAGCCAATCCAATAGAATATGAGCAATACGTTATATATCCAGTACATGGTTATCCTTTATTGGAGAATTGAACGGAATAAAGATGGTTGTACAATCCGCCGTCAATAGCTAATAGCTCTTGGTGAGTCCCCTGCTCTACCAAGCGGCCTTGATTGAGTACAACAATTTGATGAGCATTTTGAACAGTGCTCAATCGATGGGCAATAACAAATGCCGTACGCCCTTTCATAAGGCGATCTAACGCCTCTTGTACAAGTTTTTCACTCTCCGTATCTAAAGCAGATGTAGCTTCATCTAGAATTAAAATACGAGGGTCTTTTAAAATAGCGCGTGCGATGGCAACGCGTTGACGTTGTCCACCAGATAATGAACTGCCTCGTTCGCCTACAATTGTATCGAGACCATCAGGCATCTTCTCAACGAACTCAAGTACGTTAGCCGCTTTAGCCGCTTCATACACGTCTTCATCAGTAGCATCTAAACGGCCATACAAGATATTCTCTTTAATTGTAGCATTGAATAATACGGTTTCCTGTGGTACAAGACCAATTTGTTCACGCAAGGATTTAAAAGTAACATCTTTTATATCGTAACCATCAATTGTAATAGAACCACCTGTTACATCATAGAAACGTGGTAATAAGTTAGCGAGAGTTGTCTTACCTGCACCAGATGGACCAACGAGGGCCACACTTTCACCAGCCTTAACAGACAAGGTAAAATGTTCTAAGGCAGCCTTTTCTCCATCATAGGAGAAAGAAACATCATTAAACTCCACATTGCCGGTAATAGCAGGCAATGTAATAGCATCAGGTTTCTCCACAACATCTGTTTTAGTATCTAAAATTTCAAATACACGATCAGCAGCAGCCAACGCCTTTTGAATATTACCATATACTTGACTCAAACGTTTTACAGGATTTGACAAGTTAATAGCATAAATCAAGAAGGCAATCAAAGAACCTGCAGTAATAGCACCTGTTACTACGGAGTAACCACCGTACCAAAGGATGACCGCTACAGCGATTGCCGCAGAAAACTCAACCATTGGGCTTAACAAACTAGTCAATTTAGTAGCTTTGATAACTGCTTTAAAATTGCGATCATTTTCATCTTCAAAGCGCTTACGCTCAAAATCTTCACGAGCAAAGGATTTTACAACGCGAACTGCACTAATTACCTCTTGTAAAAGTGCCGTAATATCAGCTACACGCCCTTGGACATCATGCCCCGCCACGCGAAGCTTCTTACCAAAAACATTGATAATCACTAAAACTACGGGAACCGTAATAAAAGTAACTAACGTCAATTTCCAGTCAATGAGAAGCATGGACACCAAGGAACCGATAAGTGTTACAGATTCAGTGATAAAAGAAATCAAGTTATCTACCACCGCCGTTTGCAATGCAGCTACGTCATTTGTAAGATTACTCATGATAACGCCCGTCTTACGACGATCGAAATAGGATAAGCTTAATTTTTGTAGATGATTAAAAATAGCCTCACGTACATCGATAATCACGCGCTGTCCGATGTAGGACATGTTATAAGTTTGACCATAGGTAGCAAAGCCACGAATTAGGAAAATGAGTATAATAGCACCTACAATAAGGTTCAACATAAACATATTCTTTTCATCTAATACTTGGTCTACTACATTCTTAATTAGCCAAGGTACTACCAAATAGGCAGCAGCAGCGACAATCATGCAGAATACTGCAAAAAGCATTCGCTTATAATAAGGCTTTACAAAGTATAAGAGCCTAGAATAACTATTCATTACATTTCTCCTTACCGAGATTATATACAAGATGTGCTACCCGTTTTACTGCACCCGGTTCACCTAATTTATGACGTACTTCGCGCAATTCACTGCGCATAGCTTCATTTTTCTCTACATCACTAATCAATGGTTCTACCAAAGACACAATCGCTTCTGGCGTGACAGCATCTTGTAATAATTCAGGAATGACTTCTTTACCAGCTACAATATTAGGTAAGCCCACATGTGTTACATTTACAACCATCTTACCAATACCATACGTAATTGGAGATACGCGATACAATAACACCGTTGGCAATTCCATCATAGCCGTTTCTAATGTAGCGGTTCCTGATGCAGCAAGGCACACATCACAAATCTGCATCAAGTCATATGTATGGTCTTCCGTAATCGTAACAGGCACTTTATGAGCATCGATAAAAGCTTCTAGCTCACTTCGATCAATTGTATGCGCTCGTGGCAAGAAGAATTGAATATCTTCATGCTTCGCCATCAATTGCTCACCACTTTTTAACATCGTATCAAGCAAGGATAAAACCTCTTGTTTACGACTGCCCGGCATGAGCAATACCTTTTTAGCCTCTTTACGAGCCCCAAAGTATGCTTCGGCCGCATCCTTAGTCATCGTAGGATGTACGATATCGAGTAAAGGATGCCCTACAAAATCTACATTACATTTATACTTGCGATATGCTTCAGCTTCAAATGGAAAGATAGATGCTACCTTAGTTACATACTTACGAATTGTATTACCACGACTACTGTGCCAAGCCCAAATCGTTGGAGCAATATAATATAAAACAGGAATCCCCAGTTCATGAGCCACCGCAGCTAATTTCATATTAAAACCTGGATAATCTACACAAACAAGAATATCTGGTTTTTCCTTCATCATGACACGCTTCAAGTACGTGCGCAGCTTAAAGAATTTTGGCAATGATTTCACAATCTCTACAATACCAATGACACCAAGGTTTTTAATGTCATACACGATACGAACACCAGCGCGTTCCATCAAGGTGCCACCCATACCAAACATCTCTACAGAAGGATCTATTTCTCTCAATGCATTGGCTACACTTGCCGCATGAGTATCGCCGGAAGCTTCACCAGCGGAAAACATGACTTTCATTATGCATCCTTTCTGGAATTTACAAATTCTTGGTCTACTGCACAAATAACAATACCATGACGATCTGCCATATCAAGCACATCTTGTTGTTGTACGAAAATAGTCTTTTCCGCTTCTACAGCTAGTACCTTACAACCACTATCAATCATAGACATGAGCGTTTTTATGCCTACTGCCGGCACATCAAAGCGTACATCTTGATTTGGTTTTTCGGTTTTAACAACAACCGCATCCCCACGGCCGAGCTCGCCACCTCGTAAAATACACTTATCAGTACCTTCAATAGCTTCAATAGCCATGGCCGCCTTATGCTTAACAACAACAGTTTGACCTATATCAAGGGCACCCATTTGTTTAGCTAGTTCAAAACCAAAACAAATATCAGCCCATTGCTCATCTGTAGGTTGTGCTTTTGAAAGCACTCCAACCTTTGGCATAAATGGTTTTAAGTATACGGTTTGATCTAATACTTTAAAGCCTTCTCGCTCTATTTCATCAACGATGGCAAGCATAATCGTATCATCTTTACGATTTTTAAGACGCTTTAAAACACCTAATGTTTTTAAATCAGGAAACGTAAGACCTTTAAAAAGAATCTCTTTAGTAACTTTCCCAAGCATGGTTAACTCTTCAACCTCTTCTTTTTTCAAGGTTTTGAAGATTTTACCTAGTTTAGCAACACCAATATCGTAGAAAGCATCAGCCTCAGCCTTTAGAGCCGGGTCTATATCAGGTACCACACCGATAACAACCACCTCGTGGCCCAATACATGAGCGGCACGCATGAATTCTACAGGCAAAACACCTATGCCCGCAATTAATCCTACCTTTGCCAAGACTATACCTCCTAGATGGCCTCACGGCCTATATATCAATTAGTAATTTCAAGTTCCCTATGAAAAGGCCTAAAAATAGACATAATCATATACAATATATTGTACTATAAATAGCTACTTTTTACCATTAAAAAGCCATGGTTTATGCCCTTTTCTTCATCATTTTATTATAATTCCCTTATTCCTTTTAAGCACTAAAAAATCTACGATTATATCTATCAAAACTTTTCTATAAATATAAAAATATAATGTAAATTATCATTGATATAAAACTCAACTAGTGATAATGCACACAAAAAGACCTCGTACATTGTACGAGGTCCTCATAATTAGTCGCGACGAGTACGCATAATTCCCCTATCAGCATTGCGTAGGAAGCGTAATAAATTTTCAATTTCTACGGAAGAATCCAATTGTAATTCCATTTCTTCAATCGCCTTAGATAAGCTGAATCCAGAACGATAAATAATACGGAATGCCTGTTTCAAATCACGTCGTACATCTTCGGAAATTCCTGCACGAGATAAGCCTACAGAGTTTAGACCGATAACACGTGCCGGTTGACCATCAGCAATTACGTAAGGTGGGATATCTTGTACCACCTTAGCCATCCCGCCAACCATTGCATTACGACCGATTTTAACAAATTGATGAATACCTGCAAGGCCGCCAATAACCACGCGATCTTCAACGATAGCGTGCCCTGCAAGACCAGCACAATTACTCATTATTACATTATTACCAACAATACAGTTATGAGCCACATGTGTACAGGCTTGAAGTAAACAATTATTGCCTACACGTGTTTCTTCACCTTCACCAGTAGCGCGGCTAATAGTTACGAATTCACGAATAACCGTTTCATCGCCAATATTACAATAGCTTTTTTCGCCTTTAAATTTTAAATCTTGCGGTTCCAACCCAATAGATGCGTTAGGATAAATTTCACAACGCTTACCAATGGTTGTCCAACCACCAATTACAACATGTGCACCGATTTGTGTGCCATCGCCAATCTCGACATGTTCGCCGATAACAGCGCCAGGACCTACGATTACATCTTTGCCCAATTTAGCATTTGGATGGACTATGGCTGTACTATGGATGTTGGCTTCCGCATTTTCCATGCCTACAACTATCACTACAATCACTCCTCATTCTATTATACAAGGGCAAACATGTATTCACCGCTAGCGCACAATTTGTCGCCAACATAGGCACGGCCTTCAACCTTGCCCATTTTACCTTTAATTTTAACAATATCTACCTCCATGCGAACTTGATCGCCAGGTTTTACAGGATGGCGGAAACGCACTTTATCAATACCTGTAAACATAGGAGTAAGACCACGATTTTCCTCAGGGTACAATAATGCAATACCACCGACTTGAGCAATAGCTTCAGTCAATAATACACCTGGCATAACTGGGTTCCCTGGAAAGTGACCTTGGAAGAACAATTCGTTGAATGTAGCATTTTTAATACCCACAGCACGTTTCATAGGTTCTAACTCAACAATGCGATCAACCAAAAGCATTGGGTAACGATGAGGTAAAATTTCTAAAATATCTTCGTGATTAAGAATCATGGCTGTGTCTCCCTTATTTCTTCCATTATACTGCGAGCCAATCTTGAATTTAATTCATGACTCGATTTCAAAGCAATTACATGGCCTTCAATCGGTCCTAACAAGAATAAATCCCCTATAACATCTAATGCTTTATGGCGAACTAATTCATCCTCAAAGCGTGGTATAGATAGACATTTCTCATCATCATAGACTAATGCATTATCTAGGCTACCGCCTTTTGCAAGCCCCATGGCCTGTAATTGTTCCAATTCCTTCATAAATCCGATAGTCCTAGCCGATCCAATGTGTGCTTTGAAATACTCAGGCGATACTTCAAAATCACATTGTTGCGTACCAAGCAACGGATGGCTGTTAATTGATGTAAAAGTCATGCGATAGCCATCATATGGCAAAATCACAATAAAACGATCCCCATCATAAACAGCATGAGATCGAGTCACTTTGTATATATGACGCGACGCTATTTGTTCTTCAATGCCAGCCTCTTCAATAAGATTGACAAAAATAGCACTACTACCATCACCTACAGGAGGTTCTGGAGAATCCATTTCAATATAACAGTTATCAATATTCATAGCACTGAACGCTGCCATCACATGTTCAACAGTAAATACCTTTGCTTCACCATTTTCCAACGTGGTAGCGCGCATAGTGTTCGTCACATTATCAATGTGTGCTCGCACAGAAGGATGCCCTTCAATGTCCGTGCGGACAAACACAATTCCTGTATCTTCAGGTGCAGGCTTAAAAACCATATCTACTGGTTCACCGCTATGAAGGCCAATCCCTTGATATGAAACAGCCTTTTTTATTGTTTGTTGTGGCTTACTCATAAGAATGTCCTTTCATAATCCGAATTCACGTTTACTATACACCAATATGTATTATACCCTATTTGCATAGGCGTTACAAGAAATTTACCATATATTACGCTAATTGGAAAGACTATTCTTAGTCTTTAAAATTTTAATAGATTATTTTTAAACACTAAATTATAAGTTACAAAATAAAAAGAGATTTCATCCATGCTAATAGGAATCAGTTTCATCTTGGATATTCCACAATCGCATAAACAAAATCTCTTTAAAATTATTAACTATTGAAAAACATCAGGTGGTGTATCTATTTGTTCACCATAAAAACGACGAGTCCATTTCCAACGGTTATGAAGCCAAAACCAATCTTCAGGATATCGCCGAATATAATCTTCAATAAACTCATTTAGACGAGTTGTTGTTACCGCTATATCACGCTTTTTATCATCTGTGCGTTCCACATAAATTGGTGGATGCGCTTCAATCTCATGTTTCTCAGAAAACGGACTATAATGTATGGTTACAAAAATAATGGGCACATCTTGCATACGAGCCAATACAGCTGGTCCCGCAGCCGTCAATGTTTCATAACCAAAGAATGGTACAAGAAGGCCATCATCACCAGGGTCCTGATCCATAATAAGGCCTAAAAATGCACCTTTTTTTAGTTCATTAATCATTTCACGAACACCTGTTTTATAGGTCACATGTTGATGCATAATCCGACGATATTCATTGATAAACTTATCGGCATCACCATTTTGTTTCATAGCCACAGAAATCAACGGATACCCTTCAGAAGCAAGAACGGCACCTAGGAGTTCCCAGTTACCACTATGAACAGCGGCTAAGATTGCACCTCGACCATTTTCTAAGGCATCATCTAAGTACTCTCGATTAATAAACTCCACCATATCTTTGTATGCACCATCTTTAATTTCAGGATAGCGCAATACATCAATAATCATACGGCCAAAGCGTGTAGTGCTAGCTTTCGCAATACGTCGAGCTTCTTTAGGATCATCTGTAATATTACAGAATAAAATTTGGCCTATCGCTAGGCGCTTGCGTTTAGGTGGCACCACTAACCACGCAATTTCACCTAGCAATGTACCAATAGCATATTGCAAACCTTTAGGTAATAAGCAAATAAAGGCACTAAAGATTTTCATAAACCTATACATGGATTATTAGCTCTCCTTAAGCTGTGCTTTCAAAGCGTCAATTTCTTTTTGTAATTGTTTTACAGTTTTCACCATTTCTGGCAAACGATTCTCGTAAGCAGCCAATTTTAACCATTCTTTATGAGGTCTCATTGGATACCCAGCCATAACAGAATTAGATGGTACATTGCCAGTAATTCCTGTTTTACCTGCAAATTGTACATTATCTCCAATTGTAATATGACCAGTACAGCCTGTTTGTCCTGCAAAGATTACATGGTTACCACATTTTGTACTACCTGCAATCCCAACCTGTGCAATCAAGAAACAATCTTCTCCAATCTCAACATTGTGGCCAAGGTGAACAAGATTGTCAATTTTTGTACCGCGACGTACCAAGGTAGATCCCATTGTAGCATTATCAACAGTAGTGCAAGAACCAATTTCTACATCATCTTCAAGAATAACATTGCCTACTTGAGGAATATGCGTATGAATACCATTTTCTGTGGCAAAGCCAAAACCTTCACCACCGATAACTGCTTTAGCACGCAATACAACGCGTTTACCCAAAATACAGTTCTCATGTACGATAGCACCTGCATAGATATCAGAATCTTCCCCAATTCGTACATTATGACCAATATATACATAAGGTCGAATTGTTACATTATCACCGATAACAGCATTATCATTAATAACACAATAGGCACCAATAGCTACATTTTTACCAAGTGTAACATTCTTGCCAATAATAGCTGTACTATGCACTTCACGGGGAACTACAACAGGTGGATGGAATACTTCTAGCACTTGGGCGAATGCGGCTTTTGCATTATCAACTACGATTTGTGCCATCGGTGCATTTTTTACTTCCGATTCAACGATAACAGCACCCGCTTGGCATAATGCAATATGTTCAACATATTCACCTATTGCAAAAGTTATGGATTGTTTTACTGCTTGCTCAAAGCTACGTGTCTCAGTAATGACAATAGACTCATCCCCTATAAGTTGACCGCCTACTAAATTTGCGAGTTCCTGTAAAGTTTTTTCCAAGGCAAACTCCTCCCCCGTGATAATCTTCAATTATTGTGCAGCTTCAGTTGTACTTGTTGCAGCTTGATCTGCTTGTTGTGCATTTTGCTGAGCATCTTGTTGCTCTTGGGCTTTAGCTGCATTTTCAACTTCTTTGATTTGGTCGTCAGAAGCTTTACCCATTTTTGTAATCAAATCATCAGTTACATCAGAGCCACCGCCAACAACAGCGCCTTTCTCAATAATAACATCAAGTTTTTTCTCTTTCACAAGTTCATTGATTTTTTGTTCTTGATATTGACGATATTCTTGCGCTTTTGCATTCGCAAAGGCATTTAATTCTTGATTCGCTTGATTAAATACATTTTGTTTAGATGCTTCATCGGCAGCAGCAATTTTAGCATCTAATTCCGCTTTTTTAGCATTGATTTCTTTAGTAATTTCAATACCTTTTTCAGTACTGTTTGCTACTTTCACGCTATCAACATAACCAACATTATTAGAACCACAACCACCTAAGATAGCCATAGAAGCTACTAAAGATGCACCTAATACTAAAGATTTAATACGTTTATTCATAATATAACTCCTTATTGAACTCGATAGGACGCCTTCACTGCATCAGTAATATCAAGCCCTTTAATATTACCACCATCATCGATGATGACTAAATCTAAATGTTGTTCCTCCGCAATAATTGCTACGCGCATACGAACATCTTCTAAAATGGCCTCATGAAGTGCACTCACTTCAGCTTCTTTATCTGAAAGCTTTTTTGCCCATGTATCATTCCACTCTTGCGCCACAGGCAGGTTATTATTAGCAATGATGGCTTGTGCTTGTTGTTGTACCATGGAGTCTCGTTTCTCAGCTAATTCCTTCTGTAGGGATGCAGCGTATTGATTGAGCTCTTCCTGCCCTTTTTGTTGCATTGGAGCAAGCTCAGCCTGTACCTTTGCTTTAATTGAATCCACATCGAAATCCGATGGTTTTCTCTTAGCTAATAAGTCCTTTAATCTTTCTTCTTTTTTAGCTTTTTCAGCCATAGCCGCTGCTCTTTGTGCATCATCTATATATACACGTGCATCATAGGTATATAAGTCTAGTTGAAGGTTTACGATTTCCAGATCATATTCATTAGTACTAACCTTTAACTCAGCTAAATACTTTTGAGTCAATTCATTGCGTTTCGCATTTAATTGCTGATTTAGTTCATTCTCTTTTGTTGCAATACGAGTTTGCAATTCGACCGTAAGAGCATCTGACAAGGTTGAATCCAGTGCAAGCGTTTTCAACTGTTTATCTTGTGTCTCTGACTTGGCATTTAAGGCTTGTTGTTCAAGTTCATATTGACGTTGTAAAAGTTCCAGTTCATTTTTGGCTTGTTTATAATCCTCATAGGATGGATTAAACTCTAGTACATCATCAATGCGTACAACACCTATTGACATACCATCAGGACCCTGTTGGCGATTTGTTACAAAACCATAGGCCCAAATCATAGCACTTATTGCAGCAACGAGAAATATGACTAGTCCTATATATCGTTGTTTCCCGTTCATTGTCGTTCTCCCTTACATAGAACTACAGTTTATTTTTTTGCATCAGTAGCTAGTTTTTTCAATACTTGATCTGTAATATCAACACCACCGTATAGTACAGTGTCTTTAGTCATAACAACGCTAAGACCTTTAGCATCACCAACCGCTTTTGCAGCCTCCATAGCTTTATCTTGAACGGATTTAGCAATTTCTTGATCTTTTTTAGCTAGGTTTTGACGAGCTTCTTCAGCAATTTTTTGTTTAGTAGCATCATCTTGTGCTGCATCAATTTTAGCTTGCGTTTCTTGTTGTAATTGGCTTTGATAGCTCATATATTCTTGAGCTGCAGAGATATAAATTGGATTATCTTGAGACAACATACGAGATGTATCGATAACCCCAATAGTACTAGTCCCACTATTACTACTAGGCGAAGCCATTTGCGTATAAGCTAACGCACCAATACCAACAATAAAAATAGCAGCAATGACGATGGAAAAAATCTTTACATTCGCCTTGTTGTTCATCATTCGCATCATAATAGAGTGCCCTCATTTCTTTAAATCACTGCATCAAAGGATGCCATATAGAGATATTGGTGAAAGCCTCTTTAAAAAGAGGCCTTCACCATATACATTTACAATATTAGAATTGTGTACCGAAGCTGAAGTGGAATTTATTTTTGTGTTTACCCACACCATAGTCAAGTTTAACAGGACCAATTGGGGTTGTAATACGAACACCAGCACCAACGCCATAGTTAAAGGATTTTTTGCTGTTATACCATGTAACATTTGGTGCATCCCATGCATCACCAATATCACCGAATAACACACCGCTAACTTTCTTAACAATTGGGAAACGGAATTCCAACGTAGCATTGTACATCTTTTTACCACGGAATTGATCATCTTCATAACCACGTAAGGAATCAGCACCGCCCAACGTGAACAATTGGCTATAAGGAGCATCACCTTGGATGAAACCAGCACGTGCACGGAATGCCAATACATTCTTAGCACCCAATTTCTTGTACATACGAGTTTCAGCTGTGAATTTGTAGAAGTCGAAGTCACCGCCCAAGCCATGACCAGCCCATTGTGTAGTATAAGAAATACGACGACCACGAGTTGGTTCATAGATATTATCACGAGAATCGTATACTTTTTGCCATGTTACGGAGTTAATGCGACCGAAGTTATTTTTTACATAGTTGTCAGATGCGAAGTTATAGGAACCATTATCCCAGTTTGTACCTTTACCCGCATTTTTATCATAACGGAAGCCAGAGCTATCATCATCATCCCATTTATAAGAATCTTTACGGGATTCTAATGTCAAGTAATCACGAGTATATTCCCCAGTTTGACGTCCGAACGAAATATTAAAGCCACGAGATTTCTTATTGTATTCTGCTACTTCATTACCATCTTCATTGTAATCTGTGTATTCATCTTCGCGGTTGAAGAAGGAGAAGCCAAGGGATGTACCTTTGCTATCGATCCAAGGTTTCAAGTAGGAGATTTGGTAGTTCTTATATTTTTTCTTACCACCGATTTCCCAGTGAACTTTAAATTTATCGCCAGTACCACGGAAGTTATCTTCACCGAATTCAACGATACCCATCAACCCATCAGATTTAGAGTAACCAGCACCTAATGTGATGGTACCAGTCTTATGTTCCAATACATCGATTTCAATAATTACATTATTTGGATCTTGTTCACCTGGCAACATACGAACGTTTACGTCATCAAAGAAACCTAAGTTATATACGCGTTCTACAGAACGACGTACCAAGAATTTATTAAAAGGTTTTCCTTTCTTTTGAACAAATTCACGAGTAATAACTTTATTGCGAGTTTTCTTGTTACCTGCTGGAATGATATCTTCTACGATACCTTCAACAATGTGTATATGAAGTACGCCTTGGTCATCTACACGGACACCATCAACGTGTGCTAACATATAGCCATCACGAGCATATGCAGCATTAATACCTTGGACTTTTTGCCCTACAGATACAGAGTTAAGAACTTGACCTGGTTGAATATCCATGAACTTAGTCAATACTTCGGAGGAATATACAGTATTACCTTCAAAGGAAACGCCAGTAGTAACTGGATTTACGGTTACGGCAAAGTCCAATTTTACGCCTTCAGGCACGGAAGTAAATACAGGATTTACTTCAGAGAAGTACCCAGTATTACCAAGATTAGTTACATCTTTAAATACGCCATCAACAGATACGGCATCGCCAACTTTTTCAGTTAAAATTGGCAACAAATTTGCTTGCTGTTCAGCTGTAACGCCAGATATAGATAAACCGGTAATCAATTTACCTACGTAAGGATTAACAGATTCTGCACTAGCAGATGTGACATATTGTGCTTCTACTGTTGTAACAGCTTGAGTTTGGCCATTTTCAGCAGCCTTATCAAGATCAGTACCACCAGTAGTTTTAGATACCATTTTTACTTGTTTATCATCAGTTTTTAAAGCAGCATTATTGACTGTAACAGTTCCATCAGAACCTTTTACTACAGTGCCGTCACTAGATATAGTCGTATCACCACGAGCAGCTAAGATAGCTGCATCAGTTTCATCTTGTATAGTTGTAGTAGTTGCATCAGCATTATAAACAGCTTGTGTAGTAGCTGCATCATTTGCTGTAGCAGCATTAGTCGTCGTTGTGCTATTTAAATCTGGAGTATAGCCAGCTTGTACCTCAGCAGCAAATACACTGCCTGTCCCCATGACAGCGGTCAACACGGACGCTGCAAGCATACTTTTATAAGCTTTTGGTTTAAACATAAATTCCTCCTAGAACTCATCCCCATAAAGAGTTTACATCTTATTTATAAAGACTAATAAATCTTTATCATTATAGCATAAATTGCTTGGAATGAGTACTATATTAAACAAATTTTATGAAATCATAACCACCCGTAGAACGGGTGGTTTGCCCTGACCCTATAAGGGTCTTTCTCTAGTGGTGGCCCTCTAAAGAGGGCATTGAATGATCTGACAACCACTCTATTACCACTGGCTGCCCCCTACTCGGGGGCTTTTATTTTGCCTATTTTACCGGCTCACCCGTAAACGGGTCGGTATATTCTTTAAAGTTTAATGTATCTTGTGCTATATCTTCTTGTAACTGATTGCGAATATACTCTTTTATCGCTCCTTCATATCTTCCCACCGTATCCACATAATATCCTCTACACCAAAAATGTCTATTTCCATACTTATATTTTAAATTTGCGTGTTTATCGAATATCATGAGGCTACTTTTGCTTTTTAAATATCCCATAAAACTTGATACGCTTAAATGTGGTGGAATTGTTACTAGCATATGTATATGATCCGGACAGCATTCTGCCTCGATAATTTCTACATTTTTTCTCTTACATAAATCTCTTAGAATTTTACCTACATCAGCTTTTATCCGACCATAAATTATTTGCCTTCTATACTTTGGAGCAAAAACAATATGATATTTACATCTCCATTTACTATGTGATAAGCTTTTTACGTCATTCATTGACATTGAACCTCCTATGTTGAAATGTTGTGGTTGCCAGACCAACTCCATTTTAGCACTAGGAGGTTCTTTCCTTTTCTCTAAGAAATTTTACTGACCCCCAGTTTAACTGGGGGTTTAGTCATGCCTATTCGGCGTACAATTAATATGACTAGAATGTGCATACCTAAGGGGTTTACACATTCTAGCCATACTCTTAAAAGCTACGTGTCCAACGACCACCTATATAATTGTTCCCTTTTGATGTATGCCATCCCGTGAACTTAAGGTTTCGTTTAACAGAATATTCTATACCATATTTATTTTGTTTGTTATTAATACCTTGAGAATAAGTCAACATGACTCTCGGTAATACATATTTACCGATTTCAATATTATAATTACTTGCCGTATCCCTATTGGTTGGCTCATCGGGATCAATTGACCCTGTTGTAATATTGATGCGGTCTAACCCAAGTGTATTTTGTAATGCATCTTGTACATAGCCAAAAGCAAACATTTGAAGCCCTGCTGTAGCCACAGCATTCACATCTTCATTTGTCAAAGTACTACTATTTGAATCTGCACCGCGGCCGAAGGTCAACATGGAAATGATTTGCTTTCTAGACAATGTAGGATTAGAGGACAATGATAAGTCCATATGATCCACTGTCCCTTTTACGCCAAGCATAATAGTGTAATTACTTACATTTGTTTCAGCCTCTAATTGTAAGTTTGGTAAATAAGAGCCACCTACGAAATGGGCATTCCCTTTTGTAATATTAAATACATGGCTCAAATACTTAAACGTGCCATTTCTAACATCGAATTGACCACTAGCAGTTGGATTTTGTAAGGATCCACCAAAATGAACATCGCCACTGATAAACATGTTGTATAAGGTGCGATCATATAAGCGTACTCCTTTACCAGCATGAACAGTAACATCCACCCCCATATCTTTGGTACTTTCACTAGATTGTAAGGAAAGAGGAATTTTGAATTGAATCTTTTCAAGATTTAAAGTACCAATAAGGGTCGGCAATCCATCTCGGTCAGCAATATAAAGTTCACCATTCAACGGTCCTCTTACATATTCACTGCGAACCTCTAAGTCTTCTAGCTGAACTGCCGCCTTATAATTAGTAAGAGTATGTCCAGACCAATTTACTTTAGCAGCCAAACCAGCTGAGCCTTTGCCCATATTAATACGGGATTGGAAATCACCTTGTTGACCAGAGAAAATTAAGTCACCATCAATACCAGTAATTTGATTTTCTACACTTGACAATTTCATCGTACCATTACGTACCGATACAGTACCATATGCTTCAGGCTGATCAATAGTGCCTGTAATGTGAACCGTGCCTTTTAACGGACCTGTTGCCTCCTTAACACTAGTTGTAAGAAGAGGGATAACAGCCATATCTGCTTCGTTAAAATCAATAGTTACATCCATAGATTTGCTATCATTTGCTGGAATATACCCAGATGTAAAGATTGCCGCTAATGGAATCTTACCATAGACACTTAGCTTATACCCACTTTTGGCACCTTGAATTCGTTGAATCTGAATAACTTGATCTTGCATTGTAGCCAATACAAAACCTTCATCAATACCAACACCATTAAAGGACCCCGACTCTATAGCACTGGATAATTCTACTTTAGGATTCTTAGTTTCTCCAGTGATATTCACAACACCAGTCACCCAACCAGTAGCTTGAATATCCTTACCTATAAGTGGCAAGAACGGTACTATATCAACATCCTTTAATGCAACCTGTAAATCTGCTTGACCATCAAGATCCATCGTACCGCCTATTGCAATAAGACCGTCCCCAACAGGTAGTTTCAAAGTTGTAACTTTAAATTTACGATTAGCAAAACTTGCATTGATAGTTGCATCACCAACAATTTTTTCATCAATACTTACATCATTAATCTTGCCTGTTACATTAACACTTGGATTGTCGCGTGTACCTCCAATTTCAACAGAACCATTTAATTTACCATCAATATGTTCGTTGGACCGGTCTAGCAAGTTTAGTAAATTCTTTACGCTACCATTAGTAACATCTAATACACCAAATAATTGTCTACTGTCATCAAACTTCATACCACCTTTAACAGCATAGCGACCACCATCGGCTTCAGCAAAGGTGAAATCTTGTACATTTACAACCGATTTATCTGCATAAACACGACCATGAATATCGTTCAATAATTCTCCATTAACTGATAAGGCATCAGATGAAATATAGCCATTGAATTGAGGGTTATCCATAGATCCAGTAATTTGCCCTCGACCAGATACCAACCCATCAACTTTGTAACCCGTATTAATGAGCAATCTGCCCATATCAATATTTTTACCTTCAAAATCAACATTAATTACTTCTTTAGATACTGTACCTCCACCTGTGATAGTTGCACCATAACCTTCAATATCAAATCTATAAAGCTCTAATATATCATTCTGATAGTTATATTTTGCAAATGCATTAGTCACGAGTTTTCCATAAGCAGAACCATCCCACAAATGAGCACGACCTTCTATAATCGGATTTGCAGCCGTTCCTGTAATATGATTGTCCGTTTCAAACCAACCCGTAATAGGAACATCTGTAACAGTACGAATCACATTTTCAATACGAGCAGCCCGAGCCCTAGCATTTAAATCTAACGCATCCGTATCAAGATTATACCAACCATTAACATCATAGCCCCCATCGCCATCACCAATATGTCCGTTGATAATAGTGAGAATATGGTTATCTAGCTTAATATCACCATGGATATTATTGAATCGAGCCCCTTTATAATGTACCTCTTGACCCCATACAGTGCCCGTTACATTTGGATTATCTACTATGCCTTTTATCGCAAAAGAAGTATTTAAGGTGCCATCAACATCTTGACCAATAATAGGACTTAATGCGGTCAACGGCAATGCATTACCTGAAATAGTGGCATCTACGTTACCATTCTGGATATAGCCATACCCGCTAAGCGTCCCATCCCCCATAGTACCTACAACGGTTATGTTTGTACGATTATCAGCATGCGTAAAGTTAGCTTTTACAGTATCAACCACAACGCCGTGAATACCTATTTGGCGACCTTCAACAGCGCCTACGGCATCTGTAACTTGATTATTTTTTCCTAAAATACGAATCTCACCATCGATATTACCTGTAATCGGTGTGGTCATATCTTTTGTGAAAGTGCCTAAAGGTAAATCTTGAGTATTTATAATAGCATCAAAATCCCCTGTATCAGCTACATATTGACCCTTAATCTTTGCGCTACCTTCACCTATAGACAAGTGCGCATCATCAGTACGAACTAAACCGTTATCATATACGATATTCCCTTGTAAACGATCAATATAGTAACCTTTATAAGAAATACCATCACTAGCAATCGTTGCATCTACACGAGGGGCTACTGTCGTACCACCAATATGTGCACGCCCACCTACAATGCCAGTAACACCGACATCTGTTATCGCTTCTAAAGCTACTTTATCGGCTACAACATTAAGATTTAAATATTCTTCCTCTTTACCCAGTGTAACTAATCCATTGATCTTTGCTACTTGATCATTTACTCTCCAAGAACTACGACTAATAACGATTTGATCATTATTAAGCATAATGCGACCCGTACCATCGGTAATATTATAAATTGTATTACCCCGTTTATAAGTGCCGGTTAAGCCTTTAAAGCCTACATTACCACTCATGATATATTTGCCATCTTCACTTTTAAGATTTAAATGTATATCTTGTAATTTACCACTCGTTACAGATAACTCCTTACGAAGTGGAACAAAACGCATAATACCAGCTGTATCAATTTCGTTAGCTTGTACAAAGAGATCAAAATTAGATACATTGTTCATATCAATTTTGCCATTCATGGTAATTGCGGAACCATCTACATCCGCAGTAAAGGCGCCTTTAGACATTCCACTCATATTAAGCGCCATAGTCCCATCAAGATTTTCTACATTTCTCTTTATTCCATCTTTAGTACGTAGAGCTACACGACCATCATTAATAGTTACAGAGCCATCAAAAGTACCCGACTTATTTGGATCGGATGGTTTTACTAACTTAGTTATACTCCACGACCCATCAGCTAGTTGCCATATATGAAAATCTGGCGTCTCGACGATTACACTAGAAATAGCCGTAGCCCCTGATGTGTTGCCACCAATAATCTTCGGTAAAGAAGATAATTTAACTCCTACAGCTACCTCTTGAGCAGTTCCAACTAAATGTCCATCTCTATCTTTGATAATCACATCTGTTAGAACAACATCACCATTCCAATTAATTCGGAGAGAATCATAGTCTATAGAACCGTTTATGACATTATTTACTTGTTCTTTAACCATAGGTGCAATGTAAGTTTGAGCCATAGGATTAATGCTGGCACCAACAATACCAGACAAACCTAAAATCGCTGCACCGATAAGGAGCCACTTTTTACGGGTCATAATGATACTCCCATACACATTATGAATAATATAAATATATATACTAATCTTACCACAGACACAGTAATAACTATAGTATTTTCAGAGTGAATTTTATAAAACCTATCAGGAACACTCATTGTCTATAATGTTCATTACAAGAAAAAAGACGACCAAAGTCGTCTTTTTAAAGATCATATTATTGATTGCCGCCTAGTTTTGACAATTGTTCAACAGCACCACTATTAGCGATAACTTCAGCACCTTGACCTACAGATGTAGACAATGGAACGCCTGTTAATTGTTCAAGAGCCGCAATGCTAATATTGTAATTGTAAAGAGCTTCTACATAGTTATTACGAGCTGTTGTCAACTTAGTTTCTGCATCAAGTACATCAAGGTTCGTACCAACACCTGCACGGTAACGAAGCGTAGCAATACGGAAACTTTCTTGACCTTGTGCGACTGCAGTTTGTGTACTTTGAATTGTTTGTTCAGCAGCTCGTAAATTCAAGTATGCTTTTTGTACAGCTAACAATACAGCATCAACAGTTGCCAAGTTAGCTTCTTTTGCTTGTTCAAGTTGTGCATTTGCTTTTTTAATAGCATTTTGTGTTGCACCACCATCCCATAAGTTCCAAGTAGCACTAGCGCCAACACTCCAGGACTTTGTGCTTGTACCAAAGTAACCATCTGGATCACCATAGCCACGACCAGCTTTTACAGCAACCGTAGGCAAATAACCGGCCTTAGCAGATTTTACAGCTTCTTCTGCAGATTTTACATCAAGAGCTGATTTAACAAGAGCGGAACGATGAAGCATAGCATATGCTTTCGCTTGCTCCAAGGTTACATTATATGGTTTATATTGTAAATCACGCTCTGCTGTAGTAATAGCTGTTTGTGCAGGGTATGCAATAACTTGATTTAAGTTCGCCTCTGCTAAATTTGCAGCATTTTGCGCTTTTACAAGAGATGTTTGAGAATCATCAAGATTTGTTTTAGCTGCCAATACGTCGGAGCTCGCCACTAAACCAACATTATACTGTGCCTCTACATTGGTTACATGACCTTGATAATCTTTAACAGCTTGTTGTGCTACATCTACCATATTGCGGCTCATAATCAATGTATAATAACCGTTAAGAGCATCATATTTTGCTTGTTGTAAAGCCTCTTCATAGCTAGCACCAGTACCTTCACGAGTATAACGTGCAGAATCAATGCTCGCATCAAGTTGTGGATTGAATACAGGCGCACTAATGGAGAAGTTATGACTTCCAGATTTGCCACTACCTGTGTCACCGCCCGTTTTTTGAGCACTCCAACCATAACTAACACTTGGATTCTTACCAGCTGCTACTTGGCTTACTGCAGATTTAGCAGCTTCATAACCCCATTTAGTTTGCTTAGCTGTACGATTATTAGCTAATGCTAAATCAACCGTACGGGCTTCGTTTAAAGCTAATGTACGTTCATAGGTTTTACTGTCTAAAACAGATTTTTCTGCTAATTGCTTTTGTGTTAATTGAATAGCTTCTTTTTGATATTTGCTTAATTGGTCTCCGTTGTTAACGGATGTAGTTACTACATCAGCCGCGAATGCACCAGTAGTAACTAAAGAAAGCATTACACCTAAGGAAAGAACCTTTTTATTCATAATATGTACCTCCATACTCATATAGAGTAAATGTGTTAGTCATTAGAATACTTGTTTAATACCGAAATAGGTACCTCCATTCGTAGAACTGAACGGTCTGGTCATTTGAATAACGCCATAGGTATCTTTATGCAAACGTATATCACTACGAATACGATATTTACGATGATTAAGGTCATATAGCGCGGCTGATAAGGACACAGGACCACGGAGGTTATAATCCACCCCGAGACCCAATTCACTTTCAAAAATACCACCACGCACCAACCATTTAGAACTAATAAATCGACCTGCATTCAGATCAAAAGTAGTATCATCACCTATATTAGAAAGGCCAATTTCAGCCATTCCTTTATTGTTAAAGGCACGTACTCTACCATTGACACGGAATTCATTATCCGTTGTGTTATACAACAAATCTACAGATGGTTCAATCTTGGTAAATGACTTTTTTTCAGTCATACCAACCTCTACACTATTTCCATTTACATCCGTTTGGTACGCCTTTCCGCCCATCAGTTTATTGATGCGAGCTGAAATCTGTGCCGTATTATGTAAAGTCTCTTTAATATTTTCTTGTGCCTTAGGATCTGTTACAGTCGATTCCATGGTACGAGCCATATTATCTACACGATCAGTAGTTTGTTTTAAATTAGTTAAAATAGCACGCATATCATTACCTGCATTACCATCAGCATTAAATTGCTGTGCTGCTTGATTTAGTTGAGCCGTTACATCCGCCATATTTTGTGTAATAGCTACCGCATTATCAGCCATCACCGCTGTAGATTGCAAGGAATATTTAAGTGCACTTTGAGTTGCAGGATCACCAATAATACTATTGATAGACTGTAGCATCTTCTCAGTGCCATCCATTAACTTTTGCGCACTCTGCATGGCCTTATCCACAGCATCAACGCCTTCACCTTTAACGGAGTCACCATCCTGTAAATATACTTTAGACTGTCCTGGTGAAATTTGAATAAATTTATCACCTAAAAAACCATCTGACCCCAAGGAAAACATCGAGTCACTTGGAATCTGCGTTTTTTCATCAAGCTTCATCTTAACCACAACGCCACGCGGTGTAATTTCAATATCAGAAACAGTCCCGATGGCCACGCCGGAAAATTTAACCTGATTCCCATTTTTTAGGCCATTTACTTGAGTGAAATCACCTGTAATTGTCATTTGCGGTTTAGCCCAAATATCGATACGGCCTACAAATAGTATGCCTGCAATAAATAGAACTATACCTATTATTGTAAAAGCCCCTACCTTGGCCTCCGTCGTCCACTTCATTATATATCTCCCATCGCAGATTCGTTAATCGGCTCTGCTTCACCATGAATAAATTGTTGTACCTTCTTATTTGTAGAATTCTTAAATTCTATTGTATCAGAAATTTCTACAAAATGCCCCTGATCGAGTAAAGCTATGCGGTCAGCAACATAAAATGCTGACTGCATATCATGTGTTACCACGATAGAAGTACAACCGAGCCGATTCTGCATCCCCTTAATTAGCATACTAATCGTACCTGATGTAATAGGATCTAACCCTGATGAAGGTTCATCATAAAGAATTAAACTCGGATCTAGTGCTATAGCACGAGCTAAGCTAACCCGCTTTTTCATACCACCAGATAACTCATTAGGCATATATGACTCATATCCCTTTAAACCAACCCAATCAAGTCTTTCTGCCACAATGCGTTTGATTTCGTCATCCTTTAACTTCGTATGTTGACGCAAACCAAAAGCTACGTTCTCACCTACCGACATAGAATCAAACAAAGCTGAATATTGGAATACCATCCCCATTTTTCTTCGTACTGTATTAAATTCATCTTCAGATAATGTAGTTATATCTGTGCCATCTACGATAATCTGCCCTGATGTAGGACGTTGTAAACCTATTAATAAGCGAAGCAGTGTACTTTTACCACTACCACTGCCGCCTAATATAACTAACGTCTCCCCATCATTAATAGTGAGATTAACAGAGTCTAAAATCACACGTGACTCATAGGCAACTACAACATTGCGTAGTTCAATCATAAATCCCTCTAAAAATATCTACTAAAATAACAATGTAGATAAAAAATAATTTAATACAAATACTAGAATAATACTAGTTACTACAGAACTAGTAGTGGAAAAGCCCACAGCTTCTGCGCCCATTTTAGTTTCCATGCCCTTATAAGCACCTACCAATGCAATGACAGCACCAAACACACTAGACTTTATAAGACCTAAAGTGAAGTCTGAAATGGTAGAAAACATTTGAATAGAGTCTAAATATGTACTAGGCGCCAAACCCTTGATAACAGTGGCTACAAAGTAACCACCGGCAATACCGATAACAACACCATAAAATGCCAAAATTGGCACCATAATCATACACGCTACTACACGTGGTACCACGAGGTAACCAACAGGGTCAACAGCCATAACACGTAGGGCATCAATTTGTTCTGTTACCTTCATTGTACCAATTTCAGCCGTGATGGCGGCGCCAACACGGCCGGCTAATACTACACCAACTAAGATAGGGCCCAATTCACGGCCCATAGCTACAGCCATAAGGCCACCTACTGTACTTTGAGCACCATAGGTAATAAGTACATCTGTAATCTGTAAAGTCATAACCGCACCAGCAAAGAGCAAAGTTAAGCTAATAATAGGCAAAGAGTCTACCCCTAGGTGAGCCATCTGCTGAAATACATGCCACAGATTAATCATTTTTAATTGTTTTATTGTTTGCCACACTAATAATGTAGCACTACCCATCTGTGATAGGCCGTTTATGACGACTCGACCTATCGATTCTAGCCAACTCAACAGTGTCTCCCTTTCCCTTACAGTTTCAACTTATTCAGGTGTATTTGTTTCACCAGCATTAGCCTCATCTTTTTTATTAGTTTCTTTCGACTCTTTTTTAGGGTCCTTTTTAGACTCAGCTTTATCCGTTTTATCTTTTTTAGATTGATCTTCCAATTCTAACTTGCGTTCCATCTTAATCTGATGTTTCGCTTCTTTGACGCGTTTTGCTAATTCTTTATCACGATCAGCGGGCTTCATTACATGAATCGTAAATTGACCATCACCTTGCACGATGTACTCAGTATCAACGGCAGTCTTTTCAGGTTTCTTTTCATCATCCTTACTAGAACTCAAATCTTCTTGACCTGTTTTTTTCTTTACATCCCCTGGCATAGGTTTTGATTCCACATCTTTAAGTTTAGCCTTTTTAACAGATTGAGAGCCATCTTCATCAACTAAGCTAATACCATCTTCCAAAAATTCTACAACGATTTGATTATTTGTATCAGTCTTTTGAATCTCATCATAAAGCTCATCGAAATCTTTATGAACTTTCAAACGGCGTAAAATTTCGTCTGTTAAATTATACTTTTGTTTTTCCAATACGTATGGCAATGGAATCTCGCCACCGCCACGTACCTCTAAAGTATATTTACCAATAGCTTGATCTTCTGGGACCTTAAAGAAGATTTGTTTAATAACCTTTTCGCCGCGGAACGGTTCTAATGTTACATCTACTACAATAGTATCCCCAGGAGAAACTACAGTAGACGAAGCAGAAGCATCTATAAGCTTGGCTGTTTTCTTATCTTGCGTTACGTTTGTTTCAACCGAAATATCCGAAATTTCATAGTTGATGAATCGATTGTTCATAAGCACATCGATAACATTATAAAATTCATCAACTGCTTTTTCACTAATGGAATCAGAGCTGTAGAACATATTTGTCCGCGTTAATGGCTTATGTTCTTTCCCTTTTGGCGTAATAGTATAAGAAATTGTAGCCGTACCAGAACCACTGCGATCCAATGTTTTATTCAACATATTGTATAAGGCTGTAGCTGCTAAAGTTGGTGTCATTTCACCATCTTCAATAACCTTGACGGAACTAGTTCTATCACGGCCCATATCAATATCCTTTAAATGGAATCGCAATGGAATACCTGGCGAAATCACGCCTGATACACCTGCAATACCGGCACCTCTATCTTCAGTAACAGAACCAATCTCTTTACCCATAGAGCCAAGCTTAAAGGCAGCATTATAGCTTTTTACAACGGTAAAGATACTTGCATTGTGCATAAAATAGTTAGAAGAACCATGTTTTAAGAATGGATGACCAAAGGCAACAACCTTTTCACCATCTACATGAGTAACAGTACCAATAGCGCCCAATTTAAGGTCACCATCAACTAGCAAAGCCGCTACCGAGCCACCAGCTTCTAAAGGTTTTGCAATTTCATCACCACTAGCACTTGCGGTGTCATATGTTTCATATTTATATTGTGGTAACTTCGATTTAAAGTATTCCATTGATGCCGCATCGAAGCCATACGCCATAAGTGGAGTGCCTAAAGGAATCAATTGTGTATCATCCCAAGGTTTAGATAAGTTTTTCTCATATGGTATATTCCATAGTTTGACCATATCCTCAATAGGAGTAATCATACCTATCGTACCATCCGCAAACCCCCAGCCATAAGCAACAGCCCCAACAAGTTTACCATTTATATATACAGGGCTACCACTCATACCATGCGCAATGCCACCAGTTTGATCCATAACGGGTCCGGAAAACTTGGCTAAAATAAGATGACCAGATGGTCCCTTATCCTTCATGACACCCAATACCTTTACATCAAAGGTGGAAATAGTATCCCCTACGATTACAGTTTTTGCAATACCTTCCATACCTGTTGTTACATCATTGACAGGCATAAAATCAATAGCCTGTACAGTTGTAAGTGAAGTACAGAAGAAAAGCGCCAGTATCGCTTTTCTATACCGACGCCAAGAATGAGAAAACTTCATTCCTTCTCTCCTTTATTTACTTTCTACAGTGACAACGATTTGATCACGAGAAACGTCTGAACCCACTGTAACATTAACCGCCGTTACAGTACCAGTTACAGTAGATTTAGCAGCAGCCATAGGACCAGCCAATGTCTCTACAGTCACCAATGTTTGGCCTTCTGTTACAGAAGTACCAACAGAAACTGTAGAAGCAACTTTACCTGTTAATACACTTTGGTATGATACAGGGGCCGCCATTACAGAGCTAACACTTAAAATGCCTAATGCAGCTAAAGCTAACACTACTCTTTTCATAACGATCCCTCCTTTTACAAAATTAGTTATGTATTTATAGTATACTAAATTATTAGTAATATTTCAAACAAAATTGTATGCAACGAATCTATTTTATAATTACTATATCCTCATAACTCATAGGTGCAGAAGATTTGTGTACATAATCATCATTGATAACTATATCAATGCTACCTTGATTTGATAATTCAGCGCCATCAACAACACCTAATTTAGACAATAACTGAGCTCCTTCTTTTTGAGTCACACCTACAGATTGAAGTTCGGATTTATCAACTGTTAGCACAACTAAATCATGTTCCTTTGTGGTTCCAATGAAACTACGACCTTTGTTATTAGATTCATCAGCTCCTACATAGCGACCGCCTTTCATCACCATAGTGCCCACTTCTAAACTAGCTCCACCGGTAGTACTAACTTGAGCAAGTTCTTCTCTATTTTGAATCGTAATAGGTGTTCCAACTTTTAATTTTCGTAAAGCATTTCCAGATTCGCCATGACCAGACAATACATATTGGTTTTCCCCAATTTTAGAATTTCCCTTTTGTTTACTAATAACCTTGCCATTAGCTACAGTCACTTCATAACCATATTCATTGGTCTTTGTAGAAGGACCATAAGTTGACGTATAAAGGGTCAAGGCATTCTCTTTACGAACCGTATCAACGGAGGTGATTACAAAACTCTCATTCTTTGTTTTAGCTTGAAGCAAAGGTTTTTTCTCTTCTATAAAGTATCCTCTATTAGGCGTATATCGTAACGTACCACGATTAGAAATACGCTCTAAATCAATGGCTCCATCACTCGCCACTGAGTAAGGTCGTTCAAAACTGCCCCCTTTTACCTTTGCTCCAATGATAGCTGTATGAGCTTGAGTAACAGAAGATAATGGTTTACCTTCTGGAACATGCGCCACCACCATAGGTGAATCATTATCTACGGTCAATGCAAAGGCTTGAATTTTCCCTTCAGCTACGGTGTTATTAATTTTGCTATACGTTACAGATTTATTTACATCTTTTGTAGTCTGTTGCGCATAGCCAGAAAATAAATCCACTACTATACGCGAAGGCTTTTCTAATGCAAACTCATGATGTTGTACATCCTTATTCGCTGTTAATGTTACTCGTAAGGCCCCATTAACCGGTTGTAAGCCAATGCCTTTAAGAACTCCCGTTTTTTTATCATTTTGTGATATGGGGCCAGTTAAAGCATTTGTAGTGCCCCCTAAGTTCAATGTAAGAGCATGTGTTTCTTCATTATAGGATTGAGTCCAAGATACAGGCATTTCAGATACATCTAAAACAATTCGGCTTGTACCTTCATGATTAGATACGCGCACCCCTGTTAAATTACCGGCCTCAGCATGAGGAACGGTACTACCCAGTAGACCTAAAACAGCAAAAGTCATATACAGATATCGTTTCATCTTTAATTCCTCTATAGCTACAAACCATAATAATGGCCTTATATCATTACATCAATTTTACGCAATATACTTTTACTATAGTATACAGCATAAAGATGAAAAATTCAAAAAATAAACGAAAAACGAGGTTACAGTCTAAAGATACTCCATACATAAAATAGAATAACTGTAGACCATAACCTCGTCAATTTAAGCTTACATCATCATGGTATATTATTGTAACTATATTATTGTAACTCATCTAATGTATCACGAAGCTGTGACATTTCATCTAATGCCTTTGCAACACCTTTAATCACTGCATATCTTGGAGATTCTACAAGGTATGCCGCGATTCCAATAGAACGTGTAATAACACGGTCTAATCCATCGATGAGCGCGCCACCACCAGTAAGAATTATGCCATGATCGTTGATAGCGGCCACAAGTTCCGGTGGAGTTTTTTCTAGAATAGACTTAACGCCTTCCAAAACATTCATCACTTGTGCTTCTAGAGCACGTTGAATCTCTAAAGAATTCACCGCAACCATCTTTGGTAATCCAGAACTTGAATCTCGTCCTCGTACCTCAATCGTGCGCTCCTTTGCACGGCGATCCACAGTCCCTACAGAAATTTTAATTTTCTCTGCTGTTAGCGGACCAATAACCAAGCGTTTCTTACGACGGATATAGCGAATAATAGATTCGTTAAAAGAATCTCCACCGATGCGAAGTGATTCACTTACAACTACACCCGTATCACAAAGAACGGCAATATCCGTAGTGCCACCACCAACATCGACAACCATCGCCCCTACGTGCTCAGCATCATTGAGACCAGTCCCCATAGCAGCAGCCAATGGTTCTTCAATAAGGACTGTCTTTTTTGCACCAGTTCTGAGTAAAGCTTCCAAAATAGCGCGTTTTTCAACTGGTGTAATGCCCGACGGAACACATACAATAATACGCGTCTTCATCAATCTAGAAGCAGGTACAACGGAGCGAATAAAGTACTTCAACATGAATTCTGTCATATCATAATCTGCAATAACGCCCGCTTGAACTGGACGGATGACGGAAATCCCTTTTGGAGTACGGCCCACCATAGAACGTGCAGCCTCACCTAAAGCAAGAATATCACCAGTTTTATCATCCCGTGCAATATACGCAGGTTCATCTAATACCAAGCCTTTACCCTTCGCAAAAATGAGGATATTTGCAGTCCCTAAATCAATTCCCAAATCGAAGTTTAAGGATCGATTTAAACGACTCATAAAATCCCCAACTTGCTCAGGTCGAACTAAACGTTTTAATGTCATGGCTGGTGTTGTTTTAGCAATCGCTACAGTCTCACGACTACGTCGTTCAGCACGGCGCATTTTTGTAACTTTAATCATGGTCTCACGCATATTGGAGGCCAAATGATTAGCTTGCTTTGCCACGCCATTTGAAAGCTTAGTAGACTTACGTTTTGTCCTTCTCAATGGTTTGCGTGTAGTACTCACTTTCGAATTTTCAACCTTTGCAGCACCTAAGTTCTGTTGCTCGTTGTATAAAGCCGGCCCTTTAGAGCGCCGGCTTCTTTTCTTTTTATTTTGTTTTGGCTGTGTACTCTTATTCGTCAACCCGAACAATATCAGCACCTAACCTTTGCAATTTACCTACAAAATCATCATAACCTCGGTCAATATGATGTAAACGACCGACTTCTGTTCTACCTTCCGCAGTCAATGCAGCACATACAAGCGCCGCTCCAGCACGCAAATCAGTAGCATTTACTATAGCCCCATGTAAGCTTGGCATACCTTCGACAATAGCTTGACGATTGTCAATGTCGATATGCGCTCCCATTTTACGAAGTTCAGCAACATGCATAAATCGGTTTTCAAAAACAGTTTCTGTTACTGTACTAGTGCCTTCCGCAATCGTAGTAAGAGCCATAAATTGAGCTTGCATATCTGTTGGAAATCCAGGGTATGGCAATGTTTTAATGTCCACAGCTTTAATGCCTTTACCACTACTGATAACGCGAATACCGTCGATTTCTTCCTCTACTGTTACACCAGCCTCCTTTAATTTAGCCACTACTGGTTTTAGATGTTCTGGCAATGCGTTTTCCACAAATACATCACCACCTGCCATAGCAGCTGCGATTAAATATGTACCAGCTTCAATGCGGTCAGGAATTACTGTATGAATAGCACCGTTTAATTGAGGTACACCTTCAATACGAATCACATTTGTACCAGCTCCGCGAATATTAGCACCCATAGCATTTAAGAATGTAGCCAAATCAACAATTTCAGGCTCTTCTGCAGCATTTTCGATAACGGTTTTACCTTTCGCCATAGAAGCAGCCATAATTACATTCTCTGTAGCCCCCACACTTGGAAAATCCAAATAAATTTGAGTCCCTTTAAGTCCTTCCGGTGCATGAGCATATACGTAATCTTCAGTAATTTCAATTTTTGCACCTAATGCTTCAAATGCTTTTAAGTGAAGATCAATGGGGCGTGCACCGATAGCACATCCACCAGGCATTGAGATTTTAGCCTCCCCTTTACGAGCCAAAAGTGGACCCATGACAAGGAAGGATGCACGCATTTTACGTACAAGTTCATAAGGAGCTTCCGTAGCAGTCAATGTAGAAGCATCAAAAACAATTTCACCATCTGCATTATTACGAGCGATTTTAACCCCCAAAGACTCGATAACTTGGCAAATCGTGCCTACATCTTCTAAATTTGGAATTTCAAGCAATTTACTAGGCGTTGATGCTAGCAAAGTACCGGCAATAATAGGGAGCACTGCATTTTTAGCACTACTAACACGTACACGTCCTTCCAACCGATTGCCACCTTGAATGATTAACTTTTCCAACAGAATTCCTCCTACACTTTATATCGTTCATCTTGTATAAGCTACAAGACCTTGTATTTATAACGTCATATACTAAATGTTATTATACTATTTTTCGATATATCTCATCAAGAGAATAAGAGAAAATACAAAGAAAAAAAGCCCTGAATATATCTCAAAAATTTATGTCCAATTTTTGAGTATATTTCAGGGCTTTATTCTTATTTTGCTTTTAATGTTTTAAGTTTATGATCCATATGCACGGTATCAAGGAAGCGAACCGTACCAGTTTTAGACCGCATTACAATAGTATGCGTACGCGCACCACCTGGAAAATATTGAATTGGATTTAATAAGTTACCACGTGTAATGGCAGTAGCCGCAAAGATAACATCATCAGTACGAACTAAATCATTTAATGTGAGCACTTGGTTTACATCGGCAATACCCATTTCATGGCAACGACGAATTTCTTCATCCGTTTCTGGTTTTAAGCGAGCTTGCATATCGCCGCCTACACATTTCAAGGCTGCAGCCGCTAGTACACCTTCAGGTGCACCACCAGTACCTACAACCATGTGTACCCCAGAACCTTCGATACAACATTCCATAGCTGGATTAACATCACCATCAGAGATGAGCATAATGCGAGCCCCTACTTCACGAGCTTCTTTCATCAAGCCTTGATGACGCTCACGATCAAGCATAACCAACGTGATTTCATCTACATTACGTTCCATTTTAGTCGCTACATTTTTGATATTTTCGGTCAAAGATTTCGTAATATCGATAGCACCTGCACCGCGAGGACCAACACAAAGTTTCTCCATGTACATATCTGGTGCATGTAACAAGCCACCTTTTTCTGCAATCGCCATAACTGCAATAGCACCATTTTGACCTTTAGCAATCAAGTTTGTCCCTTCAATAGGATCAACTGCGATATCTACTTCTGGTCCGCC
The DNA here is from genome assembly GCF_902810435.1 of Veillonella parvula. Lineage (GTDB taxonomy): Bacteria > Bacillota > Negativicutes > Veillonellales > Veillonellaceae > Veillonella. The sequence goes on from NZ_LR778174.1 coordinate 1,564,655, forward strand.
AGCGCCTACGTGTTCTCCGATATAAAGCATAGGAGCTTCATCAATTTCGCCTTCTCCGATAACTACCGTACCAGAAATGCGAACAGAATCAAACGCTTGACGCATAGCATCTACAGCAAGACCATCGGCTGCATCCTTTTGCCCACGGCCAAGCAAACGACCGCTACGCAAAGCTGCGGCTTCAACGACACGAGCAAATTCCAAAGATAATGTACGATCCATAATGGGCCTCCTTATAAGTCCTCTATGTATTGATATGACTCTTACCTAGAGTCTCTAACTTATTGATTAGCTTGTTTCCAATCTTCCATAAATTTTGCTAGTCCTGCATCAGTCAATGGATGTTTCATAGCTTGCATAAGTACTTTAAATGGAACAGTTGCAATATGAGCACCTGCCTTAGCACATTGAATAATATGCAACGGCGTTCTCACACTAGCAGCAATAATTTCAGTTTCAATTTCATGAATAGCGAAAATATCTGCAATATCTTGAATTAATGTAAGGCCATCCATGCTGATATCATCAATGCGCCCCACAAATGGACTCACATAACTTGCACCTGCACGAGCAGCTAATAACGCTTGGTTTGCAGAAAAAATCAAAGTCACATTCGTTTTAATGTCTTCTTTGCGCAAAACAGCAACGGCTTTAAGGCCTTCTGGAGTCATAGGAACTTTAATAACCACGTTAGAGCCTAATTTCACAAGGTCATGTGCTTCCGCCACCATGCCTTCAGTATCAGAGGAAATAACCTCTGCGCTAACAGGTCCATCAACAAGATTTGCAATTTCAGAAATAACTTGTTTCAAATCGCGTTTAGCTTTCACGATAAGCGATGGGTTCGTAGTTACGCCATCAATAAAACCAAAGTCATAGGCCTCTTTAATCTCATCAAATTCTGCTGTATCAATAAAGAATCTCATAAAATGCCCCCTCTTATTTAGCCGGTGAAATCACTTCAACGCCACCCATGTATGGCACGAGAACTTTTGGAATTACAACGGACCCATCGGCTTGTTGATAGTTTTCCAAGATAGCGGCTACTGTACGCCCTACTGCAAGACCAGATCCATTTAATGTATGAACGAATTCCGGTTTACCCTTAGGTCTACGACGGAATTTAATATTAGCACGTCGAGCTTGGAAATCAGTCATATTAGAACAAGAGGAAATTTCTCTATACTTGCCTTGTGCAGGCATCCACACCTCTACATCATAGGTTTTAGCAGAACCAAAGCCCATATCACCTGTGCACAGAGTGATAACACGGAACGGTAATTCTAATAAGCGCAATACTTCTTCTGCATTATCTGTTAATGTTTCTAATTCTTTGAAAGAATCTTCTGGTTTAGCTAATTTAACCATTTCAACTTTGTTAAATTGATGTTGTCGAATAAGGCCACGAGTATCACGCCCCGCAGAACCCGCTTCAGCACGGAAACATGCGGTGAATGCAGTATAGTATTTAGGCAATTCCTCTTCGCTCAAAATTTCACCACCGTGATAATTAGTCAATGTAACCTCAGCAGTTGGAATCAAGAAATATTCCGTTCCCTCTACATGGTACATATCTTCAGCAAATTTAGGCAATTGCCCAGTGCCCGTCAAAGTTTCACGCGTTACCATATATGGAGTCATCATTTCAGTATAGCCATGTTTATCTACATGAAGATCCACCATGAAGTTGATAAGAGCGCGTTCCAAACGAGCCCCTAACCCCTTATACACAGTAAAGCGAGCTCCACTCATTTTGCCTGCACGGTTGAAATCAAGGATATCGAGGCTTTCACCTAAATCCCAATGAGCCTGTACATCAAAATTAAATTGACGTGGTTCGCCCCATTTGCGTTGCTCCACATTTTCATCTTCATCGGCCCCTACAGGAACAGATGCATCACACATATTTGGCAACATCAATGCCGCATCACGCAATTTTGTTTCCACTTCGCGAATACGGTTATCAAGCTCAGCAATCTCATCGCCTACTTTTTTCATTTCTTTGATTTTTTCATCAGCATTTTCTTTGTTGCGTTTTAATTTGCTAATTTCTTCTGTTACAGAATTGCGAAGCGCTTTTAATTCTTCTACTTGGCCGATCAATTGACGACGTTCATCATAAGCGGATACAAAGGTTTTCAGATCGCCTTTTGTATGACGATTATCTAAATTTTGTTGCACTAAATCAATATTTTCACGGACAAATTTTAAATCTAACATACTATAAACCTCATTTTCCAACTATGTTACGCACAATATATTCAATACGTTTAAGTATACCATATATTGGTGTATTTATCATTAAATTATGTGCTATATACTAGACTTCTCACCAATATTTTATATTATTCATCCTCTTCTTCATCTAGCAAATAATCTTTTGCCATCCATTTACGCGTGCCTGTAAAAGAAATGGTCACCCATTTTTCCGTTGGGTTACCGCCGATTTCTTGGTCAATTTCATTGCGAATAGCATCAATTTCAGCAATAGTTTGATATGGAAAACTTTTAGGAACTAAAATATCAATTTCAATGATTCGAGTATTGCCGTATACTTGCACGCTCGTCACATAATCTTTAAAATTATACTTTTCCATAAAGCGATCCATAATTTCTTGCACTTCATTATGCAATGAAGTTGGTGCCCATCCCAATATTTGTTTCATGGATGGCACAATAATACGAAATGCAGATGGTACCATCTGTACAGCTAAAACAATTAATACAATAGGATCAATATAGGTAGCCCATCTAGCATATTCAGTACTTTCTAGCATAGTAGCTACAACGAAACTAATCAAGATAGCCGCTTCTAACAAAGCATCGACATACCAGCTTACATTATCAAATTTAATCAAGTTAGACTGTAAACTTTTATTAATACGACGTACATAAAGATAGTAAGCAGTATCTGCAACAGTAAAGAATATAGCATAGAAAATAGCTGGTCCGAAGTCTACGTGACGTCCACCGCTTAACAAATCCGTAATACCGCTGGATAACGCGTACAGCACGATAAGCAAAATAAAAAAACCTTCCACCGCGAGTACGAGAGGTTCAAATTGCCAATATCCGAACTGAAAGCGCTTACTCGTCTCACGAGCCACTAATTTGGCCGTCATGAGCATCATAATCTTAATAACTACATCGACAAAGGAGAATACACCATCTAATAAGACCGCACTCGACCCGGTCACAATCCCCATTATCGTACCGCTCACAGCCACCAAAGCCATAAGCCCTACGGATTGCATCAGCAGTTTCTGTTCAATGGAGCGCCTTGCCCCTAATATATCCATTGAGCACACTCCTTTCTGACTTATATACATCTTTATTATACACTAATCATCGAAGTGTATAAAATGTATTACAAAAAGTCCACCGTATACCTTATGCACGGTGGACCTTCAATAATCACTAACATATGAACTTTTATTCTATTATATGATAGCTACATAGCCATCGGAGGCTCATCTAACAATTTACCGGCTACATATCTCCCAACAATATGGCGATCATCACCTATATATAGCCACCGTTCCAGACGTTCCTCTATACTCCGTTCATTCGGATCAAACAATTCATGATCATCGATAACAAGAGCATCAAATTCATAGCCGGTTTCAAAGCTACCTACGTCACCAAAGAATTGTCCGCCTCCCTTAGTCGCCATATAGAAAGCTTCCGGTAATGTAAGCGATGCATAGCTGGCATCCACCTCGGCCCACTTCATCTTTGACAAACCCACGGCTTCGGTCAAAACCTTAGCCATACTGATGTCATGGCCTCCTGAAATGTCTGATCCCAGTGCAATGGAAATACCATGATTCAATAATTTTCGTATAGGTGCAATGCCGCTGGACAAATTCACGTTAGAATACGGACAGTGTGCCACCATCGTCTTCGTTTCATGCATCCGCTCCATTTCTTCATCGCTCAGATGAATACAATGAGCCATGACCGTCGGCACTGTACCCATCAGACGATGTTCACAGTATACATCCGTATAACTGGAGGAATCCGGATGAAGTGAATGAACCCATTCAATCTCACCATGATTTTCAGATAAATGCGATTGAATTGGCACATTATACTCCACCGCTAAATCTCCGAGACCACTCATCAGGCGGCTCGTACAGGATGGCACAAAGCGAGGGGTTACAATAGGTCGTACGAGCGGTCCAAACTGTCGAGCCTCTTCAAGCCATACTCTCGTATCATGTAAGGACTGGTCCGTATCCTCAATCAGATAATCGGGACTGTTCCGATCCATATTAACCTTGCCTACAAAAGCGGATAGGCCGGCTTCTGAAAGCAACCTCATCAATAGCAATGTGCTTTCTTTATGAATAGTGCCAAATAAAATACTGCGCGTTGTACCGTAACGCCATAATTCGTTAACAAAAGCGCTATATACCGTCTTTGCGTAGTCTAAATCCGAAAACTTCGCCTCCTCCGGAAATGTATACGTTTCAAGCCAAGGCAGCAATTCTTTATCCATGCCAAGGCCTCGATTGCAAAATTGAGGCGCATGAGCATGGGTATCGACAAATCCGGGAATAATTAAATTATCCCCGTAGTCCTCAACCGGATACGACTCAAATTCGGAGGGAATACTTTCACCACAATATGCGATACGACCGTCACGCACAATCATATAGCCGTTTGGAATCACTGCAAACTCCGCTGGTCGTGATGTATAAATAATATTACCTTTTACTATATAAACGGAATTCATCGAATAATCTCCTCTTTTCAACAATACCGCTTAACCGTAATATACGTACGTCAACTACAATGAACTATAATTGCTCGATGCTACTCTCTCAACAATAAAAACACATATAACAATCCCGACTCTCACAGCTTATATAGCAAAATGTATGATGAAAGCAATGGTCATTACATACATAACAGGATGGATTTCCTTACGACGTCCTGTAATAAGTTTCACCAATGTATAAGAGATAAAACCGAAGGATAAACCTTGCGCAATACTGAAGGTAAGCGGCATAAGAAGAATCGTTAAAAATGCAGGCAACGCTTCCGTAAAATCACCGAAGTCGATATGCGTCACTTCACTCATCATAAATACACCTACGATAACGAGTACCGGAGCTGTTGCTTGAGCAGGTACCAATAAGAATAATGGCGCAAAAAACAGAGCGATTAAATATAATATACCCGTTACGCATGCCGTAAGACCCGTACGTCCACCATCGGCAACAGCGGCCGCACTTTCAATATAGGAAGTTACCGTAGACGTACCGATGATTGCACCGGCCGCGGCACCTATAGATGTACATAGTAATGCATGATTTAACCGTTTAAATTTACCGTCCGCATCAACGAGATTCGCTTTTCGCGTGACACCGATAAGCGTACCGATGTTATCAAACATATCTACAATTGTAATAGAGAAAATAATAGACAAAAATCCATATTTAATAGCACTCATCACATCCAATTGAGCAAATGTATCCACAGGAAATGGCGGCACCAAGTTGAAAATATCCGCACTAGTTTCAGGGACCTTTGTATAACCGAAAATCATGGCCGCAACAGTCGTGATAATCATACCCAACAACAAACCGCCCCTCACCTGCTTGGCTAAGAGCACACTGGTGATGAGCAAACCGGCCAATGTCAACAATACCGCAGGATCCTGCATATTGCCAAGTGTTACGAATGTGGCCTTATCCGCTACGATAATATGAGCATTTTTAAATCCGATAAAAGCAATAAAGAGACCTATACCGACACCAATAGATGTTTTAAGTACCTTGGGAATACCGTCGATGATAAGATTCAAAATACGCGTTATTGTCAAAACAATAAAGACAGCACCGGAAATAAATACGGCACCTAGTGCGGTCTGCCAGGTCAGTCCCATCGATCCGCATATGGTATAGGCGAAGAATGCGCTAAGTCCTAGTCCCGGAGCGACGATAACCGGAACGTTCGCTACTAAACCGATTAAAATTGTCGTAAATGCGGTCGTCAAAATAACTGCCGCAACCGTACTTTCATGAGGCATACCGGATGCAACCAGCAAATTCGGTATAACCGCTAAAATATATACGGAAGCGATGAACATAGTTATGCCCGCAAAAATCTCGGTACGCACATTCGTACCATGCTGAGACAGCTTGAAAAATTTATCAAGCCAGCACCGGTCCTGTCCGTGTCTCACACTCTCATTCGACATCGAATTCATCTTACTTACCTCCTAACTTAAAGAGAAGAAAATAAATAAAAACGACTACAAGAGCATCACAAAATAGCTCTTGTAGTCGTGAATATCGGTTCCCGCTAGAAAGCCTTGACCCATCATGTCAAGGGTATACAAGGTATAGTCTTACTATGAAATTATATATATCAATTGTATAAAATATGTACCGAACAAATATGTCTTAGTTTAAGTATAAAATTATTTTTATATACTGTCAATAATAAATAATAAATAAACATCCTAACAATGCGCCTCCCTCAGGAGGCGCATCGTATAAAGACTATTTCCCGAGATTTCGTTCCAAATCAAATCGGTCCGATACAAAGCCGTACAAGGTCCAGCCCGCAAAGGTTACAATGGCACCATATGTCATTGCTTCAAGACCGGATGCATATAGCGCATATAAGCTATAAATGGAGCCAATGAAAGCGATAAAGGTTGTCCCCTTCAATTCGCCGCCACTGCGGCCCGTAGCTTTCATCAACACGATGATAGCCCCCATCGACAAGAGGTATGGAATGATATTCGTTACAACCGCTAAATTAACGAGCGTTTCAAACTGTTCACTCAAAGATGGACTGATTGTCATCAAGCTGAGGAAGGATTGAATGATTGTAATCGTTACCATACCAACTACAGGTGCATCTTTAGATGTAATCTTGCTGAATAATTTAGGGAAATATCCTTCGTCCGCAGCACCTTTAAATACATTGGCAATGGTAAACTGCCATCCGAGTAAAGATCCGAAACACGACATAACCATAAGACCCATAACGATTTTACCGGCTACACCGTTAAACATGGATGCAAAGGCCAAACCAAACGGTGCATTACTGTTAACGAGTTCATTTGCAGGAACAATACCAAAGATCATATTGGTGGATACGATATAAATAACTGCAACCCCTAATGTACCACCGAGAACTGCTTTCGGTACATTCTTTTCAGGATTATCTACGGCATCCGCATTTGCACAGGCGGACTCAAGGCCAAGAAATGCCCATAAAGTCATAGCGATGGAATTAGTTGCCGCTTCGCCGAACGGCATATTATTAACATTCCAGTTCGCCACATACATATCTGTTGAGAAATAAGCCCAACCGACTGTACTGATTACGATAACCGGTGCAATAACACCCCATACCGTAAAGCTGGATACACGTCCCGTGATGCTGGCACCACCGAAATTCAACGTCGTCGCCAACCACAATGTGACAATCGTATAAATACCGGTCAACAACGGAGTCAACGTAACATCTGCAAAGGTCGCCGCATAGCCTACGGCTGAAATAGCGATAGCAATATTGGCGATTAAAAGAGACACGCCATACGTATAATTCGCCATGAAGTTCCCCGCCTTGCCAAAGGAATATTCGGCATAACCGCCCATACCGCCGCCTTTACGACTGTACATACCGCACTTTGCAAAAGCATAGGCCAAACACATGGAACCTACAGCTGTAATCAGCCATGATACGATTGACAATGATCCTACCTGCGCCAATTTTGTAGGCAGCATGATAATACCTGAGCCCATCATATTTACAGCGGTCAAAATTGTAAGCTGCAATACGGACATCTTATTTTTGCCTGTACTCATAGTTACCTCCTTTTATCTTGTGTATTGTACCGCCGGAAAACCTCCGACGGTACACAGAGGAATTATTTTTCAAATTCTTTTTTCAACACATAACCGAATGCTTTCTTCGTTCCATCCGGCTGTTCCGTAATGTATACGCCTTGAATTTCCGGAGCAAATCCAGGTAATTTGTTGATGCCTTCTTCCAACGCCAAGAAGTAATCACAAGCAGTTTTTGACCAACATTCGCCCGGTTGTACGCACAATACCCCTGGAGGATAAGGAAGCGCACCTTCAAGAGCGATGCGCCCTTCCGCTTCGCTCAACGGTACAAGTTCACCTTTGCCGCGCTGGAATTCAAAATTAGCTTCCTGAGGATTCATAACATATTCCGGGAAGTAATCATATAAGAACAATCGTTGTTGCAAGATACTTACATTCCGGTCTTTATAGAAGTCATGCATTTCCTGACATAGCTGACGAATGTGATATCCCTTGTATTTATCCAAGTGGCTGTAATAAATGGACGGCAATACATCTTGCATAGGTGCATCAGCTTCAATCAATTGTTCAAATCGGACAAGTTGCGCCACTAAATCATCCATCTTCGTCTTTGTTTCCGCCGGTGTCATCAAGAACAGAATGGTATTCAAGTCACATTTTTCAGGAATGATTCCGTTTTCACGCAAGTAGTTTGCAAGAATATTGGCATGAATACCGAAATCTTCGTATTCACCCGTTTCCACATTAATACCCGGTGTAATCAATTGAAATTTACAAGGATCTATGAAATATTGACCTTTGCCATAGCCTTTAAAGGAATGCCATTTCGCATCCGGTTCAAATGCGAAGTAATCCACATCCTGTGCCATTTTCTTTGTGTCGCCGTCTTCCCACTTTTTACCATGTACAACCGGTGGTACTAACGGACGTAGATATTTACAGTGTTTCAATACGGCTTTACGAGCTTCGATAACCGTTTCCACACATTCAATCCATAATTTTTTACCCGCTTCGCCTTCATGCATTTTTGCATTTACGTCAAGGGCTGCAAACAACGGATAGAACGGTGATGTAGAGGCATGCATCATAAACGCATTATTCAAACGTTTATGATTTACATAGCGGTCTTGCCCCTTAATATGCTTATCCTTCTTATGAATCTGAGATGTCTGTGAGAAGCCCGCCTGCTGCTTATGAACGGATTGAGATACCAGGATACCAGGATCATCAGGACCAAGTTCCAAAAGCAACGGACTGCAGTCTTTCATCATAGGGATAAACTGTTCATAGCCGACCCAAGCGGAATCAAAGAAGATATAATCACAGAGATGTCCGATTTTATCGACTACCTGACGCGCATTATAAATGGTCCCGTCATACGTTCCCAATTGAATAACCGCCAACCGGATAGGCCGCTTTGCCTTTGCTTTCTTAGGATCTTTTTCAGCAATCAGCTTGCGAATATATTTTTCATCAAAGCAATGTTCTAAGATACCGCCGATGGACCCGAACGGATTACGTGCCGTTTCAAGATATACAGGTGTTGCGCCGGACATGACGAGCGACCCGTGACAAATCGATTTATGATTATTGCGATCGTATAAAACAATGTCCCCAGGAGTAAGTAATGCATTTAACACGACCTTATTAGAAGATGATGTTCCGTTCAATACAAAATATGTTTTGTCCGCATTATACACCTGTGCAGCATGTTGCTGAGCCTCAACTGCGGAACCTTCATGAATCAGAAGATCACCTAACTTAACGTCCGCATTACAAAGATCGGCGCGGAATACATTTTCTCCGAAGAAATCATAGAAAGCACGTCCTGCAGGATGCTTGCAGAAGAATTGCCCCCCTTGATGCCCCGGGCAGTCAAATTGAGAATTACCGTCCTCTACGTAATTTGCCAAGGCCTGGAAGAATGGCGGTAACATAGATGCTTCATATTTTGCAGCAGCCGCTTCAATCTGTCGTTTATATAAATCAAAATTTGTAGTTGATCCGTCGATAACACGTTCCACCTTACCGATAAAAGGAGAAATATCTACAGACTTATCAAACACAACCAAGAAAACCGGTATACCAAAGGATTGTACCAACTCATTTTCAAGTACATCTGTATCGGACTCGCTAATGACGATGGCCCCCACATCGGTAAAATCAGTTTGACTAAGCTCCACATTTGTACGCCCTTCCATAGAACCGAAGTAGAATTGCGCCTTATGAGAGAAAGCAATTTTTAAATGTTTCATGATGTGTTTCCTCCTAAATTATGTTAACAACGATAATTTAAAGAATATAACTTACACATAGGGTTGATTTATAAAATTTATTAATGAATTCACCTTTACTAAATACACCTCCTTGTTTTAAAGGTAATTCACGTATCTATATTTCTATCTTAACATCTGAATTTTTCATTTAAAAGTGTTTAATTATACACATATATCATAATTATACATTGTGCATGATTTAAATGTATAATCTATACTATTACAGGTATGTGTAAATTTAATCACATATATCTCTATAATATTGGAAAATCAACGATAAATACTATATATCCATGTTCTTTTATTTCATCACAAAGTAAATCAAAATTTTTTATGTATATCATAATGTAATCATAGATAATCCGTACACCATTTTTATATTGTATATCTAATCACACTTCATATATTTATTAATCAACATTATAAGAGTTGATAAAAGCCCGTATCAAAGTGTTTGATACGGGCTTTATATCGATTTTTTTTGTATGCTAAACAGCAAAAAGCTCACCACCATACACGGTAGTGAGCTTTAGAATTAATCTTCTTCAGCTTCAAAATGCTTAGGAGCTTCTGGTTTCATCAATGGGAACAATAATACATCTCGAATAGATGCAGAGTCTGTTAAGAACATAACAAGACGGTCGATACCAACACCAAGACCAGCTGTTGGAGGTAAACCGTATTCAAGAGCTGTAACGAAGTCTTCATCCATGCGGTGAGCTTCATCATCGCCCGCTTCACGTTCTTTTAATTGATCCAAGAAACGTTGTTTTTGGTCGATTGGATCATTTAACTCGGAGAAGCCATTTGCCAATTCACGACCATAGATGAAAGCTTCAAAACGTTCTGTAGCCAATGGATTTTCACGACTTGCTTTAGCAAGTGGAGAAATCTCTTTAGGATGACCATATACGATAGTTGGCTGAATCAAGTTTTCTTCTACATAATCTTCGAAGCAAAGATTTAAGATTTTACCAATACCATCATTTTCTGTGTATTCTACATTTAAGCGATCAGCAATAGCACGAGCTTCTTCTATAGTTGTGACTGCATCAAAATCTTCACCAGTGTATTTTTTTACACCTTCAGCCATTGTGATACGATTCCAAGGAGGAGTCAAATTAATTTCTGTACCTTGGTATGTAATTTCTTGTGTACCAAGTACTTCTTGAGCACAGTAGGACACAAGATTTTCTGTTAAGCGAATGGCATCCTCTACATCGCCATAGGCTTGGTACGATTCGATAGTAGTAAACTCTGGATTATGACGATTATCGATACCTTCGTTACGGAAGCAACGGTTCATTTCGAACACGCGGTCCATACCACCAACGATTAAACGTTTGAGATACAATTCTGGTGCAATACGCATGTAAATATCGATATCAAGCGCATTATGGTGAGTGATAAATGGACGTGCAGCAGCCCCACCAGGGATAGCATGCATCATCGGTGTTTCCACTTCCATGAAGCCATCACGCATCATGTATTCGCGAATCTTAGCAACGATTTGAGAGCGTTTTACAAATGTATCACGCACTTCAGGATTTACAATCAAATCAACATAGCGTTGACGGTAACGAAGTTCTGTATCCTTTAATCCATGCCATTTTTCTGGTAATGGACGTAAAGACTTAGATAACAATGTTAATTTGTTAACTTTAATGGTAACTTCACCGGTATGTGTTTTAAATACGTGACCTTCTACGCCGATGATATCACCGATATCAAGCATTTTAACGTATTTATAAGCATCTTCGCCCAATACATCTTTACGGAAGTATACTTGAATATCACCTGATTTATCACGAATATTCGCAAATGCCGTTTTACCATGGGAACGGATTGTCATCAAACGACCTGCAATAACTACAGGCTGACCATCATATTTCAAGAAGAAGTCTTCTTTAATATCTTTTGCGTAATCTTTTACGACAAAACGTTGGCCAAATGGGTAAATACCATCAGCTTCATATTCGGCTAATTTATCGCGGCGAATTTGCATTTGCTCATTCAGCTCTTCTTGTACATTTTTAATTTCTTCACTCATGTTATCGCCTCTTTGTCGGTAATTGTAAATTATTGGATTGCTAACACTTTGAATGTTACAGGACCATCTGGTGTGGAAACCTCTACTTCATCGCCCTTACGTTTACCCAAAATAGCTTTACCTACAGGAGATTCATTAGAGATACGATTGTTAAATGGATCCGCTTCAGAGGAACCAACGATAACATATTCCAATTCATCGTTGTACATAGTGTCAAGTACAGTAACTTTACTACCTACAGATACAACGTCACCTTTTACAGATTCATCGATGATCTTCGCAGTGTTAATCTTATTCTCTAACTCTACAATATGACCTTCAATAAAAGCTTGTTCATTTTTTGCATCATCATATTCAGAGTTTTCACTGATATCGCCATATTCAATAGCAGTTTTAATACGTTCAGATACTTCAATACGGCGTACAGATTTATAGTACGCTAATTCTTCTTCTAACTTCTTTAAACCTTCGGCGGTGAGTAATGTTTCTTTTACGTCTGCCATGGGTACCCCACTCTTTCTACATATAAATAATAAGAAAAAGTGTCATAATAAGATGACACCTTATCTCTTGTTTCTAAATTATCTCAATCATTATATAAAAATACTATTTATTTGTCAATCTGACTACCCTTCGGACAGTATTTTGCGATATGATTCTAGCTCATTGTGAAAGCTCGTTACAGTATGAATTGTATTCACTCGATTGCGCCAATATGCAGATTCCGGAAGTCCCTTCATATACCAGCCCGCATGAGTGCGTATCTCCTTAACGGCCATACTTTCACCCTTGTATTGGCATAACAAGTCAAAATGCTTTAATAACATATCTAGACGCTCTATATCGGTCGGAGCCGGCAATACTTCACCAGTGGCTAAATAATGATGAATACGACCAAAGATCCAAGGATTCCCCTGTGCACCACGGCCTACCATTACAGCATCACAACCGGTTTCATCAAGCATTTGCTTAGCATCTTCAGGATTCACTATATCTCCATTGCCAAGTACGGGTACAGATACCGCTTCTTTCACAGCCTTAATATAAGACCAGTCCGCATGTCCACTATACATTTGCTCCTTTGTACGCCCATGTACGGCTATAGCAGCCACACCTGTAGACTCAATGCGTTTTGCAAAATCCACAACATTAATAGAGTCACTATCCCAACCGATACGCATTTTTACAGTAACAGGTACATCAACAGCCTCAACAGCGGCTTCTGCAACACGTGCCGCTAGATCAGGATTTTTCATAAGTGCCGAACCATCGCCAGAGGTAACTACCTTTTTTACAGGACAGCCCATGTTTATATCTACAATATCGGCACCCGCATCGGCCACAACCTTAGCCCCCAAAGCGATTGCTTCTGGATTAGAGCCAAAAATTTGCATGGATACAGGACGTTCTGCCTCTTCAATGCGCAATAATTCATGAGTACGTTCATTCTTATATTTAATGCCCATAGCACTGACCATTTCGGTACATACCAAGGCTGCACCTTGTTCTTTGGCCAGTAGTCGATACGCAATATCGCTAACCCCTGCCATAGGCGCTAATATGGCTTGACCATCAATTTTGACAGCCCCAATTTGCCACTGTTTATTATTCATATAATTCTATTTCCCTTAATAAAAAAGGTACAGCATAAGCTGTACCCGAATGTACACTACTTCGTTACCTATACGTAACTATATTATAGTAGCATTATTTATTTCTTTCGTAAATAAGGCGTAAGCCTTCTAATGTAAGCATAGGTTCTACATGGTCAATGCAGTCTGTAGCACTGCTAATAAGCTGTGCCAAACCACCTGTAGCCACTACAGTTACATGATTTCCCATTTCCGCTTTCATACGAGACACGAGGCCTTCTACTTGACCTACATAACCGTAGAACATACCAGATTGCATAGAAGACACCGTATTCCGGCAAATGACTTGCCCAGGGTCTCTCACATCGATACGAGGTAATTTGGCCGCCCGTTGGAATAAAGCCTCTGCAGAAATTGTTACCCCTGGAGTAATAACCCCGCCCATATAATCGCCATTACCTTGTACCGCACAATAAGTTGTAGCCGTACCAAAATCGATGATAATTAAATCGCCCTTATAAAGCTCATGTGCTGCTACAGCATTTACAATACGGTCAGCCCCTACTTCACGAGGATTATCATACTTAATAGCGATGCCAGTTTTAGTACCTGGACCTACAATAAGAGGATTTACATTAAAGTAGCGCAAACACACGCGCTCTAATGTAGGCATTAATGGTGGTACAACCGAGGAAATAATGATAGCATTAATATCTTTTACATCAACCTTACGGTCGTGAAAGAATAAGTTCATCATCAGCATGCCATATTCATCGGTGGTACGGACCCGATCTGTGGAAATACGCCAGTGACCCACAAGTTCTGTCTTGTCGTATACACCGAGAACAATATTGGTGTTTCCCACATCAATTACTAATAACATTAATGCCTCCTATTTACGTGGACGAATTGATACGTCCCCTGCCACAATACGTTTAATTGTCCCATCTGAGATTCTTACTAATAAATTACCATCTTCATCAATATCTGTAGCTACCCCTTCATAGGTATTGCCAGGAGCACGCACTTCAATTTCTTCACCGAGAGTAACAGATAATTGACGCCATTCATTAAGGGTTTCGTCAAAGCCACTATCGAGCACTTCATAATATTGATGTTCTAGTTCTTCTAATATAAGTCTAAATGCTTCTGTGCGCTCAATATCAATATCTTCCATCGCAAGGGATGTAGCAATTAATTTTAACTCTTCTGGTAATTCTTCTTGTTTTGTTTTTACGTTGACCCCAATGCCCATTACAATATGAGAAATTTCTTCCATAGAACCAGACATTTCAGTCAAAATACCTACTAGCTTACGACCATTCACAAGAATATCATTAGGCCACTTTATCCCCACATCAGTGAGTCCCATCTTATGAAAGGCCTTTGTTAAAGCCACTGCAGCCATCAAAGTACACTTTGGAGCCTCTACAGGTGGAAAATCAGGGCGTAAAATCAAGCTAAACCACAAGCCTTTGCCAAATGGAGAATACCAACCGCGAGATAAACGCCCACGACCAGCAGCCTGTTCCTCAGTAACCACAACCGTACCTTCTTCTGCACCTTGTTGAGCTAAACGACGAGCTTCTAAGTTCGTAGACTCCGTGGTATCCATATAAACATATCGTTTACCAAATACATCTGTTTTTAAGATTTGTTTCATTGCCAAGGGGCTCAACAAATCAGGTTCTTCCAATAATCGATACCCTCTCTTGGTATAAGATTCAATTTTGTAGCCTTTTTGACGTAACGCCTTGATATGTTTCCAAATAGCTGTGCGCGAAACATGGCAGGCTTCGGACATATCTTGTCCCGATACGAAACTACCTTGGTTTTGTCTCAAGAATTCTAGCACTTCATCACGCATAGTTTAGAGCCCCTTTCTTTGTCAACCTAGGTTTACAATTCGATTGTACAAGTGTACCTTGTAAAATGCAAGGATTATTTAAAATAATTAATGTTATAATGTATATAGTATAAAGGTATACATAAAAAAATAGATAACAATAATGCTATCTATTATCCTTCGGAGAGATATATGAAACAGTTTACATTAGAAGAGAAAAATCAAGTTTTAGAGAACCCTTTTATCCATATTCATCGAAAACTGGATGTACTACTCAATATAGGGAAGTTACTAATGGAATGTGGGGCAAATACAAATCGAATCATTGAGGAAATGCTAAAAGCCGCAACATTTATGGGAATTCCTCATGATTACTTAAATATCCATATTTCATATACCACTATTATGGTCAATCTATTACACAAAGAACGATCCATAACGGTCTTCAGAAAAACACCGGTTCATATTCCGAATATGGCTATGATCAATGCCGTATCAAAGCTCACATGGCGCGCCTTTGAGCGACATTACTCACTAACGACCTATGAACGACTAATTGCCAAACTGGATACAACTATACCGACGTATCCAAACTGGATAAAAGGACTAGCTTGTGCACTAGGTTCGGCAGGTCTTGCATACCTTTACAGTGGCGATATCATCGCATTCATCGTTACTATCATATGTTCTAGTATTGGTTATTTTACGCGCACCCTATCAGGCAGATTAGGGCTTAATGAATATGTAGGAATCGCATTAGGCGGATTTGGTGCCATGATATCGGCTTACGCTTTTTATAGTCATGTAAATAATGAATCCTTACTATATGTACTCGTTTGCTGTACCTTGTTCATGATTCCTGGGGTACCATTGATCAATTGTGTCATCGATATCATTAATAATCATATTTTATCGGGCATGACACGCGCTATAAGAACACTACTCATCGTGGGTAGCATGACTTTAGGTATGGCTATGGCACTCTACTTTAGCCCTGCACCAGCATTTAATTTTGTTGATATTAAACCTCATGTTATTTCCATAGAGCAAGTTATCGGTTCTTTTACAGCTGCAGCCGCTTTTGCGGTACTTTTTAATGCTCCTGTCAGACTATTAGTATCCATTGGTATTGGTGGCGTACTATGTGTATGTATTCGCAATATACTATCCGTAGAATTAGGATTTTCTACACCAGGTGCTACCTTTATTGGTGCTGCCATTATGAGTATTATTTTTGTAAAAGTTTCTACTTGGTTAAAAACATCTAGCACTATCATTATCGTACCGTCTGCCATCGCATTAATGCCCGGTATACTGTACTACCGATTTCTCTTCGACATGTTACACATCAATGCATTAAATGATGCTAGTCTAATCCTTATGATACAAAATGGTGTAACTGGCACATTTACAACTATAGCTATAGCAATCGGTGTAGCTATACCAAATGTTTTGGCACAAAAATATTTGCAAAAACTAAAAGAACAACGCATGACAGAACTTCTTGCCACACGTCATATAAACGATGGACAGTAAAAAAGAGCTAGCCTTCTAAAAAGGCTAGCTCTTTTTCATTTGGACAAAATCCATTATTTAATTTCATTAGATGATGCTTCACTAGGATCTGCTACAGTACTAGTTATTTCTTTAGCATCAACACTCTCTGGTACTACGCTACCTTCTACTTCAGAAACTACTTTAGGCTCCTCAGCTTCAGGTTCTTTTGTTGTACCATATTTGTAAAGATTATCTACCGCTTTCGCATCGATTGTTTCCTCTTCTAACAAAGCATTTGCCATGTCATGTAAGAATTTTTCATTATCGCTAAGAAGTTTTGTTACATCTTTATAAGCTTCTTCTACGATACGATGAATTTCAGAGTCGATTTTCGCAGCGATTTCTTCACTATAGTTGCGTTCATGGCCTAGGTTTTTTCCTAAGAAGATTTGTTCTTGTTGTTCACCAAACACGATAGGACCAAGCTCATCGCTCATCCCCCAACGCGTTACCATAGCGCGAGCAGTATTAGTTACACTTTGAAGGTCCCCAGAAGCGCCTGTACTGATTTCATCTAAAATCAAGGCTTCTGCAATTCGACCACCAAGAGCAACTCGAATATCTGCTAATAATTGAGATTTTGTTTTGTAGTTTTGTTCCTCAGTAGGAAGCATCATAGTGTAGCCACCAGCTGCACCACGAGGAATAATCGTTACTTTATGAACAGGATCTGCATGAGGCAATAGATGTGCCACGATAGCATGACCAGATTCATGGTATGCTGTCAATTTACGATCCTTATCGCTCACAATATGACTGCGGCGTTCAGGTCCCATACTAACTTTTTCACTGGCTTCTTCAACTTCAGCCATAGTAATTACTTTTTTGTTAAGACGAGCCGCCAAAAGAGCTGCTTCATTTAACAAATTGCTCAAGTCTGCACCAGTAAAGCCTGGAGTTTTCTTCGCAATTATTTTCAAGTCTACATCATCAGCCAAAGGCTTATTACGAGCATGAACTTTCAAAATTGCTTCACGGCCGCGTAGATCTGGGCGACCTACGATAACTTGACGGTCAAAACGACCTGGACGTAAAAGTGCAGGATCTAGAATATCTGGGCGGTTTGTTGCAGCGATAGTAATAATACCTTCGTTGGCACCAAAGCCATCCATTTCAACGAGCAATTGGTTTAATGTTTGTTCACGTTCATCGTGACCACCACCAAGGCCAGCACCACGTTGGCGACCAACCGCATCAATTTCGTCTATAAAGATGATACATGGGGCGTTCTTTTTCGCTTGTGTGAAAAGATCACGCACACGAGAAGCACCAACACCAACGAACATCTCTACAAAGTCAGAACCAGAAATCGTAAAGAATGGTACCCCTGCTTCACCAGCAACAGCTTTAGCAAGTAATGTTTTGCCTGTACCTGGAGGTCCTGCCAATAATACACCTTTCGGAATTTTAGCACCGATAGTTGTAAATTTGCCTGGATCCTTTAAGAACTCTACTACTTCTTCTAATTCTTGTTTTGCTTCTTCAGCGCCAGCTACATCTTTGAAGCTAACCTTTACATTGCCTTCACCCATCAATTTAGCACGGCTTTTACCAAAGTTCATCACTCGGCCACCGCCACCTTGCGTTTGTTGCATGATGAAGAAGAATAATACTACCAAGATGATAATCGGAATAGCAGAACCTAACAAGCTCATCCACCAAGCAGGTTGCTCAGGTGGAGCTGCAGTAATTTCTACACCATTATCTTGTAAAGTTTTGATTAATGTTTCATCAGTTGGCGCATAAGAATTGAATTCTGTTCCATTTTTTAGTTTACCTTTAATACCATGATCATTGGTAATCGTTACGGACTCAACCTTTTTCTGTTGTACTTGTTGAATAAATCCTGTATAACTGAGTTCAGATTTATTCGCACTTTGACCAGAGAAAGCGTCAATGGCGATAACGAAAGCGGCAATGATAAGTAAATAAAGGACGATATTTTTTGTAAATCGACCCAAAATATTCCCCCTTTCAATAATAGTTTAGTGGCATAAACGAATTGAGTACATCTCGTTGAGAGATGCACTCATATATTATATCATATTTTTAATCTTGATACATTTCTTCCTTTAAAATACCTATATAAGGTAAGTGACGATATTTTTCTGCATAGTCTAAACCATAGCCGATAACAAAGTAGTCAGGGATGACAAAGCCCACATAGTCTACTTCTACATCCATTTTACGGCGTTCAGGCTTATTCAACAACGCTGCAAGGCGTACACTCTTAGCTCCACGAGCATGTAAATTTTCTAGCAAGTAATGTAATGTTGTACCCGTATCTACAATATCTTCTACAACGAGTACATGCTTTCCTTCTACAGAGCGATCCAAATCTTTTAAAATTCGAACTACCCCTGTACTAGTTGTACCACTGCCATAGCTAGAGCAAGAAATAAAATCGAAGCTTACATCCACATTCTCATCGATAGAGCGAGCTAAATCTGTAAAGAAAACGATAGCACCTTTCAATACACCTACGAGAACTACGGATTCCCCTTTATAGTCAGCACTGATTTGACGACCTAATTCAGCCACACGAGCCTTTAATTGTTCCTCTGTATATAAAATATCTTTTGCATCTTGATGCATCTATATGACCTCCGCAATTCATATTAATGTTTGCAATATACTTTTATTGTATCACATTGAGCACTTACTTTTATACTTTTTATATTGAAAGTTTTCTTTTCCCCAGTGTTAACAATGTCGAGTAATTGCTCTTGATGAGCAGTGGTAAGCTTGATTTCAGGATCAAAGATGCTCACCAGTCTTTGCCACAATCGACGTTGGATAGCCAACGGCTTCTTACGTAACCCCCTACGAGATATAAACGCGCCCTCATCAGAGATAGTTACTAACTCATCAAACGCCATATCCGTTAAATTAGAAATAAAAGAAATGTCTTCGCGTACAGAAGCCCCTAGCCTTACTATGGCATCGCTAACGATAGGATTAATGGCTTTTAACTCAGGTATAATGCGATGACGAATTCTATTTCTTTGATATCGTACATCCTCATTTGTACTATCTATACAGTAAGAAATATCTTTCTCTTTTAAATATAGAAGTAATTCTTCTTTTGTGACATCTAACAGAGGTCTTACTACTGGAACAGTATAATCATTACTAACAACGGCCATGCCTGTCAAACCATTAAGTCCAGTCCCTCTAATAAGATGTGCTAAAATTGATTCTGCTTGGTCATCTTTATGATGAGCTACTGCAATATAGTCATACCCCTCAGACTGTGCTATACCGGTTAGCCATTGATACCGAACTTGGCGGCCTATAGTTTCCTCTGATAGCTTTTGAGCTTGACTCAATTTAGGCACGTCAAAGACAGCCGTATAAAATGGCAGTCCTAGTACGTCCGCTTGATTTCGTAACCATAGGACCTCATCCTTACTTTCAGGACGAATACAATGATCTACGATAGCAACTCCAAGCTCATATACTGTATGGCGATGTGTAGCAATATCTTGCAATAAATGCAATAAAGCCATCGAATCAGGACCACCAGAACAAGCTACCAAGATACGACAATTCTCAGGAAATATATCATGTAATTTTAAAGTGTGATTAACGGTTCGAATGAGTGCTTTCACATTCACGGGCCATCGCCTCCATACCATCTTGGTCGCTCACAAATATATGAGGGACCTCATAGGAATCCATAAAGGACGTTAAAATCTCTGCCCCAGCAACAATAATGTCGGCACGCCCAGCGGGTAAACCTTTTACTTGTAGTCTCTCATCACGACTCATATACCGCAATTTCATAATAATGCCTTCCACCGTTTCACGGCTCAATTTATGACCTTGTACCTTTGTGCCATCATAATGGTCTAAACCTAAATCAATAGCAGCCAAGGTTGTTAGGGTTCCTCCAATACCGATAAATTCACCAAATTCACCTTCAATCATCATCGGATCCCAAAGAAAACGAGTTTCCTCCCACACTCGTTGAGGCCCTTCGTCAGATATAGATTGAAGGCGTACCGCTCCCACAGGATAAGAACGGCTCCAGTACACTCTATCCTTGTTACCTAATGCAAGTTCTGTACTACCTCCACCAATATCAATGGTCGTATAATGACGTCCATCCTCTAATTGATTTCCTAAAGCGCCATAAAAGCCATACATGGCCTCTTCAGCACCAGATAAAATTCGCCACTCCATAGGACAGTATGTATTAATACGTTCCATAAATGCAAGTCCATTAGACGCTTCACGAACAGCGCTCGTCGCAAAACCAAAGCAATATTCAGCACCATATTGGTTTGCTATTTTTTGTATATCTGTAAAAGCTTGATAAGATGCTTCCATGGATTCAGCTCGCAAGGTACCATCTGTATTTCGTTGACCTAAACGGGTAGTCCACAACTGCTTAGGCTCATAACGCCACTCATTATTCTCATAGGTAGCCAATAATAAACGCACCGAATTAGAGCCAATATCGATAATTGCTAACTTCATAATTGCTCCTTACATATAAATGATTTTCCCTAATACTATTATAGCGTTAATACTCTATACATAAGTAAAGAGATGGCTAGATGCCATCTCTCACTATTAATCTCGACGACCACCTCGGCCTCCGCGTTTTCCTTCGGTATTACGTTTTAAATCGTGTAATCGTTCATTGCTATCGCGCAAAAATGATTTCATCTTCGCTTCGAAAGACTCTATGCTTTGTTTCGATTGAACACGATGAGGACGTTTTTCTTCGTCCATCCCCTCTTTAGGTTGTGTTTGACGAATGGAAAGTCCTATTTTATTCCCATCAATAGATAAAACCTTAACCTTTACTGGATCCTCAACCTTTAAAAGGGTATTAATATCTTCGATATATCCATGAGCTACTTCAGAAATATGAACTAACCCTGTTTGCTTTTCTCCTAAATCAACAAATACGCCGAATTTTGTAATACCTGATACGGTACCATCAATAATGTTACCAACTTCGATTGCCATGCAACCTCCTAATTAATGCAGAAACCTTAAACTACAAACTGATGCAAAGAAAAATAATAGAATACACTCTATTTTACATATGGTACTTCACCAGGCTTTACCAATCCTAACTCCTCACGAGCAACCCCTTCTATGGTCTTTGGATCTTGTAACCTAGCCTTTTCCTGTTCTAACTCTTCATTTCGCTGCTGTAACTCTTGCAATTGTTGCTCTATATGTTGTTTTTCTTGATATACAGCCACCAAGCGATAAGCCTGCCCTAACAGTAACAGCACCATAATCCCTATGCCAATTCGCTTGATCCACATGAGGATAATACGCTGATCCTGCGCTTTGCGATTAGGACGAACGCGTTTGCGCGGCCTTTTTGGGCGTTGTACATCCATAATGTCCTGAGTCATAATGTCCCCCAAATATTCATCATCTGTATACTGTCATTTTTAGATTATACCACATAACAGAGCTTGGGACTAAAGAAAATTACAGATATTTCTCATTAAGAACGGTAACATAAATCCGTATAAATTTAAAACTCCATATGCAATGTAAACTTTCTATATACAAAAGTAAACATCCACTTACATAGACTCAGCCTTTACAACATGTTCACGAATGACAGCACAAGAAGTTTTAAATAAGGCTAGCTCTTCATTGGTTAGTTGCAGTTCAAAAACATTTTCGATACCATCTTTACCAATAACAGCAGGAGTAGATGCAAATATTCCTTCTTCTCCATATTGTCCATCTAAATAACAGGAGCAAGGCAATACCTTCTTTTCGTCATGAAATACAACGCGGATTAATTCTGTGGTAGCACTAGCAATCCCAAATTCCGTAGACCCCTTACCTGCTAGTACATGATAGCCACCAATTTTAACATCATCTAGTGTTTTTACATGGTCAAGTTCAGGAAATCTATGGGGTAGCTCTCGATATAATTCTAAAAGTGGTTTACCTTGTACACAGACATGGGACCACGGCACCATGGCACTACCTCCATGTTCACCTAAACAGTAGGCCGTAATAGAGCGATTACTAATAGTAAAGATATGAGCTAATTCTTTTTGCAATCTAGCTGAATCTAGAGCGGTTCCCGTTGAAATAATACGCTTAGGATTCCACTCAAGATGTTTACATAAATAGGTAGCTACCACATCAGCAGGATTAGAAATGGAAATGATGAAACCTTGAAAAGAAGACTGCTTAATACGTGGAATAACGTCTTTTAGTACAGCCACGGTTTCACCAAGGCTCTCAAGGCGATCCTGATACAAATTCGGCAAAGGCCCCGCACTAAAAACGAGGATATCACAATCTCCACATTCTTCAATAGGACCTGATGTAGCAGTTACTTGGTGTGGAATATAGCTAACGGCATCATTAATATCCATAGCTTGCGCTTGAGCTTTTTTCTCGTCAATATCCATCATATATAATTCATCAACCTCACCTTGTAAGGCCAAAGAAAATGCCACATGAGAGCCTACATGTCCAGTACCAATAATACCTACCTTGCGTAACTTCATAAGAGCCTCCATACCTTAGCATAAAACGATAACATATCCTCAAATGCCAATCATTTAAATCACGTATATCCGTATATGATTTACCTTAATAGAATCATAACTCATTTAAATTCATCTCATCCAAATTGAGTGGGAACAAATCTTTTTCTTCCATCGCTTGAGGAGATTTTTCTAAATATTGTTTACGCATGGACCATAAAATATCCAAATCTGTAGGATCCAATTTTGATAATGCATATATCATAGTAAAGTCAGAACCATAGTGCCCACGTAAGCTATCAGGTACACCCTTAGAGCCTTCACCACTAATGCGGTTATTAAAGAACCCTTGGATACGACGATTACCTAAATCTATAATAATAAAACCTGATCCATCATACACATATAATGTATGATTAACACGTTTTAATGCACGTACTGTATTCGTAATAAAATACTGGTCCTTCAAATCAATGAGGGACGACTCATAACCAGAATGGTAAAAGTCACCATAATAATGGGCCCCTCCATCAGTAGACTCCAACAAGCCTTTAAATTCTTTTTGCTCTTCAGCACTGAAATCGGATAAAGATTTTAGCTTTGTTATATTCCGTAAACCTCGTTGGTAATCATCCGATTTAGTTGGCTCTATATGTTGCCCCCTAAAGGTTATTGGCATTAAACGAAGTGCATTATCAGATAAATTATAAATCCCTAGTCCTTCATAACCTAAGAAATACACTTGTGATCCACTGGTCTTCATAGCTAATATTCGTTTTGAAATAATGGCATCACTAGAATTAACCAGTGTATGCGCTTCTGGATCAATACGTACTGTTTTGCTATCATAATTTGCCCCTACAGCAAGCCAGTAAGATATGCCCATTATAATAAGTGCCAGTACAAATAATCCAATACGTTTTATATTCATCTACGCTCTCCATGACTCCCCAATCATAAAACGTAAAAGCATGCGTACAATATGTATCATGTTTACAATGTATCTAACATTAGCTTATATACGATTCTAGCTTATACCTCCAATTGAGATAATCGGTCGGCAACCTTAACCCCTTTATATGTGAAAGTTGGTAACAGCTGAGATAGCGGTTCTAGTACAAAATTACGATTCCAAAAATGAGGATGCGGTATCACAAGACTTTCATCATACAGAGAAATCATTTTCCCCTCTGTATCGTACACTAAAATAATATCCAAATCTAATGTGCGAGGGCCCCAATGAATCAATCGTTTTCGTCCAGCCGCCTGCTCTAATTGCTGAATAAGGCTGAGCATTTGATGTGGTTCTAGAGTGCTTTCACAAGACCATACGCCATTAACAAAGGTATCTTGTTCCGTATATCCCCACGGCTCAGTTTCAATAAGAGAAGAAGTGACTAGCTTAGAAATTTCCCCATGTTGTTGTAAGGATTGAAAAGCAGAATTAATGTGGTCTCTCTTGTCCCCTATATTCGAGCCTACACTGATGTAATAGGTATACATCAAATTTGTCCTCTTGTGGTGATAACCTCAACATAATCCAAAATACCTGAAATCGGTACAGATGGTTTACGCACCGTTACTGAGAGACCTACGATACCTTGATAATGTTGGTACAAGGAATCGGCGATAAGAGCCCCTAATCGTTCTAACAGATTATGCTTTTCACCAGTCATAATTGATTCTACAATTTCATATACCTCTACATAATTGGTTGAGTCCTCTAATTGATCACTTTGACCGGCCTTTGTAAGATCAGTTATTATTTCTACATCTACAAAAAATCGTTGCCCTTGTTCTTGCTCAGATGCCAAATTTCCGTGGTATCCGTAGAATGCCATATTTTTTAAAACGATTCTATCCATTATTCACCTCGTAACAAACCGTCTGCTACTGCTAAGGCGCGTTTGTGCATTTTCACATTGTGAACACGCACCATATCAACACCTTGAAATACACCTGTAATACAAGCTGCTACCGTACCTTCATCGCGATCTTCTGGAGGCAATCCGCCTAACATAGATCCGATGAAACGCTTGCGGCTCGGCGCAAGTAAAACAGGATATTCATAAGCGGTTAACTCACCCAAGCGTTGCATAACTTCAATATTTTGTTCTTCAGTTTTACCAAAGCCAATACCTGGGTCAAGCCAGATTTGTTGTGGCGTTACCCCCTCTTTCAACGCTTTATCGATAGCACAGAAGAAGAACGCTTTCATATCTTCAATGATATCACCATAATTTGTATCATTACTATTATGCATGATGATAACAGGTACCTTATATTTAGCCACCACCGCGGCCATGTCAGGATCATAATGTAATCCCCATACATCATTTAAAATATGTGCCCCTTTAGAGAAAGCATATTCTGCAGTTTTAGCATGATATGTGTCAATAGATACAGGCACTGTAGAGGCCTGTAAGACAGGCTCTATTAATAGAGATAAGCGTTCTATTTCCTCGTCTGCGGTCAAAGGTGTAGAACCAGGGCGTGTAGATTCAACGCCTAAATCGATAATATCTGCACCATCTTCAATCATTTGCTTTACATGCGCTGCTGCTGTTTCTGGTGTGTTGAATTGACCTCCATCAGAGAAGGAGTCAGGTGTACCATTCAGTATCCCCATAATAAGGGTTCGATCGCACAAAGATAAACTTTTGCCATCATTCCATGTATAATTTCTACGTTTAAACA
The DNA here is from genome assembly GCF_902810435.1 of Veillonella parvula. GTDB lineage: Bacteria > Bacillota > Negativicutes > Veillonellales > Veillonellaceae > Veillonella. The sequence continues at coordinate 1,590,972 of NZ_LR778174.1, forward strand.
TTTACCTGTCCTCCGCCTAACATTGCCAACGCTTCATCTCTTAATGTGCCCTTTTCGGCTAATACGCCTCGGCTTTCTAATGTAATAACCTTTGAATCTTGCTGCATGGTACCTTTGATGAGCATACACAACTGAGTCGATGTAATGCGTACAAATACGCCATGAGCAAATAAATCATTCATAATCGCATCTGCTAATTCAGATGCTAACCGCTCTTGTAATTGCGGTCTGCGACTGAGTATATTAACAACATCTTGAAACTTACTAAGTCCTGCCACACATCCATCCTTAGGTTGGTACACGATATCTACGGTACCAAAAAAAGGCAATAAATGATGCTCACACATGGAGTAAAACGGAATCCCTGTAACTGCTACGAGACCTTTATAGTCTGTACTAAAAGTCTCTCCCCATGCAGCTTTCGTGTCTAATCCTACACCGCTGAATAATTCACTATATAATTCTGTTACACGACTTGGTGTTTTCTCTAATTCTGGTGCCTCTGTATCAACAGATAAAGCCTCTAAGAATTGCTTTATCCCGTCCTTTGCACGTTGATTCATCGGTCCTCCTAAACAATCTTTGTTGTCCAATCTTCAATATTCCAAATATCCGTAACCCAATCTTGATAGAATTCAGGCTCATGACTTACCAATATAACTGTACCTTTAAAATCACGTAGTGCACGGCTCAGCTCTTCTTTTGCATATATGTCTAAATGGTTAGTCGGTTCGTCTAGGACCAACACATTGTACTTATTCTGCATGAGCTTGCATAGACGAACCTTTGCATTCTCACCACCTGAAAGTACGCGCATTTGAGACGTAATATGTTCATTTGTAAGGCCACAACGAGCTAATGCTGCACGCACTTCTGCATTCGTCATCGCCGGATATTCATTCCAAATATAATCTAATGCTGTTTCAGAATTAGATGGCGTATCCTCTTGGGCAAAATAGCCAACTTGTAAGAATTCACCTTTTACCAACTCACCACTAACAGGCTTTAATAGACCTAAAATAGTCTTCAACAACGTTGTTTTACCTAAACCATTGACACCGCGAATAGCAATTTTTTTGTTTCTTTCAATTTGAAAGTCTACTGGTCTTGTTAATGGTTCATCATAACCTAATTGCAATCCAAAAGCCTCTACGATAAAGCGACTTGGCGTACGGCCTTCTTTAAAGCCAAAAGTGGGCTTGATATACTCTTTTGGCTTTTCTAGAATTTCCATCTTTTCTAAGCGCTTTGCTCGAGAATTTGCCATACCACGTGTTGCAACGCGCGCTTTATTGCGCTGAATAAAGTCTTCCATACGCTCAATCTCTTGCTGTTGACGTTCATACGCCTTAGCTGCTTGCGCTTTTTTCACCTCGTAAGCAGCTTGGAACTGATGATAATCACCAGTATAACGCGTAAGCACCGCTTGTTCGATATGGTAAATAACATTGACTACGGAGTTTAAAAACTCCATATCATGAGAAATCAAGATAAAGGCATTTTCATAATTTTGCAAATAGTTTTGCAACCACTGAATATGCTCCACATCAAGATAGTTTGTCGGTTCGTCTAAGAGCAAAATAGTCGGTTTCTCTAGTAATAGTTTTGTGAGCAAAACCTTGGTACGTTGACCACCGCTGAGCTCTGTTACATCTCGATCTAAGCCGATATCCATAAGTCCCAATCCGGCAGCGGTACGCTCAATAACCGCATCAATTTCATAGAACCCACGTTGCTCAAGAATTTCTTGCCATTCCCCTACCTGTTCAAGTAGCTTATTCATTTCATCTTCGGACACATCACCCATGCGATTATACGCATCGTTAATGTTTTGCTCCATGACGAATAAATCATCAAAAGCACGTTGTAATACATCACGGATGGTCATACCTTTTTCAAGAACAGCATGTTGATCCAAATACCCAACAGTTACCTGATTGGACCATTCAATTTTCCCCTCATCAGGTGGCAATTTACCTGTAATGATATTAAGAAACGTAGATTTACCTTCACCATTTGCACCAATGAGGCCTACATGTTCACCTTTTAGCAAACGGAATGATGCATCATCTAAAATTTGTCGCGCTCCAAAACCATGAGTTACATTTGAAACGGTTAAAACACTCATATCTATCTCCACCGGAATAAAAGCCGTCTTGTTGAAGACGGCTTATTTCATACTTACTTAAATATTATATCTATTGTACCTTTTTGACCTCTATATGTCAAAAATTGAACTTACTTACACATCGCATAACGCAAGGCTACAACAGCCATAATCTTAGCACCCTTAATCGCTTGGTCTAACCCATAGTCAGATCCAGCAGCACAAGTAAATTCTGGCGTATGCGCTTCTAAACCTAATCCAATCTGCAAGGTAGGCTGTGCTGTTGGTACTTCGTAAGACACATTACCTACATCAGTGCTACCATCCGCCTCATCATCAGGCAATATACGTGGGCTTTCACCAAATTCAGTCATCACATCTTTAAAGAGATTTAATAACTGTTTATCTTGACGCATATCCTTAAAGAGTGGCTCATAGTGATGCATCTCAACTTGAGCTCCATAGGATGAACCGATTTCTTGGGCTGCCTCTTTAATAGCCGGCAAAATAATACCTTCTAAATCATCCACTGTACTACCACGAACAGTCATACGAATCGTAGCCTTTGGTGTAACCACATTTGGTGCCGTACCTGCCTCTGTAAAGATGGCACCTACAATAGCACCTTTAGGAAAGGTCTTTTTTAAATCTTTTACCCTTTGATATAAGTCTACCGCACAATCTAAGGCATTGATTCCTGAATCTGTTAAGGATGCAATATGACAAGAACGTCCATGGAACGTAACCTCTAGAGGATGTGTCGCCAATGATGTACCTCCCACCTCATTTTCTCCACCTGGATGAATGATAAGTGCTGCCTCATAGCCTTTAAAAAGACCGGCTTCTGCCATATATACCTTACCACCGATAGTTTCCTCTGCAGGGCACCCAAAGAATGTTGTACCCCAATCCTGTGGTGCACTTTGACTAAAAGCAACAGCAGCACCTAAGCTCATCATAGCAATAAGGTTATGACCACAGCCGTGGCCTAGTTCCGGTAACGCATCATATTCACCTAAGAAGGCTATTTTATGCCGTGCAGTACCGTTATAGTCGCCCCGTAACGCTGTTTGTAACTCTGTCCGATTAGTTAGACTTACATGAGATATAAAATTATGTGTTTCTAAGAATTGGTGAATTACCTTTACTGCTTTATGCTCATTCAAGCCCAATTCAGGATTATCGTGTAAATATATGGAAACTGCACGCAATTCCCGTGCCATACTATCTATGATGGCACAGGCGCGAGCCTCTCGTTCTTGTAGTGTCATAACTCCCCTTGTTATTATCTAATATCTTATTACCTATTATTTTATTACCTAATATCACGGTAACTACTATTTTTATCTAATATCTATTTGCCTATTAAGTAAAATCGTTCATCCAAAAGCTCTTAACTATTTCGTATAAGGATGAACGATGATGGTATTAGAAATATATCTAAAGCTAATCGTCGCTCCTAGCGGTAATGTTTGATGTGGCGCCCCATGTCCCGTTGGCACATAGCATACAAAAGGATCTGGTAATTTTGGATTTCTATTTTCCTCCATATAGCGCAATGCTTCATAACCTAAATCGTAATCACGCTCATCTTCATCTCCTTCACAATCTGTAAAGATACCAATGACTAAGCCTTTAATACGGCTCAACAAACCGCTGAGTCGAAATTGTTGTAACATGCGATCCAGCTTATAAGGAGCCTCCCCTACATCTTCAATAAATAGTAAGGTATCTTCCCATGATTCATTCTCTAAAAAATAAGGCGTTCCCGATAACATGGATACCATCGTCATATTACCACCTCGTAAAATACCCTCACCGAGTTCTGTGCCAATCGCACCTCGGGGAGGCTCTGGCAAGGGTTCTATAACTTTTAATTTGCCTTCTAAAGCATTAAATAGCGTATCAATATCTGACTTACGGTCTAATTTAAAATCTACCCCCATAGGTCCATGATAAGTAATGAGGCGGCTATATCGATTAATAGCCATATGAAGTGCTGTACAATCACTATATCCAACAAAAGCCTTCCGATACTTACGAATCGCTTTATAATCTAATAAATCTAAATAGCGCATCGTGCCATAACCACCGCGCAAGGCAAGAACCGTATCACAAGGAGCCACAGTCATCATGTATTGAAATTCTACGGCTTGCTCCTCAGGTGTGCCTCCATATAGCCCCTTTCTCCTTGCACTTTCACCTACAAGCACCTTATAGCCTTTAGCCTTACAAATTTCTTCTATTCTATGTAAATCTTCATCGCTAGCACTAGCAGGTGCCATAATACCTATGGTCATCCCCGGTGCCAAACGTTTTGGTTCAATCCAGTCCATATATCCTCAGAAAATACCTGTTAACTTATAATATATTAATATTCCCATACAACAAAAGACGTACACAAGGTGTACGTCTTAAGTGTATCTTATTTGTATGCTTTTTTAAAGTCAACAAGTCCCAATGTGGTCCAGAAATAATTTTGAATTGTTCCGTTTGTTACATATGGTTGTGTTGTAAAGTACAACGGCATAACAAGCGATTCATCAAAGATCATTTTTTCTGCTTCATGCATCAACGCATCACGAGCCGCCCCATTTGGAGTTGTACGAATGCGAGCAATCAACTCATTATACGCATCACTATGGTACTGTCCATCATTATCTTCAGCAGAGAATACCTCTAAGAAGTTTTGTGGATCGCTATAATCAGCAACCCAAGAAGCACGCGCAACTTGGTACTTACCAGCCTCACGGTCTGCTAAGAATACCTTTGTCTCTTGATTTTGTAAGCGTACATCTGCACCAAATGCATTTATCCAAGCATCTTGAATCGCTTCCGCAATGGATTTATGTAATTCGCTTGTATTGTACAAAATCGTAATTTGAGGCAATGGACGATTTTTACCATAGCCAGCCTTTTTCAAGATTTCCTTAGCTTGCTCTACATCTTCGTATACAAGATAACTACCAGCTTCACGGAAGTCTTCACGGCCATTGCTTTCAAGCATGCCATATGGTACGAACGCATAAGCCGCCTCTTTACCGCCTCTAACAATATTATTAACAATGTTAGCACGATTGATAACCATAGAAAAGGCTTTACGCACATCGGGGTCTGTAAAAGGCTCTGCTTTCACATTGAATACGTAATAATAGTTACCAAGCATAGGCCCAATATGTAATAAGCCTGCTTCTTCTAAACGTTTTTGATCCGCTACAGGAGGCTCAACCATCATATCAGCTTCGCCACCTTCAACTAAGGTGAGACGCGTACTTTGAGACTCACTAATAGGCCAATTCATTTTCTCTGTTTTCACAGATTCTGCGTCCCAATAATTAGGGTTCTTGATGAAATCCATTTCCCCATTATGCTTCCAAGAAAGTAAACGATATGGACCATTAGATACTATTGTTTCCGCATTAGCCGCCCAGTTTTCGTGAGCTTCTACTGCTTTTTTACTCACTGGGTAATAGCTATGAGACGCTAATAATTTCAAGAAATAAGCCGTTGGATTTTCTAAGGTAACTACCAATGTATCCTCATCAATAGCTTTAACCCCAACATCTTCAGCTGCAGCTTTACCCGTATTAAAAGCTTCACCATTTTCCAATACATATAACATATATGCATTATCCGCATGGACTTCAGGGTCTAATACGCGCTTCCAAGCGTATTCAAAGTCATAAGCCGTCAAAGGCTCTCCATTGGACCATTTTAAATTAGGTCGTAAATGGAAGGTATACTCACGACCATCATCGGAGATGTCCCAATTTTTAGCAAGTGCTGCTTCAGGTTCACTTTCATCATTCAAACGAACTAGACCATCAAATAATTGAAGTTGAACCGTAGCCTCCGGAGAGGTAGTAGACTTTGCGGGATCCAATGTGGATGGTTCCTGCTCAATAACATAGCGGATTGTGTGTTCATCGATTGGTTGAACACCACGAGGGTACCCAAATACGAATAAGAGTACGCTCACCCCTAGAGCGAGGACCATGAGTTTTAACAAGTTTCGTTTATCCATCATGGCAATGCTTCCTCTACAAATTCTTTCATGATGCGCCCAACTTGAGCGCCTAACTCTTTACCTCGGTCATTATCGATATCGCTCATTAAAAGGATAAAACAAAAATGACCCCTAAATGTTTCTATTACACCCCCATCATGTTCTACACGATCAAGGGATCCTGTTTTATGGTGAAAGCGTATGCCTTCTCCCCAGTAAAATGGTAAGATATCACGGAATTGTTGGCGACCTAAGATATTCCACATTTCTCGGCCATAAGCATCTCTATCACGACATTCAAAAATGTGTTTATACAAACGAGCTAACGACATAGCTGTAATGTGATTATCACGACCTTCAGCTAGGGCGTTAAAGTCCATCATCATGCGATTAAGCTCCATCTCATCCATACCAAGCTTTTCTGCACGAGCATTGATATTTTCCATGCCGAGCACTGTGATGAGTAGATTTGTTGCGATATTATCACTAAGAACCATCATGAGACGGCATAACTCAAGATATGTAAAACTATGTTTACCAACTAACTCTTGTAGTGCGCCGCCACCTTCAACGCGTGGAGTTCTAGATAAAGGAACTGTATCATTAATGTCCAATTGCTCCGTACGAGCTAAATGAAAGACATATTCCATGATAAGTACCTTAATTAAACTCGCACTAGAATGTACAGTATTTTCACCTCTAGCTGCGATGAGTGTTGGTTCCTCTTCATCATCGAATTGTAGCACCGCATAAGATATATTCCCTGCTGGTGCCAATTCTTTAATGACTGTATCTAGTTGATGTTCCAAGGACTTGCCAACAATTAGTTTTTCCATACTATTCTCCCATTATATGTGCCAGCATGCGATGCGGCGATCTGCCCAATCTCGAAGTGGCGGACGTTCTGTAAAACAACGACCTTCCGCTTCTGGACATCGACCACTAAACAGACACCCTTTTGGTGGGTCTAATGGATTTGGTGGATCCCCTTTAAGCGGTGCCCCAATTGGTGCATGTGGCATAACTGGACCATTTAAGGCCGTCAATGCACGGGTATACGGATGCTGAGGGAATTCATATAAGTCCAATGCAGGACCTTCTTCCATGACGGCACCTAAATACATAACAACCATGCGATGACTAATGTAGCGCACCATATTTAAATCATGAGAAATAAAGAGGTACGAAATACCATGTTGTTCTTGTAACCGTTCTAGTAATGTCATAATTTGCACTTGGATAGATACATCTAACGCAGAAATCGGCTCATCACAGATGATACATTGAGGCTCCATAATAAGAGCCCGTGCAATGCCGATACGTTGACGTTGCCCACCAGATAGTTCATGAGCATAACGCTCACCAAATGACATATTTAAGCCAACTTGGTCAAGCACCTCTTTTACACGAATCACGCGATCTCGAGGTGTATACTTTGGATCCAGTTCTAAAGGCTCCTCTAAAATCGCATTAACCGTAAGCCGCGGATTAAGGGATGCATAAGGATTTTGAAATACCATTTGCATCACCGGGTGAACAGACTCTCTATCCACATAAGGGTTGATATGTCGACCATTCATATAAATAGAACCAGATGTAGCTTGATATAAACCCATCAAAGTGTAACCAAATGTAGATTTACCACATCCAGATTCACCTACGATACCTAGGGTTTCCCCTAGTGATTGATATAGACTCACGCCTTGTACGGCATGTACCGTTTGTTTTGGCTTAAATAAGCCGCCTGACAGGGTGAACTCTTTAACGAGATTGTCAGTCTCCCATACGTAACTCATTAAAGTCCCTCCAACTTAGCTAACCAACATGTAAACTGGTGACTTTCACCAACATTTGTAACCATCGGAACCCGACTACCACAGATTCGCATAGCCCATTTACAACGAGGATTAAATGCGCATCCACGAGGTAAATCAAATAGATCAGGTGGTTGACCTTCAACAGCCTTCAATTCGCCGTGCCATTTACCTTGAGGCAATGCAAGCAACAGCCCCAAAGTATATGGATGACGAGGCTCGCTAAAAATACCATCTACTGTAGCAGACTCAACACATTTACCTGCGTACATAACCATAACCCGATCACAAATTTGAGCAATAACACGTAGGTTATGAGAGATAAAGATAATCCCTATGCCAGCCTCTACGGCTAATGTTTGCATAAGGCGCAAAATTTGTGCCTCTGTAGTAATATCAAGAGCTGTTGTGGGCTCATCACAAATCAAAATCTTAGGACGACCGGCCACTGCCATGGCAATACATACGCGTTGACGCATACCGCCACTCAACTCATGAGGATATTGAGATAACCGGCGTTCCGGTGTAGATAGGCCCATCTTCTTCAATAAATCGATGGCAATGGCCCTTTCATCGTAATCTTCACCATACGCATTTGTACGATGAATAACCTCATACATTTGCTCTCCAATGGTCATGATAGGATTCAAGGAGGTCATAGGATCTTGGAACACCATGGCAACCGTCGTACCACGAAGTTCATTCCAATCATCTTCAGTAAATCCTAAACAATCATGACCATCAATCATGAATGTATCCGCTTTAATTTTAGTTTTACCATATGGCAATAAGCCCATTAAAGAGTTAACTAAAACGGATTTACCACACCCAGATTCCCCGACTATACCTAAAATCTCACCAGGGTATAAAGAAATATCTTGATTGCGAATAACTCGCAACGGACCTTGGAAGGTATTGATGGTAATAGATACATTACGTACATCAACAATAGCATTATTCATTATCTATCTCCTTCCTTAGGGTCTAATACATTGCGTAAACCGTCGCCAAAAAATGCGAAACCAAGCATGGTAATACTAATAGCAACAGCTGGGAAAATCAATTGGAACGGATAAGAGCGCATGCTACTAATACCTTCAGAAGCTAGTACGCCCCAGCTCGCCATAGGTGCATTTACACCTAAACCGATAAAACTAAGAAATGCTTCTGTAAAAATAGCCTCAGGAATGGCCAATGTTAAAGTAATAATGATCGGCCCTACACAGTTTGGTAAAATATGACGCAATAAAATTCGATGCTTAGGAATACCCATAGCTTCTGCTGCAATAATGTATTCTTCGTTTTTAACTTTCAAAATTTGGCTGCGTACGATACGGGCCATATTAAGCCAATACGCAATCCCCAACGCTACAAAAATAGAGGTTAGCCCAGGCCCAAGTACAACCATCAATAAGATTACGTATAGTAAAAGTGGAATACCGTACAAAACATCTACGATCCCCATCATGATACGGTCTACCTTGCCACCTATATAACCCGCAATACCGCCATAAGCAACGCCAATCACAAGATTAATAAAAGCTGCTACAAAACCAATGGTTAAGGAAATACGAGCGCCGTACATAACACGCGTATAGATATCACGGCCCAATGTATCCGTACCAAACCAATGGCTAAAGCTTGGACTTTGGTTCGCATCAATTAAGGATTGGTCCGCATAGGTATAAGGTGAAATAAGTGGACCTAGAATAGCAAGTACCATCATCACAATAATGATGGTTGCACCAACTACAGCTAAACGATTTACCTTAAATCGTTCCCATTTACTAGGACGTTTTATAAAGCTAGTAATCTCTTCTTGAGGGGCTCGTTCAATAGGTAAAAAGTCTTCCTTATTCATCTGTCCCCTCCTCCGTTGTAACTCGTGGATCGATTAATGGATAAATCATGTCCACCAAAATATTAAGAAATACTACAAGTGCACTATAGAAAATCGTAATACCAAGAATAACCGTATAGTCTCGGTTATAAATAGATGTTACAAAATACTGACCTAGACCAGGAATCGCAAAAATTGTTTCTACGATAAAGCTGCCTGTTAACAAACTAGCTGCCAATGGACCTAAGTACGTAATAACTGGCAAAATTGCATTGCCAAGGGCATGACGTGTCAAAATGGTCCAAGAACCTAGACCTTTTGCGCGAGCTGTACGAATGTATTCTTGTTGATAAACGTCAAGTAAACCACTGCGCGTTAAGCGAGCAATAAATGCCATCGGTTGCGCTGCTAATGTCAACACAGGTAACACCATGTAAGAGGGGCCACGCCATAAGGCTACCGGGAACCATCCCAATTCAAAGCCTACTATGTACACAAGAACAGCACCGATAATAAATGTTGGTACCGAAATCCCTATTGTAGATAATACAGTTACCGCATAATCTACAATGCTATTAGGTCTCATGGCACTAATCGCACCAGCTGTAATACCACCAACTATAGCTACCATTAAAGATAATAAGCCAAGCTGTGCGGAAATTGGGAATGCATCACCAATTATATCGTTTACACTACGGCCTTCATATTTAAATGATGGGCCCAAGTCACCTGTAATGACGCCACCTAAATAATCTCCATACTGTTTCCATACAGGATCATCGAGATGATATTTAGCCTCGATACTTGCTTTCACCTGAGGCGGTAATTTCTTTTCTGTTGTAAAAGGCCCACCAGGTATCGCATGCATTAATGCAAATGTTACGGTAATGATGACCCATAAGATTATGATTGCGCCACCTAGGCGTCGAAATACATACCTCGTCATTGTCACTTTCCTCCATAAAAAGTTTATTCGTTTTATTATACTACATTATGAAGTTAATTTCATGATTAACATCATTACATTTACAGAAAGGCTCACATAACGTACAATAAAATATATGATTATTTGGAGGTGTCTATGGTAGCAGTACCTAGAGTTTTAACAATTCAAGACATGAGCTCTATCGGACGCTGTGCCCTTACTGTTATGATTCCTATCATCAGTGCCATGCGCTGTCAGGCGGTTCCTTTGGCGACAGCGGTACTAAGCAATCACTTAGAGTATCCACACTATGAATTCGTTGATTTATCTGCTCATATGAGAGATTTTATGGACTGCTGGGATAAAAACGAAATTGACTTTCACGCTATCGTAAGTGGATTCTTGGCATCACCAGAACAAATTCACCTCGTTGAAGAAGCAATCGATCGATTTGCCTCTAATGGTCAGATGGTTATCGTCGATCCCGCAATGGCCGATGATGGTCGCCTCTATTCCATTTATACTCCTGATATGGTTGTAGCTATGCGCCAACTTGTATCTAAGGCCCACATCGTAAAGCCAAACTATACTGAGGCATGCTTCTTATTAGATATTCCATTCTCAACAAATCCTATTAGCGAAGATGAATTACGTGAGCGATGTAAACAATTACATCACATGGGCCCTGAAATGGTTATCATGACCAGCGTCCCATCGAAAACACATGCTGTTATTGCGGTCTATGATGGACCTACAGACTTTTTAAAAACATACTCTATACCTCTGGTTCCTGTAAAAGCTACAGGGACAGGAGATATTTTTACTGCTGTATTATCTGGTGCTGTAATGAGGGGATATTCTCCTTATGATGCGGCAGAACTGGCAATGAATTTTACTACCAACGCGATTCAAGCAACATTAGATACAGTACAATCGCTAAAACATGGAGTCGCATTTGAGTTAGTTTTGCCAGAATTAACTCAACTATAAGCTATAAATAAAGGGGAACTTATGGATTTACTTTATGTTGTATTACGAACACTGCTCATATGTACCATCGGTTTGCTCATTGCATTCCAAGGACGTCGCATGGGTTTATCGATTTTTAACTTAACGGGACGGTTAAATCGACTACAATTTATCATATGCTTCATCGCTTTAATGATTTTATTTCATATTGTCCACTACATCGATAACATATTCTTAGATTTTGTTGTATCACTACCAGCATATTGGTTGACTAGGGTCATTATTTGGCTCTTATTGGCAACCCTCTTTCCTTTATCTTGTGTCTTATTTGGCCGTCGTATTCACGATATCGGCTTCAATGCATGGGCAGGAATCCTCTGGTCGGTAATCATGATTTTCATCAATACCTACTCTGCCGTATCTCCATTCAATTACATGCTAGAGCTTTTTATATGGCTCATCGGCTTCCTATTCTGGGTATTGCCAGGACAACCTGAGCCTAACCAATACGGTAATCCTCCATTTATGCCTGTAAATCAGCCAACATATGAATCCGTACAAACTCCTGTATCAAGCAAAAAACAAGAAAACCGCAAACCAGCTCGAAAACGTCGTAAAAAACGATAACCAAAATTAATAACTTGTAATCAAAAAACGTATCTCTCATTGATATGTACCCCTTTTATTGGATATCCAGTAAAGGGGGACATATCACATGGAGATACGTTTTTATATTTTATATTTCTTATGACATTAATTCATCAGTAACATCAACTCAATCAATGTACACCCGATATAAGCAATAATAAACTTAACCTTTTGTTTACGCGCTCTATCATCATCTGCAATTTTAAGACGATTAGCAAGAAATCGCTTATCTCGAATTTGCAACAAGAGGTGTTTGATTCGCTCTTGACTTTCATTGGCTGTATCCTCATCACAATCAGATGTCAATGTAGCTTGTTGCATGAAGATACGACGATGTAGTTTACGCATTTGAATTTTGATATTGTTATGTACAAACGCACTTTGCCACTGTTTGCGAGAATCAAAATACATGTACAAATACCGCGGAATATTCATAACTAAGAAGGAAATGATGAAAATCCCCAATGAAATCAAAAAGTACGTGGAAAACGAGAACTCCAACGTTTCCGTCGGTAAGTAGTGATGCAAGATAATAAATGTAATCCATACACCAATTGGCAATAAAAGAACTGCTGCAATATCAATAGAACGAAGCCAGCTAGTGCGAGTCGGCACATCAGGCACCGTAAAAGTATCTACAGGATCATGGAACGCATAGTAATCTAACTGCAACACAGATTGACTGGTACGCGGGTTCCCCAACAAAACAGGTCCATTGCTACCAATATGACGCTCAGGCATAGGTATGAATTTCTTCACTTGTGTATTAGGCAATAAGTCAAACTGGATAATCCCTTTCTTCTCAAAGCGTACGGTAGATCCTTTTTCTCCCAATGCAATAGGGTTAAAGAATATACCAAAGAGACTGAGACACCAGTTCCCCAATAAGTGTAAAATGGAGTTCAAAATAAACCCACCTGTATCTATATTGTTTGTATCAAGACGAATTGCAAAGGATGATGAATAATCATCAAACCATAGATCCTCTAAGGTGAATTCCACATTAATCACATTCCCCCATTTGGTAATAATGGATAGGAATATTTGATTGTTTGGTTCAAATTCAAATGTTATAGCATAAAAGAACCAATGATTGCGAAGAGCGGCACGCAACATGCGATTAACCATATCTTCTTCAATATATAGTAAGCGATGGTCAAATAAATCTTGTTCTAAAGGTGCTTTTTCTAGTACGGGCGCCTTATCCACCACCGCATCACGATCAGATAATGCTTCATCCACCAAAGCTCGTAATTTGGTGAAGATTTTAGTCATAACCCCTCCAAGGGTGAAAAAATAGGTTTTAATATAAAAATTATACCATATGTTGCATGATTTATCGATAAAAGTATACTACATATACTATTAAATATAAATATAACTAAAGCCCCTTTTTACATAGCAAAAGGGGCTTTATTACTGTAGTTTAATATTGTTACTATTATAATTTAATATTCATAATAGGTCTTAAATTGCAACATGAAATTAAAATATTGTCCAATCTACAATCAAGCATTTATAATAGATACTTTTATTGATATTTAGTTTTATTGAATACTTGCCATAGATAAATAACAGTATTCATAGAAACGCCCTCGAAGAGCTATCAATTCTTCATACGTTCCATCTTCAACAATTTGACCTCTATCCATAAATATAATTCGATCCATTTGTTCTAAACCTTCCAATTGATGCGTAATATATAGACAAGTCTTACCATCCACATAATGCATCAAATCACGATGCAAGGCTTTTCGTGTTACTTGATCTAAACCCTCTAAAGGTTCATCTAATAAAATAATTTTAGGATTGCGTAAGAACAATCTAGCTAATGCAATTCTTTGACGCTCGCCACCACTCAAACCTTGTCCTCCACTACCTACAATCGTATTCATCCCCTCTGGTAATTTTTCGACTACGGAACGCAATGATGCGCGATTAATGGCTTGCTCTAAGTCTTCTTTAGACGCCTCAGGTCTAGCAAGACGTATATTGTCTTTAAAGGATGCATTAAAAATATACGTATCTTGAGTTATAGTTCCCAATGCATTACGCCAAGTATCAATTGAAATATCTTTCAACTCCACTGCACCTATACGAATGGAACCACCATAATCATATAGTCGCTCAAGCATATTAAACAATGTCGTCTTGCCAGATCCACTAGCACCAACGATAGCAATAAATTGTCCTTGTTGAATATGTAGTCTGAGATTCTCATAAATATGGCGATATTCACCATAACCAAAGGATACATCTGTAAAAATAATATCATCATTAGGATTAAATGATTTTGGTGATATAGGATCTACAATAGATATAGGTTCATTACTGAGAGCCATGAGACGACTTATGGCAACTTTACTTTCTGCACCATGATGAACTGCCGCGATCATAGGTTGTAACGCTTCAAACCAAGCCTGCGTACCAATGGCAGCCACCGCTACCATAACACTGGCCCAAGCACCTGTTAACGCATTAGAGGCCATAATAGCTACAATAACTACAGTTAACTGAACACCGCCTATGAATAGTGTATTACCCATATTCATGCCACGCTCAATAGTACCTTTTCGAGCATCTACATTACGCATCATATGCTGAATACGCTTATATACCATTTCTTCATTGCCATAACTAATCACATCTTCCAGGCTATCCATAGTATCACTTAAAAGCGCTTTATAATCACCTTGTTGGGGCCCAATCGCACGTAAAGATTGTTTATTATGTGCATAAACGACCAAAGGTAGTATTACACCTAATATGAAGGCCGACAAAAGAATTGGCGTAATCAAGCTATTGTCGATCGTAGAGGCTCCATATGCAATCAATACAGTCAAGGCAACAGCTGCTACAGGTGGAATCAAAGTGCGCAAGTAGAAGAATTGTAATACCTCTATATCCCCCATGATGCGTCCCAACATATCACCCGCCCCAAACCTTTTGAGTATAGCAGGTGCCAATGGTTCCAAATGAGCATAAAACCACAAGCGCAGGCCATAAAGACCTTGAAAGGCCATGCGATGAGATGTATAGCGCTCAAAATAACGACATACAGCGCGACTAACACCGAAGAATCGAACGCCTACGATTGCAAGGCTCAAATACGTGAGCCCTGGTTGCAATGCGGCAGATGCCAATAGCCAAGAGGATACTGTTAAAAGCCCCACATTCATGA
The DNA here is from genome assembly GCF_902810435.1 of Veillonella parvula. GTDB lineage: Bacteria > Bacillota > Negativicutes > Veillonellales > Veillonellaceae > Veillonella. The sequence goes on from NZ_LR778174.1 coordinate 1,606,462, forward strand.
ACACTGTTAAGAACGTAAATAGCAAGGCCAATACTAATGACCACTTAGCGGGACTCAATACAGAAAACAACAACTTCCAACCTTGTAAGCCCATATTAAAACCTTTTGCATTATCTTTAAGGTTCTCAGTATATTTAACAGATTTATCAAAATGCTCTGTGCTATTGATAGGTGTATCTATGTCCAATGTATTCTCTGAACTAAATTGTTTTCCAATATACAACGGTTCTTCAAGAGTTGCTGAAAATTGACCTAACCCAGATGTAACAAGTTCTTTAAAATAACCATCTTCTTGAAGTAGGTCATGATAAGAACCTTCTTGAATAATTGATCCATTTTTCAAGACATATAGTTTAGATGCCCAGTGCATAGTTTGTAAACGATGACCAATAATAATAACAATATTATTTTCCATCAAACGCTGTATAGCTGTACTTATAATGGATTCTGTTTTTACATCTAGATGTGCTGTCACTTCATCAAGAATCAACACCTGCCCCTTTCGGAGGAATGCACGAGCTAAAGCAATACGCTGTCGTTCACCGCCACTAAGACCTAAACCACCTTCTCCAATAACCGCATCAAGCCCATCTTGTTGTCGATTAATAACATCTAATAATTGAACCTCTTTGCAAGCATCGAGAATATCTGCATCACTTACATCCATCCCAAAGGACAAGACCTCTCGTAAGGTCCCTTTCATAATATGTGGATGTTGAGACACATAGGTAATTTGCTGACGCCACCAGTCGATATCTAAATCACATATATCAATGCCATCGATAGTAACTGTTCCTTTCGGAGCCTGTAAAAATCCACCAACGATATGGGCAATAGTAGATTTACCAGCTCCGCTTTCACCAACTAACATGATAGGTACATTACGCTCAGCCTCTAGTGTGATATGATGTACCCCATTTTTACTATTTTTATAGGTAAAAGTTAAATCTTTAATTGCAATCTCTTGTATAGATTTCTCAAGTTTAGAATCACCACCTACTGGTAAGGACTGAGGACGATTCATAAATTCTTCGTATTTCAGAATAGATGTTTTACCTGCCATCCCCGTATGGAAAGCAGCCCCCAACTGTCTAAATGGGGTATAGAACTCCGGCGCTAACAACAAAATAAAGAAGGCTGAAAAGAATGTAATTTCACCATCTAATAAGGTTAGACCTAAATATACCGCAATCAGAGCAGTACTTATAGTACTCACTAATTCAAGTACTAATGCAGATAAAAAGGCTACGCGCAATACTCGTAAAGTAGAATCTTTAAACTCTTGAGATAATCGACCAATAACCTTAATTTGATCTTTTGCACGACCAAAGAGTTTTAGCGTAGTAATCCCTTGCAATACGTCTAAAAAATGCCCCGATAGGAAGCTCATACGCTCCCATTGTTCCTTATTTAATCGATCAGCTTGCTTCCCAATCAAGATCATAAAAAATGGAATTAAAGGCACCGTAACAATTAAAATAATGCCAATTATTGGTAATGTATCTATAATAGCGATTCCCATAATAAGTGGAATCATAATAGCGTATAAAATCTGCGGAATGTAACGAGCCACATATGCATCAACTTGCTCTAAACCATCGGTAAGCATATGGATGACATCGCCATGACGTTCCTTATGTTGTACACCAAGCTTAAACATATGAGCCAAAGAGCGTTCTCTAAAGGATGCTTTTACAGCACTCCCCAAGTGATTTGCCACTGCCTCTTGAACGTAATGTGCCACCAATCTCATAACAATAGCTATAAACAAATAAATGATGGTGTTCATTTCATCAGCTAGTGTATGTTCCAAAAATATAAGGTTATTTATTAAGGTCCCAAAGAACCAAGCTTGCCCAACAATTGACAGACTTTCTATTAAACAGGTTAAACCGAGTAATCCAAGCCGTCCTTTATGTTCTAGCAGCGCTTTAAATGCGGTACGCTGTATCATACTATCCTCTATGGTAAATCAACTTAAATATATAAAATCAAACAAATTTAAATTCCTTTAAATAGGCCTAAAAGAGTCCAAGTGAATCTAAATTTATCAATATTATAATCATCTTACCACAAAAAAGAGGCGTGCCGCTACGGCACGCCTCACATTAAAATGTAATTTTTACTCACAAGAGTTATAAGGCTATTCTATTAATAGTGTAAATCTTTTTCTGTTACACGATGACGGAATGTCCAATATACCCAAGATTGATATACCAAAATGATTGGCACAAATACGAATGCTACACAAGTCATCAAAGTCAACGTGTAAGTAGAGTTAGCTGCATTAGTAATAGTCAAGCTCCACTCAGGATTCAAAGAAGAAACCATAATGCGAGGGAACAAACCTGCAAAGTATGCAGCTGTTACAGAAATAACAGATAAACAGCTGAATAGGAAACCCCATTTTGTATTCCGAGTGCGTGCTGCGCCCCAAGAAATGAGGAAGAACACGATAGTTAATGCAAAGCAAACTACAGCTAATACAGAATTAAACAAATCTGTATATACGTAAGTTGCACCTACCAATACTAATGCACCGATAGCTGTAGGAACACCTACTACCAAAGAAGCAGCACGAGCGCGTTCAGAAATAGCGCCAGCTGTTTTAATAGAAGTAAATAAGCCACCATGGTATGTAAATACCAAAATGAACGCAATACCACAAAGTACTGTGTAAGGACTTAATAAATCAAAAAATGTACCAACATATGTCATACTTGCATCAATTGGAGTACCTTGAATCAAGTTACCTACTGTAACACCCCATAATAGTGCAGGAATCAAGGAGCCAAAGAAGATGCAGTAGTCGAATGTTTTACGCCATAACAAATTAGGGCTCTTAGAACGAAATTCAAAGGATACGCCACGAATAATAAGAGCTGCAAGCATCAAGAATAGAGCCAAGTAGAAGCCACTAAATAATGTAGCATACACGTGAGGGAAGGAGGCGAATAATGCCCCTCCGGCAGTAATCATCCAAACTTCATTACCATCCCACACAGGACCTAAGGCATTGATCATTTGTCGACGTTCAACGTCAGTTTTACCAATGAATGGTAATAAAATACCAGTACCATAGTCAAAACCTTCTAATAAGAAGAAGCCAGCGAATAGTACAGTAATTAAGATAAACCATACCACTTCAAGGTTATTAAAAATTAATTCCATAATCTCGCCTCCTCTTTTTCAACTACATCATGAGATGGGTTGCCATCCGGACCTTTTTTAATGTGTTCTACAGCAAGATAGATAGCCGCGATAGCAGCCACGATATACACAAGTGTAAAGCCGATGATTGTAGTCATAATTTCTGGAGCCGTTACGGATTTAGACGCACCATCTGCAGTCAATTGCAAACCATATACAAGCCATGGTTGACGACCTGCTTCCGCTACAAACCAACCAGTGGAGTGAGCGATAAATGGCAATGGCAACATCCAGAACATAATTTTTAAGAATGTGCGGTTTTCAACAAGTTTATCTTTTGCATTTAGGATAAGACCTACAAAGGCAACAAGTAACATAAGAGAACCGGATGCTACCATGACACGGAATGTCCAGAAGATTGCTGGAACATCTGGAATATAGTTGCCAGGGCCATATTGAGCCTCCGCTTTTGCTTGAAGGTCTTTGATACCTTCTACCTTACCAGACGTAAAGGAGTTTTGAGTCAAGAAGGATAAACCACCAGGAATTTCAAGAGCATTTGTATTCTTTTGTGCCTTAGTATCAATGTTAGCTACTAAAGAGAATGGTGCTGGATCTTGTGTTTCCCACAACGCTTCCATAGCAGCCATTTTCATAGGTTGTACTTTTGTGATGTACTGACCTTGGTGATGACCAGCTAATGCACCTAAAGTACCGAATACTAGAGCGATAACCATGCCCCATTTAGCAGAGCGACGGTAGAACTCTGTCGCATTATTGCGTAATAAGTGCCATGCACTGACTGCCATAATAATTACGCCAGCTGTTAATAAACCATTCAATACAATATGGAAAAATTGTCCAGGTACATAGCCATTTTGAACGATGATCAGGAAATTTTCCATCTCTGCACGGCCATTGCGTAATACAAAACCTACAGGATGTTGCATAAAAGAGTTTGCTACAAGAATCCAGAACGCAGATAGATTTGTACCTAATGCTACAAATGTAGCTACAAGGGCGTGAACACATTTATGTAAGCGATCCCAACCGAAAATCCAAACGCCCATGAATGTAGATTCCAAGAAAAATGCCATTAATGCTTCAAGAGCCAATGGAGCGCCGAAAATGTCACCCATAAAACGAGAATATTCTGCCCAGTTCATACCGAAATGGAATTCCTGAACAATACCAGTCACCACACCCATAGCAAAGTTAATTAGGAACAATTTGCCCCAGAACTTAGCCATTTTTTTGTATACTTCTTTACCAGTCGACACGTAGGTCCACTCTAAAGCAGCAACAATCACTGTCATACCTAGTGTGAACGGCACAAATAACCAGTGATAGATAGATGTTAGCGCGAATTGCAATCGGGCTAAATCTACAGCTTCAAACATGTGTTTTCCTCCTTAGAATAAAATACTAACATCACTTGACGAGCTTTTACAAAAAACCTTGCATCATTGCGACTGTAAAAAAGCTCAAGCCTCAGCGATAATCAACTGTTCTCGTTGGGCAAGGGTCTTAAAATTAACCGCTTCCAACTGATTGACCAATTGATGCTGAATCACGCCCATTGCTTCATTTATAGCGCAATGCCCCTTACAAGACTTAGAGCAAGAACCTACATCATATAAACAACGTTGTAAATACGCATCCCCTTCTACGGCTCTAATTACATCAAGCAACGAGATCTCTTGAGGGCTTCGATTCAGGGCAAACCCACCATCTACCCCTCTGAAAGATTTCATAATTCCTGCTGCAATGAGACTACGCATAATCTTGAGCAAAAAGCGTTCTGGAATCAACTCTTGCTCAGCCAATACAGCACCAGTTATCTTCGATCCCGAAGGTAGTAGCGCCATATGCAAGACCATGCGAAATGCATAATCCGTGGCCTGATTTAACTTCATAAAGTCTCCTTTCTCATGCACTCGGACAAACGTATTACTAAATCTAGTATAAATGAAATAAAACAATACTGCAATGGTATTGTTTTAAACAAAATAAATTAATTCACTTACTTCTCATGCTCATATTTTATGGATCAATTACCTACTTTTATATCCATCAAATATTGATTGTCATCATATATAAAAAGACTGCTCTCAAAAGAACAGTCTCCATATATATTATTTTGTAATTTCGCGCACCAAATGACCCATTTCAGGAATGATGAGTTTGCTCATCGCTAAGGTGACAGCCCCAACAGAGCCAGGAATAGAGAACATCAAAGTGTTATTCTTAACTCCAGCTTCCGCACGAGATGCCATTGCTTTTGTTCCAATATCCTCCGTATAGGATAAATATCTAAAAATTTCACCAAAACCTGGAATATGCTTTTCATATAAGCTATTTACAGCCTCGATGGTAACATCTCTCATAGCAATACCAGTTCCCCCTGTAGATATAATGACATCAATAGACTCATCATTACACCATGGTGTCATAGCATTTATTATAGCATCACAATCATCAATGACAATTTTGCGATCTGCTACAATATGATTTGCTTTTTCCAAAAATTCTTGAACCTTGTTGCCCCCCTTATCAGTTTCTAATGTACGAGTATCAGATACAGTTAACACTGCAACACGTAATGGTCTTGCTACAACTTCGTAAGACATAATTCCTCCTAAAATAAAGGCATAACAGACGCCAATATCGGCCATCCATTATCGCGTAATGTATCACGCAATGCCCAAGTATACTTAATAAACGGTGCACAATGTAGGCGCAACCAGAAAGATAAATACGGTGTATCTCCTTGGAATACAGCTAGTCGATTTAGAGCATATAAATTATCCCCTGGCTTTACTGTTCCTGGTTGGACTGTGAAAGCCATTTTATACCCCGACTGTTTAGTAACATATTGAACGAGCATATCATTAAAACCACCAGGATAGGCCAAGTAACTAATAGGTTCTCCTAAGATACCTTCCATAGATGTTTTACCACCGAGAATGGCATCAGGCAATTCCGTAGGATCCATATGAGTTAGTATCTTATGATGATTTGTATGCCCTTGAATGTCAAAACCAGCAGACTCCATTTGGTGCATTTGTGCAGTATTTACAAAACCAGGCGTATTGGCAGCGTCACTAATCATGAACAAAGTAGCTTTCATATTATATTCTTTTAATATAGGTAGTGCATGTTCATAATTATCCACATAACCATCATCAAATGTTATTACTATAGGCTTCTCTGGTAAATCCGAACCATTTTGTAAATAATCATACAACTGATTCAATGTAATCGTATTATACCCATGATTATGGAGGTATTCCATCTGCTCCTTAAACTGATCCACATGCAATGTTAAAGCGGAGTGTTTCTCATCATTTATTTGATGGTAATTAAGTACTGGTACACCATATAACTTGTAATCTGAAGACAGACCCCACATAACTCCAATAGAAACCGCTAAGATTGCAATACATATTGCAATACAATATAACAACTTTTTAATGCAGCTCTTGCCATATTTATACATATAAAATAATCACTCCCATCGACTTACATACACAATGAGAATACCATATTTTTAATAAAAGTATCAAGAAAATAGACGTATAAAAAAAGATCATTTTTTCTACAACTAAACTTAAATTCCTATCAATGCTCATTGTGGATTTACCTTCACTGCTCCGCAGTTCTGTACAGCTTACGTTCGGAAAAAGGTGATGTGTGGGCCCATACGTCGTTTAATCCTAATTACTTTTTCCTTGCCCTACTTGCTTCCTCACTGTGGATTTCCCTTCTCTGCTTCGCAGTTTGGTAAATCTTACGTTCGGAAGAAAGTGATGTGTGGGCCCCATACTTCGTTTAATCCTAATTACTTTTCCCTTGCCCTACTTGCTTCCTCACTGTGGATTTTCCTTCACTGCTTCGCAGTTCGGTAAATCTTACGTTCGGAAGAAAGTGATGCAGTGAATCTGTCGTCGTTTCACTCCTCCATCTTCTACTGCCCTACTTTTCCCACGCCATCTTATTAATAAATACACATAGACAATACTTCTACAACCTTGGCTGGAGACGGTTCTAGCAGGGTTAGCTAGTCGAAGATGAGCAAAAAGAAAAAGGCCTACCATTCGGTAGACCTTTTTCTTTTCGTTAATCAGCAGCTTCCTATCCTCCCAGGCCGTCTCCAGCCAAGTACTTTCGGCGTTTATGAGCTTAACTACTGTGTTCGAGATGGGAACAGGTGGATCCTCATAGCCATCGCTACTGAATCTGTCAGAGTTTGTACTCTGAAAACCACATAGAAGTATATATATTTGTTGCACATTCTGCTTAATGTTTTGTTGTATGTTGCGTCCCATACTCAAAGTACACGTCTGGAGGATTGCGTCGAAGCCTGTGGATTTCACATCGTGAAATCTTACGTTTCGACGTAAGCGACTCCACGCAACTTGTGCGTCGCGTTGCTCCTTCAAGTTGGTTACGCTGCTTAAGTAAAGCCCTCGATCGATTAGTACCAGTCAGCTCCAAACCTCACGGCTCTTCCACACCTGGCCTATCTACCATGTCGTCTACATGGGATCTTACTAGCTTTTGCTATGAGAAACCTCATCTCAAGGCTGGTTTCACGCTTAGATGCTTTCAGCGTTTATCCGTCCCGAACGTAGCTACCCAACTGTACCCTTGGCAGGATAATTGGTACACCAGCGGTTCGTCCACTCCGGTCCTCTCGTACTAGGAGCAGCCCCCTTCAAGTTTCTTACGCCCGCGATGGATAGGGACCGAACTGTCTCACGACGTTCTGAACCCAGCTCACGTACCACTTTAATCGGCGAACAGCCGAACCCTTGGGACCTACTTCAGCCCCAGGATGTGATGAGCCGACATCGAGGTGCCAAACCTCCCCGTCGATATGGACTCTTGGGAGAGATTAGCCTGTTATCCCCAGGGTAGCTTTTATCCGTTGAGCGATGGCCCTTCCACTCGGCACCACCGGATCACTAAGCCCGACTTTCGTCCCTGCTCGACCTGTCCGTCTCGCAGTCAAGCTCCCTTCTGCCTTTACACTCTTCGAGCGATTTCCGTCCGCTCTGAGGGAACCTTTGGGCGCCTCCGTTACTCTTTTGGAGGCGACCGCCCCAGTCAAACTGCCCGCCTAAGACTGTCCGGCCGGTCGTTACTCGGCCCGTTAGAAATCAATTAATGAAAGGGTGGTATCCCAACAGCGACTCCCCTAAAACTAGCGTCCTAGGTTCTACGTCTCCCACCTATCCTGTACATTCATTAACTAAGTTCAATCTTAGGTTGCAGTAAAGCTCCATGGGGTCTTTCTGTCCAGTCGCGGGTAACCTGCATCTTCACAGGTACTTCAATTTCACCGGGTCCCTCGTTGAGACAGTGCGCAAGTCGTTACACCTTTCGTGCGGGTCGGAACTTACCCGACAAGGAATTTCGCTACCTTAGGACCGTTATAGTTACGGCCGCCGTTTACTGGGGCTTCAATTCAGAGCTTCGACCGAAGTCTAACCCCTCCTCTTAACCTTCCAGCACCGGGCAGGTGTCAGCACCTATACATCAGCTTTCGCTTTAGCAGGCACCTGTGTTTGTGGTAAACAGTCGCTTGCGCCTCTCTTGTGCCACTCATTCATGCTCCAGGCGTTGCTGCGCTTCACACTACATGAGTCCTCCTTTTCCCGAAGTTACGGAGGCATTTTGCCGAGTTCCTTAACGAGGGTTTTCCCGCGCACCTTAGGATTCTCTCCCCGCCTACCTGTGTCGGTTTTGGTACGGGCGATGTGTCTCTACCTAGAAGCTTTTCTCGACAGTGTAGGATCAATCACTTCGCGACTATTGCTAGTCACTCGTCATCACATCTCAGCTTTTAGAGCTACGGATTTGCCTATAGCTCAACCTACCTGCTTAAACACGCTCTTCCAATCGCGTGCTGACCTACCTTACTGTGTCACTCCATCGATCAAACGATTCACACCGGTACAGGAATTTCAACCTGTTGTCCATCGCCTACGCTTTTCCGCCTCGGCTTAGGTCCCGACTTACCCTGAGACGACGATCGTTGCTCAGGAACCCTTAGGCTTTCGGTGAAATGGATTCTCACCATTCTTTTCGCTACTCATACCGACATTCTCACTTCTCATCAGTCCACAACTCCTTACGGTACTGCTTCAGCCCGATGAGAACGCTCCCCTACCCATATACATTGCTGCATATGACACGACTTCGGTTTTACACTTTAGCCCCGGACATTTTCGGCGCAGAGTCTCTCGACCAGTGAGCTATTACGCACTCTTTAAATGGTGGCTGCTTCTAAGCCAACATCCTGGTTGTTTTGGAAATTCCACATCCTTCGCCACTTAGTGTAACATTGGGGACCTTAGTCGGTGTTCTGGGCTGTTTCCCTCTTGACAATGGACCTTATCATTCACTGTCTGACTCCCGAGTATAAGTATAGCCATTCGTAGTTTGACTAGGTTCGGTAACCGGTATGGCCCCTAGCCCGATCAGTGCTCTACCGCCTATACTCTCTACCTCGAGGCTAGCCCTAAAGCTATTTCGGGGAGAACCAGCTATCTCCGTGTTCGATTGGCATTTCACCCCTATCCACAACTCATCCCAAAGCTTTTCAACGCTCACGAGTTCGGTCCTCCACACAATTTTACCTGTGCTTCAACCTGGCCATGGATAGATCACTACGGTTTCGGGTCTACTATTACTAACTGAACGCCCTGTTCAGACTCGCTTTCGCTGCGGCTCCATGTGTTCCACTTAACCTCGCTAGCAACAGTAACTCGTCGGTTCATTCTTCAATAGGCACGCCGTCGTCCTGATATATATACAGACTTCGACTGTTTGTAGACATACGGTTTCAGGTTCTCTTTCACTCCCCGCCAGGGGTTCTTTTCACCTTTCCCTCACGGTACTATGCGCTATCGGTCGATATCAGTATTTTGGCTTGGAGGGTGGTCCCCCCTGCTTCCCACAAGGTTTCACGTGTCTCGTGGTACTCTGGATACAGTCCCGTGTATGCAAGGTTTCGATTACAGGGCTTTCACCTTCTACGGCTGAGCTTTCCAGCTCGATTCTTCTACCTCATTTACACTTGATGACTGTCCTCAACCCCGGTGCGGTTGCCCGCTCCGGTTTGGCCTCTTTCCCGTTCGCTCGCCGCTACTAAGAAAATCTCGTTTGATTACTTTTCCTCTGGGTAATTAGATGTTTCAGTTCCCCAGGTGCCCTCCTCATAGTCTAAGCTATGGGTGACAGTGCATAACCACTGCCGGGTTCCCCCATTCGGAAATCTACGGGTCACAGGTTGCTTGCACCTCTCCGTAGCTTATCGCAGCTTACCGCGTCCTTCTTCGGCTGATATCGCCAAGGCATCCACCGTACGCCCTTAAAATCTTTACTTATTTTACGCCATAATTTGCGGCTAACTTCGTTGTGCTGCGTTCGGTTTGTCTTGCGTACATAAGTACGCGGCGACATCACCTCACTGGCACGCCTCGTTATCCATCAAATTCTGACGAAAATCTATTTTTAGATTTTATTGACATGCATTAGATACATTGTCGTTTTTTGTAGCCGTACATTTTCATGTACGTCACCATTAAGTCAGAGAATTATTTCCTATGTGCTCGGGTCAACCTACTTAGAAATTCTAAGAGATGACCTTACAAATATATAATAATTATCTTCTATGCAGTTTTCAAAGAACAAACAATTAGTATATCACAGACTCGCTGTCAAATACTAAATGGTGGAGACGAGGAGATTCGAACTCCTGACCCCCTGCTTGCAAGGCAGGTGCTCTCCCAACTGAGCTACGCCCCCATGTATTAAATGGTGGGCCTAGGTGGACTCGAACCACCGACCTCACGCTTATCAGGCGTGCGCTCTAACCAGCTGAGCTATAGGCCCATTTAATATAATGAGAAATTATTATCTTGTAGATAACAGATCTCTCAAAACCGAACAATGTTAGGTGCCAAAGTGTCGACCTAAGTGACATCCAAGCTTTTGGCTTGGTGTATGTCTCCCTAGAAAGGAGGTGATCCAGCCGCACCTTCCGATACGGCTACCTTGTTACGACTTCACCCCAATCATCGACTTTACCTTAGACGGCTGGCTCCCGAAGGTTACCCCACCGGCTTTGGGCACTTCCGACTTTCGTGGTGTGACGGGCGGTGTGTACAAGGCCCGGGAACGTATTCACCGCAGTATGCTGACCTGCGATTACTAGCGATTCCGACTTCACGTAGGCGAGTTGCAGCCTACGATCCGAACTGAGAGAGTGTTTCTCGGGTTTGCTCCATCTCGCGATCTCGCTTCCGTCTATTAACTCCCATTGTAGTACGTGTGTAGCCCAGGTCATAAGGGGCATGATGATTTGACGTCATCCCCGCCTTCCTCCGCATTGTCTGCGGCAGTCTCTCATGAGTCCCCACCCAAAGTGCTGGCAACATAAGATAGGGGTTGCGCTCGTTGCGGGACTTAACCCAACATCTCACGACACGAGCTGACGACAACCGTGCACCACCTGTTTTCTGGCTTCCGAAGAAGAGGAACTATCTCTAGTTCTGTCCATCAATGTCAAGACCTGGTAAGGTTCTTCGCGTTGCGTCGAATTAAACCACATACTCCACCGCTTGTGCGGGCCCCCGTCAATTCCTTTGAGTTTCAACCTTGCGGTCGTACTCCCCAGGCGGGGTACTTATTGCGTTAACTCCGGCACAGAAGGGGTCGATACCTCCTACACCTAGTACCCATCGTTTACGGCCAGGACTACCGGGGTATCTAATCCCGTTCGCTCCCCTGGCTTTCGCGCCTCAGCGTCAGTTTTCGTCCAGAAAGTCGCCTTCGCCACTGGTGTTCTTCCTAATATCTACGCATTTCACCGCTACACTAGGAATTCCACTTTCCTCTCCGATACTCTAGATTGGCAGTTTCCATCCCATCACGGGGTTAAGCCCCGAACTTTTAAGACAGACTGACCTATCCGCCTGCGCGCGCTTTACGCCCAATAATTCCGGACAACGCTTGCCACCTACGTATTACCGCGGCTGCTGGCACGTAGTTAGCCGTGGCTTTCTATTCCGGTACCGTCAATCCTTCTCACTATTCGCAAGAAGGCCTTTCGTCCCGATTAACAGAGCTTTACAACCCGAAGGCCGTCATCACTCACGCGGCGTTGCTCCGTCAGACTTTCGTCCATTGCGGAAGATTCCCCACTGCTGCCTCCCGTAGGAGTCTGGGCCGTGTCTCAGTCCCAATGTGGCCGTTCATCCTCTCAGACCGGCTACTGATCATCGCCTTGGTGGGCCGTTACCCCTCCAACTAGCTAATCAGACGCAATCCCCTCCTTCAGTGATAGCTTACATGTAGAGGCCACCTTTCATCTATCCTCGATGCCGAGATTAGATCGTATGCGGTATTAGCAGTCGTTTCCAACTGTTGTCCCCCTCTGAAGGGCAGGTTGATTACGCGTTACTCACCCGTTCGCCACTAAGATTGATAGAAGCAAGCTTCCATCGCTCTTCGTTCGACTTGCATGTGTTAAGCACGCCGCCAGCGTTCGTCCTGAGCCAGGATCAAACTCTCCAAGATACCTTGAAGCTATTTGAATAGCTCATTATTTGTTGTCGTTACATTGAAGTAACTTTGAATTATGGTTGGTTTTGACTATGTCAAAACCCGCACTCTGGCATATGTTCAATCATATGATTGATTACCTATCATTGTTCAGTTTTCAAAGATCTGTTACGTTAGTTCTACGCCCTAACGACTTGTATAGTATATCAATCTAACCTTAAATCGTCAACCTCTTTTCCAAAGATTTTTCAACCGATTTTTGATTAAATTTATACTCACAATCATAACCAAAATCTCTAAAAATAGAGATAGAAAACTCACAAACCGAAGTTTGTGAGTTTTAATTTGGTGACTCACCCGCGACTCGAACGCGGGACACCCTGATTAAAAGTCAGGTGCTCTGCCAACTGAGCTAGTGAGTCATGTTGGCAGGGGTGGCTGGGATCGAACCAGCGCATAACGGAGTCAAAGTCCGTTGCCTTACCACTTGGCGACACCCCTACAGTGATTACGATGTGTAGGTTATGGGGTGAGTAGTGGGGATCGAACCCACGCGTAACGGAGCCACAATCCGCCGTGTTAACCGCTTCACCATACCCACCACCTTGTAGGTATCGAAGACATTGTCTTCGTAACAAAGAGAATTATATCTTTTCTAGAGATTTGTGTCAACACCTTTTTCTCAATTTCATTAATTTTTACAAACGAAACTTTTAATTGTGTTATCTCTAATATAAGCCCTTTAATCCCCATATAAATAAGGAAGCACTATCGGAAACTTTCGTTTCACAAATGGTGCTTCCCCATTATACATATTATTTACTTAGTTGGCAAATAATTTTTTACAAAATTTGGCAATGCAAATGCAGCTTTTTGAATATCTGCATTATAATACTTAGTTTCAAAGTTTTGTTCACGGTTTGGAGTCCATGTTAGAGGATCAAATGTTTTGGAACCCAATGTAAAACAATGCATTCCTGCAGGATAGATTGGAATAAAAGCTGTATATAAGCGAGCAATTGGGAAATGGCTATTAACGTAACCAAAAACTTTTTCCACTAATGTTTGATGTAACATCGGAGATTCTGTTTGTTGTACAAACAAGCCATCAGCTTTCAAAGCTTTTAATGTATTCTTATAGAATTCTTCTGTAAATAAGCCTTCACCAGGACCGATTGGATCGGAACAATCCACGATAATTACATCATAGTAATCTTCTGCTTCTGCCATGAAACCAATACCATCACCAATTTTTACAGTCAATTTAGGGTGGTTTTCAATCATAGCTTTAGCAATAGTTGGTAGATATTGTTTTGCCAACTCTACAACCTTACCATCGATTTCAACCATTGTTACTTCTTTTACACAATCATGACGTACACATTCTCTAGCTACGCCACCATCACCACCACCGATAATCAAAACGCGCTCAGGATTAGGATGTAAGAACAAAGGGATATGGCTCATCATTTCATGATAGATAAACTCTTCACGCTCAGATGTTTGGAACACGCCATCTAAAGCGAGCATCATACCATACTCTTTTGATTTAAAAACTTCAATTTTCTGGAACTCAGATTCCCCAGAGTAAAGCACTTCTTCCGCTTCAGCGCTTAGACGTAAGTGAGGTGTTTGTTCCTCAGTAATCCATTGACTCATGTAGTACCTCCTACTATTTATACTACAATACGCATCGCAAATCACTGCGATGCGTATGTATATTACTTTAATTGCTCTATTACTTACTCTTTGCGACTAATGTAACAGAATCCACCACCTAAAATAGTGTCTTTCATCCAATTCGCCAAAGAGAAATCACGAATTTCACCTTCATCAAAGATGCCACAGCGGATATCATCGCCGTCCATAAACATCTTGTGAATCGGAACCCAATGCCAGGTATAGAGAGCCTTCTCTTTTCCTTTATGACGATTTAAAAATGCTACAGGCACATCCTGTGCCAATGCATCATGTATAAACTGAGCTGCAGCCTCCACCTCTACGCGTGATGCACAGAACGGAGATACATTCAACATATGTACATCATAAGATAGGCTTTTATCCTCGAGTAAGCGAGTAAGACCACGTTCCATCCATTGAGTTTTATAAACACCACCACCAAAACGTGGCTTTACATATTTCCAAACTAAGTTCATCCGTTCTAAAGCAAGCGTTTGGTCGGATGTGGTTTCTAGATCTAATAAGCCATCCCTAAATAGCGAATAGCCCAATACTTGTGATGCCGATGTAGGCCCACAACCAGACAAGCGTTGCCACTCATCAGTGAACCACTCTTGGTCATACCCATATGATGTTTTACCATTTACATCGATATATAGCCATTCTGGATGTTTAATAGATACTTCATTCATGAGATTAACCTTCGATTACTTCTACAGTTTCCATGATAGCACCTTGTTGGATACCATCAACTACATCCATACCTTCAATGACTTTACCAAATACAGTATGTACACCATCTAAATGAGGTTGTGGCTCATATACAATAAAGAACTGACTACCACCAGTATTAGGGCCACGGTGAGCCATAGATAAAGCACCGCGCTCATGTTTATGCGGATTGCCAACTAATTCATCTTTAATTGTATAGCCAGGACCACCTGTACCGTTGCCATTAGGACAACCACCTTGTGCTACGAAACCAGGAATTACACGGTGAAAACGAAGGCCATTGTAAAAGCCTTTGTTAATCAAGTCGATAAAGTTTTGTACTGTGCCAGGCGCTTCTTTTTCAAATAATTCAATTACGATATCGCCGCCGTCAGCCATATGGATTTTCGCTTTTTTCATTGTTCAGGTACCTCCAAAATTGTACGCAACACATGTGCTGCTAATATAAAACCTGCCACTGGTGGCACAAAACTACATGTCCCAGGACTTGTGGCATCACCACGGAACTGTGGTTTTGTCGGTTTTTCAGTAGAAAATAAAACTAATTGTTTTTTTATACCCCGTTTTTTGAGTTCCCGACGCATAACGCGTGCCAAAGGACATGTATGAGACTTATTGATATCTGCAATCATAAGTTTTTCTGGGTAAAAGCGATTACCTCCGCCCATACAAGAAATAACAGGGATGCTTTCACGTTGACAAACCTCAATGATATTAAGTTTCGCCGTTACCATATCGATGGCGTCAATAACATAATCAACGTTCAAGCTTTGAATAAATCCAGGATAGATTTCCTCAGTATACATAATATCATGGGTTTCTATCACCACATCAGGATTAATGGAAAGAGCTCGCGCCTTTGCCACCTCTACCTTACGTGCCCCAATCGTATCATGAGTCGTAATCATTTGGCGGTTCAAATTGCTAGGCGCTACGGAGTCACCATCAATAATGACGATGCGCCCCACACCAGCTCGCACTAACGCCTCAAGGGCACCACCACCTACGCCACCGACACCAAAGAGTGCAATAGACGTGTCCTTTAATGTTTGGATTTTATTGGGACCAACCAACCACTCTAAACGAGTTAACATATATTCCATTAATATTTCCCCGTCGGAATGATTTCGGTCCAATATCCATCTGGATCCGCTATGAAATAAATGCCCATATCAGCATTTTCATAAGCAACAACGCCCATTTCTTTATGCTTTTTAAGAGCCGCTTCATAGTCATCTACATAGAATGCTAAGTGGAATTCATTATCCCCTAAATTATAAGGGCGATCCCAGTCACGCAACCATGTAAGTTCTAATTCATGTGCTGTATAAGGACTTTTTAAATACACGAGAGTGAAAGCACCGCTTGGGTCTTCCAAACGACGAGACTCCTCGAGCAATAACGCCTCTTTATAGAATGCTAGACTTTTATCAAGGTCTTTAACATTTATATTATTATGAGCAAACGAAAACTTCATAGAACCCCCTTCGTAAATACAGGATGTTTTTGTAGGAATTCTCCTCTTTTTATAGTAACACATTTGGCAAATCTATATCTAGTTAATGATATCTAGTTAATAACAAATTTTGCCGTACTACCATCGTCACCGCGAATAACTTCTAAATGAGCAGGTATGCGCGATTTTAACTCAGGTACATGGGAAATCATACCGATAAGGCGCCCAGAAGATTGCAATTGTACCAATGTTTCCATAGCTAGTTCCAATGTATCTGGGTCAAGCGTGCCAAAGCCTTCATCGATGAACATCGTATCCATATGGATACCACCAGCATAGCTTTGAATAACATCCGCTAATCCCAAGGCAAGCGCCATAGAGGCCAAGAATGTTTCGCCACCCGACAAGGTATTTGCCGGTCTAGATTGCCCCGTGAAAGCATCCATAACTGCCAAATCAAGGCCTTGCTTGCCACGACCACCACCTGTATAGTCAGATCTTTCCAAGGAATATCTGTTGCGACTCATCTTCTGAAGTCGTAAATTGGCTGCATATACGACCTCATCTAAGATAGCCCCCAATACATAACGCTCAAAGGTAACATTTTTAAAGCCTTGCTCCCCACCATTAGCGAGATCATTTAATCGGCTTAAGAACTTCACCTTTTCCCGAGCCTCGCCCATAGCAGTTTCAAGTGTTTCTAATGAGGTGAGCGTAGTTTCGATATGCTTTGTTTCTTTATCCCATGCCGCAAGATTACCTACTAGTGTATCTCGATGCGCTACTGCTGTAGCATAGATTTCATCGGAAACAGTCTCACTTGGCTTAACCACAGTTTCTGCTACCTTTAACGCTGCATCATATACAGCTTGTGCTTTATTAAAGGCTTCATCCAAAGCATGCAGCTGTGTTCTATAGGTCTCTATCTCTTTAATATCACGTAAAGCCTCTACAAAATCATCCTCTCCTAAAGAAATGGCTTGTAATGACTTTGTATAGTTCTCATACATCAAATTAAGATTTTTTGTTTCTTCTTTTACTTGAGAGGACAAAGTTTCTAAGCGTCCGCGTTTGGCATTCAACTGTTCTCGAGCAGCATCTAAATTAGTTTTACCAACTTTCACCTGCTCATCGTAAACCGTAATCTCACTATCTAACGACTCTAGCTGTTTTTGCCACGCAGCTATATCCGTGGTTGGTAAAGTTTTAGATAGAGCATCAATGTTAGCCTGTACTGAGCTAATCCGAATCTCTAGATCGTGTAGATTTTTAAGTAATTCATTATGGGCAAGCTCTAAAGTTGCTAACTTATCTCTAGCTACTTTTAACTTATGCTCCTTGTCAGCTATAGTTTTACTTAACAATTCAGTCTCACCACGTAAAGCTGTGAGTTGATCCATTTTAGCCAACAAATCCTGTTGAACAGATGCAAAGTTTTTCTCAGAAAAACCGTCCATAGATAACTTTAGCGTAGAAACTTGTGCCTCTACTTGCTTAGTTAACTCATCAAGACGAGTAACTAAGGTTTTCTGTTGTCCCACTTCGCTAGCTTGCTTTTGTAGTGCTACGTCACGGGCTTTACGAGCCTCTTCAATTTCATCCTTAGTCGGATAAATCTCTGGCTTCGCCGCTAACTGTGGATGATCTGTAGAGCCACAGACCGGACAAGGCTCATTAGCTACAACTAGATGAACTAGCTCAAAGGCACGCCCTTCTTGCATTAGATGCTCTAATCGTTCAAGATGTACCTTTACAACCTGCACTGTTTCACCTAAAGACGCTAACGTTTGACCTTTATCATCGATTTCTTTTTGTACCTTACTAATTTCCTCTATTAATTCAGAATATCTATGTAAATCATTTAGTTGCCCTTGAATAACAGTAATATTCTCTAAGGATTTGTTATTATCTTGTAACTGTTTACGCAAACTTCCTAAGTCGTTTTCTAAAGTTTTTACAAGCTCCCGTTGTTTAGCTAAGGCATCTTCGCTTTTTTTACTATCTAATTCTTCTAAACTACTATGCAGTGTAGAGAATTTCTTTTTCAATACATCTAACTCGTCAAACTTCTCTGCTTGTTGTTGAAATTGAGCTAAGGTAGTTCTCTTAGCTTGTATACTTTCAGATTGACCTTCTAAGCCACTGTAAACCTCTAAACATTTAGCCTCATGTTGAGTTGCTAGTTCCACATGTTTTTTCGCATCTGAAAGGGCCTGTTCTAAAGTTTTTAATATAGCTTGTTTCTCAATATATTGTTTATATAATTCATGAGTTGGTGCCAAAGAGTTAAGGAACTGAACCTTTTCGCTTAGATTTACACGCTCAGTTTCCCTTGCTTTCATGAGTTCAAGTTTCGAAGTAGCCTCAGCAAGAGATTGTTGAGCCTGATTATATAACGACCATTGATTTCGGAGCACATTAAACTGTTCTACCACGGTTACTGCCTCATCTCGATCTATAGCAAGAGCTTCTCGATGTGGGCCCCGATTTGCTAGTAACTCACGCACATGCTCAATGGTTACCATTGGAGTTGCTCCATCATGAGGGATGGACTGTATGAAGGCAGTTTGCTTTGTTAGATTTTCTTCAATACCTGCCTTTGCTTCATCATAGGCAGTCTTGAGTGCTTCTTGTAATTTCCTATATAGTTCCGTTCTAAAGAGTGTATGTAGTAATTCCTCACGTTCACTCGTAGAGGCCACTAGTAACTTTCGGAATTCCCCTTGAGGTAATAGCACAACTTGTAAGAACTGATCCTTGCGAAAGCCTATAATTTGCTGAATGGTATCGCGAATGGCGGCAGCCGAGGTGGCAATAACCTTCCACTCACCATCTTTCTTTTCATATACAGTAGCGCTAGCATTCTGCTCACGCATCCCTGTACCACGTTTCTTTGCTACCATCTGTTTCGGTAACCGTTCAACACGATATTGTGCATCGCCAATAGCAAAGGAGAAATCAACACGAGTCATTCGATGAGGTTCTGCAAAGTCACTGCGAATAGCATCTATTTTACGTACTTCCCCACTCGGCTCACCATACAAGGCATACACCATGGCATCTAAGATTGATGTTTTCCCTGCCCCTGTAGGGCCAGCGATGAGAAACATGGAATGGTCTTGGAGCTCGTTAAAGTCCAATGTGACCGAATCACGATACGGACCAAAGGCTTCTATAGTTAATGATATAGGCTTCATTTAGTCCTCCTTAAGAATTCGGTCCCATACAGAGTTGATATATTGCTGTTCTTGCTCTGTTAAAGGTTCCTTCCACACAGTTTCTGCAAATTGATTAAATAGATCCCGTTCATTTAATTCTTTGAAAATTGCCTCACCCATATCTGCTATAGGCCCTGCCATGCGACCAACTAGATCAATGGTCATACAACGATGATATACCTGGCGCAGTTTAGCCATTCCATCCATAATCGGCATCGTATCAAGTAAACGAGCTTGCACATAATCATCCCTATGTTTAGCCTGTAATACTTTATCATTTAACAGGTCTTCAAAATATCCTTCCAAAATGACTACATCTCGCTTCACCTCTACAGGAATTGTACTAATATCTACGGTCCCCTTTGTATCCATATCAATGATGGTGAAAGACTTCTTTTGCATATGTTCATCAAAGGAATACTTTAATGGAGAGCCACTATAGCGAATACAATCTGCACCCATTCGTTGAGACCCATGCAAATGTCCCAAGGCAGTATAGTGAAAATCTTTAAAGGCTTGAGGATTTACCTGTTCACTGCCACCTACAGACAAGGTACGCTCTGAGCCCCCTACTTCACCGCCCATAACAAAGGCATGGCTAATGGCGATACTGCGCATCCCCTTAGGCACTTGTTTATACAAGTAATTACTCCAAGCCTGATACATTTGGTCATAATTGTGCAGATTCAAAGCGCTTTCGCAATTTTGTTCATAACACGGTGTTACTATGTCAGCAATTTCAATATTGGCAGTTTCTGTATTAGTAGACTCTACATCAGCAAATAAAGCCTCCCCTATGCGCCGGGGTTCACTAAAAGGCATAGGACAAATTGCCACCTTGCCATCTGTCCCTTCAAATTCAAAAGGCTTCAACGCGTGATGAGGAGAGCCCCAAATATGGATACCCGATTGGCCCAACATAGAGCGCCCCACTTCAAGACGTTCTGCCCCATCGTGATTACCGCTCACCACAAAGAGAGGCACCTTGTAGTCCATAGCTAGACGAGTGATGATGGAGTCCCACAATTCGATAGCTTCAATGGGTGGCACCGCTCTATCAAAAATATCCCCTGCAAGCAATATGCCATCGATGTTTTCATCTTTCAAAATATTAAAAAACTGATGTTCCAACACATGAGCTTGGTCCCCTGTTAAGTACTGGCCATAAAAAATACGCCCTAAATGCCAATCGGCAGTATGTAAAAAACGCATTTTGTCCCCCTTTCCAGTTCTCCCTATACCTTACACAATGTATGTATTCAAATGCCAAAACGATCTCTTAGTCCCATAAGTTTATGGAAATTCAATAACTTTATATAACTTTATATAGCTTTATATAGCTTTAATAGCTTTAACAGCTTTAATAGTTTTAATAACTTTATGAGTTTGCAATAACTAGTATAGCATCAGGTATTCTACATATTTATTATATAACTAAATTAACATCTGTATTTTAATTATTTATTTTCTACGATAGAGCGTAGCATAGCAATTTCCTTTGCGTAACCGTCCAATTCATTTGGTGTTTCCAAGTAGAATGGCAAGTTCGTCAATTTAGGATGTGTTACAACGCGAGCAATAGCATCGATACCAATATGTCCTTCCCCAATTTTTTCATGACGATCTTTATGGGCCCCCATAGGATTTTTAGAGTCATTCAAATGAATGGCTTTCAAACGATCAAGACCTACAATTCGATCGAACTCGTCAATAACGCCATCGAGATTATTTACGATATCATAACCCCCTTCGTGAATATGGCAAGTATCAACGCACACACCCATGTACTCTTTTAGTTTTACGCCATCGATGATGCGTGCAATTTCTTCAAAACGAGAGCCAATTTCTGTACCCTTACCAGCCATTACTTCCAAGAGGACTGTTGTCTTCATACCTGGAAATAAGATTTCATTCAAACACTCTACAATGTATTCAATACCTTGATCTACGCCTTGCTTCACATGGCTACCAGGGTGAAAGTTATACATTTGACCTGGCAAATATTCCATACGCTCTAAATCTTCCATCATAGATTGCTTCGCAAAAGCGCGTAAATCCTCTTTGGCGGCACATGGGTTATAAGTATACGGTGCATGGGCCAACAAGGTACCAAAGTTGTGTTCTTTCATATATACACTAAGGTTATTCATATCCTCAACATCGAGAGCTCGCATGCTACCACCGCGAGGGTTGCGCGTAAAGTATTGGAACGTATTTCCCCCAATTTTAGTCGCTTCCTTGCCCATATGTAAATAACCTTTGCTAATTGATAAGTGACTGCCTATTACAAACATAATACTCCTCTATATATGACTATACGATTTCTACAATTTTATAATTATAAAACGCCTAACTCTAATATCTATTGTATTATGCTTATAGCTATTTTTGTTACTATAGCTATTCTATAACACTAATAGATAAAGATATATGATAACTAATATAACCCCTGCCGTGAAGGAGCCCTTCAACAACAGGGGTTATCTATTAATGACTTTCTTTTTTTGCACACTCAGGGCAAACACCTTCAAAGGTAATATGTTGACCTGTGATTTGATATTCACTACCTTGATCAGCAATCGTTTTGATAGCTTTCAAATCAATGCCCATCATATCCTCTACCTTATTACAACGAATGCAACGGATATGGGAATGAGCTTGTGTGTCCCAGTCGTAATGAGCGCGCTCATCACCAACTTCTAGAATTTTAACAAGACCGATTTTTTCAAAAATCTCCATCGTCTTGTACACTGTAGCCAAGCTCATGCTTGGATGTTCTGGGCGCAACGTATGATACAACATCTCTGCTGTTGGATGATCATGATGACCACGCAAAGCATCATAAATCGCAATACGTTGTGGGGTTACTTTAAACCCCTGACTACGCAAAATTTGTGCGATATCCATAATAATCTACCTTTCTCCACTTGGAAATCTATAAGGCATAGGCCATTATCGACCGTTTACAAGAAATAATTATTATTTATTATATCAAAATTCTCAACACTTATCAAGATAAATAGTATTAACTATTAAGTAAATCATAACCACCCGTAGAACGGGTGGTTTGCCCTGACCCTATAAGGGTCTTTCTCTAGTGGTGGCCCTCTAAAGAGGGCATTGAATGATCTGACAACCACTCTATTACCACTGGCTGCCCCCTACTCGGGGGCTTTTATTTTGCCTATTTTACCGGCTCACCCGTAAACGGGTCGGTATATTCTTTAAAGTTTAATGTATCTTGTGCTATATCTTCTTGTAACTGATTGCGAATATACTCTTTTATCGCTCCTTCATATCTTCCCACCGTATCCACATAATATCCTCTACACCAAAAATGTCTATTTCCATACTTATATTTTAAATTTGCGTGTTTATCGAATATCATGAGGCTACTTTTGCTTTTTAAATATCCCATAAAACTTGATACGCTTAAATGTGGTGGAATTGTTACTAGCATATGTATATGATCCGGACAGCATTCTGCCTCGATAATTTCTACATTTTTTCTCTTACATAAATCTCTTAGAATTTTACCTACATCAGCTTTTATCCGACCATAAATTATTTGCCTTCTATACTTTGGAGCAAAAACAATATGATATTTACATCTCCATTTACTATGTGATAAGCTTTTTACGTCATTCATTGACATTGAACCTCCTATGTTGAAATGTTGTGGTTGCCAGACCAACTCCATTTTAGCACTAGGAGGTTCTTTCCTTTTCTCTAAGAAATTTTACTGACCCCCAGTTTAACTGGGGGTTTAGTCATGCCTATTCGGCGTACAATAAAAAATGTGGATTGCCCAGAAGCAATCCACATCCTATTAGTCTTTAAAGTAAGGCTTAAAACCTTCACTTTGATGGCGAGTTTTTTTCTCTCCACGCGGACGATCAGATTTACGATCATCTCTGCGACGGTCACCTTTACGGTCATTGCGACGATCACTTCTACGATCATCGCGACTGCGACGTGGGCGGTCATCTCGACGACGATCACCATCACGACGGCGACGATCACTACGACCACTTTCACGACGACGGCGTACACGCAATGGTTTTTCTTCTGTAATATTTACAGGAGTAGTATCTGGTTCTTTTGTTAACAATTTAAGAGCTGCCGCCAAAAGTGTTACGGAATCTGTATCATTCAACAATTCCTCAGCACTAGATTTGAAAGGCGCCAAGGCTTCTAGATTATCTGTCATTTCAACGAGGCTTTCAATTGCCAAACGTTGTTGACCTTCAAGAACTTCACCTAATGAAGGTGCACGACGACGTGCAATTTTACGTTTTGTTAAACGCTCGATAGCATGTAAATGCTCCATTTCACGAGGGATAACGAACGTGAAAGCTTGACCTGCTTTACCGGCACGACCTGTACGACCTACGCGGTGTGTGTAGCTTTCAGGATCTTGAGGCATATCATAATTATATACGTGAGATACGCCAGAAATATCAAGACCACGAGCTGCCACATCTGTAGCCACGAGAATATCAATGGTACCTTCGCGGAATTGGCGAATTACGCTGTCCCGTTTTTGTTGAGACAAATCGCCATGGATGCCTTCCGCCATGTAACCACGTTTCTTAAGACCTTCTGTCACTTCATCAACACGACGTTTCGTACGCGTGAAAATAATAGCAAGTTCAGGTGTTTGGATATCAAACAAACGACAAAGAACATCGAATTTTTGACGGTCTTGCACTTCGATATAGTATTGTTCGATCAAGTCCATCGTAACTTGAGTCGGTTTCATGCGAATCAATGTTGGCTCTGTCAAATATGTTTCAGCTAATTGTTGGATAGCTTTAGGCATCGTAGCAGAGAACAACAATGTTTGATGGTCTTCTGGGATAGCACCCAAGATTTTATTGATATCATCAACAAAGCCCATATTTAACATTTCGTCGGCTTCGTCCAATACCACAACTTTCACATGGTCAAATTTAATAGAACCACGATCCATATGATCCATCAATCGGCCAGGAGTGGCAACGATGATTTGAGGGTTCTTTTTCAAGGCACGGAACTGACGATTAATATCTTGACCACCGTAGATTGGTAGTGCTGTGATATTCGTGTACTGAGCCATTTTGTTAAGCTCTTCAGCTACTTGAATAGCTAATTCTCGTGTAGGGGATAAAATAACTACTTGAACGTGACGCTCATTCCCGTCTACGCGTTCCAATACAGGCAAGCCAAATGCTGCTGTCTTACCAGTACCTGTTTGAGCTTGACCGATCATGTCCTTACCGCTCATGGCAACTGGGATAGCTTCCTGTTGAATTGGCGTAGGCTCTTCAAAGCCCATATCGTTTAACGCTCTTAGAACAGGTTCGCTAATCATTAATTGTTCAAATTTTTCTAACATCTAAATGTGTTTCCTCCTATCGCGCACGAACTATGCGCATTTAAGTAGTATATCATATTTCGAGGGCGAGCGCTATAAAAGTAATTCTGAATCTAAGCTAAATAGGATTTCTTTTCCCCTTAAAATGTTCAATCAACACAATTCCACCTGATACACATAACAAAACAAGATATGACAAATAAATAGGCATATACAAGCATTCAACAAGAACAACCCATATAATTAATAATAATTTAGAAATCCATTTTGTTGTTATTCTATCCGCTATCATAAATATAGATAAATTGATAATTACTTTAATAATTATCGCAGAGATAATAACTACTGACGTAAATTCTTCTCTATAATCTGTCAGTTCATATAAGGGATATAATAAATAACTTAATAAAACGCTAAGTATTATTAAAAACCAAATATTGAGTCCCTTTAAAAGTTTAGATTTACTATAGTAAAATACGCCAACCAAAAGAAAAAGCAAAACACTAAGCAATATTCCTATAATTAATAGATAATCTAATTGAATCATGAATTATACTGTCCTTTAATCATTTTTTATTTCTAAAAATCATTCCATAAGTGCCCATACAAAACAATACTATATTGATAAAATCTGAATTGATATATTTACTACTAAAAGAACATATTCTTTAATGCATAACCTAAACCAGCAATACCAAATAATATAGAAAAAATAGCAAAAAGACCACGTTTATAATACAAACTATTCCGCTTTTGATAAAAACCTGTGCATATAATAAAAAGTACGTAAACTCCCCAAACAACACCATATTGGGCAATAAATAAATAATCTTTATCAATTAAAAATTTACAATTTAATAGGACTACACTTACAATTGCAATTATTGTTAAATACTTGGTTAAATTACCAAAAGCTCTATGCTTTTTAATATATTCATATTCTTCATCAATGACACGTTTACTAAGCTCAAGTTTATATAACCCTATAGATAATGACATAGATATAAAAATCCAAAAATATCCTAATATTTCAAATTTGTTCATTTTACACCATCCACTATATGGTTACTTACTCAAATACTGCTGCAGGGTTTGATTTTCTAACGGCCCTAATTGTAAAGCCTTCCGATTTTTAATTGCATCAATGGTTAATGCTTCAAAGGTAACTTTATCAAAATCAGAAAACTCGTTAAAGGAATTAAACACTATGAATCGTTGATTTAGTAAATTAGGTAATACCTCTATGTCTTTCGTTCTTACTTTATTTAACTCATTTCGTGCATAAGATTCATATCTCTCATCACCTGCATTATTCTTGCTAAACCGACCTATATCAAGATTATTAGAATAATAGCTATATATAGCTTTCTGAGAGAAATCAAGCTTAGTCAATTTTCCAAATTTAAAGTTATAATAAGCATTATTTCTTAAAATATGCTCACTTCCATACTCACCAATAATAGTCCCTGTAGAAAGATCTACTATATCATTATGCTTAATCGAGTCTTCCTTTCTATACGATACATAGAAAGGTAACTTTATAGTATATCCAGCGTTTGGACCTGTATATCGTTTCTCACTATCATAAAAGATCTCATGCCATATATCTCTATCACTTTCATCAAGACTAGAAATATTAGGGTATAACTGATCAAGACTTACATTAAATTGTGTTTCTTTAGAATCTATCCGAGGAATGAAAGTATTATATTTATTAAGATTTTTATTCCAAGCATCTAGTAAACTTACATTTTCATCAAAAATACCAATACCGTCTAACGTTATGTAATAAAGTTTATTATCCACCTCATGAACAGCAACTACATTATCAGCAATCTTACGGTTTTCATTGCCATAATATAATCCACTCTCTTTAAGATCACTTAAATAAATCAAACTATTTTTAAAGTCACCACTTGCCAAGAAATATATCAATACTCCCAATATGAGTATATAAAGCACTACTATTATGCCAACAATATATCCAATCCATTTAATTACTCTCTTCAAATTCATAATAGCCCTCTATAAATAACACGATTTTATATGGCTACAATTATAACATACCCTATACTTTTACATATAATAGACTATTGTTAAGTACAAAAAAGACACCTCTTTCGGGCTACTTCTTTATTATGATTTATTGAGAGGTGTGTGGTATTAAATCAGCTATATGAGTAAACATTTAATTAAGATATAATATAATTAAAATAATGTACTCCAAAATGTACTCCAAAATTCCGCCAATAAATTAAACAATACCTGTTAAGCAATTACGATTTACTAAACTTCCTAAAGTAGTATAAAAGGAATATACAATGAAACCTTTTACCCTAAAACGATTTATATTATTACCACTGATTATACTATCCCTCATACTAACAACGGGTTGTCATCTTCTCTCACATTATAGTGAAGATGAGGTACAACAATATATAAATGAGGATTATCCTAATCTAACATATCACTTAGAGTCTCATAGGAACAATAGATGGCAAGTCACCTTTGACAAATATCCACAAATGCCCATTGAAATATCTGAAGTCTTGCACACCTCTGCACCTGTTGTACCACAAGTTGATCGAATGTTGATAACCAACATTCCGCTGATAACTGCATTCCCATTAATGAAAAACTATCTAACATCAGAGGAGTTATCCTATGGAACATATGATACATCTTCTTTGTATATTGAAATGCCTATCCCCTATTCGGCTATACAAAATCAAGATGTAATAAACTTTTACAATCGTATGGATCAATTCTGCAAAGAATATGCTGCAACATATCCAGATTTCAAAGAAAAAATATATATTAGAGTCATCATAAAACCTTCTGATGGTTCTGATGCACCGCAAGAGTATAGAAAAATATTCCGTTTATCCCAATATTAATAAAAGAGGTACCATCTAGGGTACCTCTTTTACGTATGAGACGACGTTATCATTTGAAATGTTAGAATTATTATATGTAACATCATTTCATATTGTCATTAATTCTTATAACGCGTCTAAAGAAATCATATCCTCCATTTATATTATTGCCAATTACCATTTCACTATCTTGAAAGTATGGTGAAACAGGTAAATAGCCCCAAATAACGCCTAAGCCGCCACATATATTGCGGCCACCGTCTCCACCTTTATAGGAAAATTCACCTTCGTCATAGACGATTTCTCTACAATACGGATCATCACCTATAATCAAGCCAAAAAAGTTTTCCTTTTCTAATGTATACTCTCCATCATTATCCATCCATCCATTCCATATGTTTTAAGTTCATAGAAAAATCTATATTGTTCCCCCATGGAAAAATGGTCCTACACCCCTTGCCAGATAAATACTCCCACTCTCTTCGTGTCGGTAAAGAGTACCCATGATTTTTTATGTTCTGTAACAATTTCTTAAATGTAGTTTCTTCATAAAGTTTACCATACCAATGGTTATCGTCTGTTTGATATAAACAAATGATATTATGAATCATTATTTCAGAAAGCCCCTTGCTTTCGGCTTTTTCTATCATCTGTTGCCACTCTTTATTTTGTCTGAGTTCCTCATCTGAAATAGGTGTCCAACAAGTTTCACTATACTCTTTTTGTACCAATAATGGATGGATTACAAACTCATCTTCTTGAGTAAAATTATGTTTAAAATACGTTTCTATGTTGGATAGTACCTCTTCATCTTCTAGTGTTTCGCGAATCTTAGTTTGAACATCGTCTTCACTAAAGATTTCATCTTCATAGCCCTCCACAAATGGATAGGCAAGCTCCGCCAAATTTTCATCATTAAAAATATCCTGCAATGGTTTATTTTTAAAATCAAACCCTAACGTAACAGTATCGCCAGGAACAAATACAAAGTCTATACCATCATGTGAACGATATACTGTTGTATATGTGGATTGTCTAAATGCAGCAAAGTCTTTAAAGGATATTAATTCTAGATTATATATTTCTCCAATTTGATATAACAATTCCTCCTTATCACTAATAGATAAGAGATCATATTGGGGATTATATAATTTTTTGATGGGAATAGACCTCATTATTTCACCTCTCCTTATTTTTACACATATACGTACACAACAATTATTCGAATCCTCTTTATCGTAAAAGTGTATTTTATTTATAATAATATTATAATGAATAACACAAAAGGCACCAATAATTAAATTGGTGCCTCTTTTATGTAATTATAGGTAGAGTCTATTCAATTATTAATCTAAATCGTAGAAACCAGATGGTTTATCGCTCAAGTTTACGATGATGTTTTTCATTTGAGTGTAGTGCTCAAGGATAACTTTATGAGTTTCACGACCGATACCGGATTGTTTATAGCCGCCAAATGGAGCGCCTGCAGGGATTGAGTTGTATGTATTTACCCACATACGCCCTGTTTCGATACCGCGAGCTACGCGGATAGCACGGTTGATGTTTTGAGTAAATACGCCACCGCCAAGGCCGTATAAGCTGTCATTTGCTTGTTCAATAACTTCTTCTTCGCTGTGGAATTTGATGACAACAGCTACAGGGCCGAAGATTTCTTCGCGAGCTACACGCATATCATTTGTAGCATCTACAATAAGTGTAGGTCTTACAAAGCAACCTTTACCAAGTTCGCCATCAGTAACACGTACACCACCGGCTACAATGCGAGCTCCTTCTTCTTTTGCAAGGTCTACATAACTCAATACTTTATTAACTTGGTCTTCGTAAATCAAGGAGCCAAGTTGAGTAGATGAATCCCAAGGCAAACCAACTTTCACCTTATCGAATAGTGCAGCAAGTTCAGCTACGAATTTATCGTAAATTGTATCTTGTACGAAGATACGGGAACCAGCGCAGCATACTTGACCTTGGTTAAAAAGAATACCGAGCATTGCCCCGTCAAGAGCTTGTTTCCAGTTCGCATCTTCAAAGAAGATATTCGCAGATTTACCACCTAATTCCAATGTGGCAGGAATCAAGCGTTCAGATGCTGCTTTATATACATCTAGACCTACCTCTGTAGAGCCTGTGAAAGCAAGTTTGCTAAAACCAGGATGATCAAGGATATATTGACCGGATTTAGAACCTTTACCAGTTACGATGTTTACAACACCTGGTGGCAAGATTTCTTTCAAAATATCGCCAAGTTCTAATAAGCTAAGAGATGTGTGGCTAGAAGGTTTGATAACAACTGTACAGCCTG
Source organism: Veillonella parvula (assembly GCF_902810435.1). Taxonomy (GTDB): domain Bacteria; phylum Bacillota; class Negativicutes; order Veillonellales; family Veillonellaceae; genus Veillonella. The sequence continues at coordinate 1,636,823 of NZ_LR778174.1, forward strand.
CTGCAAGAGCTGGAGCCAATTTCCAAGCGGCCATTAGGAATGGGAAGTTCCAAGGCACAACTTGACCTACAACGCCAATCGGTTCACGAACGATGAGACTCAATGTATTTTCGTCAAATACTTGTGCAGAGCCTTCTTCGGAACGAAGCACGCCTGCAAAGTAACGGAAATGGTCCGCCCCAAGTGGAATATCCACGTTCAATGTTTCACGGATTGGCTTACCATTGTCGTATGTTTCAACTTGTGCCAAATGTTCTTTGTGAGTATCGATAGCATCCGCAATTTTCAATAAATAATCAGCACGTTCTACTTGAGAAACGTTTTTCCACGTTTTGAAAGCTTCTGTTGCAGCCTCTACAGCTTTATCAACATCGCCATATGTAGCCTCTGCACAGATAGCGAGTTGTTCGCCATTAGCAGGGTTATATACTTTAAATTCAGCACCGTCAGATGCCTTTACCCATTCATTATTAATTAAAAGTCCATATCTTTCTTTAAGGTTCAAGCTCATTGCATTACCTCCTCTTTAGGAATATGATTTAGGAATTTCCCCTCTATGGTTTCATCATACTCCCTATATCTAATTTTTTCAATTAGATATATCATTTTCGATATATCTGTTCTGCATTAATATACATAGTTTTTAGCTATATAGAAAAACCACACCCTCTAAAACCATAGAGGGTGCGGTTTTTGGTATAATGACTTTTAGTCAAGAATGCCTATCATTTAAAATCTATTAATGTAGATTAACTAGTCTTCTAAGAAATTATCAGTTTCGACGATCCCCATTATTAAGAGAACCATTATGGCGATTATCATTTTGACGTCCGCCATTATTACGGTTGTTGTTTCGGTTATCATTATTTCTACGTTGGCCATTATTATTTCTATTATGGTTATTATCGTTATTCTTTGGTTTTTCTGGTTGTAATGCTTTTACAGACAGACCGATGCGATTGCGCTTTACGTCAACAGAAATGATTTGAGCTTCGATAATATCACCTACAGCAAGCACATCAGATGGATGTTGACGGCTATTGCAAAGCTCGCTGCGATGTAATAGACCATTCGTTTTAAGCCCAAAGTCTACAAAAGCTCCGAAATCAACTACGTTATGAACAGTACCTTTTACAACGGTACCGACCTTGATATCTTCAAGGCTCACTACGTGTTTTCTGGTCAATGGAGCCGGTAAATCTTCCCGAGGGTCGCGACCTGGTTTAGCAAGAGCCGCCAAGATATCCCGAACAGTCGGCACGCCCGCATCAAGCTTGGCAGCCATTTTATCGGCATCCACAAGAGGTAATTTTACTTGCAATGCTTCTAATTGAGATTTATCTTGTAAGTCTTTTAAGGTAAAGCCTAATTCACCAATGATGCGCTCTGCCAATTCATAAGACTCTGGATGAACGGATGTATTATCCAGTGGATTTTTACCGTGTTGTAAGCGCAAGAAACCAGCACATTGTGTAAAGGCTGCAGGGCCTAAACGAGGTACTTTTAGCAATTCCTTACGGCTTTTAAACACACCATTCTCTTGACGGTATGCAACAATATTTTTAGCCACCGCACTAGAAATGCCTGCAACATGTTGCAAGATAGCTGGAGATGCAGTATTTAGCTCTACCCCAACGTGATTTACTACAGTTTCAACCACTTGATCCAAGGTATGAGTCAATTGTTTTTGGTTTACGTCATGTTGATATTGACCTACACCAATAGATTTAGGATCGATTTTAACAGATTCAGCCAATGGATCTTGCACACGGCGTGCAATAGATACAGCACCTCGAATGGTTACATCTAAATCTGGTAACTCATCGATAGCTAATTTAGATGCAGAGTATACAGATGCACCTGCTTCATTAGTGATGATATAGTGGCAATCTAATGTTTCCTCTTCAATCATAGTAGACGCAAATTGCTCTGTTTCATAGGATGCAGTACCATTACCGATAGATAAAAGAGTAACCTTAAACTTACGGATTTTATCAGCCAATACCTTTTGAGCTTCCTTGCGAAGCTTTTCACTATTTGTTAAATAGTACGCACCGTAATCGAGCACATTGCCTTGTTGATCGATAATCGCCATTTTACAGCCAGTACGGTAACCAGGGTCAAGGCCCATGATAACATGTCCAGTCAATGGTGGTTGTAACAATAGATTTTTAAGATTTACACCAAATACCTTGATAGCTTGCTCATCGGCTTTTTCCGTCAATTCATTGCGAATTTCACGCTCTAAAGCTGGGAAAATAAGACGTTTGTACGCATCAGCTACAGCAGCCGCTTTATACTCTGCGAAGATCGACTTCGGATTTTTCTCTAACTTTTGTAACATATAAGCAATATAGGTGTCACCTGGTACAGTTAGAGCTAATTTCAAAGCACCTAATTTTTCACCGCGATTTACCGCCAAGATACGATGGGACGGCATTTGACGTACGGGCTCAGCATATTCAGCGTATTGCAAGAATTGTTGTTGTTCTTCCTCTTCACCGCTCAATTCAGCTTGAATAAAGCCTTCATTCCACATCTTCTTACGCAAGTACGCCCGGAAGTCTGCACTATCGCTGACGATTTCCGCTACGATATCAGAAGCACCTTGTATGGCATCCTCTGGCGTAGGAACCTCTTCTGTTATGTATTCTTTTGCGATCTCTAACGGATCACCAGAGATAACTGTATCGTTAAGAATCATTTCCGCTAACGGCTCCAAGCCACGTTCACGGGCAATCATGGCGCGCGTACGTTTCTTAGGACGGTACGGTAAATACAAATCCTCTAACTCTTGAAGCTTTGTTGCCGCTTCTAAGCACTTCATCAACTCGTCGGTCATCTTTTCTTGCTCTGTAATAGATGCAATGATTTCTTGGCGACGTGTTTCCAAGTTGCGCAAATATTTAATGCGTTCTTCAATGGTGCGCAATTGCTCATCTTGCAATTCGCCCGTCACCTCTTTACGATACCGTGCGATAAATGGCACCGTATTGCCTTCGTCCAACAATTCTACCGCAGCTTGCACCTGCTTTGGCTTAACATTTAATTCACTGCCAATAATGGCAAACATTCTTTCACTCATTTAGATGCCTTTCTGCGATAGGTTACAAAACGATGAGGATATTTGTTCTTTTCATCCACCGCGCCGTCTACTACGGATTCAATGGTGAAAGCCTCCTCAGAAAACTCAGGGAAAAATGCATCCCCATCAAATTCGTGGTCTACTTCAGTGATATACATAGTATCTACGTAAGGTAGAAAGGCCTCGTATACTTGAGCCCCACCAATAACGTAGGCCGCATCAAGAGCACGTGCTGCTTCAGCAGCCGCCTCAGGGCTATGGAAAATCTTAACACCTTCTGGTGCATCAAAGCCTTTATCACGAGTAATTACCCAATGCTCTCGATTTGGCAACAAGAACGGTAAGCTTTCAAAGGTCTTACGGCCCATGATGATAACATGGCCTGTTGTTTTTTCCTTAAAGAATTTCAAATCATTTGGCAAATGCCAAATCAAGGTATTATCTTTACCGATTACACGATTATGTGCTACGGCTACGATTAATGCTAACATACTGCCCTCTTTCGGTTAATACTATATGGCAACAGTCATAAGTTATGCTATTTAACAATGGTTATGAACACGATACTATATAGCAATAGCCATACATATTATGCTATTTAACAATTGTCATAAATACTATGCTATACAGCAACAGTCATGGATAATTTACCAAGGTGCTCATATCCATCTAAGATTATATCCTCTGGTGTGAAGTCATAGAAGTCTTTTACCTCAGGATTCACGATAATTTTTGGAGCAGGCAACGCCTGATTGCGACGTGCTAATTGCTCACGCAATGCATCTACGTGATTTTCATAGATGTGGGCATTATTGATGACATGTGTAAATTTACCTGGTTTTAGACCGGTTACTTGAGCAATCATACATTGTAATGCCGCATATTGAGCCGTGTTAAACGGAACGCCAAGCCCCATGTCACCACTGCGTTGGATGAGCATGCAGTTCAAGTAATCATCCCCTACATCCCATAAGGTTTCATACGCACATGGTTGCAACGCCATGTCATCTAAATCTTCAATATTCCAAAGGGTTACTATCATTCGGCGGCTATCAGGATCTTCTTTAATCGTTTTGATGAGCTTATCTAGTTGTTTGTACTTCGCAATTTGATAGCCGTATGCTTTACCAATAGTACCATCCTCACGCATCCATTCATCCCACACGTGCACATTCATTTCTTGCAATTTGCGTACGTCATTGGACTGCATTTGCCAAATCCAAAGTAATTCTTTTACAGCCGTTTTAAAAGCTACAAATTTTGTAGTCAAAATCGGAAACTCCTCTTGCAAATCAAATTGCATGATTTGTTGAGGCAATTTGTACGTTGCGATTCCTGTACGGTTTTGACCATAAATGCCATGATCTAAAATATTTTCAATAATACCGAGGTATTGTGTATCTGCTAAGCTCATATAGCCCCCTAAATCTATTTATAATAAGCCAAATAATACTAACGTATATCTTGCTAATCTTACTAAAATATATAGTACTATCATACTAAAAAATATATGGCACTACCATATATATAGTAAAATTTATTATCCCTTATATTCTGCAATGGCCTGTAAAAAGGTAAGTCCATATTTTTTCAACTTTGCTTCCCCTACGCCTTTAACATTGCCAAACTCACCTAATGTTGTAGGTCGTAAATTTGCCAAATCTATGAGTACTGTATCAGGGAAGATAAGATACGGTCTAAGGCCCGCTTCTTCAGCCAAGCGCTTGCGATGTTGCCGCAAATGTTCAAATAAACCGCCCGATGTAGGACTAGATTTTCCTCGTGCCACAGAGGTAGCAGATTTACTGTTGCGAGAAGGCACAGACACATGTTGTCTGATTTCCTCTACCTCTTTACGACCTGCTAACACTTCCTCCGCACCAGCCGTTAAAGATAACACAGGGTATTTTCCCCTCGAACTGCGCAAGTAGCCAGATGCTACAAACTGTTGAATAAGACCTTTAATAGATTTTTCATCTACATTGCTCAGTAAACCAAAGACAGACAATGCATCATGGCCAGCACGCATAATCCGATCCGTTCGCTCACCACGGACGATAGAGGTTATCATTGATGCCCCATATCGCTCATCAGTGCCCATAATGGCACGAAAAATAGCCTTTGCTTCTTTCGTAACATTGACCTTATCAGCAGAGCCCTTACAAGAGCTACAATTATCACAGGTTGTCCAAATGGTGCTTTCACCAAAGTAATTAAGCATATATTTACGCAAGCAATTACTACAGAAACAGTAATCAATCATGGACTGCAATTTGCGTAACTCCACATTTTGTCGTTCCGGCGTTTCAATGGACTGTTCAATTAAATACTTATGAACCTGCACATCCTGTCCACTATAAAGCAAGATACATTCAGCAGGTGCCCCATCACGTCCAGCTCGTCCTGCCTCCTGATAATAGGACTCCATATTACGCGGCATTTGATAATGTAGCACATAGCGTACATTGCTTTTATCAATGCCCATACCAAAGGCATTCGTCGCTACCATAACCTGTAATTTATCGTCTGCATAGGCATTCTGCATTTCACGGCGCACCTCGTCGTTGAGTCCTCCGTGGTAATGACCAGCTTTGATGCCCGCACGGGTTAAATTTTCATAAACCCGATCTACATCCTTGCGCGTTGCACAATAGATAATACCATTTTCATTCGCGTGTTCTCGCACATAATGGACAACGTAATCCATCCGCTTCGGTGTGCGGATGACAGAGAAGGATAAATTAGGCCGATCAAAACCCGTCACGTATACATTAGCCTTATCTAGGCCTAATAATTTTTTTATATCATTTTCTACATATTTCGTCGCCGTCGCCGTGAAAGCCCCCACGATAGGTCTCTTTGGCAATGAATTGAGCCACTCTCCGATAAGTCGATAAGACGGTCTAAAATCATGGCCCCACTCAGAGATACAGTGAGCCTCATCCACGATAACTTGAGCAATCGGTAACGCTCGCAGTACATTACAGAAAAAATTAGAGCTCAACCGCTCTGGCGCAATATATAAGAGTTTAATTTTGCCACTGCGTACTTCGTACATGGTTTTATTAAACTCTGCTTGGGTAAGCGTACTATTGATAAGTGCCGCTGGTATATTCTGTACTAAAAGACCATCCACTTGGTCTTTCATAAGAGAAATGAGAGGAGAAAACACGATAGTCAAGCCCGCCTTACAGAGCGCAGGAATCTGGAAACAGATAGACTTTCCAGCCCCTGTCGGCATGATTCCAATTACATCTTCGTTCCTCAACAAGGATGCAATAGGAGCCTCTTGAGCCGGTCTAAAGGAGGTATACCCAAAGTAGGTCTCCAACATACGCAACGCTTGTTGTTTCGTCACAATTTGATGCGGTTTAGGTACTTCATGCTTAGTGCCTACTTGTTGTTCCATAAGGTCCTCCTTTCACGTTCCAGAAATGTAAATATTAATCTCGATTACTACTGACCAATATTTCGTATACCCAATACGAAATATCGTTTTTCCATTCTTCTATTTTATCATATTTTGTTCGGTATGGGACTCATTAGTATATGATTTCATAAGCAACAATCTAATGCGTATCTCTAAAGTATATGGGCTAAATTGGTATAGGAATCTTGTTGATATCACTAATTTTTTACCCTCTAAAGTACTAATATGTGGTACAATAAAAATTATTTACTATACTATAGAATATAACTAGAACCTAAGGAGGTCTTATATAGGCATGACACAAGACAACTTAATGATTATTATCGCCTTTGCCTTATACCTAGGACTCATGATGTATATCGGGGTCTACTACTATCGCAAATCAAACAGCATTGGTGATTACATCCTCGGTGGCCGACAACTAGGACCATGGATCACAGCACTCAGTGCAGAGGCATCAGATATGAGTGGTTGGATGCTCATGGGTGTGCCTGGTCTAGCGTATACTACGGGGATTTCTGGTGTATGGATTGCCGTAGGCCTCACATTAGGTACATGGGCGAACTGGAAATTCGTTTCTAGACGCTTACGTAACCATACTGAGGTAGCCAGTGATAGCTTGACATTACCGGATTATTTGAAGAATCGTTTCCACGATCAATCGCATTCGGTAGCTGTCATTTCCGCCTTATTTATCTTAATTTTCTTCTTGATTTATACATCATCAGGATTCGTGGCAGGGGGCAAATTGTTCAATACCATCTTTGGTCTTGATTACACCGTATCCCTCTTTATCACCGCTGGCATCGTCGTATTTTATACCTTCCTTGGCGGATTCCTTGCCGTATCTTGGACAGACTGTATTCAAGGCGCATTAATGTTCTTTGCCATCTTGGCAGTACCAATTACAGCAGCCATGTACATGGGTGGCCCTATTGAAACATTCCAACTCATCCAACATGAGTTTCCACAAGGACTTAGCTTGTTTGGTAATCCATCTGATTGGTTTACTTGGGCTATCGGCCTAATTTCTTCTCTTGGTTGGGGTCTTGGCTACTTTGGTCAACCTCACATCCTAGTTAGATTCATGGCTATCTCTGATGCGAAAGAACTTAAGAAATCTACGAACATCGCCATGGTATGGGTTATCTTATCTCTTATGGCAGCTATTGCTGTAGGTCTCATCGGTCATGTTTACATGCTGCCAGATAAGTTAGTAGGCACTGATGCGGAAACAATATTCCTCATCATGACAGAACGCCTCTTTACTCCATTTGTAGCTGGGCTTATCTGGTCCGCCGTATTGGCAGCCATCATGAGTACCGCATCTGCTCAATTATTAGTAACAGCTTCTGCTATTTCTAATGACTTCTATGCTAATATCATCCATCCAAAAGCAAGCGATAAAGAGCTTGTATTAGTAAGCCGTATCGTAGTACTTCTAGTGGCATTGATTGCCATCTATATGGCAATGGACCCAGACAGCTATATCTTGACGATGGTAGCCTATGCTTGGGCAGGCTTCGGCGCAGCCTTCGGTCCAGCAATCTTGTTCTCCTTGTTCTGGAAGCGCATGACGCGTCACGGATGTATCGCTGGTATTGTTGTAGGTGGTTTAACAGTACTCATTTGGAAACAATTTGGATTCTTTGGCCTATATGAAATTGTGCCAGGCTTCATCTTCTCTTCTATCGCAATCTATATTGTAAGCCTCATGGGTAAATTGCCTCCACGTCCGGTTCTAAAAGACTATAGAGAAGCAGAAAAAATGCATATTCTATAAGAAAACATAAAAAAGCTAGTTGATTCACCGATCAACTAGCTTTTATTTATGAGTATTGGTGTAAACCTTCTTCAATTGCGGCTTTTACTTCTGTCACTAAAGAAGCTGGAGTAAGCACCTTTACACTTTGCATATATTGGAGCGCCCAATATTTAAAGGCGTCATGATTAACACGTACACGACATACAACATTATCAGCTGTTATATTTGTAAACTCTACATTGCCATCGAACCAATCTAAAATTTGATTTACGATGGAACGTCTAGCTTTAAACGTAACAGTAATAGATTCACCACCGAACATATAAATATGTTCCTTTACGTATTGTGACACATTAAAGGTGCGTTGTTGTTGATATCCCTTTATCTCCCGCAAAGGTTTTCTACGTTCATTTAGCACCGCAATATGTGCAATTCGATCAACGCGTAATGTAGACATGTCATCATAATTTTCGTGATTTCCCACCAAGTAATAATGTCCTCGATTCATTACTAGTTGGAATGGATTAAATACATACTTCCGTTCCTTATGATCTGGCCCAAGATTAATATGTAATCGCTTATCCACATCTGGTTGGCAATAGGCCAATGAAATTTTTCTACCCTTTTGTATTGCTTCTTCTATGAGATCAATATTAAGAAATAAATCTTGGCTTCTATGAAGGTACCCCGTATTACTTTCAATATCAATACCATGAGGCTTAAAATAGGAGCTACCCAATTTTGCAACACGCCCGATTAAATCTTTACGTTGAGATGCAGTAATATGGCGAGATGCCAATATACCATCAATCAATAATCGCAATTCAGAATCTTCAAAGGTATGAATCATATAGAAATCAGTACGTCGAATGGTGCCATCTGCTCCCACAGCAGACTCTTCACATTGAATACTAAAATCTCCAGATTCATATAAATCATTTAAATGACGGCCTAAGGTTTTCCGATCGACGGATACCTCGTACCGTTCGGCTAATATACTGCGAATCTCCTCTTGAGATAACGTATGATTAGCATCTGTTTCGTCTTTCAGGATTTCTAGTATATATACTAGAACTGCCTTCTTAGATGCCATAAAAGACTCCTTTTACAAATAATACAATTAATACAACTTTATCAACTAATACAATTTATAGAATCATCCACAACACATCGGATGATATTTACAAAATACCCATACACATTATACCATACTTTCATGAACGGTTCATTTTTTCCTCATTAAAATTATCGATTTACTATACTTTTTCAGCAATATAAAATAACTAAAAGTAATAAATATAAAATAAAAGTAAATTTAATTATATTAAATAAAACCCGTTAACACTTAATACATATAAATATTATAAGTGTAACGGGTTTTTATTTTAACTATGAAATCAAAATGAATATAATACAACTTCATAGCAATACAATCAAATAACGAGCTCTATCAATTAGAAAATACTACCTGTTTTCTTACTTCTAATAAAGCCCAATTTTTCCATACGCGTTGTTAATTCATTATAAAAAGCTTCAGCCATGGCATTTTGATGCTTTGTAGGTTGAGACTGATCTGCACTAAAGAGAGCATCTTTAATCTTTTTAATTATCGTGGATTTCGCTTTTGGTTTGTTCAATAACTCCATAAATAATAAATCCTCTTCAGAAATATCACCAATAGCATCATTGAACATATCTGCCCCATACATATATTCACTACCACCATTCACAATAGCTTTTACAAAGTTTGTAAAACGGGCAGGTATATAAGATAAGCCCTCCATATACTCTTCTGTTACAGGGAATGTTTTATAGAAGCGAATACCACCGCGTACCATATGTTCTACTACAGCTCGATATAAATTACATACAACAGGTTCTAATTCATCATCAGATGCATGAGCCGCCTCATGAGCCGCTTTCAAAATAGCGAGGGCCTCGATCATATTGAACGTACCACCATCTTTGATAAGCGCTTGGAACGTATCTCTTACGAGCTCATTTTCAAACATTTCCAGTGCTTCCTCATCAAAGAGAATTTGGAAAACAAAGCTATTTACAATAGTACGTACAGGAATTGTATTCACTTCAGCCGGATTCGCAATAGCATAGTTGATATCTTTTGCAGCGCTAGCTTTACAAATAATAGACTTGCGGAATGTTGTATCTAGTATAAAATCTAAATATTGTTCTTGATCCGCTTGGCTATTAGGAGCCAGTTGTTCAAGTTTAGCTGCTATACTTTCATCATAGGTACGAACCATAGATAGTGTAAGGTCTGCATCGCATACATAAGCAAGATTATGCGCTTTCAAATGATCATTAAATTGATAGAAATAGCACGGATCATTATGCGGCTCTAGATGGTCATGACCTACATAATAGTCCTCCTTTTGCATAACAGAGCGCAATGCACCAAGAAATTTACTATTTCGTTCTTTAAGGTTATCATAGTTAAGAATCTGAGCACCTACAAGACTGCCTACGGTCTTACCGCGCAACACCTTTTCCTTATGGGTCAACTTATCTTGGCCACGATTAGCAAACAGCATGAGCTGACGTACTTCTTCCATGGTATGCCAACCTGGATACGTATTGTAAGACACATAGGCAATACCATTATCCGCCAAATGATTAGAAATAATATTGAGCAGCTTATCCTTCATTTCATCATTGATCCAAGAGTAGAATCCATGTGCAATAATATAATCGAAAGTCCCCATAGATTCGTCAAAATTCAAAATATCTCCTTGCACCAAGGATACATTCTCTAATTTTGCATCACAAATAATTTGATTGCCCTTCTCTACTTGGTCTTGTGAAAGTTCAATGCCTACAAAGGTCGCCTCTGGGTTAAATACAGCTTGAGAAATAATATTACCGCCATAAGTAGCGCCTAGTTCAAGAACACGAGCTGTCTTCGCAGGTGGAGTATTTAGCCCTACAAGAGCACCATATGCTTCTAAATAGACCGGCGTTGTAAAAGGAAATGGATAGGATTTATAGCCTAACTCTTTATATATCGTTTGTTGCATGTCTTCCATTGCTATTTGTGAATTATCCTTAGCCATATGTACCTCTATGTTTAACTTTATGAAATATACATTGTTATTTATCATTATACCAAATTACTAGTATATTACCTACGTTTAAAGCAGTTATTACCTAAATAATATGATATTAACACATTTAGCTATATAGTATTACATACAAAAGAGGCACCCTTGAAAGGGTGCCTCATATAGTTCTCAGTCGTTAAATAACGAATTATTTTACGTCTTCAAAACCTTTTTGCAAGCGAACATAGCTTAAGCGACGTTCTTTAGCGTCTTTTTCAGTTTTAGCGAATAATTCTTCTGCAACGTCTGGAGCTGCTTTAGCCAAGGAAGCGTAACGTACTTCACCTTTAAGGAAGTCTTGGAAGCTTTCAGTTGGTTCTTTGGAATCCAAGGAGAATGGATTTTTACCTTCTTCTTTAAGTTGAGGGTTGTATCTGTAAAGATCCCAGTAACCAGCTGCAACTGCTTTACGTTGTTCTTCTTGAGCTTTACCCATACCAGCTTTGATACCATGGTTGATACATGGGCTGTAAGCGATGATCAAGGATGGACCTGGATATGCTTCAGCTTCTGTAACAGCTTTCATCAATTGGTTTTTGTCTGCACCCATAGCTACTTGTGCTACGTATACATAACCATAAGACATAGCCATCATGCCAAGGTCTTTCTTCTTAGTACGTTTACCAGAAGCTGCGAATTGAGCAACTGCTGCTACGTTAGTGGATTTAGATGCTTGACCACCAGTGTTGGAGTATACTTCAGTATCGAATACGAAGATGTTTACGTCTTCGCCAGAAGCTAATACATGGTCAACACCGCCGAAGCCGATGTCGTATGCCCAGCCGTCACCACCGAAGATCCAGTGAGAACGTTTGATCAAGAATTGTTTTTTCTCAAGAATTTCTTTCAATTCAGGAGTTGTAGCGCCTTCAGCTTCGATAGCTGCTACTAAACGTTCGGAACGTTGACGAGTAGCTGCACCAAGGTTAGCAAATTCAATCCATTGTTCTAAAGCGTCTTTCAATTCGCCAGTAGCAGTTTCAACTGCTTTAGCAGCCAATTCTACTAATTGTTGGCGGATTTTCTTAACACCGATGTACATACCATAACCATACTCAGCATTATCTTCGAACAAGGAGTTTGCCCAAGAAGGACCATGACCTTGTTGGTTAGTTGTGTATGGAGATGCAGGCATGGAAGCACCCCAGATGGAGGAACAACCAGTTGCATTGGCAATCATCATACGGTCACCGAACAATTGAGTTAACAATTTAGCATAAGGAGTTTCACCACAACCTGCGCAAGCACCGGAGAATTCGAACAATGGTTGTTCAAATTGGGAACCTTTAACAGTTTCCTTCTTCATAGGATTTTCTTTTACAGGAAGGTTAACACCATAGTTCCAAGCTTCAGCTTGTTCGATTTCAGTATCGATGGATGTCATCACGATAGCTTTGCCTTTAGGAGCTGGACAGATATCAACACAGTTACCGCAACCCAAGCAATCTAATGGGGATACAGCGATACGGAATTGAAGATCTTTAGCACCCAATGCAGGGATTGTATCGAAATGTTCTGGAGCTGCAGCCACTTCTGCTTCAGTTGCCAAAATTGGACGAATTGTAGCATGTGGACATACAAAGGAACATTGGTTACATTGAATACAGTTTTCAGGCAACCATTTTGGAACGAACAATGCAGGACCGCGTTTTTCGAATTTAGCAGTACCAGCAGGTAATGTACCATCTTCATAGCCAGAGAATTTGGATACAGGAAGATCATAACCAGCTTGTGCATTGATTGGTTGTGCAATATTTTGAACGAAGGATGGGCAAGATTCGCAACCAGGTTTAACTGCATGATTGCCATCATCTACTGCGTCTTTCCAGCTAGCAGGAACATCTACTTTTACCAAAGCGTTAACACCTTGATCGATAGCAGCATTGTTCATGTCAACGATATTTTGACCTTTTTTACCGTAAGAAGTTACTACGGATTCTTTAAGGTATTTAACAGCATCATCTACAGGGATGATTTCAGTCAATTTGAAGAACGCAGCTTGCGTTACCATGTTGATACGACCGCCCAAACCGATTTCGGAAGCGATTTTCGCAGCATTGATGATGTAGAAGTTCAATTCTTTTTCTGCGATTTGACGACGTAATTTAGCAGGTAAATGTTCATCCAATTCTTCAGGAGACCAAGTACAGTTCAATAAGAATGTACCGCCTTTTTTGATGCCGCGAATCAAGTCGTATTCATGTACATAAGATTGACGGTGACATGCTACGAATTGAGGTTCAGTAATCAAGTAAGGCAAGTTGATTGGGTTTTTACCAAAACGAAGGTGAGACATTGTTACGCCACCAGATTTTTTGGAGTCGTAGTCAAAGTATGCTTGAGCATACATATCAGTGTGGTCACCAATGATTTTGATAGCGGATTTATTCGCACCAACTGTACCGTCAGAACCAAAGCCCCAGAATTTACATTCAGTCAAACCAGGAGTTTCAACTTCTACGCCTTCAGCACGATCTAAGGACAAGAATGTAACATCATCATTGATACCCAATGTGAAGAATTTCTTACCATTTTCAGCAGCTAAATTATCGAATACAGCAACGATGTCTGCAGGGATAACGTCTTTGGAGCTCAAACCATAACGACCAGCGATAACTTTTACATTACGGCCACCGTCAACTACAGCTGCTTGTACGTCTAAGAACAATGGTTCAGCCAAAGCACCTGGTTCTTTAGTACGGTCAAGAACTGCAATGCGTTCTACAGTTTTAGGAAGAGCTTTCAACAAACGATCTGTTGCGAATGGGCGGAACAAATGAACGTTGATAAAACCAACTTTGCGACCCAATTTGTTGAGGTAATCCACAGTGGATTCTACAACTTGAGCGGAAGAACCCATAGTTACAACAACATCAGTAGCATCAGGAGCACCATGGTAGTTGAACAATTGGTAGTTAGTACCTGCCAATTTATTAACTTCGTTCATGTAGTGTTCTACAACGTCAGGAACGTTCAAGTAGAATTTGTTGGATGCTTCACGATGTTGGAAGTAAACGTCAGGGTTTTCTGCAGTACCACGAGTTACAGGAGCATCTGGATTTAAAGCATTTTTACGGAACGCTTTAACAGCATCCATGTCAACCAATGGTTTTAAATCTTCATAGTCCCAGATTTGAATTTTTTGAATTTCGTGGGATGTACGGAAACCGTCGAAGAAGTTGATGAAAGGTACGCGAGTTTTAATAGCTGTCAAGTGAGCTACCGCGGACAAGTCCATTACTTCTTGTACAGAGGATTCAGCTAACATAGCACAGCCAGCTGCACGAGCAGCCATTACGTCTTGGTGGTCACCAAAGATGGCCAAAGCATGTGCAGCCAATGCACGAGCAGCTACTTGGAATACACCTGGAAGTAATTCACCTGCTACTTTATATAAGTTAGGAAGCATCAATAACAAACCTTGGGAAGATGTAAAGGTTGTTGTTAATGCACCAGCTTGTAAAGAACCGTGGGTTGCAGCAGCAGCACCTGCTTCAGATTGCATTTCTACAACTTGAACAGTGTTGCCGAAGATGTTTTTTCGACCAGATGCAGCCCATTCATCAATGTGTTCTGGCATTGGAGAAGATGGAGTGATTGGATAAATCGCAGCAACTTCTGTAAAACCATAAGAAACGTGAGCAGCCGCTTGGTTGCCGTCCATAGTTTTAAATTTACGACTCATGTGATTATTGCCTCCTTAAGCATTTAGCAAAAATAGAACACTTGCTTAATCTATCATTATGTTTAGGAATAACAACCATTACAAACTTGCGCACATGAAAAAATAATGCAATAATATATATGTTATATATAATATGGCATTATGTGTGAGCATACTTTTTTGTGATGGGCACAACCATAATTCCTAATATCATAACTTGATATAGCCCTATATGCTAATTATAACGTGCTGGGCCCTATCAACGCAACACATACAGTGACTGTCGCTTTGCCAATATTGCTATCCATGCTTTACATAAAGTAATAGCTAATTGCATTACAGTAATAACTATTCTCATTTAGTTAGGTCACGTCCTATAACCAAGTTTTATTTTTAGGGGGTTAATTATGGATTTTCATCATTTGAAATACTTCGTTGAAGTAGCTGATCAAAAAAGCTTTAGTAAGGCTGCAAGGAATTTACACATCTCCCAATCTGCAATCAGCCGTACAATCAAAGCTTTAGAAGACGAACTTGGTGTTGTTCTCTTCATGCGTAATGCTAAATCTGTAGAACTTACTGATGGGGGTACCATCTTCTTAACCCACGCTAAACGCGTTGTGTTTATGTTTGAACATCTAAAAACTGATTTTGAAAACGAATTTCGTTTGGAGCAAGGTTCCATCAGAATTGGTATTCCACCAATTACGGATGCTCCCATTTTTGCCCAGTTATTAGGTGAATTTAAAAAAGTATATCCACAAATCGAATTGGAACTCTACGAACAAGGTTCTAAAAAGGTTGAGATCAGCGTTCAGGAAGGTTTAATTGATATTGGCATCATCTGTACTAAACCAAACCCTAAAGAATTTGAATCCTTCTACCTTACGAGTGACCCACTGTCCGTTATCATTCCAAAATCTAGCCCTTTAGCAAAAGAAAAAGAAATTCGCCTAGAAATGCTAGCTGATGAATCCTTTGTATTGCATAAAGACGATTTCAACTTACATGATGAAATCATCAAGGCTTGTAAACACACCGGCTTCCAACCGCACATCGTGTTTGAAACAAGCCAACGTGATCTCATGTTACAAACGGTTAGTGCAAACCTTGCTATTGCATTATTACCATCTCGCCTCTGCCCTGAGGTAGGTGAAAATACAGAGGTTGGTTCTAAGGTTGTCGTAAGACCTCTCGTACCTGAAATTATTCATACTCTTTATGTAATTTGGAAAAAGGGTCATTACCTCTCCCACGCTTCTCGCTTGTGGTTAGACTTTGTAAACTCCAAATTACCATTACCTGGATTACAACTCGAGGATCGTCAATAATGAACAAACCATCTGGGCTCGCATCTAAATTGCGAGCCCTTTTGAAAGCTAAAGAAGCTCCCATGTGGGGCGTTATCATTGTGCTGGTTATCGTTATCATATTCCAGCAAATACAAATCTCTGAATTACAATGGCGTGTCGATGAAGACCACGATGGTTCTACCATCGACAGTGTAGCAGGTCGTCTTTACATTCTTGAAGGGATGGCTAATAAGCATAGCGACCAACTAGACGAAATCCTAAAAGATATTCGTCAACTACAAAATGACGGTGCCAAGTACGACTGGGAACTAAAACAATTACAATGGTTACATCCAGAACTTAAAGTACAACCACCAGAGGCAAACCCACGCCCATTCAAATCCACAGATCTAAACCTCGATATGAATCCTGGGAAAGTGCCTGATGTAACAAAACAAAATCAATAAAGAAATCAGGAATAAATAAAAGCACCTTACATACCTACAAAAGTCATCACAAATGACTCTTCTCATAGGATATAAGGTGCTTTTTTCATTATTCTATTATAGATTTAATTGCTAATTTTCCCATAATACGTCTCTGCAATGACAAGTTGCTCCTACTTGCGATACCCTTCTAATTTATATGCATATTCACTTAAAAGCTCCTTTGAATAAATTTTTTCATTTTTTGAATCTCTAACCTCTTTCCAAATAATAGACGCTACTTTTAATTTATTCGAATAATTGCAACTACATTCATCTGCACAAAAATCCTTATAAAATTGATTCCATTGACAAACCGAATTATCATACTTTGCATAATCTGATTCACCATAATATACTTTCAGCAAATCTCCGATTGTAAAGCTTATATTTTTTTCACTTTTTACTTTTCTCCAAGCAGTAGCCATATCAGCATTAAATTTAAATCGTGAAACACCTATTAAATCAGAGAAATATTCTCTAAACTTCGTATTAAAGGAAAAATTACATTCAAGTAATGGTGTATCTAAAGTAATAGTTTCCACTTGCCTTCTTCTATTTTTTATTGATGATTTTTTAATTAAATCGCCTTTAAAGTACTGCTCAATAATATGATTGAGTTCTTGTTTTGTTCCCCTGTATTCTAATCCTAATGATTTACATATTTGTGAAAGTTCATCACGATACCAATAATATTTATTAAATTCATCAAATGATGTAATTTCATCAAACTTAGGTCTACACTCTTTCAATATTTGTCTCCTCAAGTTTAAATAATACTATTTTGTAAATTGTAACATAAAATTGAATAGTATCCAAAATCACACCATTGAAGCATTCGTTAAATATTTTCCTATTAAGTTGTCTATAATCTAGTTATCTATAATATAGCTCTACTTAATCCTCTTTATGTTCCATAGATTTTGGAAGTGTCAAAATTAATAGACCAGCAAGGAACATACAAGCCCCCATTACATAGTAACCATAAGCAAAGCTACCAGTGTGACCATTGATGAATCCAAGCATATAAGGACCTACCCAGCCCCCCATATTACCTGAAGAGTTAATGAGTCCCATCGCCCCCGCTGCAGCAGCGCCAGATAAGAAGGTTGTTGGCATGGTCCACCATACACCCATACCACCGTAAACACCTACTGCAGTTAAGCATATAAAGAATAAGCTAACTTCTGGAGATGGACTGTGTGGTGTTGCTAAGAAACCAATAGTACCAATGAACAATGTAGTAGCAACGTGCCAACGTTTTTCATTGCGCTTTTCAGAAGAGTAACCACAGTATATTTGTACAAGTAAGGCTGCTGTCATTGGAATAGCAATAGACCACGCTACCACGCTTGGTGGCCATCCAGATAAGCTTTTAAGAACTTGAGGCATCCAAAAACTAAAGCCCCAGAAACCAATAACCCACAAGAAATAGATTAACGCTAAACGCAATACTTTTGGGTCTTTTAACGCTTGCCAAATAGTATATTTCTTTGCGGCTTGCTTTTGTTGTTCTTCTTTTTCAAGCTCGGCTTTAATATATACCTTTTCTACATCAGTTACCCAAGATGCATGTTCAGGACGCTCTTTCATCCAGAATGCGAAAATGAACGCAAAGATCACAGCAGGAATAGCTTCAACGATAAAGAGTGTACGCCAACCATGTAGACCAAAGAACGTTGTATCCAATAAAATACCTGCCAATGGCCCACCAATGATGTTAGAGAACAATAAAGATGTCAACATCAAGGAGATTGCCTTCGCTCGCTCCTTTGGCAAGAACCAATTTGGAATGAGTAATGAATAAATTACAGGATATAAAGAAGCCTCACATAGACCAAGTAAAAATCGATAAACATAAAATTCCAACTCAGTGGTCATCGTCGTCATAAGAATACATACGAGCCCCCAACTAAACATGATACGCGCCACCCAATGCATAGCATTACAACGAGCTGCAATTAAAGATGCAGGCACTTCAAACAAAACATAACCAATAAAGAAAATGCCTGCCCCCATACCAAATACTTCTGGCGTCAACCATGGTAAATTCTCCTTCATAGTCAAGCCTGCATAAGCAATGTTAACGCGATCCAGGAAGGCAATAATAGAAACAATAAACAATGGTAAGACTACGTGAAGCATACGACGTTTCGTAAAATCTCTGAAATTGATATCCCCACTTTGAGGCTCTAGTGTAGATGAGTTCATATAATTCCTTTCTACTTATTAAAATATTACATACTTTACCATCTTAAAAGAACAAACGTCCTCTGTCAATGGAATTTTATAGAGTATAGAAATAACAAATAGGAATAGTAAAACCAAAATAATGACATATAAAATAGAAAAGGTATATTCGCTAGAAATGACTGTATAAAATAAAAAAGCACTTTATAGTATGAATATATCTCTATCACAAGAGAAGAAAATACTATAAAGTGCTTTCATATTAATTAGTCTTAACAGGATCATAATCAGCAGGCACTGGAGCAACGATACTCACAAAGACAATATCTTCCGTTCCAGTATTTTTTGCACCATGACATTCACCCTTTTTAGATACTATAACTTGCCCCTTTGTAAAAGGCACCTCTGTATTAGGCGTTGGATAAAATACACCCTTGCCTTGCAATATAACCCATATATCATCAGAGTGATGATGATAATGTTTTGGTAAGATTTGACCAGGTTTAATAACCCATACTGAACCACCTGTGGAATCAGTTTGATAAAATGGCGTCTTAACAGCGTTCTCCAAACTTTCAACTTTCACAAGTTCCATATCAAAAACACGTTGATCACTCATAATGCTCACACCTTTCATTGATTAACAACTACCGAGTTCCAGATGCGTATTCACCCATATTAATGTCTAGAACCTCTCGAACGGGCTGGATTAAAGAATCCTCGTATTGAACCTTCCATTGGATGTCTGGACTCATATCTCCATTTTCTAAGCCGGCAATCGTTTCCCCATCACCGATAGGATTGTCGTGCTCAAAAATATAATACAACACACTATATGCATGATTCACTACCTCATCAGGATTCATACCGTGAAAGTGATACTGAACATCAGGCAAAAATAAGGTACTCATACCTAGAGAATCAACTATCATGTCTTCGGTACCTTGAATGCTAAAATAGCGCACATTTACAGCATAATAAATAAACCGAGTTACTGCTTTATCTGAATGATTTTCTATCGATTCACGACTTAAAAACTTATGAGACGGTCCAAATACAACGGCTTTACAAGACGGATATAATTCTAGCAATGCATCTACATATTTTACAAGCATATCTGCACGTTCTTTGGCCTCTAAACCAGAGGCTAACATATCCGTAGCAAACACCCTGTATTGGCACTCTGCTAACAACTCATCCACATTAGGACAATCCCACACCTGACTACGTTCAAAATCATCTAATACAGGCTTATCAATTTTTTCGCAATCAGTCACCATTAATGTCGGTGAAATATCTGCATCAGTATCCTCGTAATGGACCTTATAATTCTGAGGGGCGAAACTAGCAGACTCACGGCGGTGATCAAAACAATCAACAGGACCTAGATGCTTCGTGAATATCTCTATCATTGTATCCCGGTCAGGCATATCACACTGCTTCGGCATTAATAACTCAACGAAAAAGATACCACCTGGTCGGACTGAAGTATCTGTTAAATCTTGTTTAAAAACTTGGCTCATATGCTCTCTCCTATAGTTAAAGCGTAAGATAAAATGCATCCTTTACCTTATAGTATATCAGATGTTTATAAGTACTACAATTACGTAACCACCGTTTTATAAATAATATAAAGTCTATATTTTGACTACAGGTTAGAGTAATTTCTATATACTGTGACATCACGTTTATATGATTTAAACATAGGGATTCATATTCAGGTTCAAGCTGTTTACTATTCTCTAATGTTTGTAGAAATTTTGCATATAAATAATCAATACTTTCATAACGATTACCGACCTTACAACTCCCCATATCAAATAAATTCCGATAAGAGATATCCCCAGGCAATACTAACATCCATTCTGAGGCATACTCTGATACACCGAACACCGTGTTTTCTGGATTAGGCCCATCTAAATCATCCTGTAACCAAGCTGATATTATTTGGTACATATTTAGCATTTCATATTCATCTATTTCACCATAAAACACACCTAACCCATCTAGATCAATCTCTAAATTGGAAATACAACGATACATAAAAACTACCTCCCAAAGATCTCCAATCTTCTTATAGTAAAAGTATAACTATAATCATGTACCATATTTGCCACATTAGACTTTATTTCTATCTTTAAATTTAATAATAAAACAACGCATAAATTCAAAAAGACCCGCTCCATGGTCCTCGGACTCATATAGCGGGTCTTTGTATTAACTTACTAGCATGGGATCGTGAGTTGACAGCGGAATCCAAACGGACTCTACCGGACTCCAAGCCCTAGTCAATTATAGAGGTTTACGAACCACGTCAAGGATAGAACCATCGCGGTATTCTACGATTGCCACGATGTCTTCGTCTTTGTCAGACACAGGAATGTCTACTGGTTTACCTACTAAGTCAAATGCTAATTGTTGTAATTCTTCAATTGTGTAGATAGGCAAGTTGCTATCTTTGAAGCGTTCAATCAAATCAGTACGAGCTGGGTTGATGGCGATACCGTATTCAGTAACGAGAACGTCAACGGAGGAGCCTGGTGTAATTACAGTTGCAACTTTGTCACGGATCATTGGCAACCGGCCACGGATCAATGGACAAGTAATAACTGTACATTTAGCACCTGCTGCTGTATCGGAGTGACCGCCAGAAGCGCCCATCAATACACCGTTAGAGTCAGTCATTACGTTTACGTTGAAATCAAGGTCGATTTCAGTAGCACCAAGGAATACTACGTCTAGGTAGTTTGTAGTGCAGTCAGTCCATGGGTTAGCGTACATGGAAGCGGACATCTCGATGTGTGCAGGGTTTTTATCCAAAGATGCAGCTGCAGTAGTATCGAATGTTTGAGTATCGTAAATAGCACGAATCAAGCCTTCTTCAAGCATACCAGTCAAGATACCAGTAGCGCCACCAATAGCGAAACCACCTACTTCACCGCGTTTACGAAGTTTTTCAGCGATGAATTTCGCTACAGTCAATGGAGCACCACCAGCGCCCAATTGGAATACGAAACCGTCTTTGATAATGCCAGCTTGGTCAAGGAATTCACCAGCTAGTTCAGCAATTTTAATTTGGATAGGGTTTTTAGTGAAACCTACCGCACCAGAAGCGATACCTTCTGGATCACCAATGCTTTCAACCTCAACAACATAATCTACATCAGTTTGAGGAATTGCATAGTTGTGTACATAATCAACCAAGTTATCAGTGATGATAACAGTTGTGTCTGCATAGTGGGAGTCAACTTTAGCATAGCCAAGTGCACCACATGCGGATTTACCCATACGACCAGTAGCATTACCGCGTGGATCAGCTGTAGGAGCACCCATAAAAGCTACGTCGATATGAACTTCGCCAGATTCGATAGCACGAGCACGACCACCATGAGAACGAATCACTACAGGGCGTTTCAATACGCCTGGGTTTTGTGTCAAGAATTTACCAAGACGATCGCGCAAGCCAGATGTTTCAATAGCTGTTACAGTGCCGTCTTGAATCATTTCTACCAAGAATTCATGGCATGGGGACAAGGAGGAAGACGCGATAGTAATATCTTTGATACCTTTTGCTTGTACGCGTTCCATAACCATTTTCATTACATAGTCGCCATTGCGCAAGTGATGATGGAAGGACAAAGTCATGCCATCTTTTACGCCAGCTTTTTCGATTGCTTCATCGATGGAAGCAAGTACTTTATTAGTGCCAACATGGCTCATGTGTACAGGTTTACCTGCACGATGAACTTTAGGTTCAATGGCGAATTCACCTTGATATACTTCGCGACCTTCTAGTGCTGGGATATTTGTTGGGATATCGCGACCTACTTTATTTAACATCGTATTCTGCTCCTTCCTCTAATTCAACTTTAATGCCTGCTGCACGTGCTTTATCAACTACGCGTTGTGCACGAACTACGATAGGACCATCGATCATTTTACCATCTACGGAGATTACGCCTTTATTGTTGCGCAATGCATCTGCATAACTGTTCAATACCTTAACGGAATGAGCGATTTCTTTTTCGTCAGGAGTGAATACTTCGTGGATAATTTTGATTTGGCTTGGGTGGATACAAGATTTGCCATCATAGCCCAAAGCTTTAATGAATTCAACTTCTTCGCGGAAGCCTTGTGGGTCTTTCACGTCGGAGAATACAGTATCGATTACGCGGATACCTGCTTCACGCGCCGCATGAAGGATTGTTTGACGAGCGAACAACAATTCAACAGCTGGTTTATGTTTACCTGTGCGAAGGTCTGCACGATAGTCTTCAGCGCCAAGAGCGATAGCAACTACGCGAGGACCATGGCAGATTTCACGAACATTATATAAGCCGCGGACGGATTCAATAGCCACGATAATGTTGATTGTACCTTCCGGCCAACCGTTAGCTTTTTCCACTTCTTCAATCTTCTTCGCTACGATTTCAACTTCAGAAACATCTTCAGTTTTAGGTAAACGAATCATATCAGGTTTAGCTGGAACGATAACATCAAGATCGTCATAGCCATAAGGAGTTTGTGTAGGATGGTTGATACGAACAACTGTTTCTGCACGGAATTTACGGGATTTCAATGCTTCTGCAGTTAAAAGACGAGCTGTGTCTTTTTCTGTAATTGGCACGGAATCTTCGATATCGATCATGATGGAGTCAGCACCGTGAATATCTGCACTGTTAATCATTTTAGGTGTATTACCCGGTACGAACATCATGGAACGAGACAAGCGTTTTTTAGCAGCCTCTGTTAATGGGTTAGTTTTAACTTCTGGGAATGTTTTATCGTTAGCCATTATGCTTTGCTCCCCCTTTCCAATGCACCTAATACGCGAGCTTTAATTGTGTAATCCCAAGCATTTTTATCTTGTACGATTACTTTTACGCCATCATAACCAGCTTCTTTCACTGTGTTCAAGATAACGGATTTAATTTGGTCGCCGTATTGGCGGATAACTTTGGATGTTAATTCAATTTCGATACCGCTAGCAATCGGTTCAACCGTTACTAATGCATCATTTTTTTCGTCGAAGCCAGCTTGCGCAGCTTTTACTAATTGTGCCATGTTGCATCCTTTCGTTGTGAAACATATATAAAGTTCAAGTCTGTACAGGCTCGTCGCGAGAGCCCAGTACAGACATTGAATACTAACAATTAAATTCTAACACTCCATAGTGAAAGCTTCATATTACATGAAACCAGTGATTTTCCACCAAGGGATACCGATTACGTAGTTCAATACTAAACATACTAAAGCGGAAATCAAACCAACTGTCCACCAATCTTTTACGTTGTTGTAACCAGCGGAGAAGATGATTGGACCAGGAGCAGCACCGTAGTGAGTTACGGAACCACCATAGGAGTTTGTGCCGATCAAGATGAAAGCAAGTAATGTAGGATCCACGCCTGCGTTAACACCTAAAATCAAGAATACTGGAAGCATCGCGGAGATGTATGCAGTACCAGATGCGAAGAAGTAACGAACTGCAACGGAAACAATGGAGATAAGGATAAGCATCATGAATGGATCTAAACCGAAGTTCATGTGAGTTTCTAAGTATTTAGCCAACCATTCGAAGAATTTACCTTTAGTCAATGCAGAGGATAAGCCCAAGATACCACCAAACCAAATCAATGTGTTCCAAGCAGCTTTAGTTTTGAGCAAATCATCCCAAGTAATAATACCAAATACGAATGTAGCAAGCATTGCTACGATAGCAACTGCTGTTGCATTAAGAGTAACATCAAAAGTAGGAAGAATCCAGCCTACGATTGCAAGAAGTGCGATAGCGATAAGACCTTTTTCGGAC
Source organism: Veillonella parvula (assembly GCF_902810435.1). GTDB lineage: Bacteria > Bacillota > Negativicutes > Veillonellales > Veillonellaceae > Veillonella. The sequence goes on from NZ_LR778174.1 coordinate 1,661,662, forward strand.
GCTTTCATAGGTCCTAATTCCGCCAAACCGTCAGCAGCAATTTTCTTGTTGTCGATGTCTTTTACACTTGGACGTTCATACATGTAGCCAATAAGTGGGATAAGCATTAACATGATGAAACCAGGTACGAACATAGCTAATGCCCATTGAGCCCAGTTTAAAGTTACACCAGTCAATTTAGTAATGAAGTCTAAAGCCAATAAGTTTGGCGCCATTGCTGTCGCAAAGAAGAAGGATGTTACTTTAGTTGCAAAGTAACCATTCTGTAAGAGGTAAGCACCTGCTTTTTTAGCAGTCTCACCTGGGTAAGAACCAACTGCTTCAGCGATGGACAAGTTGATTGGATATACGATACCTGCCGCACGAGCTGTGTTGGATGGTGTTGCAGGAGATAAGATCATATCAAGGAATGCAGTTACATAACCAAGACGAAGTGTTGTACTACCAAAAGCGCGAACCAAGTAGTACGCAATGCGGTGACCAAGGCCAGTTTTACCGAATGCAACGGATAAAGCGAAGGCTGCGAAGATCAACCACAATGCTGTATTACTGTAACCAACCAATACGTCTTTTGTATTGTTCAATAAAACAGAAGATGTAGCAACACCTAATAATACTGTAATAGGAACTGGGAATGGTTTTAATACCAAGCCCACGATAGTAGCTAAATAAATACCAAATAATTTCCATACTTCTGGTTTGAGGCCTTCAGGTGTGCCACCGAACCACATAAATGCGACGATGGCAACCATAAGGCCAATGCGCCATAATTTGTCTTTCATGTGTGTCTTTCCCTTTCTTAACTAACTTAGGCATACATAAAATCATCTAGTCTTTAACAACATAACCGCTCGCGACGTCGATTACATTGATTAAGTCTACCCTCATTATAAATGTTTAAAAGTAATATGAAAAATAGATTACCTTTATAGGGGTTATAAAAACTTTTATATCTACTAATCATACTTTTTATGCATTTTAAGCATAGAATTATAGTCCCAAATGAAAAAAATGCATGTATACCTCCTCAAAAGGATATACATGCACTTACATGGTACTATATTAATCTTAATCTATATTATGAGTTATTATATCGAAAAAGTCCAATACTAAAACAGCATGGATGAACAGTTAGAAAATCTCATAGATATACTCTATTATAATGCATCCTATGCTTTATATTCTCTAAATATACTGTCATCCACTACGGTATGTTCTTTGTAGTAATTACGAACATATTCGATAAATGTTTTTACTACAACCAGATTTTCCGCATCTTTTGTGTACACCATATTCGTATCACGGGTGATGTATTCACCATCTTTGCTACGCAATGGACTCACATAGATATCTTTATCCTTACAGGATCCAAGTCCCATATAGGTCAAGATAGACCAACCAAGGCCAGCACGAACAAAATGGCGACAAGTACTCATAGAGTTTACATCCATCGCCACACTTGGAGGCTCATCAAAATGTTCTGCACACCAAGTTTCGATAATATTTGCCACCGATGCATCTGTTTGATATTTAATGAATGGTACTTTTACCAAGGATTCAGGTGGCACTAATTCTTTATATACTAAACAATATGGTTCTGCTAGTAACAATTCAGACTTGCCAGACACATCATAACCACCACGAGCAAAGGCAACCATACAGTCACCCGTATTAAACATCTTTACCACTTGATGGCTGAAAGCAGTCTTCACTTGAATGTGAACATCTGGATATTGTTCTCGGAAAGATCTCAATAAGGCTGGTAATTCATAGTCTGCAAAGTTAATAGATGACGCGATTTTCAATGTCCCTTGAATCTTGCCAGAAGCGGAATTCATAGCATTCTCCAAGGCCTCTTGTTCTTGCATCATTCGCTTGCAGTAATCATAGAAAATTTCGCCTTGTGCCGTGAGGGCAATCCCTTCAGCAGTCCGCAACAACAGAGAATGGCTCAAGGCTTTTTCCATATGGCGCAACCGATAGCTCAACGCTGGTTGCGATAAAAATAATTTTTCAGCAGCCCTTGTAATATTGCCTTCATCCACAACAGTAACAAAGGTTTGCCATTCTCTATCGTCCATATAAACTCCTTTGTTATCGCTTATTACCAAAGATGCGTAATAAGGATAAGAATAAGTTAATGAAATCTAAATAAAGGCTCAAAGCACCAGTGATTTCAATGCGGTCTAAAATTGTTTCATCCTCCATGAGCGCCACTTGTGTCACATTATTTTTAATGCGGTTCACATCGATAGCTGTAAAGATAGAGAATACTACAACACCTACATAACCTAGAACTAAACTAACAGTATCACTAAAGCCACTGAGTACAGTCCAGTTAAAGAAGCGGGCCCCCATCATCACCAAGGATACGATGATCATGCCGAACAATGCCGCCATCACATATGGTGTAAGGGATGATAAATTACGTTTAGTTATAGCCCCTACCACGGCAAAGCCAACGAAGAAAGCAAGCGTACCTATTAACGCCGGAATAACAACATCAAACACATTGTATCGCAACGATACCAAAGTCAATGTGAGACCATTCAAAGCACTATAGAGGAAGAACATACCTCGTAACGTCATTACATTAGCAGAATATGCACGAGCACTAAAAAGGAATACCACACCTAGCTCTACTAATAAGATAATATTAAAATTTTGGTACGCAAAGCGTAACCAATTTGGATTCACTAATGCAGCAAAGCCAACACCAATAGTTGTAAGTAAGCCTACAACCATCCACAAGAAAGAGCCTTTTAATCGTTGGGATACGATACTTTCAACCTGTGCAACCTCAGCTGCAGTAGGTCCTGTTACATTATATGGATTCATACTATCCCTCCTTATTTAATTATCACTCATAGAGATTATCGAGCATTTGCAATGCCCGCAAACACCTTACCACGTTCGCCATCGATAGTCACTTCTTGACCTTCGAGGAGCACTTCGTGGGCATTTTTAGCGCCTAAGATAACAGGAATACCATACGTAATGCCCGCGATAGCACTGTCCGATGTATAACCATCTTCCACTGCGATGATACCGCCAGCACGTTTAGCAATGGCCATCAATTCAGGCTCCATTGTACCTACCACTAGGATATCGCCATCTTTGAAGCTTTCATAATTGCCCTTATGATTAGCCGCAATGTACACATTACCTGTAACGGATTTGCGTAAAATACCATTACCAGACAGGAGCACTCGACCTGCAATATGAACGCGAATCATATTGGTCGTACCTGTTGCACCAGATGGTACCCCAGCGGTAACAACTACGAGGTCACCAGACTCGATGGCGCCAGTGCCAAGAGCACCGGTAATAGCTTGTTTAACCATTTCATCGGAGTTGATGATTTCATGTCCCTTGATAGCCTCTACACCCCAGCATAATTGCATGCGACGGATAGTTTCCTCATGAGGTGTAACAGCGATAATTTTACAATCTGGACGATGACGAGCCACACTAAGTGCGGTGTGACCAGATTCAGTACATGTCAAAATAGCTGTGGCCCCGAGGTTTTGAGCTACGCGCACGCTAGCCAAACATACGGCGCTTGTGGTAGTCATTTCTTCATCCTCACGAGCGCGGCTATAGCTATCATAAATTGCAGCCTTCTCCGTTACCTCTGCAATGCGAGTCATGGTTGCAACAGCTTCTACAGGATAGGAACCATTGGCTGTTTCGCCAGACAACATAATCGCATCAGTACCATCCAAAATGGCGTTGGCTACGTCACTTGCTTCCGCACGTGTAGGACGTGGGTTTTGAATCATAGACTCGAGCATTTGTGTCGCCGTAATAACGGGTTTCCCCAAGTCATTACATTTTTCAATCATCATCTTTTGAAGTACTGGCACCTCTTCTGCAGGAATTTCTACACCGAGATCGCCACGAGCAACCATGAGTCCATCCGCAACTTCCAAGATTTCATCGATATTTTTAACGCCTTCTGCATTTTCAATTTTCGCGATAATCTTTATGTCTTTTTTCTCAGACTCAAGAATGCGACGAATAGCCACAATGTCTTTGCCGCGTTGCATGAAGGATGCGGCCACAAAGTCTACCCCTTGTTGACAACCAAAGCGCAAGTCTGCTTCATCCTGTTCAGATACGGGTGGCAAGCTTAGTGCTATACCTGGTACGGCTACACGCTTGCGGTTACCGATTTCCCCGCTGTTTTGAACAGTTGTAACGATATTATTACCTTCGATAGCATCGATAACAAGTGTTACAAGCCCATCAGCCAAGAGGACTTTATCCCCTACGGACACATCGCCTGTAAGACCTTTGTAGTTCACGGAGCTAAGCTCTTTTGTACCTTCCACATCATCTGTAGTCAACGTAAATTGTTGACCGGCTTCGAGAAATACCTTGCCCTCTTTAAATAGACCAAGACGTACCTCTGGACCTTTTGTATCGAGCATTAATGCGATTGGTTTATTCACAATCATCGCCGCATCGCGCACCATTTGCATGCGTTCTGCTTGCTCTTCATGGGATCCGTGGGAGAAGTTAAAACGAGCTACGTTCATGCCCGCCCGCATCATATCTTCTAAGATACCAAATTTATCCGTTCCCGGACCTACAGTACATACGATCTTTGTACGTTTCATCTTTCCTCCTATGAAAGCACCTCCAAGATTGGATCTTTCATTTCTTATTATATCAATGTTGGTGAAAGCTATCTATACCTCACGCAACATATGTTTCTCTACACCATTTATATACTTATGTATCAAGTATATGCTTATTACATGTTACACCTATATATGCTCATTATATGTCGCACATACTTGTGTTAACATTATATGTTTACTGTACCTCTACGGAGCCCTCGCCTAGAATAGATTCAATAGCCCTGATAGATTCATCACTAGGGTCAAAGCACATATTTGGTGGTAAATTAATGCGTTTTCGTTGACGGTGTAAATATAACGACGTTGGCACAGAGCCAGCGGTGCTAGTCAATACGCGTTTTAAGGCTTCGCTATTTTCTGGTGTATCATATTGGCTATAAATGTGGATTGCCACCTGTTTTGCCTGCCCATAGTTTACCTTTAATGGCGTAATACGGTCTGCAATGATTTGCACACCCTTTTCATCCGCATCAACCCGGCCTTTTACCTTAACAATCATATCGACCGCAAGGAATTGCTGACTTTGACTAAAGACCTTAGGGAATGCCACTACATTAGCCGCACCAGAATAATCTTCGATGCGAAGAATGGACATAACCTCATTGCGCTTTGTCATGCGATCCGATTTATTTTCGATGAGGCCACCAAAGGTAATGGTTTGGCCATCGTATTGCTCTGGATTTTCTACGAGAGCACCCAGTTCAAAGAGACCTTCCAATTCTTTCGCATATCCTTGCAATGGATGCCCCGTAATGTAAAAGCCGGTATATTCTTTTTCATCCTTTAACTTATCGTCTTCCGATAAATCCTCCACATTGGGAACAGGGATGAAATCGACAGATTCTTCCATATCGCCAAAGAGGTTCATGGTACCCATAGCAGCATCTTTTTGCTCTTTAGCACCAACGGCTTGTGCGCTTTCATACATGTGCAACAATTGGTTACGATTTTCCTTGAAGCCATCCATGGCGCCGCAGCGAATGAGACTTTCAAGAAGTCGTTTATTAACAACCCTATTATCCACCCGTTTGCAGAAGTCCACGATATCCGTATACAGACCATGCTCATTGCGCTCGCGAATCAAGCGATCAATAGCATTGTCCCCTACGTTCTTAATACCGCCAAGGCCAAAGCGAATGGCGTCGTCTTGTACGGCAAAACTGCGTTCAGAATAGTTAATATCTGGACCTAGAACCTTAACGTTATGCTTCTTGCAAGAGTTAATGTAATACGTTAACTTTTGCATATTCTGCATGAAGCTCGTCATGGTAGCCGCCATAAATTCCGGGAAATAGTGCGCTTTCAAGTACGCTGTCTGGTACGCGATATACGCATAAGCCGCACTATGTGATTTATTAAAGCCGTAGCCAGCGAAGTATACGAGCAAGTCGAATACTTCATTCGCAACGGATTCAGTAATACCGTTTGCTACGGAGCCTTGAATAAAGGACTCCCGTTGCGCCTTTAGAACAGATTCCTTTTTCTTACCCATGGCACGGCGCATCAAATCCGCTTGACCAAGGGAGAAGCCCCCCATGGCGGACGCAATCTGCATAACCTGTTCTTGGTATAAGATTACACCAAAGGTATCTTTCAAGATAGGTTCCAAAATAGGATGTAAATAAGTAACCTCTTTTTTATCATGACGGCGGTCGATAAAGTCCGCCACCATCCCAGAGCCTAATGGGCCTGGACGATACAAGGCTACCAATGGAATTAAGTCTTCAAAATGCTCAGGCTTAAGGTCCATAACGAGCTTAGTGATACCTTCCGACTCAAGTTGGAATACACCAGATGTGTCACCCTTGGTGAGAAGCTCACAAGCCGCCGCATCATCGAGCGGAATGGCGTCTAAGTCTAGGTCAATACCACGGTTCGCCTTGATGAGTTTTAAAGCATCCCCCATAACCGTCAAAGTACGGAGGCCCAAGAAGTCCATTTTTAGGAGGCCCAATTCCTCGATATTATCCTTATCATACTGCGTTACAAAGCCTTCATCGTTGGCATTTTGTACAGGTACATGGTCATCGAGAGGATCTGCAGAAATTACGACGCCCGCCGCGTGCGTGGACGAATTTCGCGCTATCCCTTCTAGCTTTTTACCAAAGTCGAATAACTCTTTTACATTTGGATCGGTTTCGTATAAAGCTTTTAACTCTTTTCCTTGTAGAGCCTTATCTAAGGTAATCCCCAGTTCGTTGGGAATCATCTTAGCGATGCGGTTCACTTCAGCCAGAGGTAAGTCGAGCACGCGACCTACGTCACGAATAACGGCACGAGCTGCCTCTGTACCAAAGGTAATAATCTGAGATACGCGAGCTTGACCGTATTTTCTCGTCACATATTCAATGGCTTGACCACGTTTTTCATAGCAGAAGTCAATATCGATATCAGGCATGCTTACCCGCTCTGGATTTAAGAACCGTTCAAAAAGCAAATCGTATTTTAATGGATCAAGACCTGTAATACCTAAAAGGTACGCTACTACAGAACCTGCCGCAGAACCACGGCCTGGTCCTACTAAGATATCGTGCTCACGGGCATACCGCACATAATCCCACACGATGAGGAAGTAATCCTCAAACCCCATCGTACCGATAACATCTAACTCGTAGTCGAGACGCTTTTGTAACTCTTCAGACGTTTCACCATAAAGGCGTGGAATTTCTCGTTCACAAACCTTACGTAAATACGTTTTAGACGTTTCCCCTTCGGGCACATCAAAGTGAGGCAAGTGATGTTCGTCGAAGTTGAATTCTACGTTACAGCGCTCTGCAATTTTTAATGTGTTTTCAATGGCCCCAGGAATATGAGAGAACAACTGCGCCATCTCATCCCCGGATTTCAAATAGAACTCATCATTAGGGAACTTTAAGCGGTCCACTTCGGCACGGCGGCGGCCTGTAGAAATACAAACCTTAATATCCTGAGCGTCTGCATCCTCTTTTAAGACATAGTGGAAGTCATTAGACGCTACAATGCCAAGACCATATTCCTTGCTGAGCTTAATGAGTTCCTCTTGAGCCTTTGCCTCCTCTGGCAAACCATGATTTTGAATTTCTAAGAAAAAATTATCCTTGCCGTACGTCTCGATATGCCATTCGATGGAACGCTTGGCGCCTTCCATATTGTCTTGCAAAATATACTGAGGAATTTCTCCTTGAATACACGCACTAAGGGCAATAATCCCTTTGCTGTATTGGCGCAATAAATCTCGGTCTGCACGAGGACGATATAACATACCTTCCGTAGATGCTTTAGACACGATTTTAACAAGATTACGATACCCTTCCATAGTCTCCGCCAATAGGATGAGATGTTTTAATCTTTCACGGCTGCGACCTTCGGGACGATCAAATCGGTTGTTTTCCGTTACATATACTTCACAACCGATGATAGGCTTAACGCCTTGGGCTATACACTCTTTATAGAAATAAATGGCTGCGTACATATTGCCATGGTCCGTGATGGCAAGGGCGGGCTGATTTAACTCCTTCGCACGACGTACCATGTCAGGCAAACGACTTATGCCGTCTAGCAAACTAAACTCTGTATGACTATGTAAATGTACAAATGGCTGCATGGTACACCTCCTTTAAGGGCGATGAGCAAAATACACGTTCAATGACTTCTTACGAGCCTTCCAATCTGGCAAAAACTGTGCCACGAGATTGTGAAAGTTCTTGGAATGGTCTAAATATTTAAAATGAGCAAACTCATGAACCATAACGTACTCAATATACGCCTGTGGTCCCTCTAACAAACGGGTGTTCATCTTGACGAGCTGCTTTGCAGGCGTACAAGAACCCCAACGACTCTTCATTCGCTGCTGTTTTATGATTGGCATAGGCACATCAATACCTTGCTTGTGAAAGCGCTGATACACGACCTTTGCCCAGTGGACAAAGACCTTCTCCCCTAAATTACGCCAGTAACTCTGCATTAATTTATGCTTTGCTTCAAAGGTCGTACCCTGAGGTACAACCATGGTAAGAATGGCTTTCCCGTCAAAGCCTATGTGAGGCTTTCCATCCTGCTCAACTAAGCGCAACGTAACTGGAATGCCGAGGATGGATAAACTTTCACCATTCACATACTGCAACGCATCGACGCGCTTGGCATTCAATGCATCAATCTTGTAACGAGCCCGCTCAATGAAGGACATATTCTCGATGACAAACTTGTCCACCCTATAATCCGGCACATACCCATTCGCCGACACATGGATCACACCATCCTTTGTAATGCGCATGTTCATGTTCTTCACACGCTTGATGGTTAACTCATATTCAATTCTGTCGCCATTATAGGTAATAGACCTAGTTGTTGAAGTATTCATACCTTTTATTTTATCATAAAACACTCATGAAAACGTAGAATTCTGGTAATTTTAATAGAACTACTTAGATTTTAATCAATACTGATTTTTATTAGTTTTCAATATAAAAATGACACCTATACCAGTCCCTTATGAAAGGTATAGATGTCATTAAAATAAGCTTATAACATTTAACACTAAATATTATTTAAGGATAGAAGTTAATAAAGGTTAATCCCAAAATTAAAAGTAATCATAAGTATAGAACCAACTTAATAATCTTTTAGAATCTATAATCCCAAGTCTATAAACTTCCCTAAAACTTTAATTTGCCAGAACATCCCTCTAGTAGCTTTTAAATCAATGTCTGTTTTTAACTTATCAAAACTCACATCATAAAATGGTAATAATACCTGTAATGATGCTAATTTTGCTTTCATAGTAATTAATTCTTTACTTAATTGCCCGGATATATTAGTATCAACTATCTCCTGTAAATTGGAAATACATGCTTGAAAATCTTCATTCTGAATACGTTCACACGTATATATTTCAGACAAATAGGTCTGTTTAATACAACTTAAGATTGATTCAGAAATGAATTCAGGTTTTTGTAAGACTTCATACAATCCTAACAAAAACAACGCCCAAAATATCTCCTCTACATAATCGGTAAAGAAATAGATACCGAACTTCTTTTCATCATGTGTAGAAATCTTTAACGCTTCAGATAAAGTATTACCCTCTAACTCCCGTTCTATTAAAGCAATCCAACTACTGCATTCAATATCATCTAACATATCATTTAATGGTGGTATAGGAATCCTACGAGCCATCCACTCATCAACATCCTCTAAACTCATCCCATCTCCAATAATATTTAACAATTTATCGGACAGATGTGCTTTTCTACACATTAATCGAATTAACATACTAAATATGTAATATTCTAGAATGGTCAAATCAATATAATTTCGTCTATATGCCTTAACAGCGCCCAATATAAAGACCATTAAAAATGTATCTAAACTTTTTTTATTTTTAAAATAGATCATATTTATACCTCTACCCACTATATTATTTTAGCTTTTGATTTACTGGTTTATCATTAACCCTTTTTATTTATAGTAATAAATAATATATATTCTTTAGCCAGCCTCCCCAACTAAGTATGAATACATTGAAAAGTTAATCACTCTAAATAGTTTTCTAACCTCATTTTATGTTCTGGTTTTAAGCTCATATTATCTCGTGCAGTGACTAACTTAACAAATAATTCTTCTATAACCTCCTTATCCTCTTTACTAAATTGACTATAATGATCTATAGCTATAATTTTATCTTTCAATTGTTTATCATGATTTCGTTCTTTGATTAATTCATTAATACTAAACTCTTTTGATTTACTAGAAACCATTTCATTAATAAAATTATAATTTAATAAGTTATTAGAATAGTACTTCCATACTATACCAGTTTCTAAATCTATCTTAGTAATGCTTCCAAAATCAACATTATAGAATATATTATTAGAAATTTTATACGTATCAATTTTCGATAATTTAGATCCTGTAGCTAAATTATAAATTCCACGGGTTTCGTAAGAAAAAAAGAATGGAAATCTAATGATACTTCCCTCCTCTATAGGAATTCTTTGCCTAAAATCAGCATAAAATTTGCTTTTCCAAACTTCCTGTTCCGAATCAGAAAAACGACTAAATTCTGGATATACATTAGTAATGTCATTTATTCTGATTTCATTAGATGGCTCTTTATGTAATATAAATACATGTTCGTTATTTAATTCATTATATACACCAATACCATTTGTAGTTATATAATATATTTTCCCTCGTACTTCATCAAAACCAAGAACATTAGAAACAATTATATTAGTTGGCTCTTTGTAATATATTATACCTCCCCTCAGATCCAAATAGTGGATAAATGGGTGCATAAAGTTTGTAGCAAAGAAAAGCCAACCGCCAAAAATAATACCTACTACTATTAAACAAGAAAGAAGTATTCTCTCAAGCCATTTTTTTGAGTTTTTTCCTATCCGCATGGAAGCTCATCCAATCAATTTCATCAACAAACTTAAAATCATTTATCCCCATAAGTTAGTTCTAAAGATACCTCACCATTAAAGGTTAATGTATATACTAAACCAGAGAATGGGTTTTGATTATAGAATTTAAAAGTCTCAATCATCGCTAAAATTTCATTTTTTAAATCATACATAACTTCCGAAATAATAGCCGGCTCTTCATCATTATTTTCTACATACTTTGTAATATATGAATCATCCTCAGTTTTATAAACCCAAAGCTCTACAAAGGGATTATTAACATTCATATCAAAGTGTAATTTAGCACGATGCCAATTTAGAGGCGTTAACTTGTATATACTTTTGGCCACTTTATTATAATGTTTTTCAAGTTCTGATTCTAAGCTTTTATGCTTTAACTTAAACGCCTTATCAATGGCAGTATAATTTTTTGCTAATACACGAGACTCCATATCTTCCAATAATAAAACACCTCGTGGACCTTTTAGCATTTCTTTATATACATTCGGATCAAATTCATCTTCATTTTCCAAAACACCAAAGTTTTTATATACCCACTTATATCTATTTTGGAGCCAGCAATCGTCAGTTACAGGATCATTATGAAATTCACAATGGGGCTCATAATCATCGCGTGAAATATACATTGTTCCCCAAGTCCACTTCTCAATCGATGCTTCGTGTAATAATCTAACATTCGTTAAAATATCATACATCCCCTGTTTCATTCGTTCGCTATTTTCATCAGAAAAATTATATATAAATTCACCATATTGAATAATAGATCCACCTGGCGTTTTTATATAATAACAACCTGATGTTGATCCTAACTCAGAACATTCAAAATACAAATAAATTTTATACCAATGCTTGGGCATTAAATCAACTAATATATCTCTTATTTTATTAATGTATATATTCATATGTACTCCTATTAATTTTCACTTTTCCAATTAAATTAAATCTATTTAAATCTTGATGAAATTAAATACAAACATACATGTTGCTATAAAAAATATTGGCAATATAGAATAAAAATCTTTTTTAGCTTTTTTAATGAGCATTACTTTCACGTCAGGTGATAAACTACAATCCAATTCAATAGCAGGAACTCTTAACCACATTTCTAATAAAAACAGAATTACAGATGTCAATTCTATTAAAAACCGTACTAGTCTAGAATATCCTGCAAAAATAATATATAAAAAAATTATCACACCTAAAAACAACTCTGTAATTAACAAAGATTTTGAGCGTTTAATTTTAATATGCTGTAATGTGAAGTATGGATTTTTAATGAAATACAGACAAAATAAAAATGCTAAAAATCCTGCAAATACTACTATCATAACTTTCTCCTATAAGACTAGTAAATATTTATTCCACTTCTATATTCAATTATATGTTAAACTAGCGTATACCACCAACGAATATTTTGTTATGTTGCGGCAAAAAAAGTACCATCTATCAAGGGACGACTTATGTGTCGTTTAGCTCCCCAAATAGATGGTACTTTTTATAATTAAGTTAATTAAATTGTTCAAATAAACATGTCTCACTCAATCTACAATGTTAGTATATTAAACTACTTTATATTTCGTCGTGCCGCTAAGCTACCAGCGCTGCTAGCTAGGCCCGCTCGATTGATATGTGGGTTCCCATGTTTGTACGTCTTTGGCTTGCTACCTTTATCTTCTACTTTTGATTTCTCAAATTTAGTAAATAAATTATCTAGCTCACGCAAGAGCGCACGTTTTTGTGAGTCTTTTAACTCAAATACTTCCCCTTTATAGGCGATGTATTTGTTTTTAAGTACAGGACTGAGATCATAGATAGGCTCGTGTTGTTCTCCATTTACATCCAACAGCTCATCCAAGGTCAATCCATAATAGCGAGACAGGGCACAGAGTGTATCTAAATCTGGTTCGCGATACCCTGTTTCGTAATTTGAAAGTGCCGCATTACTGATACCTACGGCCTTTGCTACTTCGATTTGGCTTTTGCCCATGCGCACGCGAGCACGCTTTAAGTTCTTGTAAAACTGCATGTTCATCACCTGTATCGATACATAAACAACTACAAACTATATACTTTTATAATAATGTATCACTGATTTTTTTGAAAGCTTCATCAGCAACGGCTAATGTGCGTTCTACTTCACTGCTCTTATGACAGATAGATACGAAATTACTTTCATAAGGGCTTGGCGCATAGTAAATACCATGGCTCAAGTTATGGTGGAAGAACATTTTGAATTGTTCTTCGTTGCAAGCTGCTGCATCATCAAAGTTCTTAACTGGTTTATCAGTGAAGAAGATGGTGAACATAGAGCCTACACGCTGTACTACAACAGGCACATTGTATTGTGCCGCCAATCTTTCAAAGCCTTCGCAAAGGGCAATCGTCGTATCTTCTACTTGTTTAAATACCGTTGGATCACGTTGCAGAATGGAAAGCGTTGCCAAACCAGAGGTAACGGCAATTGGGTTACCACTCAATGTACCAGCTTGGTAGATAGGACCAGCTGGAGCAATTTGGTTCATAATCTCGCGAGAGCCACCAAACACAGCAAGTGGCATGCCACCGCCAACGATTTTACCAAGGCATGTAAGGTCCGGTTTAATCTTGTAACGCTTTTGGGCACCCCCACTGCTAGCGCGGAAGCCACACATAACTTCGTCAAAGATCAACACAGCGCCGTGAGCCTTAGTCACTTCGCGCAAGGTTTCGAGGAAACCTGGTGCTGGAGGTACGCAGCCCATGTTACCAGCTACAGGTTCAACTATGATCGCCGCAATAGTATCGCCGATCTCGTCGAATAATTTACGAACCGCTTCAGAATCATTGTACGGCAATGTTATGGTATTCTCTGCTACGCCTTGAGGAACGCCAGGGCTATCCGGCACGCCAAAGGTAGCAAGGCCAGAGCCAGCTTTTACCAAGAGAGCATCGCTATGACCATGGTAACAGCCCACAAATTTCACGATGCGATCGCGACCAGTATAGCCACGAGCAACGCGCAAGGCACTCATGGTAGCCTCTGTACCAGAGTTTACGAGGCGGATAACCTCCATGGATGGCATGAAGGCTTGTATCTTTTTAGCCAATTCTGTTTCTAGTAATGTAGGCGCACCATAGCTAGTACCGCGAGGAATAGCCTCTTGTAGGCTCGCGATAACCTCTGGGTTCGCATGGCCCAAGATCATAGGACCCCAGCTCAATACATAGTCGATGTATTCGTTATTATCGATGTCATAAATACGGCTACCACTGGCACTGCTGATAAACGGAGGGTTGGATCCTACGCTGCGATAGGAACGAACAGGACTATTTACGCCGCCAGGCATATAACGTTTAGCCTCGTTAAAGGCCTTTTCAGATTTACCGAGTTGGAACATAGTTCCTCCTTATTGTTGTAACCATTTAGCAATATCTAAGGCATGGTACGTAATGATGATTTTAGCACCAGCACGCTTCATGGAAAGCATTGTTTCCATAACGAGGCGTTCTTCGTCGATAAGACCAGCCGCTGCGGCGGATTTGACCATCGCATACTCACCAGATACATTGTATACCGCAACCGGCAATTCATAGCGGTCGCGTGTTTCACGAACAATGTCCAAATAGGATAATGCCGGTTTAATCATGATAATATCCGCACCTTCAGCGATGTCGAGTTCAATTTCTCTGAAAGCTTCCAAGCGATTGGCTGGATCCATTTGATAAGATTTACGGTCACCAAATTTTGGCGCAGAATTAACAGCACCGCGGAACGGACCATAGTAAGCAGATGCGTATTTTGCCGCATAGCTCATAATAGATACATTGGTATAGCCTGCCGCATCAAGGGCTTCACGAATAGCACCTACACGGCCGTCCATCATATCGGATGGAGCCACCATATGTGCACCAGCTTCTGCTTGGCTTACCGCAACTTTACAAAGCAATGGTAATGTTTCGTCGTTCAATATTTCATGGTCATCGATCATGCCACAGTGACCGGTAGAGGTATATTGGCACAAGCATACGTCAGAAATAACCAAGAGATTTGGCACGGCTTCGCGGATGGCTTTGATGGCTTGTTGTACTGGTTGGGACATATCCCAAGCAGAGGAACCTTGCTCATCTTTATATGTAGGAATACCAAAGATTTCTACACCACGCACACCAAGATCATAAGTCTCTTGAGCTACTTTCACAGCCTCGTCAACAGACAAGTGATATTGACCTGGCAATGTGTCGATTTCTTTTTTAATACCTTCACCAGGCACGATAAATAATGGATAAATCAAATCAGTTACGTCGAGTGTCGTTTCGCGTACCAAATCACGCATTTCTGGATTGATACGCAAGCGGCGAGGACGGTATGTTAAATCGTACATGTAATCCTCCTAAATGTCTTTTACAATAGCGTTTACTAAGCCATCTGTTGTATATACATCGCTGATGATAGCCGGTTTAAGACCTGCACTCATAGCCGTAGCAGCCGTAATTGGACCGATGCAAGCCACTTTAGTTTTGCCTAATAGCTCTAGTGCATTGTCGCCCAATAATTGGATTGTATTTGTTACCGTAGAAGAGCTTGTGAAGGTAATATAATCTACATTGCCTTCTGTTAACGCTGTTACTAATGCTTCTTGTTGAGATGTATCTTGTGTAGTTTCGTATAAACGCAAGATATCTACATTCATATCGCGGTGACGCAAGCAACGTGGAATCACATCGCGTGCTACCTTTGGTTGAATCAACAGTACAGAATCCCCTGCATTGAGTTCTTCTTCAAGAGCCTCTACAGCAGATTCAGCCTTGTAGTCTACAGGAATGATATCCGGTACGATGCCATATTTTTGGAGTTCACGAGCCGTAGCACAGCCGATAGCCGCCACTTTAGAATTACCTAAAGCACGTGTATCTTTGCCTTCTTTATATAGAGCATCAAAGAAGTAGCGAACTCCTTCACCAGATGTGAATACGATACATTGGTATTCTTTTGTATTGTTGATGATGCGTTTATCTTCCTCAAACAATTCCAATGGAGATGTTTTAATTGCTGCTGCTTCCACTACATTAGCACCTTGAGCCGCTAATTTTTCGCGGAATGCACTTGCTTGGGAGCGAGCGCGTGTGACTACGACAGTTTTGCCGAATAAAGGTTTATTATCGAACCATTGTAATTTTTCACGAAGGTTGACAACATCACCTACTACGATGATAGCTGGTGCTTTCAATTGAGCCTTTGCTACATCTTCAACGACATGTTCAAGGGTAGAAACTAATACCTCTTGTACTGTTTTTGTTCCCCACCGAACAAGCGCTACTGGTGTAGAGGCTGCTCGCCCATGAGCCATCAATTTTTCCGCAATGACAGGCAAGTTACCAACACCCATTACAAAGCAAAGTGTATCTACCGCCGTAGCAAGGCCTTCCCAATGGATGCCAGATACTGCTTTTGTAGGATCCTCATGACCTGTTACCACCGCAAAGGATGTGGCCATAGCGCGTTGTGTTACAGGAATCCCTGCATAGGCAGGCGCTGCGATAGGCGATGTTACACCTGGCACGAACTCAAATGGCACACCGGCTTCGCCAAGAGCCATCGCTTCTTCACCACCACGACCAAATACGAGCGGATCACCGCCTTTTAATCGTGCTACGATTTTACCTTCTTTACCTTTTTGGACTAATAGCTCATTGATTTCCCATTGATGCATTGTGTGATCTTTACATTGCTTACCAGCGTAAATCAGTTCAGCATCTGGACGTGCCCATTCTAACAGATGGGCATCCGCTAAATAATCATATACAATTACATCTGCTTTTTCGATGCATTCACGGCCTTTTACAGTGATGAGTTTAACATCGCCAGGGCCTGCACCGATTAGATATACCATACCTGTCATTTTATGATTCCTTCCTCTATGAGAGCATCCACAATATGTTTGCCCCCTTCTTCGTATAAGGCTTTTGCAAGATTTTTGCCAAGGATCTCGCCCTTTTTAGCAGGACCAGAAATTTCCCCTTCGTACACAGTTTTTCCATCGAGGGATGCAATCATAGCCTTTAAAGTCAATTGACCTTTATTGATGGTGCCATGTACGCCCATTGGCACTTGACAACCACCATTTAATTGACGCAAGAAACTGCGCTCCCCTTCAACGGCATAACGCGTTGCTTCATCGTTGATAGGATCCAACATGTCAAGCATCTCCGTATCGTCGGCACGACACTCGATAGCGAGTGCCCCTTGTCCAACGGCAGGAATCATTTCGTCAGCCTTGAAGACTTGTGTAATTTGGTCTTCTAACCCCAATCGCTTAAGGCCTGCTTGAGCCAAGATAACACCGTCTAGCTTTTCCGTTTCAATTTTGCTCAAACGAGTCTGCACATTACCGCGAATAACCTCTACCTTTAGGTCAGGTCGGACATGTAATAGCTGTGCTTGCCGGCGTAAACTACTAGTGCCAACGCGAGCGCCTTGTGGCAATTTGTCTAGTGTTTTATACACGGGACTCACTAGTGCATCATAAGGCACTTCACGAGCGGAGATGGCACCAAGAGTAAGGCCTTCTGGCAACTCTGTAGGCATATCCTTTAAGCTATGTACGGCGATGTCGATGTTGCCTGCATGCATAGCCTCTTCTAATTCAGCAGTAAATAAACCTTTACCACCAACTTGAGCCAGTGGTTTCTCTAAGATACGGTCACCTTTTGTATTAAAGTGAACTAGCTCTACCGTAATATTTGGGTACAGACGCTGTAATTCTGCACTAATATGTTCAGCCTGCCACAGGGCAAGGGCACTTTTTCGCGTGCCGATTCGAATATGATCTCTCATGGCATTAGCCTTCTTTCTCAAGATTAAACATATCTTTGAATAAATCCCAGTACAAGCCCTCTTCCTCTGTACCAGCGATTTCGTTGAAGTGAATCATCGGTTCACGCAACATTTTGCGAATGATCATGCGACTCATCGAGTCCATAACACGGCGCTCTTTATCGGAAATATCTGGCAATTTAGCTAATGCGCGATGTAATTCACGACGGCGAATACGCTCCGCTTTTTCTGTAAGCAATGCCATCATCGGACGCACTGTTAAATAGCTTAATTTATCCAATAACTCTTCAATAGCATCGTGAATAATAGGTTCTGCACGACGAGCTTCCTCTTCTCGTTGTGCCTTGTTTTCTTCTACTACACTTTCAAGAGAATCAATATTAAATAGATAAATACCGTCCAAATCTGCCACCGCAGGGTCGATATCACGAGGTACCGCAATATCAATCATAACGATTGGTTCACCCTTACGAAGAGTCGTAATTTTCTTCGCTTCTTTTTCAGTAATAATATAATGCGGTGCCCCTGTAGATGTAATAAGAATATCCGCATCTTTAGCATACTCTACAAAGTTATCGAGCTTAACAGCTTTACCATTAAAGCGTTCCGCTAACATTTCAGCCTTAGCAAAGGTTCTATTAGATACGAAAATCGTTTTTACACCCTTCGCTTGTAAATGAGTAGCTGTCAATTCACTCATCGTACCAGCACCCAAAATAAGTACTGTAGCCTCGGATAATGGCTTATCTAAACTGTCCTCCGCAAGATTGACCGCCGTGTAACTAATAGATACAGGCGTATTAGCAATGCCCGTATTAGTACGTACCTTCTTACCAACGCTAATAGCCCGTTGGAATAAAATATTAAAAATTGTTCCCGTACAGCCTGCGCTATAAGCCTGAATATAAGCCCCTTTTAATTGGCTCAAGATTTGGCCTTCCCCCAACACAAGGGAATCAAGGCTAGCAGACACACGGAATAGATGCTCAATACAGTCCCGTTCTTCGTAGAAGAAGAACGCATCTGCATCGATATGATCTGCGCCTTTTAAATCTTTTAATACTGCCAACATGTAATCCTTTGGAAATTCTACACCTTCTAAAGCAGCATAAATTTCCGTTCTATTACAGGTGGATAATATAACGCATTCTGAGATACAGTCAAATTCATAGAGGCGGTTTAGTGCGGAAACTACCTCGTCTTTATCAAACGAGAAACGTTCACGCACCTCTACAGCGGCACTTCTATGATTTAGACCTAATACCACTAATTGCATGGTTTAGTTTCTCCTCTATAATCATCCACTCTCCCTTGAGAATGGCTTCAAATGTTTCTACCGTCAGATTGTCTCGCCAAAATTTCTGTCGAGCCTCTGGAGTAGGAAGCAGTAACTTTACTTCTTCTCTAAATATTTTAAGTCTAGGCATAGCCTTTTGCAACTGACCATAACGATTCATCATATCTTGTCGTACGAGACGATTGATACGCGGGCCTACATTGTTAGCACTAATAGCAATATGAAGATCGCCGAGTTCAAGAGACGATGGCACAGTAAAGCTGCACGCGCTCGGGTCATCACTACGGTTTGTCCACACTCGATGTTTTTTCCCTAGCTCATACAAGGTATCGTTTAGTTCATGATTATCTGTGCAGATAAACAGCAAACTACTCGAAATAATATGCTCTTCGTCGTCCATTGTGAAAGCCCGATCACACCAAGTGATGCGATTTTCCTTTGCCCATTGGCTAATCGTATCCGTTACAGCAGGAGCGATAACGACAATTTGGCAAGGCTCCTCAATAAAAAGCTGCATCCGTCGTTCCGCTACTTCTCCGCCGCCTACGAATAGGATTCTATCTTCAGTTGTAGGTTGAAATGTTATGGATACCATGGCTGTCCTACTATATACAAAAAAATCGGCTTGATGGTCAAGCCGATTTTCAACTGCCTACATAAATCGTTTCAGATATACGCCGATACGCCCTTTACGAGAGATACCTGTAATAGCTTCTACCTTCATTCGGCCACGACCACGCATGGAAATGACATCCCCTTCTTTAACCTCTTGGGATGCCCCCTTAGCTGGTTGCCAGTTTACTTGTAATAAGCCCGCATTGATAGCACTCACCAATTTAGTGCGAGATACACTAAAGCCTGAGCTTGCTACCGCATCTAAGCGCAAGGAAGCGACTGTAGTGCGGACTTCTTTAATTTTTTCTTCTTTTGGTGCAATATCTGATAACTCAATAGCCTCTACAGATACAGAAACCATAGCAATTTTCGTAAAGTTTTGAATTACGAAATCAGCCACGCTTTCATCCACCATAATCTGAGCGCCCCCTTGCTGGACGATAACGTCCCCAAATTTGGAGCGATCAATGCCAAGGCCCATCAAGGAGCCCAGCACATCGCGATGGGTAAGCAATCGGAACCGTGGGTCCCAATTCACCTTAAGGGCGCGAATGCCCATGTCCACGGTACCGTTAAAGTCGCTATCTACAAAGGCGATACGGATACGTTCCGCCCCTTCATAGCCACCATCGGTCTTAACGATAATCTGTGGGTAGTTAGCCTTGATTGCGTCTGCAATGACAAGACCTGCAGGGCTCGTAAAATCCGCCACGCGATAGGGGCGACCTTTAACAACCTGCTCAGCCAAGTCAAGCATGCGACGAGCTTCCTCACCGCTGCCACTGGCTTCAAAATATCGAATTAATTTACTAGTATCTGCCAAAATTATTTCCCCAATTCATTCGACCGAGCAAGACATGCTACTACGCCATCTTGGAGAGCACTGCGAAGTCCACCTTTTTCCATGGCACCAATACCAGCAATGGTGGTGCCACCGGGGCTGGTCACTTGATCTCGTAGTACTGCTGGATGATTGCCACTTTCAAGAGCCATCTTACCAGCACCGTACATCGTTTGAGCCGCCGCCTTTATGGCTAGCTGACGTGGTAAACCAATACGAACGCCCGCATCAGCTAAAGCATCAAGGATAACGAACATATAGCCAGGGCCCGCGCCAGATAGTGCGCCTAAGCGATCTAAATCGGCTTCGCTCACCACTGCTACCTCACCTACAGCCTCAAATAAGGCTTGTACAGTACGACCTAGGTCAGTATTCACATCATCTCCAGCAAGTGCCGTCATGCCAGCACCGATAGAAGCCGGTGTATTTGGCATAGCTCTAAACCAATTAGCTTGTGGAATCGCCGCATCAAGAGTATCTAAGGTGACGCCTGCGGCAACGGAAATCATAACAGTCCCATACGGTACTTCTTTTAAAGTCTCTAACACAGATGGTAACACTTGTGGTTTTACAGCCAATAGAATAGTGTTGTACTCGTTTACATTAGGCAATGTAGTAAAACCTACTACACCAAGCTCCTCTGTAAGAGCCTTACATTGTTCTTCGCGACGCACTAGAATGTGTGTATCACAGGCTTTCAACACACCATGCTGTAATGCACCGCGCAATAGAGCGCCACCCATTGAGCCAACGCCTATACATAGGGTTTTACCTAACATAGTTATCACCACCATTTATAGAGAGATTATTTGTTTTCCCAAGAATATTCGTTTTGCTCAGTTGTGTTGCTTTCATTGTCATTATAATCAATGGAAATATTTACAGGTACACACATGAAAATGTCTTTACCTACTTTTTCCAATTTGCCATCCAATGCATAGGTCGCACCAGATACGAAATCTACAATACGAGCTGCTTCATGAGGGTCTGTATTTTCAAAATTAATCAATACAGGACGCATGTCGCGCAATTGATGTGTAATATTTTCAGAATCTTCAAATACTTTTGGTTCAATTACAACTACTTTCATAGCTGTTGGACGTTGTGTCATCGTAGATTGGCCTCCTACCTTGCGTGGATGAAATTCAGATGCGCCGGACACGGGAGCCGCTGTTGCTACTGGGGTAGGTTCAGCTTCGTATTCCTCTTCATCTTCGTATTCGTAATCATCATATTCATAGTCATCATCAGTTCTGCCTAAGAATAAGTTTTTTGCTTTGTCTAAATAATCTCCCAATGCCATTTGGATTTCCTCCTAATACAATTAACGCTTCCGATTATCAGGTAACCCGAACCTTAATAATATACACGTTCCCCAAAAATTGCTGTGCCTACACGAACGATGTTAGCCCCTTCTTCCAAAGCGACCTCAAAGTCATGAGTCATCCCCATAGATAAATATTGAATCTGCCCTTCTTCAAAGTAGCGTTTCATATCCTCAAACAAGGCATTCGCTACGCGAAAGATTGGACGAGCTTCCTGTGGATCATCGAAAAATGGCGCCATACACATCAAGCCCCGCACGCGTACATGAGGCAATGTTTTTGCATAATCTCGTATTTCCGGAAACTCTTCAACGGTCATTCCCGTTTTAGAAGCTTCGCGGGCCACATTGACTTGCAGTAATACATCTTGTATTTTATCGTGCTTTGCAGCAACCTTTTCGATTTCATCTAATAATTTACGGCTATCCACAGAATGAATTAAATCAAACATAGGAACCGCTTGGCGCACCTTATTGACCTGTAAATGACCAATCAAATGCCATGTTAATTGTGGCCCCTTATAGGTTAGCTGTTTTTCTTTGGCCTCTTGTACTCGATTTTCTCCTACATGAGTGACACCGAGCCGTGCGACCTCTTCCACAGCCGACACAGGGTGGTTCTTTGTAACCGCCACTAATAATGCTGTATCTACGCGACCAACACGCGCCATAGCATCGGCCATGCGTTGCTGTATAGCGTGTAGGGATTCTTCAATCACGTGAATGCCCCCTTCAATCTATATATCATAATCATCAAATATATTTGTATAGACTATTTTATTATATAGTATTTAAGGTCAAATGTACATGATTTAAGGCTTATCCCTTCCACAAATCCAAGCATGTATATATATAAAATATCATACTTTATTATGATTCCTGTGAAAGTCGAATTTTATCGGTCTTGTAACATCGCAAATAAGGCCATACGACCTGTTTGCCCAGCCTCTCGGCGATAGGAATAACAGTCTACTTCCGTTACACTATCGGTACCACCAATCGTGATATGCTCTGGAGGAACGCCATTTACAACGAGATCCTCACCAATAAAGTTCCATAAATTGATATAAGCCTTATCTAATTTATCACCAGGATAATTGACAACATCAGATGAATCTCTGTCTGTCATATCTCTCCAGGCTAATTCAAAGCGTTTACCTAGTTCTATATCTACTTCAAAGGACTCTGGTCCAATACTAGGCCCAAGATATATATAGCAATCTTTGAACTCGGTCCCATAAGCCTCTTTCATGGCCTCAATAGTAAGTACTGGTAAGCGGCCAATGGCACCACGCCAACCTGCATGTGTCGTTGCAATCGCATGATGTTTGGCATCGTAAATGCCTACGCCAACGCAATCTGCAGTGAACAGAAATAATGGCACATGAGGTAGATTTGTAAATACCGCATCACAATCATCGATAGCCGTATCTTCTCCAAAAGCACCGGCCCCAATAAGGTCTTCTGTGATTTCTACAGCCTTTAAACCATGGACTTGATTGCCACAAGAAATACGGTTTGGTTCAACACCTAAATATTTCGCAATAATAGCTCGATTTTCTCGTACACTCTGAGCTTCATCGCCTACATGAAAAGCTAGATTTAATGATTCATAAGGGGCTTTAGATACGCCACCATGACGATAGGTATCGCCCATAACAATAGGAAATCGCTCACTCCAGCTTGGCGTCTCATAAGACCACGTTCCATGGGGACCTTTCACATCTATACACTTTACCGATTGATTCATCAATTCCTCCTATTTACAAACACCGCATCGTTTACACCCTTGTGTGCATGGCGGTGTATAGGCTTCATCGATGGATCGTTTCCATTCCATTTCGAGATAACCCTCGTCCATGCCCATATCTAAATGGCTCCACGGCAAGAATTCATCAAAACTGCGTTCACGATAATTCATATTATCCATATCCAGGCCAGCAGCCTTCATTTCGGACTTAAAAGATTTACTGCCCCGATCGGCTGCACATGCTGCAATGACAGCGCCTAAGCGACGATCCCCACGAGCGAGAACCCCTTGTATATACGCCTCTTTAGGCGACTCTACGAGAACCTCAATACGGCGATTCTTTTGCAATGCTTTCTTTATATATTGCAGCTTTTTCTCCACTGCTTTTTGGTTATCCATGGCCATCCATTGGAACGGTGTAAAAGGTTTCGGAATAAAGGGATTGATACTGAGCGTTAAACGACCTTTACAGCCTACTTTTTCCATATGAGCCTGCGTTCTCTCCGCAAGACCTACAATAGCCTCAATGTCTTCATTGGTTTCCGTTGGCAGCCCAATCATAATATATAAGCGCATATGCTGAATACCTGACTTTGCAGATAAGGTGGCTGCATTTTGTAAATGCTCTTCACTGATACCCTTATTAATGACGCGACGCAACCGTTCACTACCCGTTTCTGGGGCAATGGTAATCGTCTTTTGTCCACTATCCGCCAGTCCATCCACCACGGCTTGCGTTAATGAGTCAGCCCGCAAGGATGCACAAGAGTAGCGCATATCTTTAGAGCGAATATAATTAACGAGTTCGTCTACCTCAGGATAATCCGAGATAGCAGCGCCCATGAGGCCTACCTTTTTACCTAGCTTTTCTGCGCGCTCTACGCCTTCTTTCAAAATGTCCAAAGGACGTACACGCGGTACGCGGAAGCAATATCCAGCCATACAGAAGCGACAGTGCCGACCACAACCACGGGCTACTTCGATGATATACATAGCACCAAATTCAGTATAGTTCGTAGCTACTACCGTTTCACCACCGCTAGTGAGCATTTCAAAGTGACGTTTGATCGTTTTAGGCACGCCCTCAGCAATATCATAGCCTTTAAATTCACCATCTTCATTGTAAATCGGCACATACAGGGATGGTACGTAAACACCCGATACATCCGCTAATTGACGTAAAATAGCGTGACGATCCAAGCCTTCCATTTTTCCATCTCGAATGATATCTAGTACGCGACTGACGATACCTTCCCCTTCACCGATGATAAAAGCATCGATAAAGTCGGCAAAAGGCTCAGGGTTAAAGGTCGCACAAGGGCCCCCTGCAATAACGATAGGGTCAAATTCGGTACGGTCTTTTCCCATGATAGGTACACGGCCATGGCGCAACATCAAAGGAATATGGAAATAATCCATTTCGAAGGTGACATCAAAAGCAACTACATCAAATTGATGCATAGGCCTTTGTGTTTCAACGCTCATAAGCGGAGTCTTAGTCTTATCGTAAGCTTCTAATTCCTTTTTCTCAGGCAAGAAGATTCGTTCGCAGACGCTATCATTTCGTAAATTGATTTCCTCATAAATGATATGAAGTCCAAGATTACTCATGCCCACAAAGTATGTATTCGGATAAACGATAGCTACTTTTTGCCCTGCATGAGGATTTACTGTTACCCGACTGTCTTCATCTTTATATAATTCTTGTAATCGATCAATTAAATCTTTACGATTCACTAATTTCCTTTCTATATAAGCCCACTACGAATAGTGGGCTTAATAACACTTTACATATCATTTGTACATCTATAAAATTACATAATACTAATTTCGCCTATAATAAAAAACCAATAGATATTACAATTTAGATTTCAATTTATCCTTAGTATGAGCGGTCTTACTTTTAAGAGTGCTTACAATTTGTGGGCGATGTTTTCTTTCATAAGGATATACAACAACTTTTTCATCTTTATATTCTGCAATATATATGTCCTTAACAGAGTATCCTTGAGCTTGGATTTCTTGTTCAAGCCAATCTCTATCTTTTTCAATTACATCGAGGGTAAACTGATTAATTTGACCATCATCGATAAGGTCAAATCGAATATTATCTTCACCGAATTGAACCACGTTGAGCTGACCGTTTTGCTCCAATACGGCACGCTTAACATCCGTAACATATTGAACACCGGCAGCACGAAGTTTTAATTTAAGTTCAGCCGCTTGTATACCATAACGCATACATTCTTCTGTTAGAATATGACCTTTTTCGATTACTATAACTGGATGACCATCAAGAATTGCTTTAAAAATACGAAGATTCCCTTTTAAAAACTTAAGAGTCATTACGAGGATAGTCCATAAAATAAGAACTAACATAAACTGTAAAATGCCAATTTGATCATTGTAAATAATGGCACCGATAATACCACCAAGTACGTAGTTTTGCAATTGGTCTAAAGCAGAGGTTGGGGCTAAATTGCCCTTACCCATTAAATTGATTTGTAGAATAATCGCCAAGAGACCGATGGCGAGTTTTGCAAAGACCATCCCATAGACGGCCATAGCTTCTGTCATATGTGGTCCTCCTTATGGTAATGTGTCCGCTTTATCATGAATTCGATCTATAGGACTTACCTTATAAACACGTGTAATAGTATAGGTTGAAAATTCTGGATTAAATTGAACCTCATAGTAAGCATCACTTACTTTTAAAATCATACCATTACGAATCTTTAAGGAGTTAACCGCCAATTGGTCGCTCGGTACGGAACGATCTGAACTAAAAGAATGTAAAAATTGAGCCATACGAGAGGAGTCCTCAGAATAGGTTTTCATCCGATTATACTCTTGGTATTCAAGCCCTAAGAAGAACACTACGATTAAAGACAATATAATCATCAGGTCACGATAGCGACTAGTAAAACCATTTCGCAATACTTGTACTCCCAAAATGAGTAATGCTAACAGAACAGCTACAATTATAATAAAGCCCCAAGTTTGACCTATTACAGCCTGACTTTCAACATAGGCTAATGTGTAAAAATCCATGCTACACTCCTTTCAAATATTACTTTTTATTATACCATATTTGATTCCAATATTTTCGATGTAATCGTCAAGATGGCCCAAAATAATGTAAGAAATCATAACCACCCGTAGAACGGGTGGTTTGCCCTGACCCTATAAGGGTCTTTCTCTAGTGGTGGCCCTCTAAAGAGGGCATTGAATGATCTGACAACCACTCTATTACCACTGGCTGCCCCCTACTCGGGGGCTTTTATTTTGCCTATTTTACCGGCTCACCCGTAAACGGGTCGGTATATTCTTTAAAGTTTAATGTATCTTGTGCTATATCTTCTTGTAACTGATTGCGAATATACTCTTTTATCGCTCCTTCATATCTTCCCACCGTATCCACATAATATCCTCTACACCAAAAATGTCTATTTCCATACTTATATTTTAAATTTGCGTGTTTATCGAATATCATGAGGCTACTTTTGCTTTTTAAATATCCCATAAAACTTGATACGCTTAAATGTGGTGGAATTGTTACTAGCATATGTATATGATCCGGACAGCATTCTGCCTCGATAATTTCTACATTTTTTCTCTTACATAAATCTCTTAGAATTTTACCTACATCAGCTTTTATCCGACCATAAATTATTTGCCTTCTATACTTTGGAGCAAAAACAATATGATATTTACATCTCCATTTACTATGTGATAAGCTTTTTACGTCATTCATTGACATTGAACCTCCTATGTTGAAATGTTGTGGTTGCCAGACCAACTCCATTTTAGCACTAGGAGGTTCTTTCCTTTTCTCTAAGAAATTTTACTGACCCCCAGTTTAACTGGGGGTTTAGTCATGCCTATTCGGCGTACAAAGATAAAAAATAGCGACCCCTTACGGGGTCGCTTTTAATAAGCATATAATCTCACAAAAGATTACCTAAGTAATGCTCTTATTTTAACCAGCTCATCAAGTTGCGAAGTTCTGCACCAACTGGTTCGATTGGATGGCTAGCAGCGGCTTCACGGTGTTCTTTAAGGAATTTTTGACCATTTTTAGAATCTGCCAAGAATTCATCAGCAAATTTACCAGATTGAATATCAGCCAAGATTTGTTCCATCGCTTTTTTAGTATCCGCTGTGATTACGCGAGGACCTGCATGGTAGTCGCCGTATTCAGCAGTGTTGGAGATGGAGTGGCGCATTTTTTGGAAGCCACCTTCGTAGATAAGATCTACGATTAATTTCATTTCATGCAAGCATTCGAAGTAAGCGTTAACAGGTTCATAACCAGCTTCAGTTAATACTTCAAAGCCAGTTTTGATCAACTCAGTAACACCACCACACAATACAGCTTGTTCACCAAAGAGGTCAGTTTCAGTTTCGGATTTGAAGTTAGTTTCCAAAATACCAGAACGGCCACCACCGATACCAGATGCCCATGCTAATGCCACTTCTTCAGTATCGCCAGATGGGTCTTTTTCTACAGCGTACAAGCAAGGAACGCCAGAACCTTCTTGGTATGTACGACGAACTAAATGACCAGGACCTTTAGGAGCTACCATGAATACATTGATGTCTTCACGAGGTACGATTTTACCAAAGTGAATGTTAAAGCCATGAGCAAATGCCAAGTACGCACCTTGTTTCAAGTTTGGAGCAATATCTTGTGCATATACGTCTGCTTGCAATTCGTCTGGAATCAATACCATAACGATATCAGCGCCTTTAACGGCTTCTGCAGTTTCTTTCACTGTAAGACCTGCTTCTTCAGCCGCTTTCCAGCTAGAAGAACCACCGCGAAGACCAATTGTTACGTCCATACCATTTTCTTTCAAGTTCAATGCATGAGCATGACCTTGGGAACCGTAACCTAACACTGTAATTTTTTTGCCTTCCAATTTGCTTAAATTACAATCTGCATCATAATAAACTGTAGTACCTAAAATTTTACCTGCCATATTAGACAACCTCCAAACATATTCAATAGAATATAGATTATATATACTGTACACAATCTAACAAATTTTTGCAAGATGTGGCGTACATTAATTTATTATCAGTAAGCCAAGTTTTAAGCCTCTGATAAAAAAATTTGATAACTACCGAACCATCACCCATGGACGATCATCTTTCCATACAACTTGTACGGAAAGTCCAAAGATATCAGATAAAATATCATCAGTTAGTACCTTGTGTTTAGGACCTGCATGAATCATCTTACCCTCTCGCAAGATAGCTACATGAGTAATAAACGATAGTATCTCTTCAATTTGATGTGACACATAGATAATCGGTGTCTGCTGCTCAGCTACCAAAGTGGATACGGTGCGTAAAAACTGCTCCCTCGCTGGTAAGTCCAAACCAGAGCAAGGCTCATCCAAAATCAATAATTCTGGATTTGCCATGATGGACCGTGCCAATAATACACGACGCTGCTCACCAGCAGATAAGGTATAAAAACGATGCCCTTCCAAATAGCCTAGTCCAAATTCAGATAGTAGTTCTATCCCTCGCTGATGGACCTCAGGTGCTACCTCTTGGTATATACCAATGCTACTAAACGCACCAGAAATAACAATATCTTCAACGACTTGTTTATCCAAGGTTGACTGAAATTGTCCAAGAGCAGAACTGACAAATCCTAGTCTAGATTTGATTTTAGGCCACGCATATTTGCCAAACTCCTTACCAAACACACGCAAAGTGCCCGTTGTAGGAATTTGATAAGCCGGTAGCATGCTGAGTAGCGTTGATTTGCCAGCTCCATTGAGACCTAATAAGGCCCAATGTTCACCTTCCTCTATATGCCAATTTACATTATCTAAAATAGGTCTACCATCACGGCGAAAGCAGACATTTTCATAATGGAGTAATTCACGCCCCACGTTATCAGCTCCTACATTTTTTCTCCACGGCTCATAGCGGTAATACCTGTTTTAGCAATTTCAAGAATACCATAGGTTTCCATAATTTGAATGAAGCCACGTAATTTTTCTACACTACCAATGACTTCAATGATCATAGATGTAGGAGAAATATCTAACACATTACCACGATATACATCGGCAATCTGTACAATTTGTGATCTTGTGGAAGCAGATGCTTTTACCTTGATAAGCATTAGCTCACGGCATACCACATCATGATCGTCAAACACTTTAACCTTAACAACATCGATGAGCTTGTAGATTTGTTTTTGCACTTGATCAAGAATTCGGTCATCGGCCTCTACAGTAATAGTAATACGTGCATAACCTGGCTGATTTGTAATGCCAGATGTCATTTTTGTAACATTAAAGCCACGACGGTTAAAGAGTGCCAAGATACGTGTACCAATACCTGGTGCATTTTTTGCAATGATTAAGACTTGATGTTCTTTCGCCATTATAGCACCCCTTTCTTACCCATCATACCGCTTATCGTGCCGCCTGCTGGGATCATTGGCAATACATTATCCTCTCGTTCAACGCGACAATCCAAGACAATGCTTTCATCCGATGTAATGTATGATTTAAATTCTTTGTTGAAAGTTTCAACATTATCTAGACGCGCTGCTTTTAAGTCAAATGCATCTGCGAGTTTCACGAAGTTCGGACTCACTTCTAAATCTACATAAGAGTAGCGTCTATCATTGAAGATTTCTTGCCATTGACGAACCATACCAAGATAACCATTGTTAATGATAATAATCTTGATTGGCAAATTATATTGGCGTACCATCATGAGCTCTTCACAAGTCATTTGGAAACCACCATCACCGACAACGAGGATAACTTGCTTCTTAGGTGCCCCTACTTGAGCCCCAATAGCCGCCGGTAAGCCATACCCCATGGTACCCGCACCGCCAGAGGTAACGATAGTATGAGGTTTTTTATGAGTTAAGAATTGAGCCGCCCACATTTGATGTTGACCAACGTCACTTACGATTATGGCATCTTCCTTGGCAATCTTATTAAGCTCAGACAACACATATTGTGCATGTAATACACCATTTTTCGATTCAGGTATCACCATAGGGTATTCCGCTTGCCATTCTCGGATTTGCTCAAGCCACGCTTCATGCGTTGTAGGTTCTACAAGAGCATTAAGCTCCGTTAATACCTGTTTTAAATCCCCTACGATAGGCACGTTGATTGTAACATTCTTATCAATTTCAGCTGGGTCGATATCGATATGGATGATTTTAGCTTTTTTACAGAAGAAATCTGGATGGCCTGTGATACGGTCATGGAAACGAATCCCTGCAGCAATCACAAGATCAGCCTCATCTGTACTATTATTAGCTGCAACAGAACCGTGCATACCAACCATACCAAGGGCCAATTCGTGATCTCCCGGGAAGCCACCAAGGCCAACTAATGTATTCGTCACTGGGATTTGAGCCTTTTCAGCTAATTCTTTAAGCTCATCCATAGCACCAGACTTCAATACGCCTGCCCCAGCAATGATAAGTGGTCGCTTTGCATTTTTGATGAGAGTAGCTGCTTTTTTGATTTGGCCTTGATGACCTTTATAGGTTGGATCATAGCCTTCAAGATGAATAGGTACTTCGTACAATTTGTTGTATTCCGCCATGGATATTTTTTCGGTTTGAATATCCTTCGGAATATCGATGAGTACAGGGCCTGGACGACCTGTGCCAGCAATAAAGTACGCCTCTTTAATGATGCGAGGCAAATCATGAATATCTTGAACAAGATAGTTATGCTTAGTTATAGGCATCGTAATGCCTTGGATATCCGCCTCTTGAAAGGAGTCCTTACCGATAAAGGGCCGACCAACCTGACCAGTAATGGCCACCATAGGTACGGAATCCATGTACGCAGTCATAATACCTGTTACAAGATTCGTTGCGCCAGGACCAGAGGTAGCAAGACATACACCTACGCGACCAGATACGCGAGCATAGCCATCTGCCGCATGTGCAGCACCTTGTTCATGACGAACAAAGTAATGTTTAATTTCAGGGAAGCTATATATTTCATCATAAATTGGAATTACTGCGCCACCTGGATAGCCGAACATATCGGTTACACCAAGGCGATGCAATGTTTCAAGGACAATGCGTGCCCCATTGATTGTTTCTGCGCTCATAAGAACCCTTTCACCCAGCTATTCAGACAATATTTCGCTGGAATTTAAACGTTTAATAATGTAGCCATTATGTTTGAAAGTATCAATAATGTGTTGGATGTGCTCTTCACCATTTGTTTCTACCGTTACTTGCAATTCCACTTCATGGAAACGGTCAAGGTTTTTGAACTGATTATGGTCGAGTTTAATAACATTTGCATCTGCATCCGCCAGCATTTGAGATACCGCAACCAATTGACCTGGTTTATCAGGAAGGTTAACGGAGAAAGTAAAGATACGACCGCGCAATACGAGACCTTTATTAATCATTGACGAAATAGTTAGTACGTCGATATTACCACCGCTGACGATAGCTACCACCTTTTTACCGCGGCACTCTAATTTCTTAAGACCAGCGAGTGGTAAAATACCAGAATTTTCAGCTACTAACTTATGTTTTTCAACAAGCAATAAAAACGCTTCCATCAATTCATAATCAGATACGGTAATAATTTCATCTACATATTGTTTGATATATTCTAATGTAGTTTCCCCAATTTGGCGTACTGCCGTACCATCTGCAATCGTCGCCACTTCATCGAGAGGTACAGGATGATCAGCCTTTAAGGCAGCTAGGGCACTCGCTGCACCTTCTGGTTCTACACCGATAATCTTAACGCGCGGATTTTTTAATTTCGCCGCAGCCGCAATACCAGATACGATACCACCGCCCCCAACAGGAACGAGCAAAATATCCGCATCAGGCAATTCATCAAGCACCTCAAGGGCAATCGTACCTTGCCCTTCGATGACATCTTCATCATTAAAGGGATGAACGAACACATAACCGTGTTCTTTTTGCAACTCCATCGCCTTTTGATAGGCTTCGTCATAAATCTCGCCAAATAGTACAACATCTGCACCGTATTGTTTTGTAGCATTCACCTTAATAAGAGGTGTATGTTTCGGCATGACAATAGTCGCTTTAATGCCAAGACGTTTCGCAGCAAGGGCCACGCCTTGTGCATGATTACCGGCAGACGCAGCGATAACACCGCGCGCCTTTTCCTCTTCTGTTAGTTTTGCAATTTTATTATAAGCTCCACGAACCTTGAAAGAGCCTGTTATTTGCAGGTTTTCTGGCTTGATATATACATCATTGCCACACTCGTCAGAAAACACATCACTATGAAGTAACTTCGTTTTCACAGTGATTGTGCTCAAGCGCTCACGAGCCTCCATAAAATCATATAACTTATACATATACACGGTCTCCTCTAGTTAGTATTAAATGAAAGTCGAGTATTAGTCTTCAAATACTTCGATAGCACCTTGTGCAGCAGAGGATACGTGAAGAGCGTATTTTTTAAGATATCCAGTTACATTGGATTTGAATGGTTTCAATGCAGCTTTACGACGAGCGATTTCATCATCAGATACAGCTAGTTCCAATTTACCGTTTGGAATATCGATGTTGATAATATCACCATCTTCAACGATAGCAATGGTACCGCCTGCAGCTGCTTCTGGAGATACATGTCCTATGGATGCACCACGAGTCGCACCAGAGAAGCGTCCATCTGTCAACAAAGCTACATCTTTATCTAGACCCATACCAGCAATCATAGATGTTGGTGTCAACATTTCACGCATACCAGGACCACCTTTAGGGCCTTCGTAGCGGATAACTACAACATCACCTTTTACGATTTTACCGCCCGTAATAGCTTCAACCGCTTCTTCTTCGCTGTTGAATACCTTTGCTGGACCAGAGTGAACAAGCATATCTGCATCTACAGCACCGGCTTTTACAACGGAACCATCTACAGCAAGGTTACCTTTGAGAACCGCAATACCACCAGTTTCATGTACTGGATTATCCCATGGATGGATAACATCTTCATCCACAACATGAGCGGCCGCTGCAATTTCACCTTGTGTTTTAAGAGCAACAGTTTTGCAATCTGTATGAAGACGACCATTTTCTGCTAAACGTTTCAACACGGCAGATACACCACCTGCAGCGTACAAGTCTTCAATAAAATATATGCCAGATGGAGATAATTTAGATAATTGAGGTGTAGTTTGGGCGATGCGATCGAAATCGTCTAAGGATAATGGTACACCTGCTTCGTGAGCAATAGCCGGTAAATGAAGCGCCGTATTAGAGGAGCCACCCAAAGCCATATCAAGAGCTACCGCATTTTCAAAGGCTTCACGAGTCATAATATCTTTAGGGCGAAGGTTTGCTTTTAATACCTCTACCGCTTGCATACCCGCTAATTTTGCTAAACGCAAACGTTCAGAATATACCGCTGGGATTGTGCCATTGCCAGGAAGGCCCATACCGAGAGCTTCCGTTAAACAGTTCATTGTATTTGCCGTATACATACCAGAGCAAGAGCCACATGTAGGACATGCCGTATTTTCGATATCGGCTAGCTCAGCATCATCCATTTCACCAGTTTGATGTTTGCCTACGGCCTCGAATACATCGGACAAACCAATTTTTTTACCTTTATGTACACCAGCGAGCATAGCCCCACCAGATACGAATACAGATGGGATATTAAGGCGAGCAGCTGCAATCAACATGCCTGGCACTACCTTATCACAGTTTGGAATGAATACCATCGCATCGAATGGTGTAGCCATAGCAGTAGCTTCTATGGAATCTGCAATGATATTACGTGTAACTAAGGAGTATTTCATGCCGATAT
This sequence comes from Veillonella parvula, assembly GCF_902810435.1. GTDB lineage: Bacteria > Bacillota > Negativicutes > Veillonellales > Veillonellaceae > Veillonella. The sequence goes on from NZ_LR778174.1 coordinate 1,696,173, forward strand.
GGTTCATTGCCAAACCATCGCAAATACCGATAGTATTGAACTCGATTGGCACACCACCTGCGTTGCGGATACCGTCTTTTACGGCTTGTACAATATTTTTCAGGCCTACGTGACCAGGGATGATTTCATTGAAAGAATTGGCAATACCGATGACGGGTCTACCCATTTCTTCATCAACAAAACCTAGAGCTTTTAGTAAAGATCTGTGTGGTGCACGTGCTACGCCTGTTTTCAAATTGTCACTTCTACAACTCATGTTAATCTCCTCACTTTTGAAAGCATCCACTTGGACAGCTTTCACGACGCATAAAAAAAGACGATTCCAATGAATCGTCTTAAAAGTTTACAAATGATATTCCTTTTGTTTACAGAATTCCTATATACATAAATAATCCTATGTACCCCTTGGAAAATATACACATAAGAAACAAACCATATAGTCAAATCTTATTGATTGTATATTAAACCATTCGCGGAACTTCTAAGACAAAAACGTGTTAAGTTGTTGTTCATAATTCGAATGTCATTAATAATCACGACTAGCGCAATAATCAATAAGCTAATGACTAAACCTAACATGTTTCCTCCTAAAATATTCTGTAATATTAATCACGGAATAATAATAACACGTTATATTATCCCGCGCAAGATAATTCACAATAAATTCTATAGATTCATCATAGTTTTTTTATGAAGTTCACCATACCTAAAAACTATAGCAAACCTAGTAAGGTATAAAAAGTATAGGTATAACAAGAAAAATCCCTCACCGAAGTGAGGGATTAATTATATTATAAGATACCAAAGAGCCACATGCCAAAGGTGCCGCCCCAGAAATGAATGAGGAAGCTCACCACAGAGATAGCAAGACCTACGCGCCACCATGTACCTTGTGGCACATAGCCAGCACCGAAGAAGATTGGTGTTACACCTGAACTATAATGAGTCAATGTACAGCCAGGACTGTTCATCAAACCAAAGAGCAATATCGTAAACGGAATAGGAGCCCCCATCGCCACTAAAATGGCTGCAAAGGCGGAGAACAAAGCCGTAATACGCGCCGTGCCACTGGCAAAGAAATACTGAGAGTACACAAAGGTAGCGGAAATGATAAAAGACGCCCAGAACCAGTCAAAGCCAGCTAAATGTTGACTTACAAAGTCTGCAAAGACAGCTACTACACCGAGTTTGCCAAGCAGCCCAGCCATGCCTACAAGCGTACCCATCCAGATGAGGATATCCCAACCGGTGCGTTCACCCAAAATATCCTCCCACGTAAGAGAGCCAGTCACAACACACGCCAGAACCCCCATCATCGCTACTACTGTAGGATGAAGCTTAGTCCAAATTGCTGTAGCCCAAAGTAAGATACAAAGAACAAAAATAATGGCAACAGAAATTTCGGCCTTCGTAATAGGTCCAAGAGCATCTAGTTCTTTTTGAGCCATTGCTGCAGCCTCTGGTGTTTCCTTGATTTCTGGTGGATAGATTTTATAGATAAACCAAGGCATCAAAATCATACAAATCACACCAGGAATGACACCGGCTTGGAACCATTCCCACCAAGATATATCATAGCCAAACAGTTTAGCACCTAAGGACGTAATAAGCAAGTTACCACTACATGCAGTCAAGAAGATTGTTACTGTAATGGTGTTAATAGTATGTGCCGTCGTCATCAAGTACGCCCCAATGCGGCGAGCCGTATTACCATATGGTTCAGAGTCAAATGCTAAGGAAATATTTTGTACGATGGGGAATACTATACCACCACCACGCGCCGTATTAGATGGTGTAGCTGGAGAAATAATCAAATCTGTACAAGCCAAAGCATAGGCAAGCTTTAATGAGCTTGTGCCAAAGGAGCGAATCAAGGTGTACGCAATGCGCTTGCCAAGGCCAGAATTAATAATACCGCGAGAAAAGAATACGGCTGCTACGATAAGCCACACATTCGCTTCTGCATAGCCACCTAGTGCCTGTACCATAGTGATGGAGTTAGTGGCTACGGCTACAACAATACCAAAAAGCGCCATAATGCCCGTTGGCCAAGGTCGCAATATAAAGCCCACAATAGTAGCCGTAAAGATAGCTAATAAATGCCAACCTTCCGGCTTGATTGCCTCTGTATGAGGTAAAAACCAAATGACGAGCCCCACTAAAACGGTAAGGGCCGCTCGTGTAAAAGTATTCATAGAACCTCCATCAGGCTTAACAACTTTCCAAAAATTCTTTGATCTTAGGATTTGCTCGTAACATTTCCATCTCTTCAGGGGATAATAATTTTACCTTATCCCGATCTTGATTTACCAAGCAAAGAAAACCAATATAATCGCCCTTATTAGCACGGAATTGATGAATTGTTTTGCCTGGAATTTCGATAAAGTCACCAGCTTCTACATCGTGGATTTCATCACCTAATAAGACCTGCCCCTTACCGCGGAATATCATAACCATATGCGTATGATCGTGATACTCCAAGGTAGAATACCCTCCTGGCAAACATTCAAAATAGCGGAATTGACACGGAATATCATAAGCCCCATCGTATAATACTTGACGTGTTACATCTTTAAAAGGGCTACCATCTTGTTTATACACCAAGGTTTCGATACCATCCCACTTAAAATTTTTAGCATCAAACTTACGTATCATCGTATTACCTCTTTAAACAAAAAAGGGCTGCATCGAAACAAGGTTTCAATACAGCTCCATCGGTTCGATTATTTGAAGAGACGTTTCAAAGTGCCTAGTAATCCATGACTATGTTTTTGTACACCGTCTGCAACGCCTGCCACTTCAAAGCCAGTTCGTTCAATGGCTTTTGTAATAACTTCTACAGATGCTTTTGTTGGATCAAAAGAAACAGTAGCAGTCTTTTCTGGCAAATCTACTTCTGCACTTAATACGCCAGGCAAACCTAGAGATGCACCTTCAACTGTTTCTTTACAGTTGTTGCACATCATCCCCGGTACGGTAAATACCTTTGTTACAACGCCATTATCTTCGCCACAACCACAATCTTTACACATAGTGTTACCTCCTATTAATCGTTAGCTTCTTTATGTTTATCGTCGTTCTTAGCCCCTGCTGTCACATCGATAGTAGTCGCTTTCTTAACGGCTTCTTTCGTTTCATCAACAGCCTTTTTAGGCCCCGAAATAGCATCTTTAAACTCATTGATGCCTTTACCAATAGCTTTACCGACTTCAGGCAATTTACCAGGTCCGAAGATAACTAGAGCAATCACTAATATAACTATTAATTCAGGTGTTCCTATAGACCCCATATGTATCTCCTTTATTTTTACTACTACTTATACTCTTTAGTGTACATCATCATAGGCTGCCTTGTCCACATACCAGGTCATAGCTTCTTGTGAAAGTACCGCACCAGGCAATACACGACCAATGCGTTTTTCCCAAGACAAATCCTCGTAATCTTCGCGTTGATACAATACCTTTGTCAACGCAGTTCGCTTACTTTCACCAGTTACGGTAAACCAAACCGCATCAGATTTTGCTAAGAACGAAAAGGTCATAGAAATACGTTCCCATACCTTTCCATCCTCAACGGCTACCACCTCTTGATCTGTGACACGCAATGCATGAGAACCTGCAAATAGGCCGGCTGTATGACCATCTTCTCCAAGATCGAGCAATGCCAAATCTAGGCCACTTTTTTTACAAGCCTTGAGAACATTCTTAACCTCTTTCTCGTATTCCGCTGCTGCTTCTATTACAGTTTTAGAATCTGTATTGATTGGCAAGAAATGAGCCGCCCCTTTCGCCTTACACAACAAGTAAGGTTTTACGCGATTGAAGTAATTATCCTCATGAGATTGCGGCAAGAATCGCTCATCAGTCCACACAAAGAATATGCGTTCCCAATTGAGGCGTTCAATATATTCTGGGGAATTAAGCAATTCTAATAAACCATTAATAACAGTCCCGCCCGTAATACCAACAACACACGTTTCAGTGCGATTGATTTCCTCGTTGGTGAAAGCAATAAAATCCTCTGCTAATGCTTTAACTACATCGCTAGGGCTGTCATAACATTTAATTGTATCTTGAGCCATGTAATAATGACCTCCTAAAACTATTTCAATAGTTCTATTATATACACTTTTTCTGTGTAATGAAAGCAAAACCGATGTAACTCAATAGTTGGAGCCACATCGGTTCTAATTATATTTGTATTTTCTTATGAATTACAGGAAATTCCATTCCGTATATTCATAAATCAATATTATTGTTGACCAAATTTAGGACGGCGACGCTCTGTGAAAGCACGGACTCCTTCTTTGAAGTCCTCTGAAAGACCTAATTTACATTGGTTTTCTACTTCAAACTTCTTGTACTCTTCCCAACCCACTAAGAAGCTATTCCACATCATTTCCTTCATAACGCGGTAAGATTGTGCAGGCCCTTTTGCCAATTTTTCAACAAGACGTCTTGTAGCTGTCTCTAAATCTTCTAATTCACAAACCTTATACACAAAGCCCAGTTCCTTCCCCTTTTCAGCAGATACGGCTTCACCGGTCATGACAATATGCATAGCACGGTTCATACCAATAGAACGCGTCAACAAGAATAAACCGCCCGCATCAGGAGCAAGGCCTACATTTACGAAGGCTTGAATAAAACGTACATTGTTAGCCGCCACGACAAAATCTGCTGCTAAAGCCATATTGAAGGCAGCACCTGCCGCAGCCCCTTGAAGGCTCATGATAACAGGTTTTGGTAACTTCTTCATAGCCATAGAAATCTCAGCTACTAGCTCAACGATTTCAAATAAAGACTCAGTATCCCCTTCGTTTACAGCGCGCTCCATCTCTGTTAAATCGCCACCCGCAGAGAATACCTTACCCTCTGCATTGATGAGCAACGCACGAACGCTTTCATCATTATGAGCCTTATCTAAGACCTCAAGGATCTCCTTGCACATCTCAATATTAAAACCATTGGCTACGGTTGGACGATTAAAGGTCAACGTACCAATACCGTTGTCCACTACGTACTGAATTGTATTATAAATCATATGATTTCTCCTATATAAAAATCTATTTTCGAAAAAATTCGATTATTATATCTTTATTATAGGAAAATTAAGTGGGGATGTAAATGTAAAATTAATTCTTTTCACTAAACCCAATATTAAATAAATTTTCGAATTGAGTAATAGATTCCGGCAAAATAGCTTTGTATTTAACATAAAAATCTTGTAACTCTTCAGTTGATATCTTAATTACATTTTTCATTATATCTAAGTTCTTAATTTTAGGTGCATATAAGTAAATATAGTAGCCTTTATCCTCATATGCTTTAAAACCACAAGCATCTAACTCTGACGCTTGTTTTGCTTTAACTTGAACAACGGCTTTTTTTACATTATTAATGTCACGAGAAATAAATTGACACTCAATTTTTACAGTCGTTGATTTATTAGCAATAGAGTTAGAAAGAAGATAGTAACCTTCAACAATTTGAATATAAGAAATTACTAATTCCTCTAATTCAAAAGCAGGTAAATTATCAATCATATTATTTGCTATATTTGAATTAACCTCATAAAATTCTTCATTAGATAATTTGTTAAATACAAACTTAGAATATTCGGTGATAACTGGCTCTTGTAATCGCTGTACAATACCGCCTCTAGATCGATTGAAAGACGCTTTTATTTGTCCAGGTACCTCTAAGCCAACTGCATAGGCTTTAACAGGTAAAACAGCACCAATATCTAAATCTTTATTTGAATAAGCTTTTGCAGGTTCTGTTACTCTACAAATCCAATAAATACCATTCAAATCTCGTGTCCAAAATAAATCATTCACACACGCATCCTTAAATATATTTAAAGCGGGGTTTAACCGACGCTTCTGCCCATGTACATACTCTACTACTGTATCATAAAACTTACGATAATCGTCAGATTCAAAATCAACACAACTCCAACCTATAGCTAGAAATTGTTTTTTATCATGTAAGCAGAAGTCGATTAATTTCTCCCTTTGATCTGTAGCTGTTTTTAAATTAATCCTTGTAACATAATCCTTCTCATATATAATTTTATTTCCCATAATATCCCCCTTAACAAACAAAATATATTTTAACTATACCATAAATAAAACACAAAAAACACCTGCAGACATTGTCTGCAGGTGTAATATCCTGTATTCCAAATATTAACGTTTGGAGAATTGGCTTGCTTTACGAGCTTTCTTAAGACCGTATTTTTTACGTTCTTTCATACGTGGGTCACGAGTCAAGAAGCCAGCTTTTTTCAAAGATTGACGAAGTTCGCCATCTACGTCCAATAACGCACGGGAGATACCGTGACGAATTGCACCAGCTTGACCGGAAGGACCGCCACCAGCTACAGTTGCGATTACATCGTATTGTTCAACTGTGTTAGTCAAATTCAAAGGTTGTTTTACGATCAATTCCAAAGTTTGGCGACCGAAATAATCATTAAGTTCACGTTTATTAACAGTGATTTTACCTGTTCCCGGTACCAGACGAACTCTAGCAACGGAAGATTTTCTACGACCAGTGCCGTAATATTGTGCTACTGCCATTATATATTCCTCCCTCTAGATTATCGTACGGAAATTTCTAACACTTCTGATTTTTGAGCTGCATGTGGATGCTCAGGACCAGCGTATACGTTTAATTTGCGGTATTGTTGTGCACCCAATTTATTTTTTGGAAGCATACCACGAACTGCCATTTCAACAACACGTTCAGGTTGTTTTTCAAGCATCATGGACAATTTAGTGAAACGGGAACCACCTGGGTAACCAGAGTGACGGAAGTATTCCTTTTGTTCCAATTTTTTACCAGTTACGCGAATTTTTTCAGCGTTTACAACGATCACATGGTCACCAGTGTCTACGTGTGGTGTGAAAGTTGGTTTATTTTTGCCCCGAAGAACTTTTGCAACTTCGGCAGCAAGGCGTCCTAAAGTTTTACCTTCAGCGTCAACAACATACCATTTCCGTTCGATTGTGTTCGGATTGGCCATATATGTAGTTTTCATGCTGCTTATCCTCCTAATAACGTCATAATTCTACCAAAATCAGCTAGTCCTCGCTTCCGGGGCTAATGGAAACACGACTAAAGCTTACTCAAAATAGTATACAGATTTTATGAGTTTGTGTCAATTAAAATTTAGCAGTTATATGCTGTCATCAAATTATTTTTTTAGTATAGAATTACATTGCTGTATTACCTCATTCAATACGGTCTGATCAGTATTAAGAAGAAGTTTAACCCAATTATCACGCCAACTGCCTCCTAATTGAGCTTCTACTTTTATCTGTCCATATGATTTACATATAATATGGACATAATCATCCGAATCATCATAAGCAATACGAACGTCTCCATCTAATGTTATATATATTAATTTGAGTTGACTGATTAATTCTCTAAATTCATTTACAGTATAAACAAATGTACCTCGACCAGAAAAGTCTCCACTTTTGATATATACACTAAAAGCTATATACTCTTCCCAAGGCTCAACATCTGCAAAATATTTTTCTTCTAACTCAACACGTATAAAATCCATTAGTATCTCCTCTAAATAATAAAAATGAATAGTTCCCTTTATTATCTTTCATTAGCAGAAACCTACTTATATTACATATTACTTTATATTGTGCAGGAAATTTATATATTTATATAGAATTATGAATATATAATATCAGAAATTGATAAAAGTTTAGTTTAGATTTTGTAAAACAATACATATTATATCTGTACTTCTATAATCTAGGAGATGATAATATGAATCTAGAAAATAAAAACTCATTTCTCTTAAATAGTGCTCTATTTTTTTCGACAATGGGAAGCACAGCAACAACACTAGGATTTATAACATATATATTTAATACCACCCACAGTCCCTTTAATACAGGGGCAGTTACGATAGCAACATTATTAGTTGGAATGTTATTAGGCCCATTTTTAGGGATACTGGTAAAAGAAAAAGGCTTAATGTGGTCTATGGTAGTTCCTGAAATAGTTTCGGGTTTTATATTATTAATTTTTGTTTTCATAGATAACCTTTATTTTGTATATATCATAGCTTTTCTTATAGGTTTTAATAATAAAATTTTAGGAATCGCTAGACTTTCTTTTATACCTAATATAACAAATGATCTAGTCAAATTTAATGCACTGCTCCGGTCTATTAATCGTTTTGCATTGATAAGTGGTTCCTTATTATTTAGCGTTATAATTAATTACTCTTTAACGATGGTGTTTGTTATTGATGCAATTACTTATATTATTTCAGCCTACCTACTTTATCGATTAAATAGAAATGTGAGAATACAATCACACTCAACTATCTCCCAAAAAACTATTAGACAAAGCATATATGACCGCATTCAACTTTTAATAAAAGGATATAAATTATTATTCCTAAATAAAAAAATTAATTTTATAGTTTATTTGGGTATATTAGCTAGAATATTTTATATGTGTATTCCAATTCTACTATTAATATTTATTAAAGATATCTTACATTTAACTGATAGTCAGTATGGATATACGCAAACAATCTCTAGATTGGCATCATTCATTATTTTTGGACTTCTTGCTAAATATTTTACTATTAACTTAGCAACGAGTTTTAAAAAAGTTTTGTTCCCTCTTTTTATACTATATGGAGGAAGTATTTTTTACATAGGCTATATAGAAACAATAGAACAACTTTATATTCTATATAGTATATCTGAAATATTATTATTTACAGCCGTTGTTTTAGTTCATGCATATATACAATCTATTTTTTCACAGGAAGAGTTAACATTAGCTAGCGGTTCTGTAAGTACAGGCTTCTCTATTGGATCAATATTATCAATAACTATATTTACAAACTTAGCAAATATATTACCGCTACATGATATATTTTTTATATGTGGACTGGGGATAATTATAAGCTCAGTTATTATAATAGGCTATACTCGATTAAACCAAGAAAGATAGATTTTATGATAATTATTTGATTTACCCTTTTATAAATAATACACACATAATATATAAAAAATCCGCAGTGCGTTGCACTGCGGATTTTTGCGCCAAATTATTTCGAATACAATTCGACGATAAGTGTTTCGTTAACTTCGATAGGAAGTTCTTCACGTTGAGGAAGACGAGTGAAAGTAGCTTTGAAGCCTTCCAAGTCTTTTTCAATGTAAGGAAGTTCGAAAGAACGAAGTTCTTGGAAATTAGTTTTGAACATTTCGTTATCACGAGATGCTTCGCGCAATTCGATTACATCGCCTGGTTTGCAGGAGAAGGAAGGAATGTCTACGCGACGACCGTTTACCAAGATGTGTCCATGGTTTACCATTTGACGAGCTTGACGAATGGAGTTACCGAAGCCGATGCGATATACAAGGTTATCAAGGCGTTGTTCCAAAAGGATCAACATGTTTTGACCTGTAACACCTTGCATTTTTTTCGCTTTATCATAATAGCGTACGAACTGGCGTTCTAGCAAGTTGTAGTAAGCTTTAACTTTTTGTTTTTCTAATAATTGTGTGCCATACTCAGACATTTTCTTCTGACGTTGGTCTTTTTTGACGCGATTCAAGGCTTTTGCGTGACCGAATACGTTCACACCAAAGCGACGACAAAGTTTGAATCGAGCCTCTCTTCTCGTTGCCATGTGATTATCACCTCATAAGATTAAAATAAACCTGTACCTATACATAATGGTACCCAAGTATAATATCATTTTCATCTAGTTATGTCAATTATCGATACCTATGAAAGTCATTGAAATAAGTGCATAATCACAATTTTTAATTACACTTTTTTACGATAATACTACGCACTATATCGATTGTGCATGTTTCATCATATTTTATAGATTTAGATGAAAAATCAATTATAGTATGCTACAATATGAATAAGTAAGGTAATAGGTATCATTGGAGTCTTATGTCTAAGTTGGGGGAATAACATGAAAGAGTTACCTACAATGCAAGAGCTACAAAGTTTTATTACCTATAATAAAACAGGAAGCTTTACATTAGCTGCACAATCTATGAATATTACACAATCAGCTTTCAGCGCTCAAATGAAAAAATTAGAGCGTTTAGTTGGTGTGAAATTAATCTCCCGTTCTACAAGAGGTAGCCGTTTAACACCAGAAGGTGAGTTATTCCTACCAGAAGCAGAACAAGTTCTCGACACATTGGAACGAGCTATCCAATCCATTCGTTTGGCTAGCAAGGTTGAACGCCCAATTCTAAACATTGGCGTATTACGTAGTCTTGGGGATATCCGTCTAAACGGTTATGTTTCCCACTTCTTCCAAAACCATCCTGAATTCTCTGTTAGTATTTACGATATGGAAGAAGAAGAATTGATGCTCGACTTACGAGAAAACCGCATCGACATTGCATTACTCTATTTACCAAATAATAAGGATATGTCCGCATACGAATCCACCGCTCTTAGAGAAGACGAATTTGTATACTATGCACCAAACTTAGTGAACGGTATGGAAACAGCCAGTTTAAAAGCTATCCAGCAACAACCACTGCTCATGTATCCACCTAAATACTTTATGTATCGCACATTAAAAAACTATGTTGGGAACGGTCAACAAAATCTACATATCCGCGGTAGCCGTTTATCCAATCCATATACAATGATCGACTACTGTCAAAAGAATAAATCTGGTTGCATCGTAGCACGCCAAATTTTAAGTTCTTTAAACATCAATGATGGCTTTGTACCTTTAGAAAAACCATTCAAACTACAAGTGTGCTTCGCATTTAAGAAGAATAATTCTAAAACAGAAACTATGCATACCTTCATGGATTATATACAAAGCGAATCACCACCACGTTTATAATAACGAATAGAACCCCGTATACCTTTTGGTGTACGGGGTTTTACTATAAACAACAAATGACCTATCTATACAAAACAATTGCTCTCTTTTATCCTAAGTTGTAGAATAGAGAATAGATTTCAATTAATACAGTAAGAATACAGTGAGGTTACTATGCTCTTATCTATTCTATTCTTTATACTAGCAGGACTTGCGGAAATCGGTGGCGGCTATCTCGTATGGCTCTACATGCGTGACGACAAAGGTCTGGTTTACCTAATCGCAGGTGCTTTTATTTTATTTTTATACGGCATCATCCCCACCTTCCAGCCAGAAGCAAGCTTCGGCAAAGTATACGCAGCATACGGCGGCGTATTCATTGCCCTCTCTATTCTATGGGGCTGGCTTGTGGACGGCTTACGACCAGATATGTACGATATCATCGGCGGCCTTATATGTCTCGTAGGTGTATATATCATCATGTATGCACCACGTTAAATATGTAGTTTCCAGATGTGACTATAATAAAATTTATATTTTTTAGATATAACAATAACTAACTATATATTTTGAAAGTACAACCACAGCAACTATATATTTTTTACATAAAACTATATAAGTATTACAACAAAAGGAGTACAACTATAACAGTTGTACTCCTTTATTTATCTACATGACCATATGTATTTTTTATATCCATATGTACTTTTTACATACTAAAAAACGGCTATCCGAAGATAACCGTTTGCTTTGGTGGACGATGACAGGATCGAACTGCCGACATCCTGCTTGTAAGGCAGGCGCTCTCCCAGCTGAGCTAATCGTCCATGTGGTGACCCGTCCGGGAATCGAACCCGGGATACCGCCGTGAAAGGGCGGTGTCTTAACCGCTTGACCAACGGGCCAAAATGGCTCCTCGAGTAGGACTCGAACCTACGACCGATCGGTTAACAGCCGATTGCTCTACCGACTGAGCTATCGAGGAATGTTTATGGAGCGGGAAACGAGATTCGAACTCGCGACCCCCGCCTTGGCAAGGCGGTGCTCTACCGCTGAGCTATTCCCGCAAATGGTGGACGATGACAGGATCGAACTGCCGACATCCTGCTTGTAAGGCAGGCGCTCTCCCAGCTGAGCTAATCGTCCATATATGGTGACCCGTCCGGGAATCGAACCCGGGATACCGCCGTGAAAGGGCGGTGTCTTAACCGCTTGACCAACGGGCCAAAATTGGTGACTCACCCGCGACTCGAACGCGGGACACCCTGATTAAAAGTCAGGTGCTCTGCCAACTGAGCTAGTGAGTCAAATGGCTCCTCGAGTAGGACTCGAACCTACGACCGATCGGTTAACAGCCGATTGCTCTACCGACTGAGCTATCGAGGAATGTATGGAGCGGGAAACGAGATTCGAACTCGCGACCCCCGCCTTGGCAAGGCGGTGCTCTACCGCTGAGCTATTCCCGCATACAGAACCGATAATTACTATAACATAATTATCAATCTGTCGTCAAGGATGAATTAAGTCCGTCCTGACTGCCATATAATAATATCAATTTACACATATAGTGTCAATGGTTTTTCCATAAAATGCTAGTAAATATTGGTTTAAAGACCATCGCCCACACAAGAAAAAGGGAGATGGTACAATCCCCCTTTAAAACGGGTTATTCTTTATCCTTTTGTCTACCTTTACCTGCTCCATCTTCAGCTACGCTAACTTCGGCTTCGATGAACGTTTTCATGTCATTCAGCATATGCATCGATGCATCGATAATGGATAGTCCCATAGTTGAACCTAAGGCTTCATCGATTAGCAGTTTATAGTCTAAATAAGGCTTTACCCCTAAGAAGCGACATTGTTCCTTATGTATGGGCTCATCATAGGCAGCCGACGGGAACACATAGTCCTTAACTAGCGGTTCAATGGTAACCGCCGCTAAAACAGCTGCACCAGTTACTATATTATCAAAGACTACAGCCATGCGATGGCTAGCAGCCCCTAAGATAAAGGCCGTTAAAAATGCAATATCTAAACCACCCGCTACATGAAGCAAGTTCAATACCGCATCACGGCGCTCGCTTTCACTCAAAGCAGAGCAATCATCCACAGAAATATTAAATCGATCTACAAAAGAATGAATATGAGCAGCGCGTTGCTCTATCGTAGGGCCATATTCATTATGAACGAGAATATTCTCATAGGCACAACCTGTGATTGACGCCGTCGTTACAAGAGAGTCCAGAAAGGCCCTCTCCCCTATATTGCCAATAGCCACCACTTGTAATCCATCTCTATGTAACTTATCTGCATAAGTAAACCCAAGCTCAATAGCACGGTCTAATTCATCGCGAGAAATAGCAGGTTCTGCGCCAAAGAAATGGGACCCGTTTCGAATCACCTGTTGCTCAATATTTACTAAATCAGAAGTGTCTTGTTCTAGACCTACATTTACCACATGTACAACAGCATTTAATTTAGCTGCAGCCCCTTGTGTAGCTGTTCTTCCCTCATTAAAGCGTTTTATGACAGCATAACTTTCACTACCATGTTGATCATTTTGCGGTCCATCTACCAAGTGATCAGCTGCCACAACGAGCACACCTTGACGCAAATGATTTGGTTTAGGGTCTCCTAAAATTCCTGCAAAACGCTCCGCTATGGTTTCTAACGTAGCCAGGCTATAGATAGGCTTTGTCAAATTATCAATACGGAATCGACATGTTTCCATTGCTTGTGTATCTAACGGCTCAACTTTGAAAGTTCTCATTTATTACCTCCTGTAATGGCCATATACATATGCACCGCAAGATCTAGCATCCCCATTTGTATGGATCCACCAGAAGCCTCACCTAAACAAAGGCCTAAATCTACATAGGCTTCAAGGCCTAAATTTTCTAAGGAAGATTTGGCCGCTTTTTCAGCAGATAAATGTGAAGCCATCACATAATCCATCGCTTTTGGAGCCAATGTTTTAGCCACCAATGCACAAGCCGATGTATTAAATCCATCGATAATAACTAACCCATGATTTGCTGCAGCGCCTAAGATAACACCCACAATACAAGCAAATTCAAAACCGCCTACAGACGATAAAATACCAAGAGCATCATCCTTACTAATATCCTTATATTTTTCTAGCACATCATGAACGATCCGCTGTTTTAGTTTGAGTCGTTCATCGGAAATATTCGTTCCTCGTCCCGTCGCCTCTTCCGCTGTAAGACCTGCAAACTTAGCGGTCATAAGGGCACTAGCTGTCGTATTTGATATGCCCATTTCACCTACCAAAAATACGTTAAAGCCTTCATCGATTTTTTCTTTTACTAGACGAATCCCTGTTTCGATGCCCTCCACGGCTTGTTCGCGCGTCATGGCGGGCTCTTCTACAAAGTTTTTTGTACCCATCCCCAGTTTATGACTTCGAAGGCCTGGAACCCAACTCATATCCGCATCGATTCCCATGTCGATAACTTCCATTTGGGCCCCACAATAATTAGCTAGGGAGTTAGCACCCGCCCCTTTAGGGATTAGATAATTTTGTGTCATTCCAACAGTTGTTTCCTTGGGATACGCACTGACACCCATATCAGCTACGCCATGATCCGCAGAAGCAATAATCATACATGGTTTTGGCACGGTTACCTGCTCTTGATTCGTAGCAGCCCCATATTGAGCCACAACATCTACAAGACGACCATATAGTTCCACCGGCGATTCTGCATTCCAGCTATTAAATATATGTTGTTCAATCTTTAAGCTGCGACCTGTAATAGCGCCACAAGTTTCTTGTAACAAACTCATAAAAGCTCCCTTAACATAATACTATTTACATACTCATATCGATATATAGTATACACGATTCTAGATATATGTCATATTTTTTCAGTTACATTTACTCTCTTATAGGATACAAAACTACGCGATTTTAATTATCCTTGATCTGACCAGTTAAATACGGTAACTTTCCTCGAATCTCGCGACTTCGTTCAAGATAGATTTCTAATTCTTGACCGTCATCCTCTTGTAAAAGTATTTCTTTTACACGTTGAATTTCTGCTTCAACTTGTGTGAGACCTTCGATGACATTACGACGATTTCCATAGATAATTTCACGCCACATAGATGGTAACCCACCTGCAACACGGGTGCAGTCACGGAACCCACCAGCAGATAATTTCATGCGCAATTCGCCCAATTCATCGCCTCCCGAAACTTGTGTTAAAATAGAGGCCAATAAGTGAGGCATATGACTAACCATAGCCAGATATGCATCGTGAGCATAAATATCGACAAACTCGATACGAGACCCTAAGGCACGACCCATGTCAGCTAATTCTTGAGCTACTTCTTCACTATATACATCAGATGCCTTAT
Source organism: Veillonella parvula (assembly GCF_902810435.1). GTDB lineage: Bacteria > Bacillota > Negativicutes > Veillonellales > Veillonellaceae > Veillonella. The sequence goes on from NZ_LR778174.1 coordinate 1,711,413, forward strand.
CTTCTAACACGATCCAGCCCATACCTTTGAATAGGTTTTTATGAGATACTTCATACCCACCCTTTTCGGATCCTGCCATAGGATGGACAGATACGAAAACGGTCCCCTTAGGAATCGATTCATAAACGGCTCGTACAAAATTTTCCTTCGCACTAGATACATCGGTTACGACTTGTCCCGGTCTAAATAGATGAGCCGTTTCAGTAAAAAGTCGTGCATTTGTATCAGGTGGCAAGGAGAACACAACGATATCTGAGTTCTTAATCAATGGCTCAACTTCAGTCCACGCAGCTTTTACCACACCATCTTGAATGGCCGCATCACAGACCTCTTGACGACGTGCATAGCCTACTACCTCATAATCTGTATATTCCTTTAAGGCCTTTGCCAAGGATCCACCTAATAGGCCTAAGCCAATAATGCCCACTGTCTTACTCATATAAACCTACTTTCAAGTAAAACTAGCAATGTCTATTCTCCAATATAATGCTAGTTATATTACATTATTATTTAGCTAATTGTAAATCAAAATTAGGGAGAATGAAATTAAGCTTCGATAAGATGCTTGTTTCTCCATTTACCGCTATACCAACGATATATAAACAATAAACCTCGCAAGATTTCATCAGCGGCCATGGCAATCCATATACCAACAAGGCCCCAACCCCAGTAAATACCAAATAGATACGATAATGACACGGCGCATAACCACATGCCAAAGATTCCCACTAGCATAGGCGTACGAATATCACCGGCAGCCTGCAAACAACCAACCATAACGATATTTACTGCACGTCCTAACTCAAGAAAGATCTCAACCAGTAATACATTATGTGCTAACTCTAGGATTTCCGGATCCGAAGTAAACACAGATACAACAAAATCACTAGTCACATAGAAGAATGTAGCAAGACCTACGTTAATAGCAATCGCTAAATACATAGACTTCCATACACGACTAGTAACCTCCTCTTGGCGTTTAGCGCCCATTAGGAAACCTACGATAACTTGTGAAGCATTGGATAGCGCTATGGTGTATACATAACAAAGCATGGCGATAACAGATACATAAACTTTAGTATTAATAACTGCTAAGCCTAACATGTTGATCATTTTCATGATTGTAGTTTGAGATAATTGATAGCTCAATGTTTCTCCACCAGAAGGAATACTGATATGCAATAAAGACTTAACCGTATGCCACGGAAATGGTTTTAAGAATTTAAAGCTCACCTCTAAGGTTAATAATTTCTTAAAAGTATATCCAATAATCACGAGCCCTACGACTTTAGATAGCCATGTTGAAATAGAAACACCTAATACCCCAAGACTTGGTATTGGACCATGTCCAAAGATTAATACATAGTTTGTTAGAATATGAATGATATTCATTACAAGGGCAACGTACATGGTAACGCGTGTTAATGAGTGACCTCTAAATACGGCTACTAACGCATAATACATCGCTTGTATCGGTAGCCCTGCAGCAACGATAGTAGTATATATCGACGTATCACTCATCGTTTCTGGTGGTATACCTAGCCATGTAAAGATCCATTCATGGAAAGTAATAAAGAATACTGCCGCTATAGATGAAAAGAAAAAATTCATCATTAAGCTGACCGTACATACCTCTGATAGCTTAGACTGGTTTCTCGCTCCTAAATATTGGGCAATCAAAATCGTCGTAGCTGTACTCATGACGATGATGAGCATAATAAAGATATTTAAAATTTGATTGGCATTAGCTACCGCTGCTACCGCTTGAGGCGAGTAGTGACTCATCATCAATTGGTCTATATTACCTACTAGCATCTGTAGGAACACTTCAATAAATATAGGCCAACTCAAAGTCCAGATATATAGACTAATCCCCTTTTCGTATGCTTTCATAAAAACCTCTGCAATGAATACGATACAATTGCAATGAATATCATACAATGTCCTTATTATATCACGTTATATAACCACATGGGACAAATCGCAGAAAGCAATATACTAAATAGTTTTTCATAAAATAGTACATACAAAAAACGTGCCACCCGAAGGTGACACGTTTATTATGTAGACAAGCAAGTATCTATAGTGTTCTGCTAATGCTTATTTGAAGCCATTACAAAGGCTATCAAATAATGCTTGGTCAGGTTTTACAACATCTTCAGTCAATGGACGAGGATGTGGTCCGCCATTTGCTGCAGCCATTGCTTTTTCAAAGGAAGGTTTAGATGTATTTTGATAGATAAGGCCTGTAACCAAACCATCAGTATCACCCAAAGTTTTAAGCGCTGTTGCACGATCTGTTGGGTCATAACCTTCAGGCAATGCTACTAAATGTTCTTTGAACCAATCGTAACTATTGCGTTTATTATATGTAACACATGGGCTGAATACATTGATGAAGGAGAAGCCCTCATGATCCATGGCTTGTTGAATCAAATCAACGAGCTCTTTACGATTCACCATATAGCTTTGTGCTACGAATGTAGCACCTGCTGCAATCGCAGTTTCACAAACGGACAATGGAGACTCAAACGCACCATGAGGAGTTGTTTTTGTAACAAAACCGATGTCAGAACGAGGGGATGCTTGACCTTTAGTCAAACCATATACATGGTTATCCATTACTACGTATGTCATGTTTACATTACGTTTGAAAGCATGAATGGTATGACCCATACCGATAGCGAACGCATCGCCATCACCGGAGAATGCAATAACTTCAAGATCTTGGTTAGCAAGTTTAACACCTTGCGCATAAGGAAGCGCACGGCCATGAGTTGTATGTGCACCATAAGCGTAGAAATAGCCACCGATACGGCTAGAACAACCGATACCGGAAATTACGGCTAATTTTTCTGGTGGAATATTTTTCGCTACTACAGCGTCAGTAATCGCCGCTTGAACCCCATAATGGCCACAGCCTGGACACCAGTTAGGACGAATATCATTTCTGTAATCTTTAGCTGTTGTCATATTATAGGACCTCCTTAATCGCATTTTTCACATAACTTTTTGTGAATGGATTACCATCGTATTTCAAGCAGCTAGAAATCTTATGTTTCTTATGCATGTTGATTTTAAATAAGTTAGCCAATTGACCAGTTTTATTGTGTTCTACAATAACTACTTTTTTCGCAGCATCAAAGAACGGTTGTAATTGCTTTGCTGGGAATGGTTTAATTAAGCGCAATTGTAAGTGATTAACTTTAACGCCTTCTTGATCGAATTCAGCAACGGCTTCTTCAATAGCTCCACGGCTAGAAGCCATACCTACAACGAGTACATCTGCTTCGTCGTATTTAGCATTGTTCAAGAATGGTTCATAGTTATCAGCTACAGTTTCCAATTTGCGGAACCGTTTATCAGTTTGCGCTACGTGCATTGTAGGCGCTTCTGCTGGTTTACCTTCTTCATTATGCTCTAAACCTGTGGAAAGGAAAAGACCATTTTTCATGCCTGGAATTGTACGCGGAGAAATGCCATCTTCAGTCAATTCAAAGCGTTTGAAGTAGTTAGGTTGTACCAATTCAGGTAGTTCAGCTTCTTTCATCATTTTACCGCGATTAATAGGTACGCGGTTCAAATCGAAGGAAGGAACGGATTGTTTATTCAAACCTTGTTGTAAGTCAGGCATAAAGATAACTGGACATTGATACATTTCTGCCAAGTTGAAAGCTTTTTGAATCTCATAGAAGCATTCTTCGATAGATGTTGGAGAAATTACGATACCAGAGTAGTCGCCATGTGCATTGTAGCAAGCCGCATCAATATCGGATTGTTCAACTTTTGTAGCCATACCAGTGGATGGGCCAGAACGTTGAACGTCGATAACAACCATTGGCAATTCAGCCATGGAAGCCATGGACAAGGATTCTGCCATCAAGGAAAGACCTGGGCCAGAAGTACATGTGAAACCACGAACACCTGCGTATACGCCACCCATAGCCGTCATACATGCTGCGATTTCGTCTTCTGTTTGAACAACAGTTGAGCCCAACTTATCCATAGTTTTAATCATGTATTCCATAACTTCGGATGCTGGTGTAATAGGATAAGACGCCATAAAACGGGAGCCTGCTGCAATAGCACCAAGAGCACATGCTTCGTTACCTAATAAGAACATTTGATCTTTCTTACCAGGCGCTGGCAATGTATCGATTTCAACATCGCCTAATTTTTCCATTACAAGGCTATGACCATCATCGAAAGCAGCCAAGTTTTTATCAATAATCTCTTGGGATTTCTTTGCAAATTTCTCAGTAATAGCATCTTTAAACATCTTAGTATCAAAGCCAAGAAGCGCTACGGACATCCCAAGTGCTACGATATTACGCATCAACAAGGAGCCTTGTTTCATTGCTGTTTCAGAGATAGGCAAAGATAAGCAATTAATCTTTGTACCTTCAAATTTAGAAAAGTCTGGATTAACTTTGCTATCACAGATGATATATCCACCATCACGTACTTCGGAACCGTGCATATCAACGGTTTCTTGATCAAGGGAAAGCAAGAAGTCTACCCCTTCACCAATGGACATAATTTGTTCCAATGCTACGCGCAATGCGAATGTAGTATGACCACCTTTGATGCGAGATGCAAATAAACGTTGGCTATACAAAGAGTAGCCTTCTTTAGCAAGGATTGTGGCCATAATTTCGCCGCAACTCTCGATACCTTCACCTTGTTGGCCGCCCATTTTCCAGATAAAATCTTTACGTTTTTGCAAGAGATTCACCCTCCTTAGGATAAAAATTACACTGCTGACAAGAGTCTACCTTACTATGTTAATGTTTTATAGTACGAACCTGTCTTATATCGCCATTGTATCATGTATATTTTAGGTTTACAATGTATCATTTCACATAATAATAGGTATAAATTAAGGCATTATAACTAAAAATTATAAGAAAAAAAGGATACTACTTTTGAAGTAGTATCCTTTTAGTATTTATGCTCAACGTTTTATACTTTCACATCAAAAAAAGAGTCTATATAAAATTATATAGAATATTTATTCTCGAATCATCTAAAATATTTATTCCGTAATACCTCTTGTTGTCGCTCTTCAGTGAAGAATATTTCTTCTAAACATAAGCCTTGAGCAGGTGCAGTTTTCCCTATAGCACGCCGGTCTTTAGCGGCTAAATATCCTTTAATATCCTCAACCTTGCGACGACCAAGACCTATATCTACAAGTAAGCCTGCAATATTGCGGACCATATGATATAAAAAACCATCACCAATCACAGAAATCGTCACCTGTGAACCTCGGGCCTCAACACGAATTCCCATAATTGTCTTTACAGGATCTGCAGGAGTTGAGTTTGTTCCCTTTAGGGTTGTAAAGTCATGTGTACCTACTAGTTCATTACCTGCAGCCTGCATACGAGCAATATTTAGAGGCTTTTTCACATGCCAATGATATCGCTGCGTCAAAGGATCTGCAATGAGCTGATTATGAATCGTATATACATACTCTTTACCGTATATATTCCACCGTGGCTTCCAATCTAGCGGAATTTCTACCGCTTCTAGAACGACTATATCCTTAGGAATATGAGCTATCATAGCACGAGGAATATTTTCTACTGGTATAGTCCCCGACGTTTGAAATGTACAAACTTGAAATTTAGCATGCACACCCGCATCAGTACGAGAGGCACCATAAATTTGAATCGGTTCATTACAAATACGTGATAAACCATATTCCAAACAACCTTGTACAGTTAAACCCTTATCATTAGGTTGCTTTTGATAACCGACTAAATCTGTACCATCATAAGCCACTATGATCCGTATGTTTCTCATAGACCTAACCACCACAATGCAATGAGTATAATCGTAATCAAGACAACAGCACCAACGCCAATATAATCGACATAGGTAACTTGTAATTCTTTCATACGTGTACGATTGACGCCACCTCTATAGCAACGCGCCTCCATAGCGATAGCTAATTCATCGGCCCGTCGAAACGCACTAATAAATAATGGCACTAAAAGAGGCACCATATTTTTTGCGCGTTGAATGATAGAGCCTGTTACAAAGTCTGCCCCACGAGCAGATTGTGCTTTCATAATACGATCCGTCTCGTCCAATAAGGTAGGGATGAAACGCAGCGCAATAGTCATCATCATAGCCAGCTCATGAGCAGGAACACCTATGCGACGAAACGGATTGAGCAAGTGCTCGATACCATCAGTTAAGCGAATTGGTGATGTGGTATAGGTCAACAAAGAAGAAAACAAGATTAAGAAGATTAAGCGTGCCGCCATTTGAAGGCCCATTGCCACGCCATAGTCGGTAATATTGATAATCCCCCATTGAAAAATTGGATTGCCTGGTGTCGTAAAAATATGAATCCCCATAGTAAATACGATGATAATCCAAAGCGGTTTAATAGCAGACCACATCAGACGTAACGGCAAACGTGATAATAGCATTGCAAAGATAGTGAACCCACCTACAATGCCATATGCCAGTGGAGAATTCGCCAAGAATATGGCTACAACGAATATAGTAGTGGCAATAATCTTTGCGCGTGGATCCATGCGATGCAAGAAAGAGTTTCCTGGGAAGTATTGACCAATAGTAATATTATTTAACATGGTTACCTCCTTCGAGAATTGCTTGCACCGCATCATCTACAGATAGTACGCGATTAGACACATCAAGACCTTGTTCGCGCAAATATTCCATGGTAACAGACACTGGCGGTACATCTACACCGACAGCCTGTAATTCATCACGATGATTATTAAAGATGTCCATCGGTTCACCATCGAGAACGATACGCCCTTTATCGAGTACCACAAGACGAGAGGCCATGCGAGAAATATCTTCCATATTGTGAGATACAAGAATTACAGTGATCCCCTTTTCTTTATGAAGTCGAATGATTTCTTCAAAGATTTCTTCCCGTCCAAATGGATCAAGACCAGCAGATGGTTCATCAAGCACGAGAAAATCTGGATCCATAGCCACTACGCCAGCAATAGCCACGCGGCGCATTTGACCACCAGATAAATGGAATGGAGAACGTTCTGCATATGTGTCATAATCGAGCCCTACGAACTTCATCGCATCTCGCACACGCTCGTCTACGTCATCAGCACTAAGCCCTAAATTTTTAGGACCAAAGGCGATATCTTGAGCGATGGTTTCTTCAAACAATTGATGCTCTGGATACTGGAATACCATCCCCACCTTATGACGCATTTTTTTAGCTTCCTCTGTGGAGGCACTAATATCTACACCATTGACAGTAACTGTACCAGTTGTAGGATGTAATAGCCCATTTAGATGTTGTACAAAGGTAGATTTACCGGAACCAGTATGACCGATAACACCTAGAAACTCCCCATTTTCAATGGTAAGTGATACACCACGAAGCGCAGTCTTTTCAAAAGGGGTACCCATGCCGTAGGTATATGTAATATTATCTAACACAATCGCCATTAATGGGTTCCCTCCCCTCTTGGAGCATCTGTTGAGTGTATAGCGGATAATTGCTTGCCTAACTTTGAGCCTTTGAGCCCTTTTGCTAACTCTTCATTATTAATGATACTCTTACCCACTTCATAACCTTTAGCATTCAATTTGAAAGCAATCTCAGAGGCTACCGGTACATCGAGGCCCAGCCCTTTTAAAGTATCTACATGGCTAAAAATTTCACGAGGCGTACCATCATGTAATTTCACACCATTTTTCATAACCACAACTCGGTCTGCCGTAACAGCTTCCTCCATGAAGTGCGTAATATATACAATCGTAATGCCCTCTTCCTTATTGAGCTTGTGAACCGTTTCAAGCACTTCGCGGCGACCTTTTGGATCGAGCATCGCTGTTGGTTCATCAAGAACGATGCAATCTGGCTTCATCGCTAATACACCTGCGATAGCAATACGTTGTTTTTGTCCGCCCGATAATAAATGGGGCCCATGTTCTCTATATTCAGTCATATTAACAGCGGCTAACGCTGCATCGACACGTTGTCTAATTTCTGCACTAGGAATACCTAAGTTTTCTGGACCAAAAGCAACGTCCTCCTCTACAACGGCCGCTACGATTTGGTTATCAGGATTTTGGAATACCATTCCTACATGTTGGCGAATATTCCAAATATGCGCTTCATCCCGCGTATCAAAGCCACATACATTGATATGACCTTCACTAGGTTGTAATAACACATTAAAATGCTTGGCAAGCGTACTTTTACCACTGCCATTAGTGCCAATGATACAAACAAATTCACCACGCTTAATGGATAGATTCACATCATCCAAGGCACGTACATCATTGCCGTTTTCATCAGTATAAATATGACTCATATGATTGACCTCAATCATAATGTCTTGTTCATTCATGGATAACCTCATATCTTTCTAGTCAATTTCGTTTCTATGAAAGTAGAACCATTTGCATCATCTATCATACTCATGTTGTGCATAATCCCCATATTTCAATTTATCCTATTTAATAGAACTTGAATTTAATAATGTCTTAGATATTATGCAAAAGGTTGACAATACATATTCATTCTTTACGATAACTGCTAACATATTACGATATTATACTAGTCGATTGTACCATAAAATTGACAATAAAAAAACGGTGCTGCAACATAAGTTACAACACCGTATGAGTTTGATTAAACTAACTCGATAATAGCCAAAGGTGCAGCGTCACCTTTGCGAAGACCAGTTTTGATTACACGAGTGTAACCACCTTGACGGTCTGCATATTTTGGAGCAATTGTATCAAACAATTTTTTTACTACACTTTCATCCATGAGGTATGCAAGAACTTGGCGACGTGCATGAAGATCACCACGTTTAGCCAAAGTTACCATTTGATCAGCTAAAGAACGAAGTTCTTTCGCTTTAGCTTCAGTCGTTTCAATACGCTCATATTGGAAGAAAGATGTTAACATGCTACGGAACAACGCTTTACGAGCGGAGCTGTCGCGGCCTAATTTTCTGTACATTCGTCTTCCTCCTTATTCGCCTTTTTGTTTAAGTTGAAAACCACCTGGATGATTATTGAGTTTTTCCTCAATTTCATCGATAGATTTTTTACCTAAGTTGCGAACTTTTCCTAAGTCATCAATGGTTTTGTCTAGCAAGTCTGCAATTGTATTAATGCCAGCACGTTTCAAGCAGTTATACGCACGAACAGAGAGTTCCAACTCGTCGATGGAAATCTTTGCTGGGCCGTCATCTACAGCTGGTTCTTCATTATCGGAACCTACTGGATCTATAACGATACCGCCTTCACCAGTGTTTACATCTACAACATCTGCAGAATGCGCTAATTTAGTGAAGTTCCCTAAATAACCAATCATAATGGCAGCAGATTTTGCCACTGCATCAGCAGCAGTAATGGAGCCATCAGTCCAAACTTCTAATGTAAGTTTGTCGAAGTCCATTTCATTGCCTACACGAACATCACTCACTTCGTATTTAGCACGAAGAATTGGAGAGAAGATGGAATCGATTGGAATACAACCAATAACATCAGTATCTTTTTTATTCTTCGTTGAAGGAACATAGCCTTTACCTCGTTCGATTACTACGTCCATTACGAGATGAGCTGTCTCATCCATTGTCGCAATCACGAGTTCAGGATTCAATACTTCTACCTCTGGTGGGAATTGTTCAGCCAAATCAGCAGCTGTCAATATTCCATCCTTTTGGAAGTCGAAATGAACTTCCAAAGGTAATTGTGCTTCTTCTTCAACTTTGATGCACAATTGCTTTAAGTTAAGGATGATATCCGTAACGTCTTCGCGAATACCAGGAATAGTAGAGAATTCATGAAGAACTCCATCAATTTTGATAGAGGTTATAGCTGCCCCATCCAAGGATGAAAGCAAAATTCTGCGTAAGCTATTACCGAGAGTGATCCCATAACCACGATCTAATGGTTCACATACGAACTTACCATAACGACCGCCATCGGCGATGTCCACTTTCTCGATTTTAAGTTTCTTTTCTTCGCTCATCAGGAACATCCTCCTATATAACACACGTTCATAGTTAATTATAGCACCGTATCATATCGGTCGCTATAAATTATACACGACGGCGTTTTGGAGGGCGACAACCATTGTGAGGAATTGGAGTTACGTCTTTAATGGAAGTAACTTCAAGACCTGCAGCTTGTAAAGCACGGATTGCAGCTTCACGGCCGGATCCAGGACCTTTTACGAATACTTCAACAGTGCGAAGACCATGTTCCATTGCAGCTTTAGCAGCTTGTTCAGCAGCCATTTGAGCAGCAAATGGAGTGGATTTACGAGAACCACGGAAGCCCAAGCCACCAGCGGAAGCCCAAGACAACGCATTACCGTTTGTATCTGTCAAAGTTACGATAGTGTTATTGAATGTAGAACGAATATGAGCCGCACCGGATTCAATATGTTTCTTTTCTTTTCTTTTAGTTCTAACAACTTTTTTAGCCACGCTTTATCCCTCCTTTATCTTATTTCTTTTTACCAGCAATTGCTTTTCTAGGACCTTTGCGAGTACGTGCATTCGTTTTAGTACGTTGACCACGAAGTGGTAAACCCATACGATGACGTTTGCCTCGATAGGAGTTGATTTCAATTAAGCGTTTAATGTTAAGAGCTTCTTCACGACGAAGGTCACCTTCTACTTTGTAATCAGCATCTAACAATTCACGGATTTTCGCTACTTCATCTTCAGAAAGATCGCGAACGCGTGTGTCAGGATTGATACCAGTTTTAGCAATAATTTCAGATGCTAAAGTCGGACCAATACCATAAATATAAGTTAAACCAATTTCCACTCGTTTATCACGAGGTAAATCTACACCGGCGATACGTGCCATCTAATCATCCACCTCCTATCAGATTATCCTTGTTTTTGTTTATGTTTTGGATTTTCGCAAATAACCATTACACGGCCTTTGCGTTTAATGATTTTACATTTTTCGCATATCTTTTTAACTGATGGTTGAACCTTCATTAGTACCTCCTTTGTGGACCCTATGCTTATTTAAAGCGATAGGTGATGCGACCACGATTTAAGTCATACGGTGTCAGTTCCATAGTAACTTTATCACCAGGAAGAATACGGATAAAATTCATACGCATTTTACCTGACACATGAGCCAATACGATATGACCATTTTCCAATTCAACTTGGAACATGGCATTCGGTAATGCCTCAACGACCGTACCTTCCACCTCAATAACGTCTTCTTTTGACATATCTTTTCCTCCGGTTACCTGTTTATTTAATTAACCGCGGTTCTTCCCGCATAGTTAATATTTCAGGGCCGTTTTCTGTAACAACCACTGTATGTTCGAAATGAGCAGCAGGTTTACCATCTACTGTAACTGCTGTCCAGTCATCCCCTAATACACGAACACGGTGAGTACCTAATGTAATCATCGGTTCAATACACAATACCATACCTGGTTTCATAAGAGGTCCTTGATCAAGACTACCATAGTTTGGTATTTGCGGATCTTCATGCATTTCGCGGCCTAAACCATGACCTACGAAGTCGCGTACGACACCGTAACCATGTTTCTCACAATACGTTTGAACAGCGTGACCGATAGCACCAATACGGTTACCGACTTTCACTTGTTCAATTCCCTTGAACAGACTTTCCTCTGTAACTTTTAACAATTTCATCACATCGGGTTTGACGTGACCGATAGGAATCGTCACAGCCGAATCGCCGTGATATCCATCAATAGATGATACGAGATCAATACTGAGGACATCGCCGTTTTTAAGCTTACGCTTAGCGCTCGGAATACCATGAACGACTTCTTCGTTAATAGAAGCACAGATTGTAGCGGGGAATCCATAGTACCCTTTACAACTTGGTATACCACCGTGGCTGCGAATATATTCTTCGGCAATTGTATCTAACTCAAGCGTCGTGATGCCAGGTTTAGCCTTTTTTACTAACAAGGACAACGTGTCTGCTGTAAGCTTACTTGCCTTGCGGATACATTCAATCTCATGGGGCGATTTCAAAATAATCATAGATTATTTCTCCAACGCCTTAATGATGTCAGCAAATACTGCGTCTACATCTTGTAAACCATTAATTTCTTGATATAATCCGCTATTGCGATAGTAATCAATTAATGGTTTAGTAGATTCTTCGTACACAGCTAGACGTTTCTGTACTGTTTCAGGGTTATCATCAGCACGATTTTCTAGAACAGCTCGTTCGCTAATACGTTTAACCAATTCCTCGGAAGGAACGTTTAAATTAAGTACAGCGTCCAAAGAAATTCCTAATTCTTTAAGGATTGCATCCAAGGATACAGCTTGCGCTGTAGTTCTTGGAAATCCATCAAGAATAAATCCAGATTTGCAGTCATCTTTCACCAAGCGATCACGTACGATACCAACAGTTACACTGTCTGGTACCAATTGACCAGCATCGATGTATTTCTTAGCCTCAACTCCAAGAGGTGTTTCGTTCTTAATCGCAGCGCGGAACATATCACCTGTTGAAATTTGGGGAATACCGTATTTTTCAATAAGTCGAGCTGCCTGAGTGCCTTTACCAGCACCAGGAGGTCCCATTAATAAAATATACATATCGTTTCCCTCCTATTTCACAAAGCCTTTATAGTGGCGTGTTACCATGAGCGACTCAATTTGTTGCATTGTATCAAGTGCTACACCTACAACGATAAGAAGAGCCGTACCACCAAAGTATACGCCTTGGACGCCGGTTATACTACCGAGGAAATTCGGTATAATAGCAACGACAGCTAAGAATACAGCGCCAGCCAAAGTGATCTTGGTCATCACGTTATCCACATAATCAGCAGTTGGTTTACCCGCACGAATACCTGGGATAAAACCACCGTATTTTTTCATATTATCTGCCATATCTGTAATGTTGATAGAGATTGCAGTATAGAAATACGTAAAGATAAAGATCAATATCGCATACAATGCCGTTTGTAACGGCGTCCCCCATGTAAATAAATCAGCAACTTTATGAACAAATTCATTGTCAATAAATTGTGCAATTGTTACAGGGAACATCAACACAGATGACGCAAAGATAATTGGGATTACACCTGCCTGATTGACTTTCAACGGCAAGAATGTAGAGTGACCACCGTACATTTTACGCCCTACTACGCGTTTTGCGTATTGGATAGGAATGCGACGTTGGCCTTGTGTAACTGCCACTACGACAGCGATCATCGCAAGTGCAATTACAGCAAATAAGAATGCTTGGAACATGTTAATGGTTCCGTTTTGGATATATTGATAAATAGTTTCGAGACCATCTGGCAATCGAGCTACGATACCAGCAAAGATGATCAAGGAAATACCATTACCTATACCATATGCTGTGATTTGCTCACCAATCCACATCAACAAACATGTGCCTGCTGTGAGGATGATGGCCACAACGAATACGCTAAGGAAATCATTATTTACCAAAGCGTTGTTTGCTCTAAGAGCAAATGCCATACCAGCGGCTTGTACAAAGCCAAGGACTACGGTGCCATAACGAGTTACCTTCGCTATTTTCTTACGCCCGTCTTCACCATCTTTACTCCATGCTTCAAACTGAGGAACTACAGACTGAAGCAGTTGCATGATGATGGAAGCATTAATGTAAGGGGTAATACTCATCGCAAAGATAGAGAACTTACTTAGCGCACCACCAGCAAACAAGTCTAATAGACCAAATAGGTTACCGGATGTAAACAAGGATTCGATAACAGATGCATCTACACCTGGTACTGGGATGTGAATGCCGGCTCTAAACACAGCAAACATCATCAATGTGTACAAGATCTTGTTACGTAACTCAGTAATCTTAAAGATGTTCGAGAGGCTATCTAGCACCCTAGATCACCTCAACTTTTCCGCCTGCTGCTGTGATTTTTTCTTCAGCAGCTTTAGTGAAGCCATTAGCGATAACAGTCAAGTTTTTAGTTTCCAATGTACCGTTACCTAAAATACGAATACCATCGCGTACATTTTTCAAAATGCCAGCTTCAATAAGAGCTACTGGATCAACTGTTGCACCATCTTCAAAGCGATTTAATTGTGCTACGTTAACTTCAGCATATTGTTTAGCAAAAACGCTGTTGTTGAAACCGCGTTTTGGTAAACGACGATAAAGAGGCATTTGGCCGCCTTCAAAACCGGAGCGAACGCCACCGCCAGAACGGGAGTTTTGACCTTTTTGACCACGACCAGATGTTTTACCCAAGCCAGAACCTAAACCACGGCCTACACGAGTACGAGTTTTTTTAGAACCAGCTGCTGGTTGTAATTCATGAAGTTTCATTCAGTGCACCTCCTTATCAGTATTAAACTTCTTCAACTTTTACTAAATGTCTAACTTTATGAAGCATACCTTCGATTTGAGGTGTTACTTCTTTTACGACTTGAGAATTAGTTTTTTTCAAGCCCAAAGCTTTAACTGTCGCGCGTTGATCTTCAGGACGACCGATTAAGCTTCTTGTTAATGTTACTTTAACTTGTGCCATTTCTTGTCTCCTTATTACGCGTTATAGATTTCTTCAACGGTTTTACCACGAAGCTCAGCAACTTCGCTAGCGCGTTTCAAATCTTTCAAACCTTCGATTGTAGCGCGAACCATATTGTTAGGGTTAGAAGAACCCAAAGATTTAGTCAAGATGTTACGAACACCTACTAATTCCAATACGGCACGAACAGGGCCACCAGCGATAACGCCAGTACCTTCAGCAGCTGGTTTCAAGAATACGCGGCCTGCACCGAATACGCCTGTTACGCTGTGAGGGATTGTACCATTTTTAATAGCTACGTTTACAATATTTTTCTTAGCATCATCGATACCTTTGCGAATTGCTTCTGGTACTTCCGCTGCTTTACCTAAGCCAACGCCTACATAACCGTTGCCATCACCAACAACTACAAGAGCGCTGAAGGAAAAACGACGACCACCTTTAACTACTTTGGCTACGCGGTTGATGAATACTACTCTTTCTTTAAGATCAAGACTGGTGTAGTCAATTCTCGCCATGTCTATAGTTCCTCCTTCTTAGAATTTTAAGCCTGCTTCACGAGCACCTTCTGCAAGGGCTGCTACGCGGCCGTGGTAAATGTAACCACCACGGTCAAACACTACAGTGTCAATGCCTTTAGCGATAGCTTTTTTAGCAACTGCTTCACCAACAGCTTTAGCAGCAGCTACGTTACCACCATAGGATAAGTTCAAATCTTTATCTAAAGAGCTAGCAGCAACCAAAGTTGTACCTGCTACGTCATCGATTACTTGTGCGTAAATGTTGCTCAAAGAACGGTAAACGTTCAAACGTGGGCAAGTTGCCGTACCAGAGATGTGACGGCGAATACGAAGATGACGTTTTGCTCGAGCGATATTTCTACTAGATTTACGAGGCAAGATATTCACTCCTTTCATTCATATAGATGATATTACTATTTACCTTTTGCACCAGCTTTACCAGCTTTGCGACGAACAACTTCGCCTTCATAGCGGATACCTTTACCTTTGTAAGGTTCAGGTTTTCTCCATTTACGGATATCAGCTGCTACTGCACCTACAACTTCTTTGTCTGCACCAGACACAACGATTTTGTTAGGAGCTGGAACGTCGATTGTAATACCAGCTGGAGCTTCCATTTCTACTGGATGAGAGAAGCCAAGTGTAAGAGCTAATTTATTGCCTTGTTTAGCCGCTCTGTAACCAACACCGTTGATTTCAAGAGTTTTTGTAAATCCTTCAGATACGCCTGTTACCATATTAGCAACAAGAGCGCGAGTCAAACCGTGAAGGGAACGATGATTTTTATCGTCGGAAGGACGAGTTACTGTGATTGTGTTACCTTCTACAGTGATATTCATATCTGGATGCAAATCGCGAGATAATTCACCTTTAGGGCCTTTTACGTTCATATGATGGTTATCATATGTAACAGTAACGCCTGCAGGGATCTCGATAGGCATTCTACCGATACGTGACATTATTTCTACCTCCTATTGCTACTATTACCAAACGTATGCGATTACTTCGCCACCAAGACCTTCTTTACGAGCTTGTTTGTCGCTCATAACGCCTTTGGACGTAGAAATAACTGCGATACCCAAACCACCAAGTACACGAGGAAGTTCTTCCTTTTTCGCGTAAACACGTAAACCTGGTTTGGAAATACGTTTAATTCCTGTAATAACTTTCTCGTTATTGGAACCATATTTCAAAGTTACTTTTAAAGTGTTTTCTTCTTTTTCAACGTTCTTTACAAAGCCTTCTTGTAAAAGGATGTCAAGAACGGCTGCTTTCATTCTAGATGCAGGAATGTTTACCGTTTCATGAAGTGCAGCGTTTGCATTACGGATGCGCGTAAGCATATCCGCGATAGGATCGGTCATTACCATAATCTAAAAACCTCCTCTCGTCTAATATTACCAGCTGGCTTTTTTAACACCAGGAATTTGTCCTTTGTACGCCAATTCACGGAACGCAATACGGCTGATACCGAATTTACGCATATAGCCGTGAGGACGACCAGTTAAGTTGCAACGGTTGTGCAAGCGTGTTGGGGATGCATTTGCTGGTAATTTGGATAAGCCTTCATAATCACCTGCTGCTTTTAACGCTTCACGTTTAGCTGCATATTTTTCAACGATTTTAGCGCGTTTCTTTTCGCGTTCAATCATAGATTTTTTAGCCATCTATATGTTCCTCCTATTATTTTTCAAAAGGCATACCGAATTGAGTCAACAATTCACGAGCTTCTTCATCTGTCTTAGCACTTGTTACGATAATGATGTCCATACCAGTAACACGTTCTACCTGATCATATTCGATTTCAGGGAAGATGAGCTGTTCTTTAAGACCCAAAGCGTAGTTACCACGGCCATCGAATGCAGTAGCGCTGATACCGCGGAAGTCACGTACACGAGGTAATGCCGCATTGATCAATCTATCAAGGAATTCATACATGCGTTCGCCACGAAGAGTAACTTTTGTACCCAACGCCATGCCTTCACGAACTTTGAAGTTCGCAATGGATTTTTTAGCTTTTGTGATGACAGGTTTTTGACCAGCAATGATAGTCAAATCATTAACTGCTGCTTCCAATGCTTTTGCATTGCCCACTGCATCACCTACGCCGATGTTGATAACGATTTTTTCCAATTTAGGAATTTCCATTACATTGCCGTATTGGAATTTTTCTTGCATACTCTTTTTGATTTCAGAGTTGTATTGTTCAAACAAACGAGACATTTATGTAGCTCCTCCTTTCCTGATTATTTAAGTACTGTACCGGATTTAACAGTAGCGCGAACGAATTTACCGTCCTTGCCTTCTACCTTTTTGATACGAGTAGCTGTTTTAGTTTCTGGGTCAACAACCATTACGTTAGAAACATGAATGCCAGCTTCTTTAGTAACGATGCCGCCTTGTGGGTTAGCTTGGGAAGGTTTTGTGTGACGTTTTACAGTGTTAACGCCTTCAACAAATACGCGTTCTTTTTTAGGTTCAGTTGCGATAACTGTACCTTGCTTACCTTTATCTTTACCGGAGATAACAACAACTGTATCGCCTTTTTTGATTTGTAGCTTAGCCATATGCTGCGTTCCTCCTTCTTATAATACTTCTGGAGCCAAAGAAACGATTTTCATGAAATCTTTTTCACGAAGTTCTCTAGCTACAGGTCCAAAGATACGAGTACCACGAGGGGTCTTGTCATCTTTAATAACTACTGCTGCGTTTTCATCGAAACGAATATAGGAACCGTCTTGACGGCGGATACCTTTTTTAGAACGAACAATAACAGCTTTAACTACGTCGCCTTTCTTGACAACGCCACCGGGTGATGCATCTTTTACAGAAGCAACGATTACGTCACCGATATTGCCGAATTTGCGATAAGAACCGCCCATGACTTGGATGCACATAATACGTTTAGCACCAGTGTTGTCGGCAACATTCAAAATTGTTTGTTGCTGGATCATCGTCTATTCCTCCTTACATCACTCTTATTTTTGTCTTTCAAGAATTTCAACAACTCTCCAACATTTATCTTTAGAAAGTGGACGAGTTTCTACAATTTTAACTGTATCGCCAATTTGACACTCATTATTTTCATCATGAGCTTTGAAGCGTTTTGTGCTAACCATTGGCTTGTTATATAATGCGTGAGGTACTTTACGTTCAACAGCAACAACAACAGTTTTGTCCATTTTGTCGCTAACAACTTTACCTACGCGGACTTTACGTACGTTTCTTTCTTCTGCCACGATTTTAAGCCTCCTTTTCAAACTTTAACAAATCTGTTATTATGCGTTTTCAGATTTAAGTTCAACTTCACGTTGTACAGTTTTAATACGAGCGATTGTCTTCTTAACTTCACGAATGCGCATAGGATTTTCTAATTGACCTGTTGCAAGCTGAAAACGGAGGTTAAATAACTCTTCCTTAAGACCGGAAACTTTTTGTTCCATTTCGGCAGCGCTCATATTGCGAATGTCATTAACCTTCATTTACGTCACCACCCAATTCTTTACCCTTAACAACAAATTTGCATTTGATTGGAAGTTTATGGCTTGCAAGACGCATAGCTTCACGAGCTGTAGCTTCTGGCACACCGTCCATTTCAAACATTACACGACCTGGTTTAACCACTGCTACCCAGTATTCAGGAGAACCTTTACCGGAACCCATACGAGTACCAGCTGGTTTAGCTGTGATTGGTTTGTCAGGGAAAATTTTAATCCATACTTTACCACCACGTTTGATATAACGAGTCATAGCAATACGGGCAGCTTCGATTTGACGGTTAGTGATCCAAGATGGTTCGCATGCTACCAAGCCGAACTCACCATGAGACACTGTATTACCGCGCATAGCACGACCTTTCATACGGCCGCGGAATTGCTTACGATGTTTTACGCGCTTTGGAATAAGCATTACTTGCCACCTTCTTCCTTCTTAGCAGGTGCTTGTTTTGCTTCTGGCAAAACTTCACCTTTGTAAATCCATACTTTAATGCCGATACAACCATATGTTGTATGAGCTTCAGCAGTACCGTAGTCGATGTCTGCACGAAGTGTATGCAAAGGAATAGAACCTTCACGATAGGATTCGCTACGAGCGATTTCAGCACCGCCAAGACGACCGCTTACCATGATTTTAATACCTTTTGCACCTAAGCGCATTGTACGACCTACAGCTTGTTTCATTGCACGGCGGAAGCCGATACGACGTTCCAATTGGCCCGCAATGTTTTCAGCAACTAATGTTGCATCCATGTCTGCTTGTTTAATTTCTGCAATGTTAACGTCCACTTGTTTATCAGTGAAACGAGTCATTGCTTTTTTGATATCTTCGATACCAGCACCACCACGACCGATAACCATACCTGGTTTCGCAGTGTGGATAGTCAATTTAATACGTTTATTTGTACGCTCGATTTCAATGCGGGAAATACCAGCAATGAAAAGGGTTTCTTTCAAGAAGTTACGAATTTTTACGTCTTCATGAAGATTAGCAGCGAAATCTTTATCTGCATACCATTTTGCGTCCCAATCTTTTACGATACCGACACGCAAACCGTGTGGATTAACTTTTTGACCCACTCTGTTTCCCTCCTTCTTAAGCTCTTTCTTTAACTACTACTGTTACGTGGCTAGTACGTTTCAAAATTTTGAAAGCTTGACCACGGGAACGAGGATGAATGCGTTTTAATGTAGGGCCTTGATCAACGAAGATCTCGGATACGTAAAGATTGTCAACATTCATATCGAAATTATGTTCAGCGTTTGCGATTGCAGAACGCATAACTTTTTCTACTACATCAGCGCCAACTTTCGGAGTGAACTTCAAGATGGCAAATGCTTCGCCGATGTTTTTACCGCGCACTAAATCTGCAACGATACGGATTTTACGAGGCGCGATTCGGATATGTCTAGCGATTGCTTTTGCTTCCATGTATTATTTCCTCCTATTTTTTGCCTGTAGATTTTTCGTCCTTACCATGACCTCTATAAGTACGTGTAGGAGCGAACTCACCTAATTTATGACCTACCATATCTTCTGTAATGAATACAGGTACATGTTTGCGACCATCATGCACAGCAATTGTGTGGCCTACAAAACTTGGGATAATAGTAGAGGCACGGGACCAGGTTTTTACAACTTTCTTTTCGTTAGTTTCGTTTAAAGCTTCAACTTTCTTAAGCAAATGATCTGCTACGAAAGGGCCTTTTTTAATAGATCTGGACACTATTTTATCTCCTTTCCTTTATCCTATTTTGTACGACGTTTAATAATTAAGCTGTTAGAAGCTTTTTTCTTGTCGCGAGTTTTAACACCATGTGCTGGTTTGCCCCAAGGTGTAACAGGATGTTTACGACCAACAGGAGATTTACCTTCACCACCACCATGTGGATGGTCACAAGGGTTCATTACAACACCACGGTTGCCAGGGCGAACACCCATCCAACGATGACGACCAGCTTTACCAATTACAAGGTTGCTGTGGTCAGCGTTACCAACAACACCAATTGTTGCACGGCACTCTTGACGAACACGACGCATTTCACCAGATGGTAAACGAAGAATAGCGTAGCCATTATCTTTACCCATCAATTGAGCAGATGTACCAGCGGAACGAACGATTTGACCACCTTTACCGATTTTCAATTCGATATTGTGGATTTGTGTACCGTCTGGAATATTAGCCAATGGTAAGCAGTTACCAGGTTTAATATCGGACTCAGGACCGGAGAATACAACGTCACCAACTTTTAGACCGTTAGGAGCTAAAATGTAGCGTTTTTCACCATCAGCGTAGTTAAGCAAAGCGATACGAGAAGAACGGTTAGGATCATACTCAATTGTTGCTACTTTAGCTGGAATATTATCTTTAGTACGTTTGAAGTCAATAATACGGTATTGACGTTTGTGACCGCCACCTTGGTGACGAACTGTCATTTTACCAGTATTGTTACGACCACCTTTTTGAGAAATCTTAGCGAGCAAGGATTTTTCTGGTTTGCTTGCTGTGATTTCGTCGAAGGCGGATACTGTCATAAACCGGCGACCAGCGGAGTACGGTTTAAATGATTTAATTGCCATTAGTGGGCCTCCTTACAACTAGACTCTTAGACACCTTCAAAGAATTCAATGGATTCGCCAGCTTTTAAGGTTACGATAGCTTTTTTATAATCGCTACGTTTACCTTGTGTACGACCCATGCGTTTAGTCTTACCTAAAACACGAATAGTAGCTACTTTTTCTACTTTTACATTGAAGATTTTTTCAACTGCTTGACGGATTTGCACTTTATTTGCAGTCAAAGGCACACGAAAAGTGTATTTGCCTTCTTCCATAAGCATAGTGGATTTTTCGGTAATAACCGGGCGGATTAGTACATCATGTAATTGCATTATCCGAGCACCTCCTCGATTTTTGCGACAGCGCCTTTAGTAATGAAGAGCTTATCGTAATGAAGAAGATCGAAAATGTTCATACCTTCGCAAGCCAAAGCTTTAACACCTTGGATATTACGAGCGGAACGTTCAACATTTACATCACCTTCAGTGATGAACAATACTTTTGCATCACCAACGTTGAAGCTGTTAATAATGTTCAACACTTCTTTTGTTTTAGGAGCTGCTAATGTGATTTCTTCCAAAACGTATAATTCGCTATTATTCACTTTATCGCTAAGAGCAGATTTAACTGCTAAACGTCTAGCCTTACGAGGCATAGCTTTGTAATAGCTGCGAGGTTGTGGACCAAATGTAGTACCACCACCGATCCAGATTGGGGAACGGCTGGAGCCTGCACGAGCACGGCCAGTACCTTTTTGTTTCCAAGGTTTGCGGCCACCGCCACGAACCATACCTCTAGTTTTTGTTGCATGTGTGCCGAGACGTTCGTTAGACAATTGACGAACTACGGCTTGATGCATTACGGCTTCGTTAACTTCAACGCCGAATACTGCATCGTTTAACTGTATTTCACCGACTTTAACGCCGGATTGATTATATGTTGCTACTGTAGGCATTACATAATCCTCCTTTCGACAAATGATTATTTAACAGGTTTAACCGTGTTGCGAACCATAACCAAGCTACCTTTAGCGCCTGGGATACCACCTTTAACCAATAAAAGGTTACGTTCAGCATCAACTTTCACAACGGATAAGCGTTGTACGGTAACTCTGTAACCACCCATTTGTCCAGGGAGTTTTTTACCTTTGTATACCTTACCGCCGCCACCGGAGATCATAGGACCGATGGAACCAGGTTCACGGTGAGATTTAGAACCATGAGTTTCAGGACCACGGGAGAAGTTATGGCGTTTAATTGTGCCAGCAAAACCCTTACCTTTACCTGTACCCACTACGTCCACCAATTCACCTTCTGCGAAGATATCAGCTGCCAGAGTTTGGCCTACTGTGTAGTCAGCTGCATTAGCTACGCGAACTTCGCGAAGATATTTCACTGGAGCTACGCCAGCTTTGTCGAACTGACCTTTTACAGGTTTTGTTAAATGTTTTTCTTTAATGGAACCGTAACCAATTTGTACTGCTTCGTAGCCGTCTGTTTCTACAGTCTTTACGCGCACTACAACGCTTGGGGTAGTTTCCACTACTGTTACAGGAACTAATTGGCCTTCAGCTGTGAAGACTTGTGTCATTCCTAATTTTTTACCCAAAATAGCTTTAGACATTATCGCACCTCCTTATAGTTTTATTTCAATAGATACACCAGCTGGTAAATCTAAACGAGTGATAGCATCTACTGTTTTCGAATTTGGTTCAAGAATATCGATTAAGCGTTTATGTGTACGCATTTCGAATTGTTCACGAGAATCTTTGTTTACGTGTACAGAACGAAGAATTGTGAAGATATTCTTTTCTGTTGGCAATGGAATCGGACCAGATACCATAGCGCCATTTCTTTTTGCAGTGTCTACGATCTTAGCAGCGCTTTGATCGAGAGCTTTGTGGTCGTATGCCTTAAGGCGAATACGGATTTTTTGCTGTTTAGCCATTATTAATAATTCCTCCTGTCGTCCATTTCGTGAATGGGCTGCTCCATAGAAATTCTCCTCCGCAGAGGCAACCTTCTACTTCATAGTTTAAAAACACAACACGAGAGCGGCATTATCTGCCGCTCTGAGTGCTGCATGTATTGTGCTCAACGCATTCTACGATGAGCATAAAAGGTTAAATTAACCTTCGATTTCTGTTACTACGCCAGCGCCTACTGTATGGCCACCTTCGCGGATCGCGAAGCGAAGACCTTCTTCGATAGCGATTGGAGTAATCAATTCGATTTCCATTGTTACGTTATCGCCAGGCATACACATTTCTACACCTTCAGGAAGGTTTACAACACCTGTTACGTCTGTTGTACGGAAGTAGAATTGTGGACGGTAGTTGGAGAAGAATGGAGTATGACGGCCACCTTCTTCTTTAGTCAATACGTATACTTCTGCTTTGAATTTTGTGTGTGGGTTGATGGAGCCTGGTTTAGCCAATACTTGACCACGTTCGATGTCTTTACGATCAACACCACGAAGCAATGCACCTACGTTGTCACCTGCTACTGCAGAATCCAACACTTTACGGAACATTTCAAGACCTGTTACTACGTATTGTTCAGCTTTTTCTTTCAAGCCTACTACTTCAACAGTATCACCAACGTTTACTTGACCACGTTCAACACGGCCAGTTGCTACTGTACCACGACCAGTGATTGTGAAAACGTCTTCCACAGGCATCAAGAATGGTTTATCAGTATCACGAACTGGTGTTGGGATGTAGGAGTCTACAGCATCCATCAATTCGTCAATTTTAGCTACATATTGAGCATCGCCTTCCAAAGCTTTCAACGCGGAACCTACAACGATAGGTACTTCGTCGCCAGGGAATTCGTAGGAAGAAAGAAGTTCACGAACTTCCATTTCTACCAATTCGATCAATTCTTCATCGTCAACCATGTCAGCTTTGTTCAAGAATACTACGATTGCAGGAACACCAACTTGGCGAGCCAACAAGATGTGTTCGCGAGTTTGAGGCATAGGGCCGTCAGCTGCGGATACAACCAAGATAGCGCCGTCCATTTGAGCCGCACCAGTAATCATGTTTTTAACATAGTCAGCATGGCCTGGGCAGTCAACGTGTGCATAGTGACGGTTAGCAGTTTCATACTCAACGTGTGCAGTGTTGATTGTGATACCGCGTTCGCGTTCTTCTGGAGCTTTATCGATCATGCTGTAATCTTGGAAGTCAGCTTGACCTTTTTCAGCCAATACTTTAGTGATTGCAGCAGTCAAAGTAGTTTTACCATGGTCAACGTGACCGATTGTACCGATGTTAACATGCGGTTTCGTACGTTCAAATTTTTCTTTTGCCATTTTAAATTATCCTCCGAGGAAAATAGTAATTCTATTAATCTAATATGAGATTAACCGTTTTTCTTTGCTTGAATTTCTTCAGCAATTTTCTTAGGAACTTCTTCGTAATGATCGAATGTCATGGAGTAGTTACCACGGCCTTGCGTTTTGGAACGAAGGTCAGTTGCGTAACCGAACATTTCGCTCAATGGAACATATGCTTTGATATGTTGGGAACCATTACGAGCTTCCATGCCGTCCATGCGACCACGACGAGAGTTCAAGTCACCGATAACGTCGCCCATATATTCTTCAGGAACGTCTACTTCTACAGCCATGTATGGTTCAAGCAATGCAGGATCTGCTTTGCGAGCACCTTCTTTGAAGCCCATAGAACCAGCAATTTTGAAGGCCATTTCGTTGGAGTCAACGTCATGGTAGGAACCATCAAATACGATAACTTTAACATCAACCATAGGGTACCCAGCGATAACACCGGATTCCATAGCTTCTTTAACACCGCTTTCAACAGGTCCGATGTATTCACGAGGAATCGCACCACCTACAACCTTGTTTTCAAACTCGAAGCCAGCACCTGGTTCTTGAGGAATCAATTCCAACCAGCAGTGACCATATTGACCACGACCACCAGATTGACGTACGAATTTACCTTCAGCCTTAACAGCTTTACGGATAGTTTCGCGGTATGCTACTTGAGGTTTACCTACGTTACAATCTACTTTGAATTCACGGTTCATACGGTCAACGATGATATCCAAGTGAAGTTCGCCCATACCGGAGATAATAGTTTGACCTGTTTCTTCATCAGTACGAACTTTGAAAGTAGGATCTTCTTCTGCCAAACGAGCAAGAGCTGTACCCATTTTTTCTTGGTCAGCTTTTGTTTTAGGTTCAACAGCAACGGAGATAACTGGTTCAGGGAATTCCATGGACTCAAGAATTACAGGAGATTTTTCATCACACAATGTGTCGCCTGTAGTAGTATCCTTTAAGCCAACCGCCGCAGCGATGTCACCAGAATATACGCGTTCGATTTCTTTACGGGAGTTAGCGTGCATTTGAAGAATACGACCGATACGTTCTTTTTTACCTTTAGTGGAGTTGAAAACGTAGGAGCCGGATTCCAATGTACCGGAGTACACACGGAAGAACGCTAATTTACCAACATAAGGGTCAGCCATGATTTTGAATGCCAACGCAGAGAATGGTTCTTCATCGGAAGAAGGACGAGTTGTTTCTTCTTCAGTACCAGGAACAACACCCTTAATAGGTGGGATATCGATTGGAGCTGGCATGTAATCGATAACAGCATCCAATAACATTTGAACACCTTTATTTTTATAGGAAGAACCGCAAAGAACTGGGAATAATTGGTTAGCAATAACAGCTTTACGCAATGCCGCTTTCAATTCTTCCACAGAAATTTCTTCGCCTTCCAAATATTTCATCATGATATCATCATCTGTTTCAGCGATAGCATCGATCATCATTTCGCGACGAGCTTCTGCTACTTCTTGATATTCAGCAGGGATATCAGTGATTTCATATTCTTTACCGTCATCGGATTTATAAATTTCCGCTTTCATAGTCATCAAGTCAATGATGCCTTCAAAAGTATCTTCAGCACCGATTGGTACTTGAATAGCTACGGAATTTGCACCCAAACGAGCTTTCATCATGTCAACTACGTTGAAGAAGTCAGCACCTACAGTATCCATCTTATTTACATAAGCGATACGAGGTACGCCGTAGTTAGAAGCCTGACGCCATACTGTTTCGGATTGAGGTTCAACGCCACCTTTAGCACTGAACACCGCAACAGAACCGTCAAGTACACGTAGAGAACGTTCTACTTCTACAGTAAAGTCAACGTGACCAGGAGTATCGATGATATTGATACGATGTTCTTTCCATTGACAAGTTGTTGCAGCAGAAGTGATTGTGATACCACGTTCTTGCTCTTGCTCCATCCAGTCCATCGTAGCAGCGCCTTCATGTACTTCGCCGATCTTGTGAACGATACCTGTATAGTAGAGGATACGTTCTGTAGTTGTTGTTTTACCAGCATCGATGTGAGCCATGATACCGATATTACGAGTTTTTGCTAAGGAAAACTCTCTTGCCACAGTTGTCACCTCTTATTACCAACGATAATGAGCAAATGCTTTATTAGCTTCTGCCATTTTATGAGTATCTTCTTTTTTCTTGATTGCAGCGCCTGCATTGTTGAAAGCGTCCATCAATTCGCCTGCCAAACGTTCTTTCATAGTGCGTTCACCACGAAGACGAGCATAATTTACAACCCAACGAATACCGAGGGTTTGACGGCGATCAGCACGAACTTCAACTGGCACTTGATAGTTCGCACCACCGATACGGCGAGCACGCACTTCAAGTACAGGCATAACATTTTTCAATGCTTGATCAAAAACTTCCATTGGGTCTTGACCCATTTTGGAACGAATAATTTCGAATGCATCATATACGATAGTTTCAGCAATGCCTTTTTTACCATCGTACATAACTTTGTTAATGAAACGTGTTACTAATTTGCTGTTGTACACCGGATCTGGAAGTACATCACGTTTCGGAACAGGGCCTTTTCTTGGCATGTTCAATTCCTCCTTTATAATGATGTGTGTTAATTTCGTTTAATGGCTAAAATTATTTTTTAGCTTTTTTCGCGCCGTATTTGGAACGACTTTGCATACGATTTTGTACGCCAGCTGTATCCAATGCACCACGAACGATGTGATAACGCACACCTGGAAGGTCTTTTACACGACCGCCTCTGATAAGTACAACACTGTGTTCTTGTAAATTGTGACCAATGCCTGGGATGTAAGCAGTTACTTCAATAGCGTTTGTCAAACGTACACGGGCAACTTTACGAAGCGCGGAGTTTGGTTTCTTTGGAGTAGCTGTGTACACACGAGTACATACACCACGTTTTTGTGGAGATTCTTGAAGGGCAGGAGCTGTAGATTTTTTAGTCAAGCTCATGCGGCCTTTGCGTACTAGCTGATTAATTGTTGGCATTTGGGCACCTCCTTTCCAAATT
Organism: Veillonella parvula; assembly: GCF_902810435.1. Classification (GTDB taxonomy): domain Bacteria; phylum Bacillota; class Negativicutes; order Veillonellales; family Veillonellaceae; genus Veillonella. Next base: position 1,738,885 of record NZ_LR778174.1, read on the forward strand.
TGAGATTTATAATTGATCCGTCATAACAAAGTGTTACATCGGATATTACCAAGATTAACGTAGGACGCCTACAGCTGTGGCCCGCACCTTAATGCGACACGCACGACCGAGATCATCCATGGTGTGTTTGTCATTCACAGGTATTCCCTGTTCTTCACAAGCAATCCGTAAAGGCTGTACCACACGTTCATCACTATCACAACCCAGGAACACGTACTTCACAGCACCTTTAGCAATTTGTTTCAACGTTTGCTTGGCACCGATTGTTTTGTTCACCGACTTCAGATGGGCAATGTCCATTGTACTAATTCTCCTTACGAAATTATGCCCATTAGGCATACCTCGCCTAAAGCACTATGTAAGTATATCAATTACAGCAGTCCATGTCAAACAATTTCCAATGTCACACACCGCTCTACAGCTGCATTTTATGTGTACACTCATCCGTGTGTTTCATTCAATCTTAAATTATAAATGAAGAGTGATTTTTTATTCATATATCATTATTTTCATGTATAAATAATCATTCTATGCATTTGCTATTATTTTTTCTTTTACCAATTATGCAAAATTAATATAAACACCATTTTATTATGATATAAATTAATACAGAACAAATATTTGTATTTATAAGTTACTAAAGAAAGGAGATTATATGATTAAACTCATTAAACGTTATTCAAACTTTAATCCCCCTGTAATTATAGGTAGCTTGTCTATCGTCTTAGGGCTGAGCTTATGTGCCCTTCTGATTCCGCAAATATCTCAAACGATCCTCCAAGGGATTCGTGATATTATATTTGAAGATTTCAGCTGGTTTTATGTTTTATCCATAAGTCTCTTCTTTATCTTCAATATCTTTCTTGCACTTAGTTCGCTAGGTGACATCAAACTTGGTAGCGACGATGAAGAAGCGGAATTCTCTTATACAGCTTGGCTCGCCATGTTATTTGCGGCAGGTACTGGTGTAGGTCTCATGTTCTTCGGTACTGCTGAACCGCTCTCACATTATCACTCCGCTGTAGGCTTAGTCGATGGTGCTCCTAGCGCCAAGGAAGCGTTATTCCGCTCCATCTTCCACTGGGGCATCAATGCATGGACGGTATACGGAATTATGGCTTTAGCATTAGCGTATTTTGGTTTTCGCTATAAGTTGCCTTTATCACTACGTTCATGTTTCTATCCGCTGTGGAAGGATAAGATCAATGGCCCACGAGGGCACATTATCGATATCATCGCACTTTGTGTAACTTTATTAGGTATCGTAACCACCTTAGGATTTGGTGCGGCCCAACTAGGTGCAGGGTTCCTATATATTGATATCATCTCCACTAATGACTTTTCCGCCCAAACGGTCATCATTATCATCATTATGTCCATTGCCGTTCTATCTGCTGTTACAGGTATTGATAAAGGCGTTAAGCTGCTCAGCGAAATTAATATATCTGTTGCATTAGTCTTAATGCTTTTTGTACTCTGTGCAGGTCCTACATTACTCCTATTAAATACAATGGTAGAAAACTTTGGATACTATCTATCACATATTTTAGGGCAAAGCTTCTATACATCTATCTATACACCAGAAACCCGTCCATGGTTCTTCAGCTGGACCATACTATTCTGGGCTTGGTGGTTATCTTGGGCACCATTTGTGGGCATGTTCATTGCGCGTATTTCAAAAGGTAGGACTATTCGAGAGTTCATCTTTGGGGTACTCATTATTCCAACTGTTTTTACTATCGTTTGGTTTACTATCTTTGGTAATACTGCAATTTATATCGATGAAACAGTAGCAAACGGTGCACTCGGTGCATTAACCGATAAACCAGAACAACTACTCTTTGCATTCCTTGAATATTTACCATTATCCAGTTTAACTAGTCTTCTATCAATTATCGTATTAGCATTATTTTTTATCACATCTGCCGATTCAGGCATTTATGTGTTAAATAATATTGCGGCCTATGATAAATCCACTTCATCTCCAAAGTGGCAATGCTTAATATGGGGCTCTGTAATGTCCTTTCTTGCCATCAGTTTGCTCAGCATTGGTGGGCTTAATGTACTACAATCGGTAACGCTCATTCTCGCCTTACCATTTGCAGCCTTGATGGTTATCATGTGCTACAGCTTATGGCAAGGATTATTAACAGATACGCAATACTTTAACACAAAATTTTCAACCACATCCATCTACTGGGACAGCAAGAACTGGAAACAAGGTCTTGCCAAAATACTCAACCAAACGCAGTCGGAAGATGTTATTTCCTTTATGAAAACAACAGCATTGCCTGCTATGTATCAGCTCAACAAAGAATTAACAGAAGAGTACGGATTAACTACGAGAATTGACAAACATTTCAATGGTAACGACGCCTCTGTAGAGTTAACCATCGAAAAAGAATCCATGCGCAACTTTACCTACGGCATCAAACTCGTTACGCAAGAGGTATCGGATCATCTCATCGAAGATCCTAACATTCCTCACATTACTGAAAGCACCAACGCAATTCCTATGACATATTTCAGTGACGGGCGCGCCGGATACGATGCGCAGTATATGACACGGGAGGATATCATTACCGATATCATTCGACAGTACGAACGATATCTTACTTTATCGGATGACGTCGGTTATGACATCATGTCTCATGACGCGAAAGAAACAGCTGAATAGAAACCAATAATACCTATAACAAAAGGGTGCACCTCGCAGGTGCACCCTTTTTATTATGTCGCACAATATCAACTATGCAACAAGTCTATACAATTAATATAGCTTAACGGCTGGTCCAAAGTAATTAATCTTCAGACATAACCTCTTCCGTAATATCAATGATTTCAGGTGTATTTTTTACAACTTCAATCTTACGGTAACGACTCATGCCTGTACCAGCAGGAATCAACTTACCGATAATTACGTTTTCTTTCAAGCCCAACAATGGATCGATTTTACCCTTGATAGCAGCGTCGGTAAGAACACGTGTTGTTTCTTGGAAGGACGCAGCGGACAAGAAGGAGTCCGTTGCCAAAGCGGCTTTCGTAATACCCAATAGCGTGCGTTTGCCTGTAGCATTTTCACGACCATTGAGGGTAAGACGACGGTTTTCTTCGTCAAAGGTATTAACGTCCACCATATCCCCTGGAAGCATATCCGCATCGCCAGCTGTTTCAATTTTAACTTTATGAAGCATTTGACGAACGATAACTTCGATATGTTTATCGTTAATTTCTACACCTTGGGATTTGTATACTTTTTGTACTTCGTATACGAGATAACGTTGAGTCGCTTCAGTACCCATGACGCGCATGATGTCATGAGGATTGATGGAACCTTCTGTTAAACGAGCGCCCAAGGATACCACGTCACCGTCTTTAACGATAATGCGCGAACCGTAAGGAATGAGGTAATCAAGTTCAATACCATCTTCACCAGTGATAAAGATAGTGTTCGTACCTTTCTTACCTTCATTAGGTACAACGCGAACTGTACCTTCGTTTTCGGCAATGATAGCATTACGTTTTGGTTTACGAGCTTCGAACAATTCTTCGACACGTGGCAAACCTTGTGTAATATCGTCACCTGCGACACCACCAGTATGGAATGTACGCATTGTCAACTGAGTACCAGGTTCACCGATGGATTGTGCCGCAATGATACCTACAGCTTCACCAACTTGAACTTGGTTGCCAGTTCCTAGATCACGACCATAGCACTTGCGGCATACGCCATATGGGCTACGGCAAGTCAATACGGAACGGATTTTTACTGTTTCATAATGTTTTACAACTTCATCAGCTAACGCCTCTGTGATTTCACCATTAAGAGGAACGATGACTTCGCCAGTTTCCTTATTAACTAATTCTTCAGCTGCAATACGACCTACGATACGGTCTTTTAATGGCTCGATAACACCAGTGCCTTCAACGATAGCTTCCACTTCAATACCGTGGATTTCATTGTTCCGCACTTGTACTTCTTTTACATCGGAGTTAAGGATAGCTTCGATGCCTTCTTCTGTAAGACGTGTATCAGCTGGGAAGATTTCTACACCTTCGCTGTCAACGATTGCTTGTACAGTATCCTTGTTCAACATATTTTGAACCATAGTTTCTTTCAATGTTGCACGGATACTATCGTCGCTTTCACCAAGAATAATTTTTTGAACCAAGTTAGTATGATTAATATCGCTATCAGAGCCCAAATGTGCACCGCGCAATGCGATAGATGTAACACCAGCTTCAGCAATATCTGCCAAGCATTGTTCATCCAAGATAGTTTCAGCTGGTACAACAAGTTCCCCTGTTTCAGCATTCACAACATCTTTATCTAAAACGCGACCAATGAGTTTATCCTTAAGCAATTCTAATGCTTGACGTGGAGATGTAGCCAAACGAGCACGTTCACGAACGAGATCGATACCTACAACGTCACAATCGTCCTCACGAACGATTACATCTTGAGATACGTCAACAAGACGACGTGTCAAGTAACCAGAGTCAGCTGTACGAAGCGCTGTATCGGCCAAACCTTTACGCGCACCATGAGAGGATGTAAAGTAATCCAATACAGTCAAACCTTCTTTAAAGTTTGCTTTGATTGGTAAGTCGATGATACGACCAGATGGATCGGCCATCAAACCACGCATACCAGCAAGCTGACGAATTTGTTGTTTATTACCGCGGGCACCAGAGATAGCCATCATGTAAACAGGGTTAAAGCCGTCTTTATCGCACGCCATATTATCCATCATCGCATCGGTAACATCTTCTGTTGCCTTTGTCCATAATTGGATAGTTTTACGGTAACGTTCTTCCTCTGTAATAAGACCACGGCGGTACATACGAGATACTTTTTCTACCTCTTGTTCCGCTGTATCTAACAAACTAGTTTTAACTTCTGGTACTTTAATATCAGCAATAGCTACCGTCATACCTGCGCGACGAGCGAAGGAGTAACCCAAGGACTTGATGCGGTCCAATAGTTCTGCTGTTTTTTCATTACCAAACAATTGGAAACATTGATCAACCAATTTACCAACTGTTTTCTTATCCATAACCTTACCTAAAGAGTAAGTGCCATCTTCACGTTTCTCGTATTGCCACAATTCTGGGAATAAAGCATTGTTGAAGATCAAGCGACCTGCTGTTGTTTCTACACGGCCATGATCAGGTAAACGGATATAAAGAATATCTTGCAAACCAATGATATGAGACTCATAGGCAAGCATAACTTCATCATAGGTAGCAAATGTTTTTGCTTTATCACGAGTATCTTCGCGTACAACTGTTAGGTAGTATGTACCTAAGATCATATCTTGAGAAGGTACTGCTACTGGCTTGCCGTCCTTAGTAGACAAAATATTATGGCTAGAAAGCATCAATGTACGAGCTTCCGCTTGTGCTTCTACGGACAATGGTAAGTGACACGCCATTTGGTCACCGTCAAAGTCGGCATTGAAGGCTGTACATACTAATGGATGCAATTTGATAGCACGACCTTCCCAAAGGATTGGTTCGAAGGCTTGGATACCAAGTCTATGCAATGTAGGGGCACGGTTCAAGAGAACTGGATGTTCTTTAATTACCTCTTCCAAGGATTCCCACACGCCAGGGCCAATTCTTTCAACTTGGCGTTTAGCAGCCTTGATGTTGGATGCTTGACCGCGTTCTACCAAACGTTTCATAACGAATGGTTTGAACAATTCTAATGCCATCTCTTTTGGCAAACCACATTGGTGCATTTTAAGTTCAGGACCTACTACGATTACGGAACGACCGGAGTAGTCAACACGTTTACCGAGCAAGTTTTGACGGAAACGACCTTGTTTACCTTTAAGCATGTCGGACAAGGATTTCAATGGGCGGTTACCAGGACCTGTAACAGGACGACCGCGACGACCATTATCAATCAATGCATCAACCGCTTCTTGAAGCATGCGTTTTTCGTTGCGCACGATGATATCAGGAGCACCCAAGTCGAGTAAACGTTTCAAACGGTTGTTACGGTTGATAACACGACGGTATAAATCGTTGAGGTCAGATGTAGCAAAACGGCCACCATCTAATTGGACCATAGGACGCAATTCAGGTGGGATTACAGGAACGATGTCCATAATCATCCATTCTGGACGGTTCCCAGATTGACGGAATGCTTCTACTACTTCCAAACGACGAACTGCACGGATTTTACGTTGACCACTAGCAGTGTTCAACTCTTCGCGCAATTCGGCATTCAATGCTTCAAGATCAAGTTCTGATAAGAGAGCTTTTACCGCTTCAGCACCCATGTCGATACATGCGAAGAGAACCTCTTCAGCAGCGCCTAACTCATAGCGTTCTTCGCGAGTTAATTCTTCGTATTCCTTATCAGCTTCTGGTATTGTTGCATCATCACGAAGAGCCGCATTATAGCGCTCTTTGCGTTGTGCTTCACGAACAATAGCTAAACGTTCATTACGTTGAGCCACTGTTTCGATTACGACGGATTTACCACCGATAGTATAACCGTCTTCATTAAATTGAGCTTCGTATTCGCGGTATTCTTGCTCGGACAACAATTGACGTTTTGTCAATGGTGTACCAGCTGGATCTACTACGATGTAGGAAGCAAAGTATAATACGCGTTCCAAAGAACGTGGTGATATGTCAAGGATAAGACCCATACGGGATGGGATTCCTTTGAAGTACCAAATGTGAGATACAGGAGTAGCCAATTGAATATGGCCCATACGTTCACGACGTACTTTCGCACGGGTAACCTCTACACCACATTTGTCGCAGACTACGCCTTTATGGCGGATGCGTTTATATTTGCCGCAGTGACATTCCCAGTCCTTTGTTGGTCCAAAAATGCGTTCACAGAATAGACCATCACGTTCTGGCTTCAACGTACGGTAGTTAATTGTTTCAGGTTTCTTAACTTCCCCATGAGACCAGGATAAAATCTGCTCTGGAGAGGCTAAACCGATTCGCATGGAATCGAATTCATTTACGTCTAGCACTACTATCGCTCCCTTCCTTATAGATAGTTTTAGTCTTCATCGTTAGAGGAGTCGCCCATTGGGTACGCCAATTGGCTAAGGATATCATCTTCACCGCCATTATCAGCTGGTAAGTCTTCCTCTTCCTCTTCCTCTTCCTCTTCCTCTACTTCTGGTTCTACTACAGTTACTTCATCAGTTTCTACAGCACTGCCTTCCATAACTTCTTCAATACCAGTTTCTACCACCTCATCTTCGTCCTCAAGTTCTTTCATAACAACTTCTTCTTGATCTTCGTTCAAGATTTTTACATCGAGACCGATACTTTGAAGTTCTTTAAGCAATACCTTGAAGGACTCAGGTACACCTGGTTCAGGGATGTTTTCGCCTTTAACGATTTTTTCGTATGCTTTCACACGACCAACAACGTCGTCAGACTTAACAGTTAATAGCTCTTGAAGGGTATAGGCTGCGCCATATGCTTCTAGAGCCCAAACTTCCATTTCCCCGAAACGTTGGCCACCGAACTGAGCTTTACCGCCCAAAGGTTGTTGTGTAACAAGGGAGTACGGACCTGTAGAACGAGCATGGATTTTGTCATCAACCAAATGATGGAGTTTAAGCATGTAAACGTAACCAACAGTGACGCGGTTATCCATCGGTTCACCAGTACGACCATCATATAGAACAGTTTTACCATCATCAGGACGACCTGCAATCGCCAATGTTTCGAATACGTCCTTTTCGTGAGCACCATCAAATACAGGTGTAGCAATATGAATACCTGCTACATCTGGTTTTGGCATGCCATATTTGTCAAAATCATAGCCAAGGCTTTCCAACTCTTTGCGAATTTCAACGCGTTTTTCTTCAGCAGAGTGAATGTTGTTAAGAGTATTCTTGACTTTGCTAATTGCCTCTAATTCTTCTACAAGCGCAGGATCCATTTCAGGAGCCTCTTCTTCAGAATCAAAGAATTCTACATGAAGTGCATTGTATTTAGCTTCAATAGCTTTAAGCTCTTGGTAACGAGCTTCGCCACCCATAGCATCCAATTTCTTTTGCGCTGCTGCTTCTACATGTTTTAAAATTTTAGTTTTCAAAGCAATGATTTGCTCATTTTCTTCGAAATGATTTACCGTAACATCTTCCGCAACTTTCGCTTCCAATACCTCAATTTGAGCATAAAGGTCGCGGATTGCATCGATTTGTTCCCAGTAAGATGCATCAGTACGGGCTTCTTTCAACACGTTTTGAATGTGAAGGTCCGTAGCTTTGATTTTCATACCTAAGCCTTGAACAGCCCACCCCAAGTGAGTTTCAAGAACCTGACCGATGTTCATACGAGAAGGTACGCCCAATGGGTTCAATACGATTTGTACTGGAGTACCATCTGGAAGGAATGGCATATCTTCTTTTCTCATAACGCGAGAAACGACACCTTTGTTACCATGACGGCCCGCCATTTTATCGCCTTCATGAATCTTACGTTTTTGAGCGATATATACGCGAACAAGTTTATTTACGCCTGGTTGTAATTCGTCGCCATTTTCACGGGTAAAGACTTTTACATCTACGACTTTACCAGATTCACCATGAGGCACGCGCAAGGAAGTGTCGCGAACTTCACGTTCTTTGTCACCAAAAATAGCACGCAACAAACGTTCTTCTGGAGTAAGCTCAGTTTCACCTTTTGGTGTAGCTTTACCTACAAGGATATCGCCAGGATGTACTTCTGCACCAATACAGATAATACCATCTTCGTCTAAGTTTTTAAGTGTGTCGTCACCTGTATTAGGCAACTCACGAGTAATTTCTTCAGCGCCTAATTTGGTATCACGAGCATCACATTCGTATTCTTCAATATGAATGGATGTATAGATATCTTCTTTGCAGAGTTCTTCACTAAGCAAGATAGCATCTTCATAGTTATAACCTTCCCAAGGCATGAACGCTACAAGAACGTTATAACCTAATGCCAATTCGCCGCCATCTGTAGCAGGACCATCAGCCAATACTTGGCCTTTTACAACATGGTCGCCACGATTAACGATTGGTTTTTGGTTAAAGCATGTGGATTGGTTAGAACGAAGGAATTTATTCAAATGGTATGTATCAACACGACCATCGCTATCGCGAAGAACGTGGATTTCATTACCCCAACAACGTACAACTTTACCCGCTTCACGCGCCAATACGCAAACACCAGAGTCAGTAGCTGCTGTATATTCCATACCTGTACCAACAAGTGGTGCTTGAGCACGCAAAAGTGGTACCGCTTGACGTTGCATGTTCGCGCCCATCAAGGCACGGTTAGCATCATCATTTTCAAGGAATGGAATCATAGCTGTACCAATAGATACAACTTCTTTTGGACTAACGTCCATATAGTCAACCTTATCTGGTGTAACTTCCAATACATCATGACCACGACGACAAGCAACATGTTCAGTTGTGAAGTACCCCTCTGCATCAAGCGGAGAGTTTGCTTGGGCAATTGTCATGCCTTCTTCTTCATCAGCGGTCATGTATACTACGCTATCAGATACGCGCACTTTAACAACTTTATCAGCATCCTTGCCTTTACCATACACTTTTTCTACTTTACGGTATGGTGCTTCGATGAAGCCAAATTCGTTTACCTTTGCATAGTTGGACAAGGAGTTAATCAAGCCAATGTTTGGACCTTCTGGAGTTTCAATAGGACACATACGACCATAGTGAGAATGATGCACGTCACGAACTTCGAAACCTGCACGCTCACGAGACAAGCCGCCAGGGCCAAGGGCAGAAAGACGACGTTTGTGGGTCAATTCCGCCAATGGGTTTGTTTGGTCCATGAACTGAGACAATTGAGAAGAACCAAAGAATTCTTTGATAGCTGCCACTACAGGGCGAATATTGATCAACGCTTGAGGTGTAATGGATTCAGTTTCTTGAATTGTCATGCGCTCACGAACAACACGTTCCATACGAGTTAAACCGATACGGAATTGGTTTTGCAACAATTCGCCTACGCAACGAAGGCGACGGTTACCCAAGTGGTCGATATCATCTGTATGACCTGCACCATCCATAAGGTTGAGCAAGTAAGAAATGTTAGCGATCATGTCTTCACGTGTTACTGTACGGTGATCATATGGTAAGTTGCAGTTATTACAGATAACTTTAGACTCTACACCATCATTATTTACGATATAGAATTCAGCAAAACCTTCACCATCAAAAACATGGCTATTAGCAACGATATCAAGTTGTTCTTCCCCAACTTGTACGCCTGCATCAAGGATAACTTCGCCAGTTTCTGGATCTACAATTGGTTGAGCCAATGTTTGACCCAACATACGTTGGCGCCAGCCAAGTTTTTTGTTCAATTTGTAACGACCAACGCGCGCTAAGTCATAACGGCGTGCATCGAAGAATAAGTTATCGAACAAGTTACGAGCAGACTCTACAGTAGGAGGCTCACCTGGACGTAATTTTTTATAGATTTCAACCAATGCTTCATCAGCAGATTGAGTTGTATCTTTTTCTAATGTACGAACGATGCGTTCATCATATACTGGTAAACCATCCTCATCAGTTTTACCATTCCAGAAGAGGTCGAGGATACTTTCATTCGTATCCCAACCTAATGCACGTACCAATACAGTGGCTGGTAATTTACGGTTACGGTCAATACGAACAGCTACCACTTCACTAGCATCTGTTTCAAGTTCAATCCATGCACCACGGTTAGGAATAACTGTGGAATCATACAAACGGTTACCCATTGTATCGATTTCTTTATTGTAGTAAACGCCTGGAGAACGTACTAATTGGGATACGATAACACGTTCTGCACCATTGATGATGAAAGTACCTGTATCTGTCATCAATGGGAAATCGCCCATGAATACTTCTTGTTCTTTAATGTCCATATTTTCTGGATCATTATTTACCAAGCGAATATTTACACGAAGTGGTGCTGCGTAAGTAGCATCACGGTTTTTACATTCATTAATATCATACTTAGGTTCACCTAAGCTGAAACCTTCAAAAGAAAGTACTAGATTACCTGAATTGTCTTTAATCGGAGAAATATCGTTGAAAATATTTTGTAAACCACTCTCCAAGAACCACTCATACGATTTACGTTGAATGTCCAATAAATGCGGCATCTTGATAACTTCGTTAATTTTAGCGTACGTATAACGAGTTCGTTTGCCTACCTGTTCAGGTTTGAACATATTTGCTTTCACCCCTATCAAAACACACTGGTCTACCATTTTCTATAACGGCATGAAAAAGACATCTTACAGGTCTCAGTTTTCCTGCTCGGGCAACGTCAAATAAAGCAAGGTCCATTTCATTTTTAAAATAACCTTGCTTCCCATTAACCAAGCACAACCTTGGAAGAAAACCTCATCACTATTTGTGTTATAGTTTTTACATCCAAAAGCAGAAAACGCTACTTTTGCAATATATAATTTTATCAGTATTAAAAAAGACTGTCAACCAAAAGGGTTGACAGTCTTTCATTTTCATGCTTTATTCATGTATCAAAAGAGAACCATAAATTAGTTGCCTTTTTGTTTTAAAAGATTCGCACCAGCGATACCAGGGCGAGTCATTTCTTTAGGAGAAAGAATATGATTAATTTCATCCTCAGTCAATAAACCTTGATCCAAGATGATATCACGAATAGCTCGACCTGTTTCATACGCTTCTTTCGCCAATGCAGAAGCTGTTTCATAGCCAAGATGTGGCAACAATGCTGTTACGATACCAACGGAACGATTCAACCAGTACTCGCATTGTTCACGGTCTACTTCAAGATCAACAAGCAATTTATCAACGAATGTATTTACACCGTTTTTGAGGTAGCAAAGGTTATTGAACAAGTTGTATGCCAATACAGGTTCCATAACATTTAACTCGAATTGACCATTTTCTACAGCTAATGTAATAGTAAGGTCATTACCGATAACTTGGTAACACACTTGATTCAATACTTCAGCGATAACAGGATTTACTTTTCCTGGCATGATAGAGGAGCCTGGTTGACGGGCAGGCAATTTTAATTCACCAATGCCACAGCGAGGGCCAGATGCCATTAAGCGAAAATCATTAGCCATCTTAATCAACACAAGTGCAGTTACCTTCAAACCGCTAGAGATATCAGCAAATACATCTGTATTGTTTGTGGCATCGATTAAGTTCTCTGCAGTGTAGAACGGTTCGCCTACTACTTCACTAAGTTCATAAGCTACATCATGAATATAATTAGGTTCAGCATTAAGACCTGTACCAACTGCAGTGGCACCCATATTGATTACATGTGCACCTTCAACGGCAGATTTAATACGTTTAATACCACGACGAATACCAGATGCATAAGCGCCCATCTCTTGTCCCAATGTAATAGGCACCGCATCTTGTAAATGAGTACGCCCCATTTTTAAAATTTCACTATATTCTTCAGCTTTTTTCTCAAGCTCATCAACAAGACGTTGCAAAGCTTCAAGCAACGGTTTAGATTTCAAAATTGCACAAACTTTAATCGCTGTTGGGAAAGCGTCATTTGTAGATTGTGCCATGTTACAGTGATTGTTAGGGCTTACAATATCATAGCTACCTTTTGGATGACCTAAAATTTCACAAGCACGATTTGCCAACACTTCGTTCATATTCATATTCACAGAAGTGCCAGCACCGCCTTGAATTGGATCAACTGGAAATTGGTCAGCAAATTCACCTGCAATAACTTCATCAGCGGCTTGAACAATCGCTTTACCGATAGATACATTGAGACGACCTGTTTTCATATTAGCTAAAGCAGATGCTTTTTTTACCATCGCTAGAGCTTTAATAAAATCTTGGTCTAAATGTTTCCCTGTAATATGGAAGTTTTCTAAGGCACGAATCGTTTGCACACCATAATATAACTCATCCGCTACTTCTAATTCACCTAGGAAATCATGTTCTTTTCTCATAATAGATCCTCTTTCCACTATTTCATATATTAGATGATAGTTTAATGAAACGGTTTTATCTTATGCGCTCATTATAGCATGTATTTTGTATACATAAAAGTCATTTCATGTATTCCGAATAAACAATATTCTATACAATATATTATTTCATAAATAATTATTTTTTTGTAACTATCTCCATATTATCTCCATATTTATAAAGGCTATGTTTTTATCTTTGATTGGTTTAAATATTACACGCCCTATAGTACAATAATATAAACTATGTAAGTAAGGAGTAACTATGATTAACAATCACATGCTGCGCATAGGTGCGCTCTTTTTATTAACCGTTTTGAGCTACGGCTTTTATAATGCCTATTTGCCAATCACTGATCCGGTGGAGTCCAACTATGTTCTCTCCGCCATCACCATGCTAAAACATAACTCATGGATATCCCCCATGATATACGATCACGTATGGTATGATAAACCACCGCTCACCTATTGGGCACTTATGATTACGTACAAACTATTTGGCATATCAGACTTTACATCTCGTATACCGAATACGCTTGTTGCGGGAGCTAGTGTGGCCCTAATGTATCATATAACTTACCGCATGTCTAAAAGCACCTTTGCTAGTGTACTTTGTGCGATTTTATTAATGAGTACACTACAGTTTTGGTACATATCTCATGCAGTTATAACCGATGGATTTTTATTTTTCTTCACCTTAGCTATATTTGGATATAGTTATTTAGCATTTACCAACAATGACAAGTCAGCTATGGTGAAAGCTTACATTGCTGCGGCCTTAGCTGTAATTACCAAAGGACCTATAGGCATCATCTTACCTGGTCTAATATTACTTATTTATGTATGTGCACGCTACGCAATCCATAGAAAGGATGAAATCTATCAACTTTCAAAGGATATAAAATTACTATTTAATCCCTTCGGACTATTAGTCTTTATAGCGATAGCTAGCCCTTGGTATATTGCTATGTATTCCATACACGGTGAGCAGTTTATTTCTGGATTCTTGGGTCTACACAATGTAGATCGAGCCCTTGTATCTGAGCATCCTAAATTTGATGTATGGTATTACTATCTATTAATTGTGCCCCTTTCACTATTACCATGGACACCTGTAATAGTCTATCATTTAAAAGATATTAACTGGAAAGATGATTTTGATCTATTAGGTATTATATGGTTTATAGTTATAGTACTCTTCTACTCTCTAGTAGCTACAAAGTATCTAACCTACACATTACCTGCCATTATCCCTTGTATAATATGGGCGGCCGTAAAAATTTGTGAATTAGTTACTGACAAAGAAACCGGTGAATTTACTCAATCATTCAAAAAGTTTAATTATTTAATTACCCTACCACTAGGTATTTACTACATGATTTTTACATTTGCTACAGCTTTTGATCAAAGTCTTGATAGTAAACCGTTAATCGTAGGTTCCTTTATTATAGTATGTATGATTTTAATCGGTCGATACTACATAACATCATTTTTTAAACTAGAAATATATGCTTTAGTTCCACTAATTACTTTATACTCGGCTATTACAATTACAGTACCACCAATATTATTTAATCAATCTGGTTTACAGTTTAGAACGTTCATTGAAGATACATCAAAACCAATATATATATATGGCAGTTACTATACTTCTATTGTATATTACATGAATACTATACCCACCCAAGTTTTCGTAGATACAACTGATGATTCTATATGGACCGAAGGCAAAACATTAATGCCTACCATAACTAAAGAAACATTTTTAAATAACACATCAAATAATCGCGGTGCCTATGTCATCGTTCCTAAAAAATATGACAAGGATTTCTCTAATGCATTACCGTATCCAAAGGCAAAATTAGTCAACAAAACAAAACTCGCATCAATTTATAAGCTTCAATAAAAAAGGCGTACCCATAGGGTACGCCTTTAATATGGTTAGAATTATTTCAATTCTACGGATGCGCCAGCTTCTTCTAATTGAGCTTTCAAAGCTTCAGCAGCTTCAGCAGCAACGCCTTCTTTTACAGGTGCAGGAGCACCGTCAACGATAGCTTTAGCTTCTTTCAAGCCAAGACCAGTTGCTTCACGAACAACTTTGATTACGTTGATTTTAGATGCGCCAGCATCTTTCAAGATTACGTCGAAGGAATCTTTAGCAGTGCCGCCTTCAGCACCACCAGCAGCTGCTACAGCTACAGGAGCTGCTGCAGTTACGCCAAATTCTTCTTCGATTGCTTTTACAAGATCATTAAGTTCAAGGATTGTTGCTTCTTTCAATTCAGCAACGATGTTTTCAATGTTCAATGCCATTTTAGATTTCCTCCATAAATTAGTTTATAGTGCCAGCCTCAAGCGGCCAACGAATACTTTGCAAAAAATATTATTCTGCAGGTTTTGCTTCTGCAACAGCTTTGACAGCGTATGCAACATTGCGAACAGGAGCTTGCAATACGGAAAGCAACATGGAAAGCATACCTTCGCGATTTGGAAGAGATGCAATTGCTTTAACGCCTGCTGCGTCCATAACTTCGCCTTCAACGATACCAGCTTTAACTGTTACAACTTCTTTTTCAGTTGCTTTGATGAATTGTTCGATTACACGAGCAGGTGCAACAGCATCGTCTTTAGAAGTAGCCAACGCAGTTGGACCTTCTAAATGCTCAGAGAAACCTTCAAGATTCAATTCGTTTGCAGCGATACGAGTCAAAGTATTTTTGATTACTTTGTATTCAACACCTTCAGCCAACATTTTGCGACGAAGATCAGTTGCTTGCGCAACAGTTAAACCAGAGTAACCAATCAATACAGCACCTTTTGCTTCAGAAAGAGTTTCTTTCATTTGAGCAACGATTGCTTTTTTTGATTCAGTGACAGCCATTAGATTACCTCCTTGTAGATTTTTTTGGTGCTCTATGTACTATCTTAGCGTAAAAACGACCCCATCGCACGCGATGAGGTCGTAACTAGTCCTAGGTTGTTCTAGTGTCAGCCTCAGCGGGCGGATTTTCATCCATTATACATACCAGCCGTCTACAGCTAAGAGACATATTTAATTATTGCTCTTTGGAAACAGTGCTCAATTTGAACACATTCAAAGGTACACCAGGGCCCATTGTAGCGGACAAGGTTACAGATTTAATGTATTGACCTTTAGCTGCTACAGGTTTAGCCTTGATAATAGTATCAACGATTGTACGGTAGTTGTCAAGTAATTTTTCTTCATCGAAAGATGCTTTACCGATAGAGCAAGAGATAATACCTGCTTTATCAGTACGGTATTCGATTTTACCAGCTTTGATTTCGTTTACTGCACGAGCAACGTCTGGAGTTACTGTACCAACTTTAGGGTTTGGCATCAAGCCTTTAGGACCCAAAATTTTACCAAGACGGCCAACTTGACCCATCATGTCTGGTGTAGCAACTACTACGTCGAAGTCGCTCCAACCACCTTGGATTTTAGCTACTAACTCTTCAGAACCTACAAAATCTGCACCAGCTTCTTCAGCTGCCTTAATATTGTCGCCTTTTGCGAATACAAGAACGCGTTTAGTTTTGCCAGTACCATGAGGCAATACTACTGCACCACGAACTTGTTGATCAGCGTATTTAGGGTCGACATTCAAGTTGAAAGCAATTTCAACTGTTTCATCGAAATTTGCAGTTGCAGTTTTCTTAACCAACTCAATTGCTTCTACTGGTTCGTAGAATTTACCAGCTTCAATAAGTTTTACTGCTTCAGCGTATTTCTTACCTACTTTTGCCATTATAATATCCTCCTTATGTGGTCAAACGGGAATTCCCTCCCACCGATTTGCGCCTTATGCGCAAGTCGTACGCTTATTAGTCAACGATTTCAATGCCCATGCTGCGAGCAGTACCTTCCACCATGCGCATACCTTGTTCTACGGTATTAGCATTCAAGTCAGGCATTTTCAATTCAGCAATTTCACGAACTTTATCGCGACCTACTTTTGCTACTTTATCACGGTTAGGCACACCAGAACCTTTTGGAATACCTGCAGCTTTTTTCAACAATACTGCAGCTGGTGGAGTCTTAGTGATGAAGTCGAAGCTACGATCTTCATATACGTTAATAACTACTGGAATAATTAAGCCAGCTTGTTTAGCAGTACGTTCGTTGAATTCTTTTGTGAAAGCAACGATGTTAACACCTGCTTGACCTAGTGCAGGACCAACTGGTGGTGCTGGAGTAGCTTTAGCGGCTTCAATTTGTAGTTTTACTTGTTTAACTAATTTCTTAGCCATGGGTAATTAAACCTCCTATGCTTATACTGTGGTGGTAACGGATATATATCCTCCCACTGGCAACCAAAATCGATTGCTCTTTTTAGAGTTATATTATTATATTTATATATTAAAGAGCTTTCTCAACTTGAGAGAACTCTAACTCTACCTCGGTATCTCGATTGAACATTTCTACGCTAAGTTTCAATGTTCCTTTATCAGGGTTAAGTTCGGTAATAACACCTAGTTTATCTTCAAAGGCACCGGACGTAATGCGAACCGTTTCACCAACTTCTACATCAACGTTAATGGTTGGTTTCTTATCCAAGCCCTGAGACTTAAGTATATGTTCTACTTCGGAATCAGAAAGTGGAACTGGTTTTGTAGCAGAGCCAACGAAACCTGTTACACCTGGCGTGTTGCGTACAACATACCAAGAACGGTCATTAACTTCCATTTCCACCAATACATACCCAGGAAATATCTTACGTTTTACTACTTTTTTAACCCCATCTTTTTCATCTATTTCGTCTTCAAGAGGCACCAAAATTCGGCTGATCACATCTTGTAGCCCCATAGATTGAACTTTAAGTTCAAGAGTGGTTTTTACTTTATTTTCGTAGCCTGAATAGGTATGAATTACATACCACTTCTTATCTGCTTCCATGTAATGGCCCCCTTATCCAACAAAGTGCAACAACGTATTAAAAAGTTGGGCAAAGAGTCCATCAAGCACAGAAATAATCAAAGCGATGAATATGGTCACTAAGAATACTACTATTGTGTAATTGATAAGCTCTTTTTTTGTTGGCCAGACTACTTTTTTTAGTTCAGCTTTCACACCGCGGAAGAATTTTCCAAATCCACCACGCTGCTGCACTGCTGAGTTAGACTTTGCCATTGTGTTTCACATCCTCAAATCAACAGGTAATGAATGATAAGAATTATTTTGTTTCACGGTGTAATGTATGTTTACCGCAGAATTTGCAATATTTCATCATTTCAATACGATCAGGATTGTTCTTTTTATTCTTGTTCGTTTGATAGTTGCGTTGTTTGCAATCTGTGCAAGCTAAAGTAATGGCATTACGCATCCGGATACACCTCGCTTTATATTTACTAATCTGTCTCTTGTACTCGAAAACGCTCGACTACATACTAAAAAACTATATCATACGTAGCAAGCGATGTCAAGAAATTAAGCAACTCAAAAAAGCCAGGCACGTATGCCTGACATGGATAGTATAACAGACAATGGCGCCCCTTGTCTACCCAAAGAACGCCATGTCATATTAGCTTATAGTTAGCTTATATATATTATATTTAATATTATAATTACATATTTACTATTATTGCTTCGTTTATTACTGTTTCTTTGTGAAAGTTACTTTCACGATTTGCCAGAAGAAGGCCAATGCCCCCAATATCATGATGGTATCGCCAACCATGCGAAGCCAACGCAAATTTTGTAACAATGGTTGTTGCATAAAGTCTTCACTGCGAGCGAGCCATAAGCCTTGTGTAACACTTGCCCAACTTTGAATCAAGCCAATTGGCAATAGACTGATAAGAACCATTAACGCAAGGCCCCAATTCAATGCCCAGAAACCGAATTTCATCAACTTGTCGTTAAATTCCACTTCAGGTCGAATATAACGAGCGATGAGGAATACAAAGCCTAAACTCAAGAACCCGTATACGCCGAACAACGCCGTATGAGCATGAACAGCTGTCGTATTTAGACCTTGAATATAGAACAAGGAAACCGGCATATTAATTAAGAAGCCGAAGATGCCTGCACCCACCAAGTTCCAGAAGGATACGGCAATGAAGCAGTATACAGGCCATTTTAGTCGATGCATCCAAGGAGCACTATGAAGGCGTGTATAATTTTCAAACGCTTCATATCCCAAGAGTACAAGAGGCACTACTTCCAACGCGGAGAACGATGCCCCTGTGGCCACGATAGTCGATGTAACACCGGTGAAATAAAGATGATGGAATGTACCAGGGATACCGCCGATAAGGTAAATGGCACCGGACGAAATCGCTGCTATGGTACCTGCACGGTAAGATACGAGACCAAGTGTTACGAAAATAAAGGCCATCAACGTAGTAGAGAATACTTCAAAGAATCCTTCTACCCAAAGGTGAATAACCCACCAGCGCCAGTATTCCATGATTGCCAAGTGGCTGTGTTCTCCGTAGAAAAGACCTGGTCCATAGAAAATACCGACCATCACAACGGAGAAAATAAAGGCAGCAATAAGGTTTTTATCCCCTTTATTTTTGAAAGCACCAATGATGCTGCGCACCATGAGTACAAGCCAAAATAGAATGCCGATATATTCAATCCATTGCCATACGCGCCCCAACTCGATAAACTCATATCCTTGGTGACCCAAGTAGAAGTTTAGAGACGCCGGAATCTCATGAGCAACACCTAAATATGTACCTGTAAAGGAACCCACTACCAACACAACGAGTGCCCAGAACAAAATATCCACGCCCAATTTTTGGAACTTAGGATCTTTACCGCCATTAATAATCGGCGCCAAGAATAAACCGGCACTCAAGAATGCCATCGCAATCCAGAACAAGGATGCTTGAATATGCCAAGTACGAGCAATAGAATATGGGAAATACTGCGCCAATGGAATGCCATAGAAAGCCTGTCCTTCTACGGTGTAGTGCGCAATGATACCACCCATACCAAGTTGGAGTAAAAATAATGCCAAAATCGTAAATAAATATTTTCCTAAAGACCGTTGAGATGGTGTGAGATGCAATTTGGAAATTGGATCTTCCGCAGGTGGTGTTAATTCATGTTCATCTTGTTTGCGACCGAATGCCCACATCCATACGACAATACCAATACCACAAAGTAAAATAATAACACTCACAACAGACCAAGCTACGCTTTCCGGTGTTGGATTATGATCTAACAATGGCTCGTGAGGCCAATTGTTGGTGTATGTTGCATCTGTACCAGGGCGTTGAGTCGATGCCATCCACGTAGTCCAGAAGAAGAATCGTGCCATATCAATACGATCTTTTAATTCTGGCAACGTATTGTCTTTCATCGCAAAATGATCGCGTGTTTCGGACAATTTAGGGTTATCACCATACAGTTCAATAAAATATTGTCCGGTTAAATTCATCGCTGTAATACGTTCCGGTGAAAGCACAACAGTTCCATCTTCACGAACAGCACTGTTAAAGTACTCTGCTTTAACTGCTTCTTTAACAGCCGCTTTCTGCACATCACCTAACTGTTCATAAAGAACACCAAAAGCTTCTTGAGACTTGATATCAAGCATTACGGACACTTCTTTGTGCAACCAATCAGCTGTCCAGTCCGGGGCTTGATATGCGCCATGACCTAGTACGGTCCCTACAGATTGACCACCTGTAGATTGCCAAGCCGATTGACCATGTAAGATATCATCCTTAGTGAACAAAACCTGTCCATCTTGAGATACATACGCGGTTGGTACCGGTGGCGCTTGATGATATACATCAGTACCCAAATAGCCAAGAATAGAGAATCCAATAATAAGAACTGCTACTACGGCTATCCAATACTTTTTGTATTCGCCCATCACATTACCTCCTTTTCTATAAAAGCACAAAAAGAGAGCCTATGCTCTCCTCATATATAATATACACTAATTTTATAAATAAAGTTGTATCTAAGGTTACAATATATTAAAATTTCTTCTCAATTTGTATCAATAGTATGATTATCCTTTGAAGCCTGAATACAACGTATATATCACCTTACAAAATCATCATTGTTTCAATATATTAGCGATTCAATTCTATACTCTTAATCATCAATATATACAAAATAAAAGGGACCCATTGGGTCCCTTTTATTGAGTCTAAAATTCAATTATATAGCTAATGTATCGATACATTGAGCTATAAACTTGTATTAACCTTCGATTTCTGTTACTACGCCAGCGCCTACTGTATGGCCACCTTCGCGGATCGCAAAGCGAAGACCTTCTTCGATAGCGATTGGAGTAATCAATTCGATTTCCATTGTTACGTTATCGCCAGGCATACACATTTCTACACCTTCAGGAAGGTTTACAACACCTGTTACGTCTGTTGTACGGAAGTAGAATTGTGGACGGTAGTTGGAGAAGAATGGAGTATGACGACCACCTTCTTCTTTAGTCAATACGTATACTTCTGCTTTGAATTTTGTGTGTGGGTTGATGGAACCTGGTTTAGCCAATACTTGACCACGTTCGATGTCTTTACGATCAACACCACGAAGCAATGCACCTACGTTGTCACCTGCTACTGCAGAATCCAACACTTTACGGAACATTTCAAGACCTGTTACTACGTATTGTTCAGCTTTTTCTTTCAAGCCTACTACTTCAACAGTATCACCAACGTTTACTTGACCACGTTCAACACGGCCAGTTGCTACTGTACCACGACCAGTGATTGTGAAAACGTCTTCCACAGGCATCAAGAATGGTTTATCAGTGTCACGAACTGGTGTTGGGATGTAGGAGTCTACAGCGTCCATCAATTCGTCAATTTTAGCTACATATTGAGCATCGCCTTCCAAAGCTTTCAACGCGGAACCTACAACGATAGGTACTTCGTCGCCAGGGAATTCGTAGGAAGAAAGAAGTTCACGAACTTCCATTTCTACCAATTCGATCAATTCTTCATCGTCAACCATGTCAGCTTTGTTCAAGAATACTACGATTGCAGGAACACCAACTTGGCGAGCCAACAAGATGTGTTCGCGAGTTTGAGGCATAGGGCCGTCAGCTGCGGATACAACCAAGATAGCGCCGTCCATTTGAGCCGCACCAGTAATCATGTTTTTAACATAGTCAGCATGGCCTGGGCAGTCAACGTGTGCATAGTGACGGTTAGCAGTTTCATACTCAACGTGTGCAGTGTTGATTGTGATACCGCGTTCACGTTCTTCTGGAGCTTTATCGATCATGCTGTAATCTTGGAAGTCAGCTTGACCTTTTTCAGCCAATACTTTAGTGATTGCAGCAGTCAAAGTAGTTTTACCATGGTCAACGTGACCGATTGTACCGATGTTAACATGCGGTTTCGTACGTTCAAATTTTTCTTTTGCCATTAGGATTATATCCTCCTTCACAAAAACAAATTACATTCTAGTATTAATATAATATATTAACCCTAATTTATCAATGGAATATAAGATTTCCTTACCTATTATTATACCATATATACAAAGTCTTAGAATAGCATGTCATATGTAAAGAAATAAAAAAATCCCCACCAAGGTGAGGTTTAATGGTGGCGGCACACGGATTTGAACCGCGGACACACCGGGTATGAACCGATTGCTCTAGCCAACTGAGCTATGCCGCCATGTATGGAGCTAGTGACCGGGATTGAACCGGTGACCTTATCCTTACCAAGGATACGCTCTGCCGACTGAGCTACACCAGCACAATGAACGATCATTTCACTGTGGTTTTTATGGTTGCGGGGACAGGACTTGAACCTGCGACCTTCGGGTTATGAGCCCGACGAGCTACCAACTGCTCCACCCCGCTATGAATGGTGGAGGGAGAAGGATTCGAACCTTCGAAGTCGAAGACGGCAGATTTACAGTCTGCTCCCTTTGGCCGCTCGGGAATCCCTCCATAAATAAAATGGAGCTGGCGATAGGAATTGAACCCACAACCTGCTGATTACAAGTCAGCTGCTCTACCTATTGAGCTACGCCAGCATCATTACGACAAGATGAATTGTATCACCTAGCACACTAAGTGTCAAGAACATTTAAAAACTTTTTTGAAGTTTTTCGTTCACTGTGGTCACTCTTAGTGCTTAATCATAATAACATGAAACGATACCCTATGCAAGTATTTTGTCAAAAAAAATTTATATTTTATCAATCCTCTATAAAATGCCTCGTTTTCAGTATATATCCAGTAATCAACTTTTATTTACTAGTATATTCTTTATATACCTTTACATAGTTTCATTCCTTACCAGTCCATGTCTGCTAACATCCATATTTCAGGTTTACTAAAATCAAATAATAGGAAATTACAAAACTATATTTTTTACCTAATAACTGTAATTATATAACTAAAAAAGGAGATAGCCCGCTATCTCCTTCTATACATTTATAGTTTTCCCTATATTCAACCAATATGTTCAAACATACATTTAGTCGATTGCAATAACATGATCTGGATGTGCAATACTAACTACAGCATGTTTAGGATTATTGTTATGTTCTAAGTACAACTGATCCCCTTCAATATGTCCACGCCAGCCAACGACAATAGGATACTTCTTACTAATAGTTTTTAACAACTCAAATGGTTTTAGATTTAAGATAGGTGCAAAGAATACATTAATGCCATCTAGCAAGACTACTTCCGTATCGCTACGGCTAAGAGCACGGCAAATAACTTCTTCCGCTAATTGAGGCCGTTCATCACGAGGCACGAGCAAAAACTCTTCCTCGATGAGTTGCTTAGCTTCCAAGTATTTCCAGCCCTTCTGCTCAGACAATTCACGAATTAGCAAACTTTTACCAGAACCTGGACCACCAACGATAAACAATATACGTTCATCATCACCTTGAATCTTTTCCCAACGTTCTTTTACATCTTGTACAGTAACCATACCCTTTGCCTCCTCGCTGTGACCTATCCTATTTTACAGGACGGTCAGATAACATAACGGATTTGATATATTGGTTTTTATCATCTAGGGCAAACTGTAAATAAGAGTTGCTTGCCGCTGGATTTTTATATTCATATACGGTAGACGTCCCCGCCTTTGTTGTAGATTCAACAATACGAGTTGGCATACCATACACAAAGAGCAATAAATATTTGGTATCACCCATCGCGATTCCACGACGTGTAGGCGTATAAACATTTAATAATACGCGATTGATAAGATCTTTTTTATCTACACTCACACCGTATTCATTATAGCCAATAAATGTGGAGCCAAACAATATGCCTTGATGTTTCCAATCATTATTAGGATCATTAACAAAATGGTCATTCAACTTGAAACCACGCAATACAAAATCATCAGCCGTAAGTGTACCAGCTTCAAAATCATACACTTCAGCTTTCGGCAATCCAAACCTAGGCCATACTTGTCCACTAATAATGTCTACAGCCTCTATATTGCTTTGTTTAATGGTGAAAGCAATATATTCTTTTTGCTGACCAAGCATAGATTGTTGTTGGCTATTACTATTTGTATTCTCTACAGGACTCTTAAACTCCTTTTTTTGAGGCAATGAATTTTCGGAATGCCCCTCATAAAGGAAAATATACGTCTCATTTTTCTTATCACGCCACATCGCATTAGGACTGCCATAGGCAAATATCAATTCCATCCGTGTGCTACCAGGGCCAATGTCACGTACTGTATTAGCGCCTTTTTTCGTACTATGAATATTTGTAATAGTATTTGGTTCAAAGAAGTAAGTCGCCCCTTGACCGCGCAATTGATTGTTAACCAACAATTCTTGAGCAGGTCCAGTATATACAGTTACTGCTACATCTTTCATGTAATACGTAGTAAAGTTATCACGTACCTCAGTTTTTTCTACATCTTTTGGGACTTCAAACTGATTCCCCAATCGGTATGTGCCAATAGCATAGTCATCTTGAGAACCTAAAGGCGGTAAACTGTTTGCCGTATAAGACTTACCAATATCAGCTAAATTATTCTGAGTGATACTCGGCAAAGGACCTTCGTTCTCACTAGCCGCTTGCCAGAATTGTATAGAATCACCAAATTCAGTTACAGCCATTTGCTCTGCGAGCCATCCAGTTTTAGAACCTTCCTGTTTCGTTTTTGGGTCTAGCTTAACAACTCTAACTGGTGCATTATCAAGGTAAGACAAGCTATCAACCTCACCAGTTCCATCTACACTACCATCATTGCTCGCATTAGCGGAATCTTGAGCTACAACGTTAGTGTCATCAGTAGTTTCTACTGCAACTGGGTTAACAGTGGAAATGGCAGGCTCTGCTGCATAACTGATTGTAGTAGCACACAAGCCCACAAGGAGGGCTGCTACAATACGGCTCTTCATAGAATAGTTCATCGATTATTCTCCAACTGTGCACGCAACCAATTCAACCATGTTTCAAGACCGTTGTGGGCCGTGCAACTTACTTCAAAAATTTCTCCATTTGGATTTAAATTACGGATATCTTGTATTGCCTGCTCCTTTTTGAAAGGCACATAAGGCAATAAATCAATCTTGTTAATAAGGATGGCCTTAGACTCTTTAAAGATTAACGGATACTTAAGGGGCTTATCTTCACCTTCGGTAACAGATAAAATCGTTACTTTCATGCTTTCACCAATCTCAAATTCCGCAGGGCAGACTAAATTGCCTACATTTTCAATAATAATCATATCGAGATCATCAAGATTAAGATCACCTAAGGCATCTTGAATCATCTGTGCATCGAGATGGCACCCACCAACTGTATTAATCTGGATAACAGGCACACCCAACTCATGAATGCGCTTGGCATCCTTTGCCGTAAATAAATCGCCTTCAATAACGGCTAAGCGATAATCCTTTTTTAAATCTTGTAAGGTTGCCTCCAAAAGGGAGGTCTTACCTGCCCCAGGTGAACCTAACAGGTTAAATACAAATATATTCTTTTCCTTAAACAACTGTTGTAAGGACTCTGCAATAGCATCGTTTTTTGCCAGTACATTAGTTTTAACTTGAACTTGCATGCCCTAACCTTTCTATCAATCGATATCTATAGAGGTCACTTGTAGCTCGCGACCGCCTATAGTTTGTACGAAATGGCTGTCACAATAAGGACAAATAAACGTATAATTTTTTACAAAAAATATTTTATCACAATCTAAACACTTTCCTTCAATAGGAACTGTATTGATTTCTATGCGTGAGCCTTCCGCAGGTGTTCCCTTCGTAATGGCTTCCCAACAAAATAGCAATGAATCCGGTTCTACCCCACTCATTAAACCTAAGTCTAGTTGAATAGAATGAATGACTGTCGCATCATGTTGACGTAAGGTATCGAGCGCTACATCAAGAATACCTTCTGCTATAGACATCTCATGCATGATATGCCTCGTATACCGCTTCTAGCATCATTGTCGTTGTTACGGATCCAACACCTCCTGGTACAGGAGTAATGGCAGATGCAATATCTTTTACCGCATCATAATCAACATCACCTACAGTTTTGCCGTCCAGTTCATTAATACCTACATCAATAACAACAGCACCAGGCTTAATCATATTAGCAGTAATCATATGAGCACGACCAGCCGCAGCAATAATAATATCACCACGCTTTACTTGCTCTACTAGATCAGAAGTTCTAGAATGGCACATTGTAACAGTACCATGTGCAGCGAGTGCCATAAGCGCTACAGGTTTACCGATAACTTGGCTACGACCGACTACAACCACATGTTTTCCTTCTAAAGGAATATTATAGTGATTTAAAATAGCCATACAAGCCTTAGCCGTACAAGGAGCAAAGCCACCCTTACCAGCTGTTACTAAACCGATGTTATATGTTGTAAGACCATCAATATCTTTTTTAGGATCTAACATATCGATAAGAGCTTCTGTATCAATGTGTTTAGGCATTGGCATTAGCGGTAAAATTCCATGAATAGATGGATCAGTATTTAATTCATGCAACGCCGCTACTACTTCATCTTGCGTTGCCGTTTCAGGCAATTGCTTTAGCACAAAACCATAGCCAAAATTTTTAGCTGTTTTTTCCATAAATGTAGCATACATATGAGCGCCATGGTCTTCACCGACAAGTAACACTGCCATAGTAATCACAGAGTTGCCTACTGCTGCAACTTTTTCTTGTAAAATCGCCTTGTGGGCATCTGCTACCGCTTTCCCTCGTAATTCGATCATAAGTATCTCCATTCATTCAAACTATTTATAAAAAAGGTGCCTCCTGAGAGGCACCAAAGTCTCTTATTCTATTATATAACGAACTGTCTATAATTTCTAATTATCTACTAAAGTGAACGGTAATTGCCGTCCCGGGTTGAACAGTAGTGCCCCCACTTTCATCTTGAGAAACGGCAATACCCGTTCCATCTGGCTTAAACGCAAGCCCCGCCTTATGTAACCAATCACGTACCTCACCATAGGTGAAGCCCGTAAAATTAGGTAATGTTACGGAACCATCACCAGAAAGATGTGGCTCTGGTAATGTATTGCTAGGTTTAACAGCTACAGGAGTACTATCTTTAACATATGGGCTCAATTGGTAGTACCGTACAAGTTGAGACACGATGTCTTTAAATACTGGCGCTGCAATTTGTCCACCATAAATAGACCCTTTTTGAGGATCGTCAATGGCTACAAGGACCACAAATTTTGGATCCTCTACAGGGCCAAAGCCGATAAAGGATGCAATGTATTGACCATCTAAATAGCCCCCACGTTTAGTGTCTAGTTTTTCTGCGGTACCAGTTTTACCACCGAAGTGGTAGCCTTCCACCATCGCTTTGTTACCACCGCCTTCAGACACCTCTTTTTCCAAGATATCTACAATAGTTTTTGCTGTTTCCTCTGGCACTGGTTGACCTACTACAGTATTTTCGGTAGTGCTTGTTACTTCCCCTTGAGCATTACTATAGGACTTGATAATATGCGGACGCATCATAGCACCCCCATTAGAAAGAGCACCAAAGGCACGTACCATTTGTAACGGCGTAACCGCAATACCTTGACCGATAGACATAGTCGCTACATCCAACTTACTCATATCTTCCGGATTATACAGGATACCTGCCCCTTCACCAGGCAATTCAATGCCCGTTTCAGAGCCAAAACCATAATCGCGTACATATTTAGAAAGGATATCTGCTCCAGTTGTTGTACCAATTTCTGCCATACCTGTATTGATAGAATACTTCAAGATATCTAGCAATCGAACTGGTCCATAACCTTCACCATTCCAGTTTCTCATCACATGACCATTCGCTACAAAGGCCCCTTTATCATTGTACACGGTTTCTAATTTCCACTTTCCTGACGCAAGAGCTGCAGATGCAACGATTGGTTTGAATGTAGAACCTGGTTCGTATAAGTTAGTAACAGCAATATTTTTGAAAGCCTCTTCCCCACTTTGGTTATAATTGTTAGGATCATAGCTTGGACGATTTGCCATCGCAAGAATTTCACCAGTCTTAGGATCCATAACAATAACGCTAGCATGTTTAGCCCCTGTATCAGCCATCGCTTTATCAAGCGCACGTTCTGCAATAAATTGGATGGTCGCATCGATTGTTAATGTTACGCTTTTACCCTTATCAGGTAAGAACTTGGACAATACGGAACCAAAGATAGCATTACCTTTGTTATCAGTAGCAACGATTTCTTGCTGCACACCACCCTTTAACTCTTCATCAAGGACCATTTCGAGGCCATCAAGGCCTTTATCATCGGTGCCTACAAACCCTAGTATTTGAGCCGCTAGTACACCATTTGGGTAATAACGTTTGGACTCTTCCACAAAGTTAAGGCCCGCAATATTATTCTCCTTAATGACTTGTGCCACCGCCTTAGACTTGTCCGCATCCATCATGCGATTAATCCATACGAAGGCAGAATCCTCTTGCAGAGCTTTCACAATATTTTCTTTTGACATGGTTACATATGGCGAAATGAGTTCCGCAATCTCTTGGGGAGACTGTTTAATCATCTTAGGATCCGCATACAAAGATTTTGTAACCACACTCATCGCCAAAGGCTTACCATTACGGTCATAGATCGTACCGCGCGGTGATTGTAATTTTCTATCTACTTGAACCTGTAATAAATTTTTCTTCTCCAGGTCAAATGTATCAAAGACCTGCAACTGTGCCAAACGCCCTATGAGGACAAAGGCAACAGTCATGAGAATGGCAAGACACCAAGTAGTACGACTCCAACCACTCATGCGTCGCAACGCTTTATTTAGTAAATTCATCATTTCTCCACTGGACGGCGTAACTTATGGTCTAATGCGTCATATAGCGCATCTGGTTTATTAGGAATAACCCCATTTTGTACCTGACCTAATAAATACTGCAATCCTTCCCCTACTTGTTTCCCAGCGAGCTTAATCACTCGTTCGTCATAATTTAAGTCCTTGGTATGTACAGGCATCTCTAAACTAAGATCTGCCATACATTCTCCAAAGGCTAATGTTCCGTCTGTAGACGAGTAAGGTTTCCCACAACCTAATACATCGGCAGCACAAACCTTAGCTAATTGCTCCCATGCAGTGCGCATAATTTGGCTATCTCGGAATTCACCACTACGGGCTTCCTTGCGAAGCCATTTTTTCTCATTTGCATCGCCATTTTGTACAAAATAGTGAAAGCGCATGTGGTTTTTCACAATCCACGCCACGCGTTTTACAAAGGCCTCCGGATATCCTAGTCGGGTTAATAACGTTTCTGCCATCTCCGCTCCTAGTGTATCATGCCCACGATCCGTAAGGCGTCCATTGATAACAGCACGTACCGCTGGCATTCCCTTTGCCACATCATGTAATAAGGCACCCCAACGCAACACCAAATCCGGCTCCGTATGGGACACAACGGCTAATGTATGGTACCAACCATCGAATTCATGAAAGTCCTTTTCTTGGGGCAAATTCACGAGATGATATAGTTCAGGCAAGATGGGAACCTCCCGAGCCGCACCATTTTCTACAACACGACAAGAGCATTCTGCCAAGCGGGATTGAACAAGGACATCAAGGCCTTTAGCCACCGCAGGCTCTAACATGAGACGATTAATCTCATTTCGTACACGTTCTAAAGACAAGCCAGGTACGCGGTGAAAAGCCTTGGGCATAGCCTCTAATAGGTCTTTACTCGGCAAAAAATCCAACTTCGCCACAAAACGGCACGCTCTAAATAATCGTAACGCATCTTCTTCAAAACGTTCCTGCGCATTACCAATGGTTCGTAACGTCTTATGTTTAATATCACGTCGTCCACCTACAAGGTCTATAACTTCACCATAACGGTTCATAGCCATGCCGTTGACAGTAAAATCACGACGCAACACATCTTCTTCTAAGGTATCGGCATAAGTAATTTCTTCGGGACGATGGCTATCTGCACCATATCGTTCTGTTCTATATGTAGCGATTTCGTATTGCTTGCCCTCTAATGTAGCTACCACTACACCAAAAGATTTTCCTACGAGGTCTGTCGTTTGAATATCATGACCGCGAAGAACCTCAATCACTGTATCGGGACGTGCAGACGTCACAATATCGAAGTCATGTGGCTTTTGATGCATCAAAATATCGCGCACAGCGCCGCCTATGATATAAGCTTCATGGCCGGCTTCTTCTAATACGGTCAATATTCGATTTGCTTGTTCCATCATACACGCTCCTTTCTGAACTAGTCTAATCTTTATTTTACTACAAATGAAAGCATGAAAAAAGTGCAATCCTTATAAGGATTGCACTCGTTCTGCAATAGCTGTACCTGTCGGTGTCACCGCAAGACCGCCATCACTTGTTTCACGCAATGCTGCCGGCATAGCACGGCCTATATTATTCATCGCTTCGATAACTTCATCTGGTGGAATTTGGCTTTCAATATTCATTAACGCCATTTCAGATGCAGTAATAGCATGGACTGCATAAAAGCCATTACGCTTAACACATGGCACCTCTACGAGCCCTGCTACCGGATCACAAGCAAGCCCCAATAGATTTTTCATGCACAATGCGATAGCATGACCTACTTGACGTGGTGAACCGCCCATCATTTCGACAATCGCTCCTGCTGCCATACACGCAGCCGTACCAATTTCCGCTTGGCAACCGCCAACAGCACCAGCAACACAAGCGCGATTTGCTACTACATTACCAATACCGGACGCAGCTAAGAAGCCTTTTACAACTGTGGCTCTCTCTAATTGGTAGTGGTCTGCTACGGCTTTCACCGCACCAGGCATAACACCACAAGAGCCCGCCGTAGGACAAGCAACAATGCGGAACATCTTTGCATTTGCCTCATTTACAGCAATAGCATACGTCATTGCCTTATACGCAATATCGCTCATAAAACGAGGTGTTTGCCCATTAAGCTGTGCCGCTTGACCACCGGACATACCAGAAGCCGTTTTCTCCGCATAAGCTATGCCATCTTGAATGGAGCTTTCAAAAATATCTAAGCGATTTTCTATTTCATGAACAACCGCATCTTCACTGCGGTCGTAATTCTCTAATTCATAACGCAATACTACATCGCCAAAAGAAATATTGTTTTCCTCACCTAGGCGAATAATATCTGCAATTGTATCATATGCATAACTCATCATTCGCCCTCCTATAATGCTTCAAAGGTCATCACATCCTGGATGCCTGGAAACTCGCGCATAAACTGAACTGTAATAGGATTTACCACCGTATCTGTAGTAATAACCATGACTGCATCCTTATGCTTGCCCTTACGGAATACGCGCATCGTAGCGATGTTAATATCGGACTCGCTCAATGCTTGGCTCACAAGAGAAATCGCACCAGGTCTATCCTCATGGAACACAACGAGCGTAAACTCATCTCCTGTAATGGACATATCATTTCCATCTACTTCGGTAATCATAATCTGACCACCGCCGAGAGAGCGACCAATAACAGTCATATGACGATTATGTTCATCATACATATCAAAACGCACCACATTCGGATGCCCTACATCAAGAGGAGACTCAATAAAAGAAAACTCCATCCCCTCTTTTTTCGCTAATTCATGGGCAACTCGGATGTTCGCATCATCCTCTTTATAACCTAATAAGCCGCCAATCAAAGCACGATCCGTACCATGCCCTTTATAAGTTTTTGCAAAAGATCCATATAATGTTAAATCTACCTTTTTAGGAGTAGCACGAAAAATACAACGCGCCATCTTGCCTAGCCGAGCAGCACCCGCTGTATGCGAACTAGACGGACCAATCATAATAGGCCCTATAATATCAAAAATACTGTTCATACATACCTCTATATACACATAAACCATGTGAAAAAATCCTATTTCACCTATAGTATAGCAACCAATATCGAGCCTTGTCTATATGCACATTAGAGGCATATTTGTTTGTCTACAGAGGACTACTATTCTTGTGAAAGCTGTTCTAAAACTTTGTATATTGATGGGACGCATCTATATCTACAGTTATAAAAAGGAAAGACTATACTTATGCAGCGACATCTCCCCCTCACCTCACTATTCTGATGAAAGCTATTTTATGAGTTTGTATATTGATGGGACTTATATTTCAGAAACGTTTTACTAATGGGCATAACCTATTGAGGGCCGACTTACGCTGAGTATGGAGGCATGAGATAGGTTATGCCCATTAGTAATCTAGTTGTCGCAATACTGTCAGGCCCCATCAATAAACAAACACTCGATAGATAGCTTTCACAATAATAGTAAAAAAAACGCACCTAAGGATAACCCTAAGTGCGTTATTTATAACAACAGTCCTAAATCATAAAAGAGAGGGGACGTAGGACTGTAGTTAACAGATTAATAGATCCTATTAGCCCAAGATAGCTTTCATGTCAGCTTCTGGAGTTGTAATTGGATGTAATTGGAATTTTTCTACCAAAATGTTCAATACATTGCTGGAGAAGAATTTAGGCAAGGAAGGTCCGATGTAAATGTTACGGATACCCAATGCTAACAATGTTAACAAGATACATACCGCTTTTTGTTCGTACCAGGACAATACCAATGTCAATGGCAAGTCGTTTACATCACATTCAAATGCACCAGCTAAAGCTACTGCTACTTGAATAGCGGAGTAAGCATCGTTACATTGACCCATATCAAGGATACGAGGGATACCACCGATTTCGCCGATGTTCATGTCGTTGAAACGGAATTTACCACAAGCCAATGTCAATACTACAGTATCATTTGGAGTTTGTTTAACGAATTCAGTGTAGTAGTTACGGCCTACTTTAGCACCGTCACAACCACCTACCAAGAAGAAGTGTTTAATAGCGCCAGCTTTTACAGCATCAATTACTTTATCAGCAATACCCAATACTGTGCCATGACCGAAACCAGTAGTTACTTCATGACCACCGTTGATACCAGTGAATTCTTGAGCTTCTTTGTAGCCGCCCAATTCGATAGCACGGTTGATAACTGCGGAGAAGTCTTTAGTACCATCTTCTTTTTCTTCGATATGTGCACAACCATCGAAACCTACCATATCTGTAGTGAAGATATTAGCTTTGTAGTTTTCTTTTGGTGGCATAATGCAGTTTGTAGTGAACAAGAATGCGCCAGGAACATCAACAAATTCTTTTTGTTGGTTTTGCCATGCTGTACCGAAGTTACCTTTCAATTGAGGATGTTTCTTCAATTCAGGATAAGCGTGGCAAGGCAACATTTCACCATGAGTATAGATATTTACACCTTTACCATCAGTTTGTTCCAATAATTGTTTCAAGTCATGAAGGTCATGACCAGTTACAACGATGAAAGGACCTGGTTCTACAGTCAAAGGAACTGTAGTTGGTACAGGTGTACCATATGTTTCAGTATTAGCTTTATCAAGAACAGCCATACATTTCAAGTTAATTTGACCAAATTCCATCAAAAGATCAAGCCATTCTTCAGCGCTGTGATCTTTAGCGAATTCTACCATGCCTTTAACAAACCAAGCGTCAACATCAGCATCGTGGAAGCCAAGGCGAGCAGCATGCCATGCGTATGCAGCCATACCGCGCATACCTAACAATAATGTGGAGCGAAGGGATACGATGTCTTCTTCACCTTTCCACAATTGTTCCCAATCAAAGTTTTGTTGAGCGCTATCCACTTTTGCATGGTAAGCATTTACTTCGTCAATGAATTCTTGAACGCGGTCTTCAGAGAAGTTTACGTTTGTTACACACATGAACAAACCGCGCATAATATAATCGATACCTTCTTTAGTATGACCCTTTACGTCTAAAGCGCGAGCCAAGCCAACTAAGGCAGCAGTTAATTCGTCTTGTAAGTTAGCAACTGGTGCAGTTTTACCACATACACCTTGTACAGTACAGCCACCTGGTGCTGCAGATTGTTCGCATTGATAACAGAACATGCTCATTTGAAAATCCTCCTTTGCGAGACTTCCTCGCAGTCAAGCTAGATAATATAAAACCTATACATTACACTGATGTTTTATCAGTTGTCTGATTGATTACATTTGAAAGTATAACGTAAAGATGATACAATTTCTGTAGCTTGAGCAACAAATAAAAACTTTTTCAAAAATTTTCCTGACTCCCCTTATGGAACAGGTAGACCATTCGGTCTTATACTTTTATTATACAATAATCATTTTTAATTGCTATAGACTTTATCACACCGGAGGTGCCTATGAAACAAATACTTTCAAACGATATCATTAATCAGTATATGCCCACCCTCGTGAAATGTCCTTTATTCAATACATTAGGAGAGCCAGAGCTGCGTGGCTATTTAAATAATGCCAAAGTTATCATCCACAGTTACAAAAAAAACGATTTTATAGCCCTCGCTGGAGATCCTATGGAGGGTATCGGCGTCATCCTTGAGGGCAGCGCTTTACTAACTCGTGAAAATGTCATGGGCCAACGGGTTATTATGGCAAACTTAGAACAATCAGATATTTTCGGAGAAGCACTACTATTTAGTAAACAGCCTTTATGGCCTGCTACCATTAAGGCAACAAAAGCAACTAAAATTATGTTTATTCCGCTTGAAACCTTTATTAAAACATTGCCGGATTGTCATCAATGCCAAACTAAAATCCTATCTAATCTATTAGAGGATTTATCTGAAAAAGCAATTCTATTAACCAGAAAAGTCCACTACCTCACATTAAAAGGGATGCGCGAAAAGATTTTTGCGTACTTAACAGATATTTATAAACGTCAGCATTCTAACACAATTCAATTACCCCATAACCGCGAGCAAATGGCTGAGGTACTCAATGTATCTCGCACAGCCCTTAGCCGTGAACTAGGGCGCCTTCGCGATGAAGGTCTCATTGATATTACAGGGCGCACCGTAACAATTAAAAACATTGAAGACATTGAAGAATTCGGCTTTAACACCTTTTAATACTTAATGGCTATTAAATTTAACAAACTAAAAAGTCTCTCAAGATTATCTTGAGAGACTTTTTTATTACACGACTCATAAAGTATATAACGGTTTTAAGTATATACCCATATTAATAACTATATAATATAATTTTTTAAACTATATAGTGTTTAAAATTGTAAATTAGAACCAATGAGACAAATCAAATTCTTCACCAATGGTTGCTTTCACATGAGCACGGCCTAAGTAAAGGCCTAACAATGTTAAGCTAATTTTAGACATTGGCGTGCTATCAAAGACATCAGCTAAGTCCAATAGAACCGGTGAAATATCATCCATAATATCACGCGCCTCTTGGCCCCTGAAAGCAGTAGGTTTGCTCTTCATCAGAGCTAAAAGATCACGTTGAACCATCGCATTAGAAATTCGTGTTTGTCTAAAGAATTGTGGTGCCAAAGACTCATCTACCAAGGCTAATTTATAAAGATTGGAATTCAAGCTACGCACCACATAACGTGGATCTACACCATGACCATCTGTAGCACGGAAGAGTTCTTCCTTAGAAAAACCACGATAGTTAAATACAAACGGATATGAATTAGACAACACTTGGCATAAAGTGATAGGCTCTTGTTCTTCTTGTGTACAGCGTAAATAGTCTAGCTGGCGATAGAAGGAATCATTTCGAGGCAAATCAGAGATGAATGGCTCAATATATTTTTCCACATAATGTTGGAAATGAATCAATCCATAGTTATTAGAGTTTCTAGAATATTGTAACAATAATGTTAAGGCCATAACTTGGAAGTGACCTAATGTTAAATGAGGTAATACACGTAATGCATCAAAAGCTACGAGGTATGGCGTACTAGATTTAGGAGATTGAACCACATCTAGAAAAGCACCTAACGCAGCGGACTTCATCCACTCTGTATTTGTAGCGGCATATGCCTTTTGCATACTCATCAACGCTTCTTGAATAACAATATTCTCTAGTAATGCATTCACTTCAACAATTTTTGTAATATTGAGAGCTGCTAAAGCATCTCTTGTAATAGATTCTACATAGTGTTGCGTATCACCATGTAACACCCCAAAGGAATGAACAAATGGTGCTATAGCCAACTCAACGCATTTATCCTCATGCGCCGCTTTTGCCCATTGACCATGCGGTTCCTCCTCTTCATTTAAACTTGTTGCCGCCAATTGTGCTTCAATTTCAGAAGCATCAAACAAACGCGTTTCATCTAATACCGATGGGCCTTCCGCGGTTTGTATTTCGTTCGCACCACCTATCATCTGCGTAGCATCTATGCTATCCGCTTCATCAGCTTCAAAGGCTTCCACAGATTCACCCATAGCAATTGTATCTTCAACAGAGTTTGCGTTATTGAGAAATTCATCTGTAACAACATCGAGGACAATAGTTTTATCCACCAACGGAGTAACACCTTGATTAGCTTGATTAGCTTGCTTAAGATCTGATACGGCTGTCATCACAATGGTTTCATCCCCTATTGGTGTGCCATTATCCGATCCTATTGGTGTTCCATTATCCGAACCTAATGCTAACGCATATTCTCCCTCTGAAACATGACTTGAATTAGACTTTAGAGTACTTCTTCTATTATAAGAGGTATCTATAGGATCAACCAGAGGTTCAGCCGGTTCTCGCTCTTCACCGACCACCGTTTCAACTGTATCCGGAATTGATGCAGTATATACATTAGTTCCACTCGTATGTGTGATTGTTACATTGCCCTCTTGCGACTCCGTTGCAAATATAACATCATGATGCTCTTTAAGATTATTTTTATTACTTATGTTTTTATAGGATTTTTCTTTTGCCTTACTTTCACCATCACCACCGCTAAATACAGCATAGCAAACAGCAAAGAATCCCAATGCCACGACGGCTAATACAAAATACGGTATTAGGTTTGACATACTATCCCCCTACATCAATGCTTCATTATATGCAGCACGCTCACCGCCAATGCTCTTCGGACGAACACGACAAGCGGTCACATGTGCTTTCCCAATTTCTTTCACACAAAGACGTACAGGCACTGCAACGTGTTTCATGTGCATACCAATGAAAGTATCTCCAATATCGATGCCTACATCAGCTTGAATAAATTCAACCATCACAGGATCATCAAAATGTTCGTACGCCACCACAGCCAGGGCACCACCCGCATGACGTTGAGGAACAACATTAACTTCCTCCTCCCATGTCATAACGCTACGGTCCATAACAAGTGCACGATTAATATGTTCACAACATTGAATCGCCAAGTTAAGTCCTTTAGCCTTAACAGCATTGTATATTTCATCAAATACGACCTGAGCCACATCAAGGTGAGAGTCAGTGCCGATTTTTTTACCTACAATTTCGCTAGTGGAACAGCCAACAACGAATAATTGACCTTCGCGAACCTTTGCTAAATCAAGTAATTCAGCCATCGCGTTGCGAGTTGACTGACGAATAGTTTCTACAGAAGTCATTTTATCGCCTCACTCAAATTGAATGTATAAAATCTATATGTATATTATCATAAAACCGACAGAATCGGTAGACTAAACTCTACACGTAACGGATGAACATCTTATGATTATGGCTTAACAACAAAAAGAGGCTTGCTTTAGCAAGCCTCTTTCAATCACTCAATGGT
The DNA here is from genome assembly GCF_902810435.1 of Veillonella parvula. Taxonomy (GTDB): domain Bacteria; phylum Bacillota; class Negativicutes; order Veillonellales; family Veillonellaceae; genus Veillonella. The sequence goes on from NZ_LR778174.1 coordinate 1,776,922, forward strand.
GATATTAGATTTTTCTGTAAGGTTTTTGGCCTAATTCGTAGAAGTTATTACCTTCAGTATCGCCAACTACGATGCAAGGGAAATCTTCAACAGTCAATTCAGCCAAAGCTTCTGGTCCAAGTTCACCATAAGCAAGTACTTCATATTTTTTGATGGATTTTGCAATCAATGCTGCCGCGCCACCAACTGCTGCGAAGTATGTGCAACCATTTTTCTTCATGGATTCAACTACTTCTGGTTTACGGGAACCTTTACCAATCATGCCTTTGATACCTTGATCAAGCATTGTTGGTGTGTAAGCATCCATACGACCGGAAGTTGTAGGACCAGCGGAACCAATTGGATCACCAGGTTTTGCTGGTGTTGGTCCAAGATAATAAACAAACTTATTTGTCCAGTCGATTGGCAATTTTTCACCACGCGCTAAAGCTTCAGTCATAACTTTATGAGCAGCGTCACGAGCGGAGTAAATTTTACCAGTAATAAGAACGCTATCACCAACTTTTAATTTGCGGGAAAACTCTTCATTATATTCTTCAGTATTAATGCGAATTGATTCAGCCATTGTTTTTACCTCCTATCGATTAAAGTACTACGTGAGCATGACGAGCAGCATGGCACATAATAGTAACTGCAACAGGAAGACCTGCGATGTGAGTTGCACCCCATTCGATGTTTACACCGATACAAGTTGTAGTGCCACCCAATTGTGGTCCAATACCAGTTTTGTTAACCATTTCCATGATTTCTTCTTCTAATTTTGCATAGTCTGCATCTTTATGAGGTACACTAATGTCACGAAGCAACGCTTTTTTGGACATAACAGCTGCTTGGTCCATAGTACCGCCAATACCAATGCCGAGTACGATTGGAGGGCATGGGTTAGGGCCTGCATGTTTTACGATTTCAAGGACTGCATTTTTAACGCCTTCCACACCATCAGCAGGTACGAGCATAGCTACATCGGATTTATTTTCAGAACCGAAACCTTTTAATTCTACTTGAATATCTACTTTATCGCCAGGAACGATTTCAGTGTAGATGATTGCAGGTGTGTTATTTTGTGTATTTTTACGGTTGAACAATGGTTCAGCTACAACGGATTTACGAAGATAACCTTCAACATAACCAGCTGCAACGCCAGCATTGATAGCTTCTGTAAGATCACCACCAACGAAATGAACATCTTGACCAACTTTTAAGAATACCATAGTCATACCAGTATCTTGGCAGTATGGACGATCTTCAGCATCGGCAATTTCTGCATTTTTAATAATTTGATCAAGAACGATACGACCTACTGAAGACTCTTCTGTTTCACGGCCTTTTTTCAAACCTTCATAGATGTCTTTTGGCAAGTGGTAAGCTGCGTCCATACACATTTGACGGACTGTTTTTGTGATTTCAGATACTTGAATCTCGCGCAAGATAATCCCTCCTCAGGAAAATAGTTGAATATTAATTCTAATACCGATGAGATAAAATAAAATTCTCAAACATATGAAAGAATATCTATCTCAAACCGATGAGATTAACTCTATACATAAATCGTAGCACACAATATAGGGGGATTCAACGCCTTACCTATACAGTTTTCTCAATGCTTTTTCGGTTTTTGAGAATTGTTTTCATGAATATTTTTGTATATATTTCGGTTTTTCAATAGGCTATATAGACCTTATTCTCTAGTCACTAAAATAGCCCTGCATTGTGATAAAAGTCATAGTCTATCATATATCAATAAGATTTTTATATCTTATATTTTTACCTACTTTATTATATATAGATTTGGTTTAAAATGAACCACAAACATAGGCTATATCTAATAAGATAAATACACTTCTTTCTTAACTGATACTACTTTTCAACTAAATCTTTTAAACTTTTCTATAATGCATATGTATACCGATTATCTTCAATATACTTATATTGCTAACTCCCATGCATTTGGAGTCATACAATCACCTTAGAACACAGTAAATATCTATAATTATTAAGCTCTATAGATTTTATTAATTTTAATGACTCTCTCATCAAAATTATTGATAACCAATTTTATTTATAAAGTTATGTCTTTTAGTCATAATTGATAGTATCTATTTTATAGTGTTCTAAAAAAAATGCTTGCTTTTATAATTAATCTAACATATAATAACAATCGTACCATTCCTCGATAGCTCAGTCGGTAGAGCAATCGGCTGTTAACCGATCGGTCGTAGGTTCGAGTCCTACTCGAGGAGCCATTCTGGCCCGTTGGTCAAGCGGTTAAGACACCGCCCTTTCACGGCGGTATCCCGGGTTCGATTCCCGGACGGGTCACCACATATGGACGATTAGCTCAGCTGGGAGAGCGCCTGCCTTACAAGCAGGATGTCGGCAGTTCGATCCTGTCATCGTCCACCAAACTAAAGGAGCAAGCTGTTAAGCTTGCTCCTTTTTTTTATATATATGATATAATAATATAAATTGTATAATTTGTAATTTTAAAAGAGTTTTATTAAGAGGAGGAATTATGTTACATAACTTCGGACTCTATAAACGTCCACTACTTACAGTACTTGCTGTACTACTCACAACTGCATTTACAACAGCCAGTGCCGCTATGATCGATTTGAGTCAGCTAACACCAAATACAACGCAACCTGTGGTTCTTAGCACTATACAAAGTAACACAAGTAATGAGGCTTCTACATTGACCCCTAAAACAAATATGGAGCCTGTCATAAAAGTAGCTGCCACACCAACATCTACACCAATTTCTGGAGTTTCAGAAAAAGCAACTATTAATGCTACTAGTACAAGTCATGATGGTCACTTGGAAAACTTTCCAAGCCGCAAAGTAACTATTGTTGTACCAGCAAATTTGCGCAATGAAAACACAGCTCAATTTGGTCACTACATGACAGATCGCTTATCAAATACACTTAAATATCCTTACTATGATACAACCATTGTAAGTACTAACACACCAACTGCAGAAATTAAAGCCGCTGATCTTGCTCAAATTGCAGAGGCCCAAAATTCTGAAATCGTTATTATGCCTGTACCATTACAAGACGTATATGTACAAGTTAATACTATTAACAGCCCAGATCCATACAATAAGGATAATCATGAAATTTATATCGCTGCAAAGGTTAATGCCCTTTTATACTATTATGATGTAAACGATAAGGTAATCCATACTGTTCGTACGGGCTTCAACCAAACTGATGACTCTTTAACTATGCCAACACATAAATCAGTTTGGAACAAAGTTATGACTATATTACTTGATAAATTACCATACAAACGAATTCCAACAGATCGTGACCGCTACCAAGCACCTGGTATCAATTCTGAGGCACCTGTTGTATTAGATTTTCAAGTAGAACAACCTAAGAATACTGCATACTCCTTAAAAGGTGTGAGCGTTTTATAATCAAAATTAGAAAGATAAAAAGGCTAGCCAGATGGCTAGCCTTTTTCTTATAACATTTTTGTAACATGCAAGCGCAGTAAAGCACGTTGCAATGCTGCTTCCGCTCTTTCTACATCAATATCAGGTGTAGGATTTGATAACCGACCTTCTGCACGCTCTTTAGCTCGACGAGCACGTTCCACATCAATGGATGTTGGATCTTGACAGTCAGGGGTTACAATACTCACCTTATTATGTTCAATTTCACAGAAGCCACCAAATACAGCATATTCACGAGATGTTCCATCTGGTTGTTCAATGCGTAAAGGTGCCAAGTCTAATGCAATAATCATAGGCGCATGATTTGGCAAAATACCAAAACCACCATCGATAGCTTTACCTACAAAGAATGTAGATTGGCCCTCGAATACGATTGCATCAGGTGTAATTATCTGTAGGGTCATAGGTTCCGCCATGGATTATTCCCCCTTCTCTTGCATTTCCTTTGCTTTTTGAATGGCTTCATCAATGGTACCAACCATGTAGAATGCACCTTCTGGCAATTCATCATGTTTACCATCCAAGATCTCTCTGAAGCCTCTCAATGTTTCGGACAATGGCACATATTTACCAGGAGAACCGGTAAATACTTCTGCTACGAAGAATGGTTGACTCAAGAAACGTTGAATCTTACGAGCGCGAGATACAGTGAGTTTATCTTCGTCAGACAATTCTTCCATACCGAGGATTGCGATAATATCTTGAAGATCGCGATATTTTTGCAATACTTCTTGTACTCCACGAGCTACTGCGTAGTGCTCTTCACCAAGTACATGTGGGTCCAAAATACGGCTTGTAGAGTCCAGAGGATCCACCGCTGGATAGATACCAAGTTCCGCAATGGAACGAGACAATACTGTTGTCGCATCCAAGTGAGCGAATGTCGCTGCTGGAGCCGGGTCAGTCAAGTCATCGGCAGGTACATATACAGCTTGTACGGAGGTAATAGAGCCTTCTTTTGTAGATGTAATACGCTCTTGCAATGCCCCTACGTCATTAGCCAATGTAGGTTGGTAACCTACGGCAGATGGCATACGACCTAAGAGGGCGGATACTTCGGACCCCGCTTGAATAAAGCGGAAGATGTTATCGATGAACAAGAGCACGTCTTGTTTTTTCACATCACGGAAGTATTCAGCCATTGTAAGACCAGTAAGACCTACGCGCATACGAGCCCCTGGTGGCTCATTCATTTGTCCATATACGAGGGCTGTTTTATTGATAACGCCAGACTCTTTCATTTCGTTCCACAAGTCATTACCTTCACGAGTACGTTCCCCTACACCGGAGAATACGGAATAGCCGCCGTGCTCTGTAGCAACATTGTGAATCAATTCCATAATCAATACGGTTTTACCTACACCGGCACCACCGAAAAGACCGATTTTACCACCTTTTACGTATGGAGCGATAAGGTCAACGACCTTAATACCTGTTTCCAAGATTTGTGTATCTGGAGAAAGGTCATCAAATTTAGGTGCTGGACGGTGAATAGGCCATTTTTCATCAGCCACAACTGGAGCTGGATCATGGTCTACAGTTTCACCAAGTACGTTAAAGATACGACCCAATACGCCTTCCCCTACAGGAACGGAAATTGGAGCACCAGTATCTTCTGCTTCCATATTACGTGTCATACCGTCAGTAGAACTCATGGCAACGCAACGAACTGTATCGTCGCCTAAGTGTTGCATAACCTCTACTACGATTTTTTGTCTATCGTGTGCCTTGTGGTCATGGTAGATGTGGATGGCGTTGTAGATAGCTGGTAAATGACCAGCATCAAAGCGCACGTCTACAACTGGGCCGATGACCTGCACAACTTTACCAATATTATTACTCATCGACAGATGTCTCCTTATCTATTGCAAGGCATTAGCGCCACCAACGATTTCAGAAATTTCGTTTGTAATGCTAGATTGACGCAACTTGTTGTATTCAAGGCCTAAGGACTCAATGAGTTCCCCTGCATTATCCGTTGCGGATGTCATGGCCGTCATACGAGCACCTAATTCACTAGCTGCAGATTGCAACAATCCATTATAAACTGTAATTTCTAAGTATTTTGGCAGCAACGCCTCCAAGACGGATACGGCGGACGGCATGAAATCATACTCTTCGCCTTTTACCTCATCTTGTGGTTGCTCTATTGGCAACAAGCGCTCAGCCTGTGCAATTTGCGTCATAGAATTTACAAAACGTGTATAGATCATGATGACTTCGTCTACTTCATGACGTTCATATAGTGAAAGTGCTTCATGCATAATAGTACGCGCATGTTCATAGGATGGTTTATCCGAGAAGCCCGCATAAGACTTATCGATGCGAACACCTCTAGATTTCATGCTGTCTCTAGGCTTTCTGCCTGCCGTGATAACACGGTATGTATCAGGAGATTTACCATGTAATTGTTCCATGGCAAATTTCAATACATTAGACGAAAATGCCCCTGCAAGACCTTTATCTGCACCTACTACAATATAGCAAGTGCGCTCTACAGGTCGCACATCTAAAAGAGGACTTTCAAAGCCTTCTAAATCACTATTAGACATATGACGCAAGATTTGCCCTATCTTTTCTGCGTAAGGACGAGTAGCTTCCGCTTTTGTTTGTGCCCTACGAAGACGAGCAGAAGCTACCATCTTCATCGCTTTTGTAATTTGTTGCGTATTGGTAACACTTTTTATGCGTTTTCGCAAATCTTGTGCACTAGCCATACATTACGCCTCCTTACGAGACACTAATGTATGTGTAGAGCCAAATGCTTCAACACATTCTGGGATTGCTTGCTTCAATAGATTTTCAGTTTCTTCGTCAATTTTCTTAGACGTTTCAATGTTAGTGATGATTTCAGGATAATTTGCTTTTACATAACGTAAAAGTTCAGCTTCAAAGGACAATACATCTGCCACTTGAATATCTGCTAAGTACCCTTTAGTACCAGCGTAAAGGTTGATAACCATTTCCGCTACACTCATAGGCTCATATTGACCTTGTTTTAACATTTCAGTTAAGCGTTCACCACGATCAAGTTGAGCGCGTGTAGCCGCATCAAGGTCAGAACCAAACTGAGCGAAAGCAGCCAACTCACGATATTGAGCAAGGTCCAAACGCAATTGGCCCGCCACTTGCTTCATCGCTTTAGTTTGTGCGCTACCACCTACACGGGATACGGACAGACCTACGTCAACAGCTGGACGAATACCAGAATAGAACATATCTGTTCCCAAGAAAATTTGACCATCAGTAATGGAAATTACGTTTGTTGGAATGTATGCAGATACGTCACCTGCTTGTGTTTCAATGATTGGCAACGCTGTAATAGAACCTCCACCAAGTTCAGATGAAAGTTTCGCAGCCCGCTCTAATAGACGACTGTGTAAGTAGAATACGTCGCCTGGATATGCTTCACGCCCTGGTGGACGGCGCAATAATAGGGACATAGCACGATATGCAGCCGCTTGTTTTGTTAAGTCATCATATACGCATAATACGTGTTTACCTTGGTACATAAAGTATTCACCCATGGCAACACCAGCGTATGGGGCAATGTATTGAAGAGGTGCACCAGTGGAAGCACTCGCAGAAACTACGATTGTATATTCCATAGCCCCTGCTTCTTCAAGTTTTTGTACTACACGAGCAACCGTAGATTCTTTTTGACCAATAGCTACATAAATACAAATAACATCTTTGCCTTTTTGGTTCAAAATAGTATCTAAGGCAATCGCAGTTTTACCTGTACCACGGTCACCGATGATAAGCTCACGTTGACCACGGCCGATTGGTACCATCGCATCAATCGCTTTAAGACCTGTTTGCAATGGTTCGTTTACGGATTGACGATCCGCAATACCAGGTGCTGGATGTTCGATAGGACGACGTTCTGTAGCTTGGATAGCACCCTTGCCATCAAGAGGTTGACCAAGAGGGTTTACTACGCGACCAATCAAGGCATCTCCAGCAGGAACGTCCATAATTTTGCCAGTACGGCGCACTTGGTCTCCTTCTTTAATCAAGAAGTCATCACCTAATAGTACGGCACCAACATTATCTAATTCTAAGTTCAAAACCAAGCCATATACGCCGTGTGGTAATTCTAGCAACTCACCGGCCATGGCTCTTTCAAGACCATAAATATGGGCGATGCCATCCCCTACGTCGAGAACAGTACCCACGTCATCGACATTGAGGTCAACATCATAGTCCTGAATCTGCTGTTTGATTATAGCAGTGATTTCTTCAGGCTTCATTTTCATATATACCCATTCACCCCTATCTAATAGAGTTCGTTCTTAATAAAGATTTTTCTAATTCCTCTAAACGACGAGATACAGAACCATCAATGCGTTTATCTCCTACTTGAATAACGATACCACCCATAATTGATGGATCTTGGCGCACAGATAAAATAACATCTTTCCCTGTTACTTCTCGTAATTTAGCTTGTACAGATGCTTCTACATCAGCTGTGATTGGTTCTGCTACAGTTACAGTAGCTTCCAAAATGCCACGAGCCTCTCGTGATTTTTGAATAAACGCTGCAATGGCCTGCGCAATATAACGATGGCGCCCACGTTTAATCATCACATAGATAAAATGTAAAGCAACTTTGTCGATACTAGATTCAAAGATAGAACCAACTAACTTAATCTTTGCATCTTCTGTAACGATTGGATTTTCAAGGAATGAACGAAGTTCAGGCTGTTCCGCCATAACGGACGCTACATAACCTAATTGCTCCTCCATGAGTTCCAAAATATTTTGTTCTTGAGCTAATTCAAACATAGCTGAACTGTATTTATCTGCTACAATTTCTATGCTCATCGTATCACAACCCTATCGTTTTACTATCAAGTTGACGAATAGCGTCTTCGATCAATTTTGTATTAGTTTCGCTGTTCATATCTTTAGCAACAACTTTACCAGCCATAGCTACAGATAAAGATACCACTTCGTTACGCAAGCTGTTCATAGCACGATCGCGTTCAATAGCGATATCTTGGCGAGCACGATTTTTTTCTTGTTCAATTTGCTCGCGTGCTGTTGACAATTGTTCACGTGTTGTATTTTCTGCTTCTTGAACTGCTTTTTCAACAATTTGTTGTGCCTCTATACGAGCATTAGCAATTTGAGCTGCATAATCAGCTTTAAACCCCTCTGCTTCTGCGCGAGCTTGTTCTGCAGCTTCTAAGTCTTTAGCAATTCGTTCTTTACGTTCTGTCATTATAGCCAATAATGGTTTATATGCAAAACGAGCCAATAGCCAAACTAATATAAAAAAGTTCAACATTTGAGCAAGAATCGTTCCAAGGCTTAAGTCAACCAAGGTTATTCCTCCTCGTTATTATCTGAATAACAAAATAAATGCTACTACTACACCGATGATAGGCATCGCTTCGATCAAACCAATCGCTACGAACATAGTAGACATCAATTGACCGCGCAATTCAGGTTGGCGTGTAATACCTTCAATAACTTTGCTAGATACAAGACCATCACCGATACCTGCACCAATAGCACCACAACCTACTGCAATTGCCGCTGCTAACGCGAATAAACCTTGAGCTTCCATAATATATCCTCCATATAAATTAATTAATGTTCCTCACTAAGCCCCATCCCCAAATAGGATGCAGTAAGAACGGTAAAAATAAAGGCTTGAATAATACCAATAAATAGACTAAAAGCAATCCAAACCCATGGTACCGGCACAAACCAAGGCAAGTTATATAATACTTCTAACAAAATTTCACCTGCCACAATGTTACCGAATAGACGGAAAGCAAGTGTAACAGGTCTAGCAATTTCCTCGAAAATATTGAGTATTAACAAAGCCTTATAAGGTCGTACAAAATGCTTAAAATAAGATAAGCCTTTAACTTTAACCCCCATAACCCATACCACTAATGTACTACATAAAGCTAATGCAATTGTAGTGTTAATATCGGATGTTGGTGATGTTAAAGCCTTGAATGTTGGCATTAAGCCTAACTCATTTCCTACAAAAATAAATAAGAAAAACGTAAACAACAAGGAACTCACCATCGGCCAATGGCGACCCAAATTCGGAGCTAATTGCCCCTCTAAGCCTTCTAATATAGATTCCACTATATTCTGCAAGCCTACAGGCACCAATTTACGTCCCCGGGTGGCTAATACTGTTATCAGTATTACAATAGCCATAGTAACCCATGTAGCAATTAAAGTATCCATATTAAATGTCAACCCCAACCACTGCACGACCTCATGGTGTCCCGCATGTAATTCCACGTTCTCAACCCCTTCCATAAACCTAATAAAAACCTAATATATTTACATTAATATAAATATAATATATATGTATCATCATACATCGTTATAGATATATAATCAACACTTGAAGGGTAAACAATTCCAAATAATCATAAATAGAATGTATTCAATGCATTATTAGAATACGACTCCATGTCTTATTAAAATCCACATCAATACATTAATTGGAATACAATACATTAATTTAAATGCAATAAAATTCTTAATTAAAATAATAAAAATTAGAACCGTCCACTAAGTCGCCAATACACTATATAAAGTGCAGGCTGGATAAGTGCAATCGCTACAAACATACTAATTGCTTCTACATGGAGAATCTTCAAACCTAATACGACTAAAGATCCAACAAGCATAAGACGCCACACCATCTGTCTACGCGCCTTACGAACAGCCTTATAAGGATCACCTAATATAATTGCTTGACCATGTAGTGCAAGGCTAAGCAAGTAGAGCACCATTATAAAAATGCCCCACAGCCATCCCCATACATAGTGTTGTAATCCGCATGCAACCTGTATTATTACACCTAAAAAGGCAATAAAAAAACAAGTCAGTAGCACGCGCACTATGAATTTTATATATTGATTCATACATACCTCACTACTTAACTTGTTTATATAACATATAAAACCCTGTTATAGCTCCTATTAGGCCAAATATGACCATGCAGAGTGGTTCCGTTTGAAGCCAAGTATCCAATTTATAACCTAGCCAAATAAAACCTCCTATACAGGAGACCAATGTGACCCCCGCTGATGTTGCCATGGCGAGGGCTTTCACAAGATCCTTATCCATATTATTTACCAAAACGTTCAGGACGACGCGCATCACCTAAGAATTCATGTCGCAACGCTTGAATGATGCGTTCAGAGGCTTTTCCGTCACCATATGGGTTAACAGAATTAGACATTAACTTATACGCTTCAGCATTGCTCAATAATTCATAAGCGGCTTTATGTACCGCATCTTTATCAGTACCTACAAGGCGAACAGTGCCTGCTTCTACCGCTTCAGGACGTTCTGTCGTATCACGTAATACGAGAACTGGCTTACCAAGAGCTGGAGCTTCCTCTTGAATCCCACCTGAATCAGTCAAAATCAAGTAAGATTTAGCCATCAAGTTTGCAAATGGTTCATAGTCAAGAGGGTCGATTAATGTAACACGCTCCACAGAACCAAGTTCCTCTTGTACAACTTGGCGAACTTTAGGATTTTTATGTACAGGGAAAACAACTTGAATATCTTCAAATTCATTGATTAAATCTCGAATGGCTTGATATACATGGCGCATAGGTTCACCTAAGTTTTCTCGGCGATGTGTGGTAACAAGAACCGTACGTTTTTTAGGATCAAGAGCATTAATAGCTGCATCATCGAATACATAACTGTCTTGTACCGTCGTATCAAGAGCATCGATAACAGTATTCCCCGTTACATAAAGATGTTCTGTATTAATATTTTCTTTTTTTAAATTGCTTTCAGAACTAGAAGTAGGCGCAAAGTGATACGTCGCAATAGAGCCCGTCAATTTGCGATTCATCTCTTCAGGGAACGGGGAGTAAATATCACCCGTCCGTAGTCCTGCTTCCACGTGACCTACAGGAATTTCTTGGTAGAAAGAAGCCAATGCCCCAGCAAAGGTAGTTGTAGTATCACCATGAACGAGTACCACATCAGGTTTTGCTTCTTCTAATACATCTTTAAGGCCCATCAAAGCACGATTAGTTACATCATATAGTGTTTGACCTTGGCTCATAATATTTAAATCATAGTCTGGGGTAATATTAAACAAGTTTAGTACTTGATCAAGCATATCTCGATGCTGTGCCGTAACGGTGACGATAGGTTCCATATCTGGTGCTGCTTGTAATGCTTTTACAAGAGGAGCCATCTTGATAGCCTCAGGTCTTGTACCAAAGATTGTCATAACTTTTAACATAGTTGCCTCCAACGTAGTAGGATAGAGAAAATGGGGCGCCAAGCACCCCACAGATGGTTATTCCTTATGAGAATCATCAGTATTCTCCAAAGCTTTAGCCAATTCATCGCGATCAAAGGATATGGTATCATCCGAGTCGCTGCGTTCAATTGTAGGACGTGGTAACGGATGCCCTGCCGCATCACTATGCATGATAACGCCAAGACGTCGTGCAATATAAATACTACACAAGAAAATTACTAATACCAAGGTCGCGCCGACCCAAGCATTAACCTCTGCAACGATAACAGATACACCGCCGAAAAGAGCTGTTACTGCATACATCAACAATACAGCTTGCTTTTGTGTTAATCCTTGTGCCAATAAACGATGGTGAACATGACCTTTATCGGGTTTAAAGATGGGACGTCCACTGATTTTACGGCGCACAATGGCAAATAAGGTGTCCAAAATAGGCAAGCCTAACACAATAGCAGGTACCACTAGAGCAATCATAGCAGCTGTCTTTACAGCCCCCATAACAGAAATAGCCGCTAATGTATACCCTAACAACATCGATCCCGTATCACCCATGAATATTTTTGCAGGATTAAAATTATACCGCAGAAAACCTACAGTCGCACCTGCTAAGGCAAGAGAAAGGCAAGCAAGATCAGTTTGACCAAGTTGCAATGTCATTGCACAAACAGCGATACATGCGATAAAGGAAATACCTGCAGCCAAGCCATCAAGTCCATCAATTAGGTTTACAATATTTGTAAAACCGACTATCCAGAAAATAGTCAATGGAATAGCCCAATACTTGAGATATACTACACCACCCCAAGGAAGGTTAATGAAGTCTACTCGAATATCATAAGCCACCAGAATAGCAGCTGCTATAATTTGTCCCATTAACTTAGTTTTTGGCTCAATTTGTTTAATGTCGTCCCAAATACCAACTAGCACCAAAATGACCGTACCAAGGACAAACCCAAACAATTTATGATCATGCGGGATGGAATTGTTAAAAAGAACCGATCCCACATAACCGAGAAAGATTGCTAATCCACCAAGTCGTGGAATTGCACCATGATGCACCTTTCGAGCATCAGGCTTATCTATTGCCCCAACAGCAACGGCAAAGCGTTTTACCAATGGGGTAAGTGCAAAGGTTATGATGAGCGCTAATGCAAAGGCCCACACATAATCGAGCACATATTCACTCATAAGACACCTCCAACAAGTAGGTTGTAAAAACGGACTAATTCGTTAAGCTACGAATAGGAGCAGGAATTCTTCCACCACGGGCAATGAACTCGGCTGCACTATATGGACTCACTTCAATAATAGGAGCATAGCCTAATAATCCACCAAACTCAACAACCTCTCCAACAGTCTTACCAGGTACAGGAATTACACGAACCGCAGTTGTCTTATTGTTAATCATGCCGATAGCTGATTCATCTGCAATTATAGCAGAAATGGTATCAGCAGTAGTGTCTCCAGGAATAGCAATCATATCAAGGCCAACAGAACATACACATGTCATAGCCTCTAATTTATCAAGTGTTAAACTACCACAAGATACGGCATCAATCATGCCTGCATCTTCCGAGACAGGAATGAATGCACCACTAAGTCCACCTACATGGGAGGAGGCCATAAGACCACCTTTTTTCACCGCATCATTAAGTAATGCTAGTGCTGCTGTAGTGCCATGACAGCCACAAGAGGACAAGCCCATTTCTTCAAGAACGTGAGCTACAGAGTCGCCTACAGCTGGCGTTGGGGCCAAGGATAAATCGATAATACCAAATGGTTTGCCGAGACGACGAGATGCCTCTTGCGCTACCAATTGACCTACGCGAGTTATTTTGAAAGCAGTACGTTTAATCGTTTCTGCTACAACGTCAAAGGATTGGCCTCGAACGGATTCAAGCGCATGTTTTACAACGCCCGGGCCAGATACACCTACAGAAATAGCACTATCCCCTTCGGTTACACCAAAAAAGGCCCCTGCCATAAACGGATTATCCTCTACAGGATTACAGAAAATTACGAGCTTAGCACAACCAAGAGCATCATTATCCTTTGTAAGCTCTGCAGTTTTCTTAACGATGATTCCCATGTCTCGCACTGCGTCCATGTTGATACCAGTTTTAGTAGAGCCCACAGCAACAGAGCTACAAACGATATCCGTAGTCGCCAGCGCTTCAGGAATAGAGTCAATCAAAATGCGGTCGGCTCGAGTAGCGCCTTTTGTTACAAGCGCAGAAAAGCCGCCAATAAAATTAACACCTACAGTTTTTGCTGCACGATCCATAGCTGCTGCTACAGGAACATAGGATGTTAAATCACTACCACCTGCTACAAGAGAAATGGGTGTTACAGAAATACGCTTGTTGATAATAGGGATGCCGAATTCTCGCTCAATATCTTCCCCTGTAGATACAAGATGTTCTGCCTCTTTTGTAATACGGTCATAAATACGGTCACACAACTCTTTACCAGAACTAGATGCACATTCTAGCAAGCTAATCCCCATCGTAATAGTACGCACATCAAGCTTGTTATCATGAATCATCTGATTCGTTTCTAAAATATTGTCGATAGATAACATAAGTGCCTCCTATCCTACACGGTGCATGCTCAAGAAAATATCAGCATGTTGTGCACGGATTTCAACACCTAGTTCTTTACCTTGAGTCGTCAAAGCCTCTTGAATAGCTGTAAGATTTTTCATATCTTCAGACTTGGTTTCACACATCATAATCATATTGAAAACACCATCAAGGATGGTCTGATTAATGGACATAATATTTACACCGTAGTTAGCGAGTACGGTACTAACCCCAGCAATGATACCAACGCGGTCTACGCCGACAACGGTAACAACTAATTTCATAACATCACCTTCTCTAAGCACTACAAACTATATAGCCAGTAAAGGGCATTCAATAAACTATATTAATATATTATAACACATTTATTATTTTTCATGAGTGAAATCTTTATGAGTTTTCTAGTGAAAACAACATGTTACACTTCTTCAGACAAAGCACTTGTCACAATCGCTTCACCAGCAGTTAACAATGCGATAAGACCTTTGTCCCCTTTATAGCTTTCACCATAAATTTTATATAAATCTTCAGTGCCAGATGGGCGTGCTACAAACCAGCCCGTTTCCGTTTCCACACGAACACCATCGATAGGCATATCTTTATACAGAGAAGTAGTGCGAACATTAGTAATCGCATCACCATCTACTTCGGTAGCCGTAATGGAGCTTGCATTTAATTGTTTCAACTTAGCCTTGGCCACCTTTGTACAAGGCGCATCAATACGACCAAATCGTGGATCCCCACAGCCTTCCACAATATTGTTATATAGTCTCTCAACAGTTGCGCCCATTACAGCGTACATCTCCATCGCTAAGAGAGCCATAATCATACCATCTTTATCTGTGGTCCATACTGTACCATCTTTTTTAAGGAACGATGCACCAGCAGATTCTTCACCGCCAATGCCAATTTCCCCATCGAATAATAGAGAGCTAAAGTATTTAAAGCCTACCGGAACTTCATACACAGGAATTTCTTTAACGGATGCCCACTTATCAATCATGGTTGTACAAACAACCGTTTTGCCTACCCCTTTATCCTTCCAACCACGGGTTGTGAATAGATAATCGGCAGCGGCTACGAGGAATGCATTTGGTGAAGCAAGCCCTTCTGCACTAACAATACCATAACGATCATAATCGGGATCGTTACCAACAGCCAAATCGTAATTAGCAATTTGCTTGATAACATCGGCCATAGCGTATTCGGAGGAACAATCCATGCGTACCTTACCATCATGGTCATAGGTCATAAAGCTAAAGGTTGGATCATACTCATCATTAATAATATCTAGGTTTAGATTATACCGCTCTTTAATAGCACGCCAATAACCTAGTCCACTACCGCCGAGAGCATTAACGAGGACCTTAGGTTTTGCACTTTGGATTGCCTCCATATTAATGATAGAAGATAGTTCTTCTACATATAGACCTTTATAGTCATATGGAACCTGTTGGTCGGGTTCAATATTGTCGATACTAATACGTTTAAATCCTTCTAATTCACAATATGCGTGAACATATTCATTGGCACGTGTTTCAATCCATTTAGTAATCAACGTATCCGCTGGACCACCATTGGTAGCGTTATACTTAATGCCACCATTATCTGGAGGATTATGAGACGGCGTAATCACGATACCATCCGCCTTATCATCGTGGCTTTCATTATAACGAATAATAGCGCGAGATATAGATGGTGTTGGCACGAAATCCATATCGGAATCAACCATTGCCGTTACACCATTGCCAGCAAGGACCTCTAGAACCGTCACAAGGGCTGGCTGAGATAAAGCATGTGTATCTTGACCGACAAAAATCGGACCTGTAGCGCCGAATTGACCACGGCCATCACAAATAGCCTGTGTAATAGCGGCCACATGTAAATCTGTAAACGTACTATTTAAAGATGTACCGCGATGGCCAGATGTGCCAAAGGATACGAGTTGTGTCGGATCTGTAATATCCGGAGTATTATCAAAATATGCATCCACAAGGGTTTGCACATCGATAATATCTTGTTCTTGTACAGGCGTACCTGCTAATTTGTGAGTCATAGAAACCTCTAATCTTATCTTGAGGGCAAGCCCTCTCATTTTACAACCTTGATATTCAATCAATCACATTAAATTATTTTCAAAATGTATGTATCATTCATAAAATATTATATTTACGCATAATTAATATAAGATGACAACAGCCAGAGATTTATCATAATTCTTTATTTTAATTTGTTACAACTATTTTCATCTATTACAACATTATTGTTCGCTTCGGTAGTTATATCTTGTGATTTTAGCTGTTTAGATATTTCCGCAGGAACAATAGGTTGAGTAAAACCTTGACCGATAACCTCTTGGGCATCAGTAATCAAGATAAACACATTTGGGTCCGCTTCTTGAATAACCTCTTTCAATTTATTTACCTGCAGCAAGTTGACTGCAACCATCACAATTTGCTTAGGCGTCCGTGTATAGGCACCAATACCATTAATAATAGTGGCACCACGACCAACCTTATTGATAATACACTCACATACTTCATCGGTGCGATAGGTAATGATAAAAGCAACTTTACGTTGATTAAACCCGATTACCACCTTATTTGTAATAATAGTATACACATACACACTGATAAGAGTTACAGCTACCGCTTCAAGTCCAACAACGCCGACAGCAACTAAGAGGATGGCACAGTTGATAGCGCTATTAATGGACCCCATTTGAAGGCCATAATATTTGCGAACGATAAGTGCAATTGGATCAAGTCCCCCTGTATTACCACCTACACGGTAGACGATACCAAGCCCTAGTCCAGTTGTGATACCTGCCATCATAGAACTGAGTAGTGGATCCTTAATGATCATGTCATATTGCAAGAAACTAAACAGATCAATCATCCACGATAACATGAGCGTACCATACAAGGTATTAAGCACTACGCGTTTACCAAGCCACTTCCAAGCAGCCCAAAATATAGGGACGTTCAAAATAACGTTCCAAGAACCAACGGATAATCCCGTTAGATAATACAAAATCAACCCTACCCCACTAATACCAGTACTAACCAGTTTGTGAGGTAGTACAAAGGCATCTAAACCAGCACCAAAAATTGCACAACCAATAGCAACTATGACACATTGATAGACAACATCTTTATACTTGGCGAACATAGCTCCCTCCAAATTGCCATTTCACTATAAATATTCTATAATGAACTAATTAAAACATACGCTGTTTACAATGCTTTTAATAATCAAACAACAGGTATATACAAAATCATCATAAACCACTTAATGGTTATTTTCAATCACTTTATAACAGTATAAAATAAACATATAAACTGCATATATTTTGTACATTACAAACGAGGCTATTATGAGTAAAAGTTTTGAGCAACTCGGTTGCAGCAAAATTAATATTGGGCTTGCTATTACAGGCAAGCGTGACGATGGATACCACGACATCGATTCTATATTTCAATCGATTCGCCTTAGTGATTCTATTTATTTCGCTAAGCATCATTCCGTAGTATTTTCTGGTGGCGCTCCCGAATTGCCCGATTACATGCAAAAGCTCGTAAGCTATGGAGAAGATAATCTCGCACTCAAAGCTTTACGCGCCATACAGGCCTATACGGGTTGTAAAGCCGGTGCCGCCATCCACCTATTAAAACGCGTTCCTATTCAAGCGGGTCTTGGTGGCGGTAGTGCAGACGCAGCGGCCATGTTATTAGGTCTCAACCGTTTTTGGGACTTACGTCTTACGCAAGAGGAACTTTTAAACATCGGTACCTCACTCGGATCTGATGTACCGTTCCTACTACAAGGTGGTACCGCTCGCGGAACTGGTCGTGGCGAAGTGTTAACCTATAGCCAATCGCCAGAGGCACATTGGCTATTACTAGTAAAGCCAAAGGTATCTATTTCTACAGCGATTGCTTATGGTCGCTTCAGTGGTAAATCTAATGCCACCACCAAAACAATCGATACCGTTCTGAATCATCTTAAGAATAATGATTTACAATCTGCTTTCACTAGTAGCGCTAATACTTTTGAAGAATTATTATTCCCAGATCACGAAGAACTAGGAATATGTAAGGAGTTTTTCACCAACCGTGGTTACCCAACCATCATGACAGGAAGCGGTCCTACGATGGTAGTATTACTTAACAAACCTATGGAAGCCTTGCAATTACAAGAAGAGATTAAAGCAGCTGGTCATGATTGGCTGTCACTCATTACTAAAACATGTACACAGGAGGACTTAGTATGACAAAACGGTTACAACCTATACGACTCGATGCGTATAAACCACTAAGAGAAGTGGTAAGTGAAACATTGCGTCAAGCCATCCAAGATGGGGTGTTAAAACCTGGGGAGCGCCTCATGGAAATTCCCCTTGCCGAAGAGTTAGGTGTAAGTCGTACCCCCATTCGTGAAGCCATACGTAAACTTGAACTAGAAGGCTTTGTCGTTATGGTTCCTCGTCGCGGTACCTACGTTGCCAACATATCTTTAAAGGATATTACGCAAGTATTTGAAATCCGTTCTGCCCTGGAAGAACTTGCGGCAGGCCTTGCAGCAGAACGCATTACAGAAGAGGAAATCGAAACGCTGGAGAGAATGCTTGTAGAAATCGGCGATCATATGGAAAACAAAAATATGGAATCCGTTGTGGCTGCGGACGTAGAATTCCACGAAGTCCTCTACCGCGCATCTCGTAACGAAAGATTGGCGGACATCGTTCACAACTTGCGAGAGCAAACCTATCGCTTCCGTAGTTTTTCTATGAACCAACCAGGTCGTCTTAGAAAAACTTGGGAGGAACATCGTCAATTAGTGGAAGCCATCGCCTCTCACAATGCCGCACAAGCTCGTAAACTAGCTCGAATTCACATGGAACATTCCGAACAAACCTTGTTGCAAGGAATGGAAGAGTCACAAGAATTTACTAAGGCATAAAAAACATTCTACAAAAATACTATATAAAGCAAAAATCCTTCCTATTTGTGAAGGATTTTTGTTTTACATAGTCTATAGAAATTGATACAATATCATTGATTATTATGAAATATGGATTTTTTATAAGAAAGGGAGTTTTTATGGAAGCAATGCTCAATGATGCTATATCCACCATAAACGGTTATTTATGGAGTTATTTCATCATTTTTATTCTCATCGGCGCAGGTCTCTTCTTTACGATGACAACGAATTTTGTACAAATTCGCATGATTAAAGAAATGATTCGCCTCGTAATTAACGGCGCAGGTAGCTCTACAGAAAAGAACCATGTATCCTCATTTCAAGCATTCTGTGTTAGTACCGCATCTCGTGTAGGTGTTGGTAACATCGCAGGTATAGCTATTGCCGTTGTACTTGGTGGCCCTGGTGCTATTTTCTGGATGTGGGTTATCGCACTCATCGGTGCTGCCACGGGCTTCATCGAGTCTACATTAGCACAAATCTACAAAGAACCTGTTGCTAAGGGCGGTTTCTATGGCGGACCAGCTTACTATATTCGGTATGGTCTAAACAACAAGGCATTATCTGTTCTATTTGCTATTTTAATCAGTATTACCTATGGTTGGATTTACAATTCTGTACAAGCCAATACTTTGGCTGCATCTCTCCAGGTATTTAACCTTGATGTGTCCTATACAGGCGCTGTAGTAGCAGTCCTTCTTGGTATTATCATATTCGGTGGTATCAACCGCGTTGCAAAAGCATCTGAAATCATCGTTCCTATCATGGCGATTCTATACATTGCTACTGCGTTATTTGTGGTAATTATGAATATCACCCAATTCCCACATGTGATCTATACTATTTTCTCTTCCGCATTCGAGCCTGTTGCAGCAGGTGGTGGCTTATTAGGTGCTACTGTTATGAATGGTATCAAACGGGGGCTCTTCTCTAACGAAGCCGGTGAAGGTTCTGTTCCAAACGCAGCCGCTACGGCAGCTGTTAACCACCCTGTGGAACAAGGTCTTGTACAAGCATTCGGCGTATTCCTTGATACATTCATCATTTGTACAGCATCTGCTTTCATCGTACTCATCGTAGGCGATTACAGCACTACAGGTCTAACAGGTATTGCTCTTGTACAACATAACCTAGCTCAACAACTTGGTTCTTGGGCGCCTACAGCCGTAGCCATTTTCATCGTTATGTTCTCCTTTAGTTCCTTAATTGGTAACTATTACTACGGTGAAATCAATATCAGCCACTTAACAAACAAACGATTCTACCTACATTTGTTCCGTATTGGCGTAATTCTTATGACATTTGTTGGCTCTGTTGCCTCTCTAGATCTCGTATGGAATCTAGCCGATTTATTCATGGCTTTCTTAGTATTAACTAATGTAAGTTCCATCGTACGCATGGGCCGCACAGCAGGTCTTGCCCTTGACGACTATATCAAACAACGCAAAGCAGGTATTGAAACGCCTGTATTTAACCGTTCCATCCTAAATCACACATATGGCATCGTATGGTGGGGTGATGGTCAAACAACAGACTCCTCCGTACCTCCTACTCCGATTGAAGATACTGTGGAAAAATAAAATATATCGACGTATGAGGCTGGTGAAAGTATATTTCACCAGTCTTTTTCGTATAATCTTTAAAATAGTTTATTAGTACATACATAAAGGTCTATATTGTTCAGAATATAGATCTTTATTTTTTTGTAAAAGTATCCATTTTCATAGATAAAAACATCGTTCATTAGCAGATTGTACTGTGATAAAGATCATAGTAATTATCTATATTTTTACAACTTTCAAAGGTCAAAAACTATAGAATATATTTATAAAAATATAAAGGGTATTCTGTTTACAATGTCGAATATTTAAGTATGCGATAAAATTAGCACTAATTCAACTATTAATTTACTCTATTATCCAGGAGGTAATTATGAGCGGTTATAACCCATATGAAAACATGTTAAACACGTTAGACGTAGCAGCTGAAAAGCTCGGCTATACTCGTAGCGAATACGAAGTGTTACGTCACCCAGAACGGGAACTAAAAGTAGCAGTTCCTCTTCAACTCGACAATGGTGAAGTTCGCGTATACGAAGGCTATCGTTGCCAACATTCCACATTGCGTGGTAGTGCTAAAGGCGGTCTTCGCTTCCATCCAGATTCTGATGAAAACGAAGTGCGTGCACTTGCGGCTTGGATGACTATTAAAAACGCTATCGCTAACATTCCTTATGGCGGTGGTAAAGGCGGCATCAAAGTCGATCCAAAAACGTTAAATCCTCGTGAATTAGAACGCTTAACTCGTAACTTCGTACGCCGCATTGCACCTATCATCGGTGTTAATACAGATGTTCCTGCACCAGACGTAAATACGAATGCTCAAATCATGAGCTGGATTGCTGACGAATACAGCACATTAAAAGGCGAATGGAGCCCAGGTATCGTTACAGGTAAACCAATCGAAGTTGGTGGTTCCTTAGGTCGTAATGAAGCGACTGGTCGCGGTTGCCTCATCGCATTGCAAAGCTACCTCGCTAAGAAAAACTTGGATATCAAAAACCTTACGGTAGCAGTTCAAGGCTTTGGTAACGTAGGTTCCGTAGGCGCTCGTCTCATTGCACAAGCAGGTGCAAAAGTTGTGGCTATCGGCGACGTAAGCGTTAACATCTACAATCCTAACGGTCTCGATGTTGAAAAAGCATACGAATATGCTAACTCCCATGGTCGTTCCCTCGAAGGTTACAGCGAACCGGGCATGACTACAATTGGACCTCAAGAGTTATTGGCTCAACCAGTTGATGTATTATACATGGCAGCCCTTGAAAACCAATTAAACAAAGACAACATGGAAAATATCCAAGCTAAGATTATCTTGGAAGGCGCTAATGGCCCTACTACTAATGATGCAGATAAATACTTCTATGAAAAAGGCATCGACATCATCCCTGACGTTCTTGCTAACGGCGGCGGCGTAGTTGTATCCTACTATGAATGGGTACAAAACAAAGCAAGTTTCTACTGGACTGAAGAAGAAGTTAATGAAAGATTAACTAAGAATATGCAAAATAGCTTCGAAGCTGTTTGGGAAATGCAACATAAATACAATGTACCTCCTCGTCAAGCAGCGTACATGGTTGCTCTTGAACGCCTCGTAGTTGAAACTAGATGGCGTGGCTATAACTGCTAAACTCCTATACCTCCATACATGTTAGCCATAAAAAAGGCGTAAGCTCGATTTGAGCTTACGCCTTTTTGTTTGCCTATAAACCTTTTTATTTACCTGCAAGTCGCAGTTGAAAGATCTAAAGATGTTCAATTACTTACTTAGTTTTATTAGCAAACTACTTATTATTAGTTTTATTTGAAAGCACCTAACAAAGCTGCCATGCTAGGACGACTGATCAAAGCTTTCACCAATACAGAACCAAGAATAGCCGGAATAGTTTGACCAACGATAAGATTCAACACTAATGGCCAGTATGGAATACCAAGTAATGGACTGAGCCACAATGGCACACATAATGCAGGCACAAAGACGATTGGAAGCATTACCCACCAAGCACTGAGGCCAAGCTTGCGCATTCCTACGATGATGCCAGTCGTTAATACGCCCACACCAAAGCCCCCCATCATATCGAGGATGCCAAGACCACCGAATAGGAAGTTAGAAATGAGGTTGCCAATCCCCATGGGAATCACCAAGAACGGAAAGGCATAAGCAAGTGCATATAATGATGTTGCTATACGAATTTGATAAGCCCCGAAGGAAACGCTTTGCGTTACATACAATACAACGATGTACAATGCCACAACCATAGCAGAAATAGTCAATTTGCGTGTAGAAATCATAACACTCACCTCCTCAAAATAAAAAAAGCATGGCAAAACTACCATGCTATAAATGCTTATGAATTTCCGTAGTTTTGTTTAGAGACAGGATGGTTTCAAACTGTCTTATTTAGTTGTCGCCTTTAGGCAGTACTAATATATCATATATCTAATATTTTCGCAATTAATTGGGGTTAAGGCGGACTTGTATGATCATCTACGATTAGTATCAAGATTGTAAGGTGGGGGTGGTGGCAGATACCTTTCCTCATCGCTCCACTGGCGAACCGGTCATCGGCCTAGGGCCTTGACCTGCCAAAGTCGCTCTTTGAAAAGGTATCTGCCACCACTTCAAATTTAGCAACTCTACTTATACCCTAATACTAGTGACGTACAAGTCCGCCTTGAATTACATATACATGCTACTCTATTAGAATATATATAAAGTAGCCACCTAAAAGGCGACTACTTGTCTAAGCCAGTTTATGGGAATTATAGTGCTGGGTCTTCGACTCCGTTTGCGTGAAAGGCTTTGGCTCTGTCGATACAGGTGCCACAGTGTCCGCATGGTTTGTCTCCGCCTTCGTAGCAGGACCAGGTTAAGTGGTATGGTACTCCGAGGCGTAGGCCTTCTTTTACAATGGCAGCTTTGTTGGAGTTAATAAAAGGTGCTTCTAAGGAGCATTCTTTACCGGATCCTTCAAAGATAGCGTCGCCCATGGATTTGTAGAAGTGTTCTGTACAGTCAGGATAGGCATTACCCGCCGCATCATCACTGTGAGCACCGTAATAGATATAGCCGCAGTCTAGAGATAGTGCCAAGGATGCTGCCGCAGATAGGAATAGCCCATTTCTAAACGGTACATAAGTACTCACCGTACCTTCCCCTTCTGCATCTTGTTGTTCTTTGTAGGAACCTTGCGGAATGTCTTCACTAGATTGTACTAACAAGGAGCAGTTACTGAAGGCAAATAGCTTGGTAACATCCATCGTTTTACCTTCCATACCATAGTGCTCTAAAATAGCTATAGCAGCCTCTAATTCTTTACTATGTTTTTGACCATATTGAATCGATAAAGGCACCACATTATCTTTGCCAAATCGTTCAATGGCAAGGGCCAAACAAGTAGTACTATCTACGCCACCACTAAAAAGAACTACGGCCTTTTGTTTTTGAGCCATATTATCTCCTTTTCTATCACAACAGCCTCATCCGTAGATGAGGCTGTACTTTTACATTCACTAAAATTTTATAGATCAATAACCAATTCTACTGGACAGTGATCGGAGCCAAAGATTTGTTGATGAATCTTCGCTTCTTGGATTTTATCATCAAGACGTTTAGATGTGATGAAATAGTCAATTCTCCATCCTGTATTCCGTTCACGAGCTTTCCCCATATAGGACCACCAGCTGTATTGCTCAATAGCATCTGGATAGAGGTGACGGAATGTATCTGTAAAACCTGCCCCTAAGAGTTCTGTCATCTTTGCACGTTCTTCATCGGAGAAGCCCGCATTTTTACGGTTTGTCTTAGGATTTTTTAGGTCGATTTCTTGATGTGCTACATTGAGATCACCACATAGAATGACAGGCTTTTTCTTATCTAATTCAAGTAGATAATTACGGAATGCATCTTCCCAAGTCATGCGATAATCAAGGCGAGCTAATTCACGTTGGCTATTCGGTGTATAACAGCATACCAAATAGAAATTATCGTATTCAGCAGTGATAACACGACCCTCTTGATCGTGTTCTTCAATACCGATGCCATTAGTTACGGACAATGGCTTAATACGCGTGAATACAGCCGTGCCACTATAGCCTTTCTTAACTGCACTATTCCAATATTGCTCATACCCTGGCAACTCCAAAGAAATTTGATCGGGTTGCAATTTTGTTTCTTGCAGGCAGAAAATATCTGCATCTAATTCATTAAAGGATTCCATGAATCCCTTTGTTACAGCGGCGCGGAGGCCGTTTACATTCCAAGAAATTAATTTCAATTCTTACTCCTTTATAATACTTCGCATCAATCTAATACTATTCACCGTATTTAACTTGGTGAAAGTCTCTTTCACATAGAATATACATCAAGTTTTTGCTTACCGTAAGCTAATTTAAGGATTATATGTTAGCAATACTACTGCTTTTTATGTTTTTTAGCATGTCTTGCTTCGGCACGAGCCTTGCGGGCATTTTCATTTGCTTTAAGATCGCTTTCACGTTTCTCACGGAAATAGTTAGCCACCGCCGACAAGATAAGAATCACTAATACGGTTACATTAAACATACCCGGTCCGAAGGTATAGATGTGATAACACAAATAACCAAAGGCAACGACTGTTAATAATTGTTTTAATAGATTCATTCGCCCTCCTATGTTAGTTTAATGTTTCTACACCTGTGCTAAGAGGAAAACCTTCATACGTTACCCAGTCACTAGAACTACCAACATATAAAGCAGATTCAAGGCCTACTTCACTCATGGTTAACAACGCATTGCAGGCAGTCACACCAGACCCACAGTACGTTACAACTGGCCGATTTTGGTAGATTTCGTTGTAATACTCAGCCTCTAAATCTTTCAAGGATTTAGGACCATCTACGGTATAACCACTTTCATAAAAATGATTAACAGCCCCAGGAATATGTCCTGTCATGCCATCCATCGTATCCACTTGAGATCCATCATAACGGAATGGCGCACGAGCATCGATGATAACATGATCTCCGCTTTCACTAGCCTTGAGCACCTCATCGCGACTCATAACCATATCCGTTTGCAACTCATAGTTAAAAATAGACGGTTTAGCAGGTAACGGGGTCGGCTCTTTAGTTAGGAGATGGCCCTCTCGAACCCAGCGTTCAATACCACCAGATAAAACGCGTACATCTGTTAAGCCCATGTAACGTAACGTCCACCAAAGACGGCCCGCTAAGAATAGCCACGAATCATATACTACAACCTTTGAGTTACGAGTGATGCCATAAGACTCAAAGGTATGAGCTAACTGTTCCATATCTGGCAATGGATGACGTCCACCATGCTCGCCTAAAGGACCAGTCAAATCCTTGTCTAAATCTACCGCATAAGCCCCCTTAATATGGCCTTTTTTATAATCTTGATACCCTCTAGCATCTAAAACGATGACCTCATCGAGACAAGCTAATAATTCTTTAGGAGTGATAAAATTTGACATATTGTACTCCTTTCTTTGATTATATCGAAAAATACAAATCTTTTAATATTATTATATACGACTATAACCGGATATACAATTTATTTTGGTATAGTGAAAGTTATTTATTCTTGCCATGTAACAACTAGAGTAAACATAAAAAGCCCCTATCCTAGATAGGGACTTTTAGGTAATTCAATGTTAAGCTTATAAACGTCTATACATTTCATCTACCGCATCAATATCAGCAGGTAACCAATCTACAGAATATAAGGTTTCTTTAGATAGCCATTTAGCAGCTTCATGTTCTACTAAGGTAATATTAGAATCATTTTTCAACGAACATAAATAACAGTGCATTGTTAAATCAAATTTTTCATAACCGGTATATTCGATAGTAATAATATGCTCTTGAATATTAATATCAGCTTCTAGTTCTTCTTTGATTTCTCTAATAAGAGCTACTTCATGGGGTTCACCAGGTTCAATTTTGCCACCCGGAAATTCCCAACCATCTTTTAAATCACCATATCCACGCTGAGTTGCTAATATGGTATTATCCTTTTTTATAATAGCTGCTACAACTTCAATGTGTTTTCGTTGTTCACTCATAAATATCCTTATCCATTAACAATATAATCATAAATATCATCCCGTACAGGTACTTCGAGTACATATTCTAACTCTACCGCCGCAGTACCATTAACCATAGAAATTTCTTTAGCATTTTCCTGACCAGTAGAATGAATCGGTCCCAAATAATAAAACTCTTTAGACTCTTCATCATCCTTGTTTTTTCTCACAAATAAATGCATAGCAACACCTAGTTCATCAGCATTAAACGCGGTTTGTACATCATCAGAGGCAAAGGTTCTCTTATTTTTAGAAATAGCTTTTAGTAATCCTGGATTCTCAAATCTATCCTCGTATTTAATGGTATCTTGAATATCGTCGGCTTTATGGTAATTAATAAAAACGGGATATGTCTTTGTTTCTTTATGGAATTTATAGCCCCCAATGTTGAGAGGAACTTCGTTTTGAGGCCACTCTAATAATTGACACACCTGTTCATATGTATATTTTTCATATAATGCAAATGGTGTATTACTATAAATATTGTCTTTGTATTTTTCATTGAACTGCTTCAACCCATAAGCAATAAGCTCTTGAACTTGTTCCTTAAAATTATTATCCTCTAAAGCCTGTTTAAAGATTCGAGATATACCATAGCTACCATTGGAAAATTCAATAAATTCACTATCGGCAAATGTCTTTTGTGCTACTTGAACACCAAATTGATTTGTCATCATATTGATGAGATTAACACGTCCATATTCCGATAGATCTACATTGTAACTATCAAATAGCTCTTCGGAAACATAATTAATCACATCATCACGACCATCTAGTAACGCTTGCAATAATAGAAGCTCTCTTACACGCATCCCTGTCGTTAATTTCTGAGATATAAAATGTAGCATTCGCTCCTGAGCCGGTGTAAAGGATATATCATAATCCTTATCCTTAATCTTTATCAGGAAATGATGATAGGACTTAAATTTACTAAAAATTCTACTAACATCAATCGAACCATGATCAGCAAAATCAGAAATTTTAGGAATACGACCTAATTTGAAGCGTAAATTAAAATAGGCTTCTTTAATTAATTTCATATCGGAAAATCTTGCCGTATCAATAGATTCATAAATACGTTGTTTTGCAATTTTATCAAAATGTACAGTTGATGTACCTGGAATAATACGATTGCCAGCTTGTACATAACGACGCAATGTATCTTTGTTATAGCTCCTATCACCAGATAAGGCTAATGGAATCATAAAATTATTAGTATAATTTCCAATAAAATCCAAGATAACTACATATTCTTTATCTTCAAATTTACGAAGGCCACGTCCAAGTTGTTGAATAAAAATTATAGGGCTTTCAGTTTGACGTAGCATAATAACTTGATTAATTTCTGGAATATCAACACCTTCATTAAAGATATCTACGGTAAAGATATAATCCAATTGTAGGTCTGGACGCCCCTGATAATCACCGGTTCCCGTTAATCGAGCAATTGCTATTTCCCTAGTTACTTGGCTATCTTCACCAGTCAAACATACAGTGCGATAAACACCACGCTCATTAAAAGCATTAGACAGCTCTTTTGCCTCAACTCGATTACTACAAAATACTAAGCCCTTTACACGACTACCACTATGACCAAAATAGCGAATCTTTTCTACAATTTTATCTACCCGCTCTTTTGTAGACAAGTTTGAAAAGGATACCTCCATATCAGAAATATCTTCTTGATTATCTACCCATAAATCACTAATACCAAAATAATGAAATGGACATAATAAATCTTCTTCTAAAGCCTGTTGTAATCGAATTTCGTAAATAATATTATGGTCAAACAATTCATATAAATCATAACCATCTGTACGTTCCGGGCTAGCTGTCATTCCCAATAAAAATTGAGGATCAAAGTAATCAATGATGCGTTGGTAACTATCTGAACCTGCACGATGCACTTCGTCAATAATAATACAGTCAAATTCCTTTGGATCATACTGTTTCATTACATCATTACGACCCATCATTTGCATCGTAGAGAATACATGAGTCGCATTATAGTATTTAGCATTCCCAGAAACCAAACCAAATGTAATGGATGGATCATTATAAATCCGCTCAAAGCTAGCAATCGCTTGTTTTGCAATTTGTTCCCGATGTACTAAAAATAATATTCTTTTAGGCTTCATTTCTCTCATAGCAAAAGCCGCCGCATAGGTTTTGCCGGTACCCGTAGCAGAAATCAAAAGGCCTCTTTTAGCATTATTAGCCCTTAGTTCATTGAAGTTAGCAATAAACTGTTGTTGTATGGTATTAGGCTCTAGTTGACCCAAATCTATTTTTCTAAATTGCTCTGCTACAGTCTTTTGTGAAGCGCGCTCTGGCCGTACCCATCTTGGTTTATACCAAGGAATAAAATCTTCATAGGGAATAGAAAATTTTGAATTCCAATATAAGTCAAATTCTTCCGTAATTTCTCGAGCATAGGTATCACTGCAATGAGCTTCAGAGCGAGTATTCCATTCACGATTTTTCTTTAATGCATTAATAGTTAAATTAGAACTACCAACTATTATCTGATAAGATTCATCTTTTCTAAAAATGTAGCCTTTTGTATGGAATCCATGATCACTACCTTGCGTGGTACAATACACTTTTAACTCAATATTATTTAAACTTCCTAAATCTTCCAAAACTTGTGGACTATTAAAACCAAGATAATCTGTCGTTAACACACGACCTCGAACACCACGATCCTCTAATTCCTTTAAGATTGGCTTTAACGTCAACAAGCCTTCTGGGGTAATAAAAGCTACAGATATTAAAAACTCATCACAACTGCGTAATCCGTCCTCAATGGCAGATAACACATTACGCCCTTCCCCATTAGCAATAAGTTCCGAAGATGTAGCAAAATTGATTAAATGATTCGATTCTGACATAACGAACTCCCCATATAATGAATACTATACTTGCTATTATACCAGCCGCAGCTGCAACGTCTAGAGAGTATATAGTTTTACTTTTAAAAGTATATTTTTATAACAGCTTACAGCCTCATTCATCGTTTAATCGCTAATTATAAATATAAATACATGTCCAAATCTAACATTTTCATCTATTCCTTATAATTATCGTATCTATACGTCTTTTTTGCCACGTAAAGTTGTGATATAATGTAAATAATTACTCTTAGGACATTAGTCTGTCCAAATGGATCCAAAAGAGTTAGTGTGTTTTCAAGGAGCGTGCGCAGTTGAAAAAGGGGTACATCAAGTTAATAGCAGCCATTGTGCTCGGTGCTGCTATTATCGGTGGTGGGATCTATGGGGTGTATACACTCTTATCATCCAATACAACGACAATTTTATATCGATCAACCGTTGACGATAAAATCAACGCCATACGACCTTATATTGTTGCATTAGATGCATATAACTCATACAGTGTAGCCTATGCTAGCCAATTACAGCCAACTCTTGAAGAGTTGCGCAATGGGTCTCATAATACGACGATTACCTTACCTAAATATAAGGAACTTAAAGCTGCATTAGAGGTAGCAAAACAAGATAGTTCTACACCCTACGAAGACGTAAACCAAGCGACAAATGACGTCCTCGTAGTACTTGATCAAATTATTCCTATTGCTGATCAGTTGCAATCTTACTATGTGGAACGTCGTTATGAAAAGGATAATTATAAAGGTAGCGATGAGCTAGCAGCTCAATATGTACCTTTAGCAGAACAGTTCTACGCTACATATAATGCATTAGACTTAGCTTTAGATAATCGTAATAATGAGCTTTATAACGAACGCATGACTGAGTATCAGGGAGAAAAGCGGGAAAATGCGGTTAACTTTATAGAGATAAATCTCATAACAGCACAAACTATTGACCTTATTGATCCAGATGGGAATACAGACACCCAAAAGGTAGAATCAAACTTACAACAAATTACACAACGCCTCAATAAATTACAACCTGGTACTACACCAGAAGTACAAAATGCGGTAAGAGAGTATCAAGACTCAGTAAAAGAATTTGTTGCAGAGGCACGCAACTATATTATTATCAACTCATCTTATGGCGAAGCTTATACGCAATTATTTACCAAGTATAATAAAATGATTGGCAAGGCCAATGCAGTTAACATGGCAGACTTAGATGTAACAGAAAAAAAATAATATTTAGATAACACAAAGGACTAGCCCATGCGAGCTAGTCCTTTTATTTTTATGTAAGCAGCAAACTTTATTTCTTTTTCAAATCTTTTGTAATGATGTAATATTCAGACGGTGTTATCTTGATACCATCAATATGTTTATTACCTACAATATTAATTTTAGGATACCCAAGGAATAATGCTACAGCGTTATCTAACATCAGTTGTTGGGCATTGATAACCGCATTACGACGCACCACTGGATCGCTACTACTTTCACCAAGAGCCAACAATTCATCGAAACGAGGATTAGAGAAGCCAGACCCATTAGTTTCAACGCCTATACCCCAATATTGTTTCAAGAACCATACTGGTTGACCCGTATTAGCGGTTACAACACTGGAGATAATCATATCATAATCACCAGATTGAGATAATGTGTCGATAACCGCATAATCTACGATTTTAATTCGTAAATCTACACCGATTTTTTTGTAGTCCGCTTGCAATGCTTCCGCATATAATGGCAATTCAGGACGAGTTGTGTAGGCATAAAAATCAAGTACGAGGTTTTCACCGTCTTTATCTACAATACCGTCGCCATTTGTATCTTCATAACCTTCACGTTTCAGTAATTCTTTAGCACGTTCTACATTATATTTATTAGGATCACGCAATTGGTTAAAGCCATAGTCTATGGATGGTGGCAATGGAGCCTTACCGGCTACGAAGGTATCCTTCATGAGGTTCTTCGCATAAGACTCACGGTCTGCTGCTGCAATGAGGGCTGCACGAAGATTAGGATTCTGTAGTTTCCCTTTTTGCCCCATACGAACAAATACGTCACGCAAGGAAGCCACTTCATAGATAGTGAATTTCTTATCATTTTGGAAGATACTATATTCACCAGGTCCAATGTTAACGGCCATATCTACATCGCCCGCTTGTAACGCCATAGCACGAGTATTCGCATCATTAATAGATGGGATTTCAACCTTAGCAAAGCCTGCCTTGCCATCCCAGTAATTATCATTGCGCTTTAGTTCAGCACGCTCTTTTGTGAAAGAGGATACTACATATGGACCAGTACCAATAGGACCTTCCTTTGCAATATCACGACCATTCGCCTCTGCTGTCACATCCATAATCAAAAACAATGGATCTCCTAACAAGTTGGGCAAATTATAATATTCCTTGTCAGTCTTGATGGTCAACTCCTGACCGTTAGCAGTAATTTCTGTATAGTTAAAGAACGTTTTTGCTCGTTTACTTTTAGCAAAAGTTCGTTCTAAAGATGCTTTTACCGCCTCAGCTGTCAAACTATTACCATTTGAGAATTTAACTTTATCATTGATGGTGAAAGTCCATGTTAACTTGTCATCACCTTGCTTCCAAGAGGTGGCAAGCCAAGGCGTTGCTTTCATTTGATCATCAAACTTGATAAGCGTTTCACCTATACCAAATCGTACAACGGCCCAACTAAAATAATTTTCCGTTGGTTCTAATGTGCCAGCAAAACTAATAGCCCCTACCTTTAATACATCATTAGATGAAGCAGAATCTTGATTCATACAACCAATAGTCCCGAGCACGGTCATACCAAGGGTCATACCAATTAGTAAAGACTTGCGTAATCCTTTCATTTATACACCTAACCTTTCTACACACATTAACTATCTATTTATACTCAGATACTCACTATTTTTTGCATTAACATAATCTAGTAAATATAACCTGCTTTTACAATAGTTAATATAAAGAGAATCTATGTACATCACTTCATATGAGCATATCTTATTATACCCATAGGGGTATATTTTATACAGTCAACTATACTATATATTAGGTGTTAACACAATGTATAATTTGAGAAACATTTCAATATATCTATTAAAAAATTTCATATCTTAACTATGCATAAAAATAGCAGTTAGTCTTGAAACTAACTGCTATTTTAAGTTTACCTATCCGATGTAACTCTCTACATTTCAAATTTATACTTTTGAAATTTTGAAAGTAAATTTTCCTATTAAGCTTCTAATGCAGCCTCATCCAAGGTAAGCGGCTTATGATCTTGACCAATTTCAAAGATAGAGCTCAATAAAACCTTTGTATATGGATGTTTTGCATCCGCCAAGTGGAAAGCATCTAGTTCTTCAACGATAGCACCTTTGTACATTACGACCACCTTGTGGCACATAGTACGAATAAAGGCAATATCATGAGCAATAAATAGGTATGTTAAATTTTTCTTTTTTTGTAAACGCGCCAAAAGGTACGCAATGGAGTCTTGTACAGATACATCTAGGGCACTAGTAGCCTCGTCTAACACGAGGATTTCGGGCTCTAAAACGATAGCACGAGCAATGGCAACACGTTGGCGTTGACCACCAGACATTTCATGAGGATAGCGATGCATAAACTCGCGAGATAAATCTACCATTTCCAGGTAGTCACCTGCGATTTGCTCTTCTTTTCCCTTTTCAAGAAGACCAAAATTATAAAGTGGCTCAAGAATGATATCTTTAACCTTCATACGTGGGTTAAAAGCTGCAGATGGATCTTGGAATACCATTTGAATCTTTTTACGATATTCTTTCGTTTGTTCAGAATTCATATGTTGAATCTCTACACCATCTACATAAATCTCGCCTTCCGTAATAGGAAGCATTTTCATGATCATACGAACCAATGTTGTTTTCCCAGAGCCAGATTCCCCTACAATCCCAAGGGACTGACCTTTTTCGAGAGTTATATTAATATCCTTACATGCTTCAAGCTCACCACCAGTAGGAAGTGGGAATCGTTTACATACATTCTTAATTTCTACTGCGTAATTAGTCAATGTAACGACCTCCTCCCAATGTTGGCACAGCGTCTTTTAGTTGTTTCGTATATTCATTAGATGGATTTTCCAAAATGTCTTGTGGGGTTCCAGCATCTACAACACGGCCCTTTTTCATAACAATAATATAGTCAGACATATACGCTGCTACACCAAGGTTATGAGTTACCATGACTATTGCAGAATTATGCTCTTTAGCTAGTTCAAGCATTTGCATAACCACTTGAGATTGTGTTGTTACATCGAGTGCAGATGTCGGTTCGTCACCGATGAGTAATGCTGGGTCCAATGCTAACGCCATAGCAATACCAACACGTTGACGTTGACCACCAGATAATTCGTGTGGATAACGGCGCAATATATCCGCTCCATTAGGAAGAGATACAGATTCTAATAACTCAATTGCTCGTCGATCACATTCATCATTAGTGATTTCAATATGAGATGTAAACAATTCTCTAAATTGTTTACCAATGCGAACAATTGGATCTAATGCACTACCACTATCTTGGAAAATCATAGCCATATCTTTACCACGTATGGCTCTCCATTCTGACTTAGATAGGGTACGAAGGTTGTGACCGTTAAAGATCATTGTACCGTCTGTAACCTCACCACCTACAGGTAATAAACCCATGAGGGCCCGGATTACAGTAGTTTTACCGGATCCGGACTCACCTACAATGGTTAATACCTTACCGCGTTCCAAGGTAAAGTTCACATCCATAACAGCAGGCACACCTTGGTACGCAATGTTAAGGTTTTCTACAGTTAGTATGTTTTCTGCCATTATAGCTCCTCACTATTTTGTAATTTTGTTAGTAATCCAGTAGTAATCACTTGGGTACATTACAGCACCTTTCAAGTAAGAACCTGTAACGATATTAGTTTTAGGATAGCCTAAGAATAATGCAGCACCATCATTCATCAACAATTGTTGAATTTGCATTGCATAATCACGACGTTTTGCTGGGTCGAATTCAGTTTCAGCTGCATCTAACAATTGGTCAACTTGTGGATTGGAGTAACCAGAACCATTTTGAGGGTTGGAGCCATTGTTGTTAGTGTGCCAATAGTTAGCCAAGAACCAGATTGGATCACCTGTATTAGCTGTTACAATGTTGGAGATAAGCATATCATAGTCGCCGTCTTGACCCATTTTATCGATCAAGTTATAGTCAACTGTTTTGATTTTCATATCGATGCCAACCTTTTTAAGGTCTGCTTGAACAGCTTCTGCATAAAGTGGTAATTCTGCACGAGAGTTATATACTATGAAGTTGAATGTTAATGGTTTGCCATCTTTATCAAGGATCCCATCGCCATCAGTATCTTTCCAACCATCTTCAGCCAACAATTGTTTAGAACGTTCAGGATTATACGCATTAGGATCTTTCAAATCGTTGAAGCCATAGTCCATGGATGGTGGAATTGGAGCAGAACCAGGAATAAATGTACCTTTTAACAATACATCAGCATAGTTTTTACGGTCTGTTGCAGAGATAACTGCAGCACGAACTTTGTCATCTCCAAGAATACCTTTTTGATTAATACGGGCCAATACGACACGAAGAGATGCGATTTCATCTACTTTGAATTTATCATTGCCTTGGAATAAACCAATTTCACCAGGACCGATGTTAACAGCCATATCTACGTCGCCAGATTGTAAGCTCAAAGCACGCGTATTAGGGTCATCGATGGAAGGAATTTCTACAGTTTTAAATGGTACTGTACCATCCCAGTAGTTTTCGTTCGCAGCCATTTCAGCACGTTCTTTAGTGAAGGATTTAACTACATATGGGCCTGTACCGATAGGACCTTCCTTCGCAAAGTTACGGCCATCTTTTTCAGCTTGAACGTCAACGATTAGGAACAACGGATCCGCTAAAAGGCCAGGCATATTAGGATATTCTTTTGTTGTATGAATAACTAATTGTTGACCATTAGCTTCCATAGAGTCATATTCAAAGAATGTTTTCGCACGATTAGACTTTGCAAAAGCACGTTCAATAGACGCCTTTACAGCTGCTGCATCAACTTTTTTACCATTGGAGAATTTCACCTTATCATTGATTGTGAAAGTCCACGTTTTATGGTCTGGGGATACTTCCCATTTAGATGCAATCCATGGTTGAGGTTTCATTTGTTCGTCAAACTTAGCCAATGTTTCACCTACACCATAGCGCATTACAACCCATGCGAAGAAGTTTTCTGTAGGTTCTAATGTGGATGCGAAGTTAGTAACGCCTACTTTTAATACATCTTTGTTAGCAGCACCATTATTATCAGACCCACAACCAGCTATGAAGGAACCCATCATTACAATACTAAGACCTGCTAATAGGGCCTTTTTCCAAGATTTTTTCATTTAAAATCTCCTTTTACAACTACATGTAAAACATAAAAACATTTAACATCATCACTATCTAAAATAGTTGTGATGGAAAAACCATAATTTCTTACCAGTCATAATGAAACTTTCACTAGATAAAGATTCAAATTTATGAAGGTAAAAACAATTTTATCCTTGATTTTTTGGATCCACTACATCTCGTAAGGAGTCAGACCAAAGATTAAAAATAGCAACCACGATAAGGATGGACATACCAGGGAATGCCATGAGCCATGGACTCGTTTGCAAGTACTGGCGACCCTCGTTAAGCATAAGACCCCATTCTGGAGTCGGTGGCTGAGCACCAAAGCCAAGGAAGGATAAACCTGCTACCTCAATCATGATAGCCCCGATATCTAATGCACCTGTTGTAATAACGAGAGGCATAATATTAGGAATGATATGACGTCTGATGATGGCCGTCGTAGATGCGCCCATCATAACAGCAGCCGTTACATATTCCTCACCGCGCACCTTGAGCGTCATAGAACGTACAATACGAGCATATTTTGCCCAACCTACAACAGATAAGGCTAAAATCGTATTTACAATGCTACCACCTAGAATACCAGCAATAGCAATAGCCAATACGATACCAGGGAATGATAACATGATGTCTGCTAAACGCATAAGAACCATTTCAACTTTACCGCCAAAATAGCCTGCTATAGCACCGATGATAGTACCAATGCTCACCATGATAACGACGATGGATACGCCCATGAACAAGGATAATTGAGTACCATAAATGATACGAGATAATACATCACGTCCTAATTTATCTGTACCAAACCAATGTTGGCTGCTTGGTGCTTGCAATGCCTGACTTATATTTGAGGTGAAAGCATCGCCCGGTGCAAGCCAGGGTGCAAAGATAGCGATGAGAACAATGATAATCATCAACCCACTATAGAAAGAGAACAATTTATGTTTTTGAATAAATTCTGCCATTATGCTCTCTCCCTTTTCAATCTAGGGTCTAATAAGATATATGATGCATCAACCAATGCGTTAATACACATATATGCTAAAGCAACCCACAACACAAAACCTTCAATCAATGGATAATCGCGCATAGTAATAGCATAAATTGCCATATTCCCAAGTCCCGGCCAAGAGAATACCATTTCTACGACTGCCACACCACCTAGTAACCAACCAATAACAACTCCAAGAATAGTGATGAGTGGTAACACCGCATTAGGTAAAATATGACCGAATAAAATTTTTATCTCACTAACACCGCGAGCACGAGCGCCAATAACATAATCCTTTTGCATTTCCTCAAGGATAACTAGCCGCACTTGACGCATGTATTTAGACCCAACAACAACTGCCAAAGTAATAGCGGGCAAAATAACACCAGACGCAGTCACTCGAGAGGATGCAATCGGTACAAGGCCCAATTTAAGACCGAAGATGTAAATCAGTACAAGACCTAACCAGAACGTAGGCATAGATACGCCTACGAAGGATAGAAATCTCAACACATAATCAACCCATTTGTTACGATTTAAGGCGCTTATAATACCTGCAGGCAATGCATAGAGCAGCGTAAATACTAAAGCCGTACCCGCTAACATTAATGTACCTGGTAAAGCCTCCAACATACGATCTACTACTGGTTTTTTAGCAGAATAACTCATCCCTAAATCACCTTGTGCGGCATTGACGACCCAGTTTGCATACTGTACTACAAATGGTTTATCTAACCCAAGCTGAGCTCGAGTTTCATCGATAAGCTCCTGAGATACGATAGTATCTGCCGTTTCAAGTAACATCGTTACTGGGTCACCTGGTGCTAAATAGGTGAGACAAAATGTCAAAAATGTGATGCCAAACAAGGTAACAATAAATTGCCCCAATTGTTTGACAAAGCGTTTGCCCATAGGCGCCTCCTAAACTCTCTAAACACTAACAACAATTCAAATGACAAACTAATGGTACTAGCTTTTTATATAGCGATGAAGCTTAAAGGCTAGGGAACGAAAAAAGGTTAGTCGCCCGACTAACCCAAATTAAGCACAGCATATGCATACCATGCCTTTAGAGCAGGCTTTCTGACTCTGATTCATCGCAACATTTCGGCCTTCCCAGTTTCCCAGTGACCCTATAATGAAACCTTGCTCCTCATTACAGCTATTTGCATAGTATGGGTTTTTCACCCATTTTCCTCTTTTACGCTCGGTAAATACCGACACTCACTAGTTCATTCATTTTTATCGATTATAAATATACTATATTAACACTCTATTTACAATACATATACCCCTTATGGGTATATATATTTCGTATATTTTCAATATAATTTTTATACTGATAAAAAATATTGATTAATGATTAAATTCACAATCCTGCATAAAATTATATAAATTAACTTATATAAATAATTTTTTATTATATTTACTGTATATGACGGTATATATATTAATTTTAATAATAATAAAGCAATGTAAAAACTTTATTATAAAATCTTTTTATACACAGCAAAAATTTGATTAATAATAATACTCTTTATATTTTTTCATATCTAGCTCGCATTAATTATAAGTCTAATGCATGATTATGATAAAAAAGAGGCTATTACCAAGTAATAGCCTCTAATAAGACGAGATGTATTCAGTTAATCAATACTTTGTTGTAAGCGGTGTGCTCTGCGTGTATCCCACGCTTTACGCAAAACATAGATCACCAAGCCTATGCTTACTGCCACTGCGCTACCTACCATAGCATCAAAGCCACATGCGTAGATTGCATATAGGCAGTAAAGAACGCCTATACCGAACAAGTAATTAGAGCGTTTAATACGACTTTCAGCTACGCCAGCCATACGCATCATTGTAGGTACTGCCAAGATGCACAATACATACGGTACTACGTTAGTTACAACCGCTAAGTTTACTAAGATTTCAAATTGCTCACGCAAGGATTCGCTTGCAGTGAATAAAGTAAGTAATGTTTCAACAGCGAGTAAAATCAATACACCACGAACAGGAGCATCTTTGCTATTTACACGAGCGAATATTTTAGGGAAGTAACCATGTTCTGCTGCACTTTTGAAGACGCGAGACAATGTGAATTGCCAGCAAAGCAAAGCGCCAAAGCAAGAAATAACCATAGCAGCCATAACGATGTTTGCAATTGTATCATTGAACATGTATACGAATGTCAAACCGAATGGTGCATTAGAATTTAATAAATCAACGTTAGGCACAATACCTGCCATAACGTTTGTGGACAAGATATAAACCACGGCCACTGCTAATGTACCCGCCACAGTTGCGATAGGTACGTTTTTCTTTGGATTCTCAACAGCATCAGCATTAGCCGCTGCGGACTCAAATCCTAGGAAGCCCCATAAAGTTAGGGAAATAGATTGTTTTACCGCATCATAAAGCGGAAGATCATTTGGGTTCCATGCCGCCCAATAAATAGATGGATCAAACCAATACCAGCCGATTGTACCGATTAATAAAACCGGAACAATAGAGCCCCAAATAGTCATATTGCTGAGTCGACCTGTGAAACGATTCCCTCTGAAGTTTAGAATCGCTGCAAACCACAAGAGCACAATTGTTACCTGACTTGTTTGTGTCGCATTGAGGTCAACGCCAAAGAAAGCTGCGCCATAACCTACGGCAGATACCGCGATGGCGATATTAGCAATGATGAGAGATATGCTGTAAGCATAGCTCGCCATAAAATGTCCAGTTTTACCGAAGCGATGTTCTGCATAACCGCCCATGCCCCCTTGTTTTTGGGAGAACATACCCGCTTGAGCAAAAATATACGCTAGTAAAAGCGCACCCACAGCTGTCACGAGCCAAGATAAAACTGAAATAGTACCAACTTGAGCCAAATTAGTTGGTAACATAATGATCCCAGCTCCTAGCATATTGGCTGCTACCATTGTGGTTAGCTGGAATACAGACATTTTTTTAGCGGTGGTTTTCATGTATCAATCCCCTTTCACTAAGGTGAATTTTTTCTCGTCCATAATTCACTTAAAATATATATACCGCTAAGTAAATCCAGTTCGTGCTGTGATGGGCTTGAATGTGAATTTACCGTTTT
The DNA here is from genome assembly GCF_902810435.1 of Veillonella parvula. Classification (GTDB taxonomy): domain Bacteria; phylum Bacillota; class Negativicutes; order Veillonellales; family Veillonellaceae; genus Veillonella. The sequence continues at coordinate 1,817,294 of NZ_LR778174.1, forward strand.
TATTCTTATTACGAGTTAAATAATAACACCTATGAAACCAAAATAAAAGTACTTTATTGGCGGACAAGCTATATTACACGAATTGAATAAATCATAGGTAATTTATCATCAAAATTGAACAGAACTCATTTTAATTGTGGCAAAGTATATTTTTACCCTATTTTATTCTGTGTATAGATGTAATTTTTCCTATCTATCACGGTTATAGTGTCCTAGTACAAGACTATTATTTCCTCACAGTCCACTATATGTGTACACACAAATGCATCATTTTAATAGTGAATTATCAATTAGAATTTTGGGATTTATAGGTATCGTCTAGCTTTTAAATAAAAAATCGATATACATATAAGTATAATAGGCAATATTAGTCCCTTAATGAAATCCTTATATGTATATCGATCTTATTTTTTCAGATTTTATTGATAACTATTCTTTATTTTTATCTACTGCTTATTCCGCACTAAGCTCTACTCTTGTACAGATTCAACGATTGCTTTCCATTCAGCAATTTGTTTTTCCTCAGCAACGATAATAGCTTTACCATTATTGCGTTGTCGCTCCACACATTCTGGCGCCGTACCAGAATAGTTATTACGACCTGCAACACAAGCTTCAATGGAAATGGCATCAAGAATATCCGCATCAAAGTGATGAGAGATTGCTTTGAAGTCCTCTATCGATAAATCAAGAAGTACACAACCTTTTTCGATGCAATGATGCACCGCATTACCTACGATTTCATGGGCTTCACGGAATGGGACACCTTTCTTCGCAAGATAATCTGCCATATCCGTAGCATTAGAGAAGTCGTCATCAAGGACTGCTTTCATATGAGCCCCATTGACCTTCATACCACGAATCATAGCCGCATTAATGGACAATGCGAAGTGTACTGTATCAATAGCATCGAAGATACCTTCTTTATCCTCTTGCATATCCTTGTTGTATGTAAGAGGCAAGCCTTTCAAAGTTGTTAAAAGGCCTAACAAATGACCATAGGTACGGCCTGTTTTACCACGAACCAGCTCGCAAACGTCAGGATTTTTCTTTTGCGGCATAATACTAGAGCCCGTGCAGTGAGCATCATCAAGTTCAATAAAATTGAACTCATTGGTAGACCACAAGATCAACTCTTCGCTAAGACGACTCAAATGCATCATTACTAGAGATGCAAAGGACAAGAATTCAACTACGTAGTCACGGTCAGATACGGCGTCCATACTATTTTCGTAAATACGAGAAAAGCCCAAAAGCTTTTGCGTATATGTTTGATCAATGCCGTATGTAGAACCAGCTAATGCGCCGGCCCCAAGTGGCATGATGTCAGCATGTTTGAATACCATCAACAAACGATCAAAATCACGTTCCAACATAGAGAAATAGGCCATCATATGATGCCCAAACAATACAGGTTGAGCCCGTTGTAAATGCGTATAGCCAGGCATGATAACATCACTATACTTTTCAGCTGTTTCGATGAGAGCCTTCTGCATATCTACGATGAGTTCACCCATTTCCACAACAGCTTTACGCACGTACATGTGCAAGTCTACTGCACATTGGTCATTACGGCTGCGGCCTGTATGCAAACGACCACCAGCTTCACCGATATCATCAGTAAGGCGTTTTTCAATATTCATATGAATATCTTCAAGAGCCACGGAGAACGGAAACTCTCCTTTATCAATCTGATTTTTAATCTTCGTTAAACCTACTAAAATAGCATCTCGATCTGCGTCGGAGATAATATGTTGTTTTGCCAGCATAGTCGCATGAGCCTTGCTGCCTGCAATATCTTCGGCGTACATCCGCGCATCAAAAGCGATAGAGGATGTAAAATCCTCTACCGCTTTATCAGTGCCTTTTGTGAAACGCCCGCCCCACAATTTAGCCATTATTTACCTGCTTTCTCTTTCATCAATGCATTAATTTTGAGAGGTAAACCGAACAAGTTGATGAAACCTTCTGCATCAGATTGATCGTATACATCATCTTCTTCGAATGTTACGAAATCTTCGCTGTACAAAGAATATGGAGAAGTACTACCTGCAGAAATGATATTTCCTTTGTACAATTTAAGTTTTACTTCACCTGTTACAGTTTTTTGAGTTTCGTCAACAAACGCTTGTAACGCGTTCATCAATGGTGCGAACCACATGCCATCATATACGAGTTCAGCGTATTTGTTAGCAATGAGTTCTTTGTAGTGGTATGTAGCTCTGTCGAGGCATAGGTATTCAAGTTCTCTATGAGCATACATGATGATAGAGCCACCTGGGTTTTCATAAACGCCACGGGATTTCATGCCTACCAATCTATTTTCGACGATATCTACAACGCCTACACCATAGTGTGCACCGATTTCGTTGAGTTTTTCTAATATTTGTAATGGAGTACCTTCTTGACCATCTACAGCTACAGGTACACCTTCTTTGAAGGATACAGTTACATAACCAGCTTCATCTGGAGCTTGTTCAGGTGTATGTGTTACCAAGTACACATCATCTTTAGGTGCATTTGCTGGATTTTCAAGATCGCCGCCTTCATGGGACAAATGCCATACGTTTTGGTCCATAGAATATGGATGAGATTTTGTAGCTACAACTGGAATATCGTGTTTAGCAGCATATTCCATACAGTCTGTTCTAGATTTCAAATCCCATTCTCTCCAAGGAGCGATGATTTTCATGTTAGGAGCTAATGCTTTGATAGTCAACTCAAAACGAACTTGGTCATTACCTTTACCAGTCGCACCATGAGCGATTGCATCAGCGCCTTCTTTTTTTGCAATATCTACAAGAATTTTACCAATTAAAGGTCTCGCGAAGGATGTACCTAATAAATATTTACCTTCATAAATTGCACCAGCTTTTACAGTAGGCCATACATAATCTTTTACAAACTCTTCCTTAGCGTCAACGATGTACGCTTTAGATGCGCCAGATTTGATCGCTTTTTTCTCAACTGCATCATAATCCTCAGGTTGGCCCAAGTCTACACACACTGCAATAACTTCAGCGCCATAATTTTCTTTCAGCCAAGGAATGATAACAGAAGTATCTAAGCCACCAGAATATGCGAGTACTACTTTATTTGCTTTACCCATGATAACACCTCATAAACCACTATCTATTTAGACTCATATAATCAATACAGTATCAGATAATTGTGAAAGTACCGTGGTATCTTCTATTACCGACAAGCATTTTCTCCTTCTGACAAAAAATAGTATACACCTGTATAATTATAAATGCAAGTATTATTTTTATTCACTTTAATAATATATTTCTTTTCCGAACTAATAAAAAACTATATCTAGTAATCGAACACCAGATATAGCTTATTAAATATATTAAGTTATTCTTCCACAAGCTCTAAGTCCTGTTCATACGCATAGTCTGCTTCTGCTTGTGTAATCATGCCTTGGTCTACCATTTGTTCGAGCACCAGCTTTTGTCGAGCCTTTGCACCTTCATAGTTCGTATAAGGATCTAAATAGGACGGTGCATTGGGTAATGCTGCAAGCATAGCGCTTTGTCCCAATGTTAATCGGCTAGGACTTGTTCCAAAGTAGCCGTGAGCAGCTTCGTAGATACCGTAATAGTTATGACCATAATATACGGTATTCAAATACATGGTAAGGATTTCTTCCTTAGAGTAGTAATGTTCCATTTCACTAGCGAGGATGGCCTCTTCCACCTTACGACTCATGATGCGTTTCGAGGAAAGGAACAGATTTTTTACTAGTTGTTGTGTAATAGTACTACCACCTTCTAGCGTTTCACCTGCTATAGTATTCGTGTACAAGGCGCGAATAATACCGAGTACATCAATAGCTCCATGTTTATAATACCGCTTATCTTCAATAGCGATTAACGCATTTTTTGTATACTCAGGAATAACATCCCCTTTCACCCAATGCTCTTTTGAAACACGTTGATTAAGAGCTATCTGTACTTTATCTCTAAATGTAAACAGTCGTATAATTCGATCCGTACGACTAAGCGTGTCTTCACTTTGTTCTATTTGTTTTTCAACAATTGTATGAGCTTTACTCTCACGATTTGTCCCTTGAAAGCTATGGTATCCGTCATATATAAACATAGCCAAAATCATGACCACCACGAACACAACTAGATTTCGAAGGTAGCGAAATACTTTCATTTCTTTCACCTATTTCTTAAAGGTCTGTAATATAAACACATGTAAATATAGGTTTATAATCTAGCTATCTATACAATACCTTATATACATATACAAATATAAAGTATATTAAATGTATTGTATCACATCAATCAATAAGAAGATATGTAAAGCACTAGTTTTTACGTCCACTCATACTATAAATATATTTAATATATCTTATAACGGCACAATACTATATATCTATAAATACCGATTAATGCATATTAGTTATACTTATTAAGTTGTATTAAAAACTTTAAATAGAGTATAATATATGAGATGATAAAAACATGCCTATGGAGGAGTAAAATGAAACAGTGTATGGATTCAGAAAATCTGCATCGTCGATTGCGTAAAATCTTAGGTCAAGTGCAAGCTATTGATCGAATGATTGAAGAAGACATTCCCTGCGAAGATGTGTTGAGCCAAATTAATGCAGCTAAGTCTGCACTACATAAAGTAGGACAAGTAATTCTTGAAGGACATATCAACCACTGCGTACGAGATGGTATCGAACATGGTGACGTGGAAAAAACCATTAGCGACTTTACAAAAGCTGTAGAGCGCTTTGCAAATATGGGTAAATAAAAAAGGACTCTACAAATGAATTGCACCCAAAAAATGGACATAATTTTTGGAGGTGCAGTTCAAAATGTAGGGTCCTTTTTATTACCCTCATATTAATCGTGGTTAGTTGTTAAGAATTCGCTCAATGCAGCGAGTGCCTCGTCTTCGTCAGCACCGTCAGCCGTCAAGGTAACGGATGTGCCTTTTGTAGCACCCAAGGTCAATACAGTTAAAATGGATTTAGCATCTGCTGTTTTGCCATTAGCAGCGATAGTCACTTTGGAAGCGAACTTAGCAGCCAATTGTGTGAAAGCTGTAGCAGGACGAGCATGTAAACCGGATTCGTTAGTAATTTCTACTGTTAATTCTTTCATGATAACCTCTTTCTATCTCGATAGGCGGTGCCTATCCATTCGTTCTAATAGATATATTGTATCAATATCAAGCATTTCAATTCAAGTATATTACATCGTATTTGCTATGTAATGATCCTATTTAACAAAAATAGAATTATAATAAACCTTTTTCAGCTAATACAGATTTAGCGTATTCTGTAATTTCTTCTGCTGTGTCCATAGTAAGTGCTTTATTTGCTACCTCTTCACATTCTGTTTTGGAAACAGAACGCAAAATATTTTTAATAAGAGGAATCGAAGAAGCCGTCATGGAGAATTCGTCGAGGCCAAGGCCCAACAGAATCATGGTCGCCACAGGGTCGCTAGCAAGCTCACCACACATGCCTGTAAATTTACCTTGTTCATGACTGGCATCAATGACGTGCTTAATAAGACGTAACACACCTGGATGCAATGGTTGATACAAGCTACCAATTGCTTCGTTCATACGGTCTACTGCCAATGTGTATTGGCAAAGATCATTCGTACCGATACTAAAGAAGTCTACATATTTAGCAAGAATTGGAGATATAACAGCTGCCGCTGGTACTTCGATCATGATGCCAACCTTGATATCCTTGTTAAAATCCTTACCCTCAGCCGCCAGCTCCTCTTTACATTCATCAAGCATAGCATTCGCTTGCTTCACTTCCTCAACGGAAGCAATCATAGGATACATGATGTGAATATCACCAAACGCACTAGCTCGTAATAAGGCACGCAATTGTACCTTAAAGATATCTGGACGATTTAAGGATATACGAATAGCGCGGTACCCTAGGAATGGGTTCATTTCACTTGGTAAATCAAGGCATTTCAATTCCTTGTCTCCACCGATGTCCATGGTACGGATAATAACAGGCTGCCCCTTCATATCTTGGGCTACCTTTTTATACTCTTCGAATTGTATTTCTTCTGCAGGCAATTCGTCATTTTCCATGTAAAGGAATTCTGTACGGTACAAACCAATACCTTGCGCCCCCATAGTGAGCGCATGTTTAGCATCCTTCGCCTTACCAATGTTGCCGAATAGCTCTACATGATGACCATCAGTAGTAGTAGCTTCAAGATTAGCGGATTCGCGCAACCGTTTTAACTCCTCTTGAAACGCCAACGCTTGATTTGTATACTCCGTCCAATCCGCATCAGATGGATTGATTTCCACGATACCATCCGTACCAAGAACGACTGCCTTATCGCCATCTGCAAAGCTTTCAATATCACCAACGCCCATAACTGCAGGAATCTCTAAGGTGCGAGCCATGATAGCCGCATGAGATGTAGGGCCACCTGCTGCCGTAACGATACCTTTTACTACCGCTTTATCAAGGGATGCCGTATCAGATGGTGCCAAATCATGAGCCACCAAGATAACCTCGCCAGAAATATGTGATAAACCGCGAGGGTTCATGCCTAACATATTACGCATCAAACGATCGCCGATATCCTTAATATCTGCACCTCGTTCACGCATGTAAGCGTCTTCCATACCAAGGAAGATATTTGCAAAGGTTTCAATTGTTTGAGCCGTAGCCGCTACCACATTCATATGGCTAGACTCAACAAGGGATTTAATTCCGTCAGATAAGGATGGGTCTTGAGCAATTTGCATATGCGCTTCAAAAATAGCCGCCTCTTCTGGCCCCATTTCATCCAACGCTTTTTTACGAATAGTATCCAATTGTTTTAAGGTAGATGCCATAGCAGTTGCAAACTTGCCTATTTCTTCTTCTACCTTGTCTTCCGTTACATTGTAATCAGGAATGACAATTTCCTCTTGAATATATCTATATACATTGCCTACTGCAATGCCACGAGATCCAGAAATCCCTTGAATTCGCATATGTGTTCCTCTTTCTATTACGATTAACTACATTACTCTTTATTTTATCATTTCTCTGTTAAACAATAAAGTAATCCAAATACCTATATTCCCTTAAATAATCGTCCCATATGGGGCATTTTTTGTTTCACTATAACTCTTAATAAACGCTGTAAGCTTTCCTTATTTTCCCTTTATTTTGCTATAAATTTATACGATTCCATACAATGCTTAAGGCCTATTTATGATATAATATTATAATATAGAATATATAATAATAAACATATGAGACTTTCACGGGCTTCATGGTGAAAGTCTTACTTATTGATAGGAGACTTTATGAAATTAACGAAAATGCATGGTCTCGGCAATGACTTCATCCTCTTTGCCGACCCACAAGGGACGTCTAAAGACTACACAGACCTCGCCATCCGCCTTTGCGATCGTCGCACGGGTATTGGTGCCGATGGTCTTGCCGTCCTAGTTCCTTCCGAAACCTGTGATGTGCGCATGCGCATCATCAACTCCGATGGTAGTGAAGCAGAAATGTGCGGTAATGCCATCCGTTGCTTTGCCAAATACGCTTATGAACACGGTGAAACAACGAAGGAGACTTTCACCATCGAAACCTTAGCTGGCGTAATGAAGCCTACATTGACTATCGAAAACGGAATAGTCACACAAGTTACTGTAAACATGGGCAAACCATTCTTTAAGTCCCAAGACATTCCTATGAATGTAAACATGGATAAGGTTATCGACGTAGACCTCGATGTAAACGGTGAGACCATAACGGTAAGCTCCGTATTGCTTGGCGTGCCTCATACGGAGGTATTCATCGCCGACATTACAAAAGCCCCTGTTACAACACAAGGCCCTATCCTTGAAAAGCACGATGCCTTCCCTGCTAACACAAATGTAAACTACATTGAAGTAGTAAATGACAAACACATCAAGGTGCGCACTTGGGAGCGTGGAGCTGGCGCTACCTTAGCATGTGGAACAGGATCTTGTGCCTCTGCCGTTATGTCCTTTGAAAAAGGTTTAACAGGCCGTGAAGTAGATGTAGAACTTTATTTAGGAACATTGCATATTTCATACTTGGAGGATGGCACGGTGCTCATGACAGGCCCGGCTGAGGAAGTCTTCGAAACAGAACTTCCTATCGATTAAAATGAAGTGGTTACAACTTATATTAAATGCGTTCCTAAGGTACCAACAGGGCCGCACACTCATGCCACGGAATATAGAGCCCCTTTTGGGACTACTTGCATCCATTCTCGTCATCCTCATAGCCGTAGCCAATAGCATCGCTATTGGTTATGCCTTGATTGTCGTATGGTGCATCATGGCCTTTGTATTTTATCGCAAAGGATATCAACCAAAGGAACTATTAAACCTATCCTGGACAGGTGCTAAAACGTCCATCGTGGTGATGCAAATCTTTCTTCTCATCGGTTGGCTCATCGCCATGTGGCAAGCAGCGGGCATTATCCCTATGATCATTGCCACAGGCATCGACTTGATTGATCCATCCATCTTTATCGTCTGTGCCTTTTTAATAACAGCTATAGTGAGTATGTTGTTAGGTACTGCACTAGGCACTGTAGGAACGATAGGCATCGTACTCATCACCATGGCAAGAGCTGGTAATATTCCAGAAAATATTGTGGCCGGTGCTATTATTGCAGGTGCTTACTTTGGTGATCGAAACGGACCACTATCATCTAGTGCGTCTCTCGTAGCAACCTTAACCCATACAAAGGTATCGACGAATATTCCCATTATATTTAAAGATGGTATTCCAGCACTCATCATCTCTACAGTGTTGTATCTATTACTATCTCAGTGGTACCCACTCAATTACGAAAATAGTTTACTATCCGATACAATTCACTTTATTTTCAACATCGATTGGACATTATGGATTCCAGTCATCATCGTCATTGGTCTATTGCCTTTGAAAGTATCTATCCGTTGGCCTATCGGACTAAGTGCATTAGCGGCGGCCATTCTAGCCTATACCAATCAGGATGCGAGCCTCTCAGAGTTGGGATGGTATACTTTAACAGGCTTTGAACTACCGCACTATAATCCACTAGCTAATATCATTCATGGCGGCGGTCTACAAACGATGTTTATCCCTACCCTATCAATTTTTATGGCTACTGCTATTTCAGGCATGCTCGAAGGGGTTGGCTTCTGGAACGATATACGACAACTATTAGAGCGAGCTAAAACACGGAGCGATGTATTTGCTGCCAATGTAGGTCTTGCCTTCTTAACAGGTGCGGTTGGATGCAGCCAAGCTATTGCGGTAGTTATGACGCACTCTATTATGCGCATTACCTACGCACAGCGAGGTATTCAAGACGAAGATGTAATGCTAGACTTTGAAAATAGCGGTATTCTCATCGCTCCATTGCAACCGTGGAATATTGCTGCCTACGTGCCTGTTGTCATGATGGGTACAAGTTCAGCAGGTTATGTACCATTTGCCTTCTTCCTATATCTAGTACCACTCATCTATTGGTTACGATTACGGAAGCAAGATCAACCGATCATACGCTAATTAGTATTATCTCAAAAGGGGAAATTGTATGATTTACACTATTACCTTTAATCCAGCTCTCGATTATATCGTGCGCCTTGATCACCTCAAGACGGGTACTATTAATCGCACCATCCAAGAATACGTTCTCGGTGGCGGCAAAGGTATCAACGTATCTATCGTGCTCAACAATCTTGGCATGGATACGACAGCACTCGGCTTCATCGCAGGGTTTACTGGCGAAGAAATCGTAACACAACTCAAGAAATTCGGCGTGAAAGAAGATTTCATCCGGCTTCGCGAAGGATTAACCCGCATCAATGTTAAGGTAAAAGCCTCTAATGAGGAAACAGAGATTAATGGTCGCGGCCCAATCATCAGTACCGACGAATTAGAAGCTCTATACAAACAGCTTGATGCGTTGACCGAAAAGGACACCTTAATCCTTGCTGGCAGCATTCCTTCTAGCCTACCAAGCGATATGTACGAACTCATTATGGAGCGCTTACAACATAAAAGTATCCGCATCATAGTAGATGCTACAAAAGATCTACTCACAAAAGTCTTGCCTTATAAACCATTTTTAATTAAGCCAAATAATCACGAGCTTAGCGAAATCTTTGGTCGCACTCTCGCTACAAAGGATGACCTTGTAGAAGCTGCCAAAGCATTGCAAGAGAAAGGTGCACAACATGTGCTTATCTCTATGGCTGGTGATGGAGCTATCTTGGTCGCTACTGACGGCACTGTATATACAAGTCCTGCCCCTAAAGGAACTCTCGTGAATTCCGTGGGTGCTGGCGACTCCATGGTAGCCGGCTTTATTACGGGCTATGAAAAGACGGGTGACTTACAAGAGGCGCTCTATTGGGGTATCTCCAGTGGCTCTGCCTCCGCTTACTCTGAAAACCTCGCAACCCTTGAAGAAGTAGAAGCACTACTTTCACAAGTACGAGTTAAATAATTTTATATTTTATGTGCATCAAGGAGTACACATATGCAAATCACTGATTTATTAAAACCTCAATCTATCCTGCTGAATGCAGATCCTGTCACAAAGGCTGACGCCATTTACACCTTAGGTGAATTGATGGACAAAGGCGGCCACTTGACAGATAAAGCAGAATATTTAAAAGCAGTGTTCGCTCGTGAAGAGTCTGGTTCTACAGGCCTTGGCGACGGTATTGCCACACCACACGCTAAATCTGCAGGGGTAAAAGAAGCAGGCCTAGCCGCTATGGTCGTGCCTAACGGTGTAGATTTTGAAGCGCTTGATGGTCAACCTTCCCGCCTATTCTTCATGATTGCAGCTCCAGAAGGCGCCGCTGACACTCATGTAGAGGTATTAAGCAAACTAGCAACTATGGTGATTGACCCTGATTTCAAAGAAGCCCTCATCGCAGCTCCAACGGTAGAACGTTTCTTGGAGCTAATAACAGCTAAAGAGCAAGGCAAGTTTGATCCATCTATAGAAGGATTTATCAAACCAACAGAGGATCAAAAAGCAACCAGCATTACCGATGCTATCGAAGCAAAGGCTACAGAGGCAATTGAAAAGGTAGCACCTAAAATTTCTGTAGATAACCCACATTATGATGTACTAGCTGTTACTGGTTGCCCTACAGGCATTGCACACACCTATATGGCTGCCGAATCTTTAGAACGCAAAGCTAAAGAAATGGGTGTTTCTTTAAAAGTAGAAAAGAATGGTGCATCTGGTGTGAAAGATGCTCTTACAGCAGAAGAAATCGAGCACGCTAAATGCATTATCGTAGCTTCTGACCGTCAAGTAGAGATGGCACGCTTTGATGGCAAACCTATGATTCAAACTAAGGTTGCAAACGGCATCAATAAAGCGGAAGAGTTATTGCGTGAAGCTATGGCTGGTACAGCACCTGTATACCACGCTTCTCCATCTGACAAAAATGGCGCAGTAGCAGCATTCGATGCGGCAGATAACTTCGGTCGCCAAATCTACAAACATTTGATGAACGGCGTATCTCACATGTTGCCGTTTGTTATCGGTGGCGGTATCTTAATTGCCCTCGCCTTCTTATTCGACGTATTCGACCCAGCAAATCCTAAAAACTTTGGTTCCGGTACGCCTCTTGCGGCCTTCCTAATGCAAATTGGTGGTGCTTCCTTTGGCTTCATGTTACCCGTATTAGCAGGTTACATCGCCATGAGTATTGCAGACCGTCCAGGTCTTGTAGCTGGTTTCGTTGGAGGCTTATTGGCTAACCAAGGTGGCTCTGGTTTCCTAGGTGCATTGATTGCCGGTTTCGCAGCAGGTTATTTGGTATTATTAGTTAAGAAATTAGTATCTGGTTTGCCTCAAGCCTTAGAAGGTACAAAACCGGTTCTCTTCTATCCTGTACTTGGCGTATTATTCATCGGTATCGCTATTACCTTTATCATCAATCCTCCTGTATCCGCACTTAACCACTGGTTGATGGACTCCTTGCAATCCATGGGCACAACGAGCCGCGTATTATTAGGACTTATCTTTGGTGCTATGATGTCAGTTGACATGGGCGGCCCTGTAAACAAAGCGGCTTATGTTATCGGTACTGGTGCTCTTGCAACTGGCGAATACGGTATTATGGCGGCTGTCATGGCAGGCGGTATGGTTCCTCCATTGGCAATCGCTCTTTGTACTACATTCTTCCCTAGCCGCTTCACAGAGGCTGAACGTAAATCTGGTATTACAAACTACATCATGGGGCTTTCCTTCATCACAGAAGGTGCCATCCCATTTGCAGCAGCCGATCCAGTTCGCGTATTACCAGCTTGTATTATCGGTGCTGGTACAGCCGGTGCGTTATCTATGTTCTTCGAATGCACACTACGCGCTCCACACGGCGGCATCTTTGTAGTACCAACAATTGGTAATCCACTTCTATACCTTGCATCCATCGCAATCGGTTCCGTTGTGGCTTGCTTCATCTTAGCACTTGTAAAGCCAAGCTTAAAAAATAGTATCACAAAATAAATCATTAAAATTAACCATCAATTATAGCTTATATATGATTGATTGATGGCTGATAATTGTTGATTGTTTATGATGAGTTTCGACGATTAGCAGTTAGTAACTAATAGTTAACATTTAGCGACTAATTGATTAATGACTCTTATCGATGGTGAAAGCTGGTGTCACACCAGTAGATATAGTAAAAGGACTAGAATATACGTATTCTGAACTGACCTAAAATTGGACACAATTTTGGAACAACAATTCAGAAGTATACGTGATCTAGTCCTTTTCTGATATTCAAAAATAATTAATATTATTTTATATTTTATAATCTAGACTACTTTCAAAAGTGGAAGCAAGTCCTCAAAATTGTACAATCACATCGATTTATGTTAAACTATATAAATATTAATAAACTTTAAAATTATAAACTATTATTAGAAATCTAGTTCGGAGAGCTAATTCATGAAATCATCCAAAAATTGTAAGGTCACTGCTGCATTTCTTGCTGCAGCTGCATTGGGTGGTGTTGCCCATGCAGAGCCTACACTTAACATGAATGATTTAGTAGGTACGAGTACCAGTGCTGAATCAACGACACAGAGTCCTACAAGTGTAGCAACTCCAGTCGTGAAACCAATTGCAACTCAGCCAGTCTTACCAGCTACACCACAACCGGCCACCGTTGTACAACAACAAACACCACCGATGGCACAACCTCAACCATCCTACGTGATGCAACCAGCAACGGTTAGCCCTGTACAAACTCAACAAGTTACACCATTGCAATCAGTACCGCAACAAGTAGTACCAATGCAATCTCAACAACAGGTTCAAACTCAACCTCAGTATGTTGTCAATAAAGATACAAAAACTGTCATGGAGCCTACATTAGCAATGCACAGTTTGATAAATGTACAACGAAAAACTGAACCTGTTACTGTAGAGAAACCAGTGGATGGTAAGCAACAAGTACAAACTACACAAGTAGAGCGTACGCCTGTTGTTATTCAACAAGAATCCATAGCTCCATTAACTGTATCAAATACTACAGTAACAAAAGCCGTAGTAGCAAAACAGAGGCTTACGATTCGAGATATTCAACGAGCTGAGCGTGAGCGTCTAGCTCAACTAGCCGCTGAAGAAGCATCCCAACAAGAAAATTTATCACAAGCTGATCAACAACAACTTGCTCAAAAGCAAGCTGAAGCACAACGGCAAGCCGCACTACAATCACAACAACAAGCAGAAGCCCAACGGCAAGCAGCTTTGCAGGCGGAACAAGAACGTGTGGTAGCTCAACAAGCAGAGGCTCAACGCCAAGCGGCTTTACGTGCTGAGCAGGAACGTATTGCGGCCCAACAAGCTGAGCAAGCGCGTATTGCAGAAGAACGTCGTCAAGCGGCAGAGCTGGAACGCATTCGTATCCAAGAGGAACAACGCCGTATTGCTGAGCAACAGGCGGAACAAGAGCGTATCGCTGCTCAACAAGCTGAAGCTCAACGTCAAGCGGCTATTAGAGCGGAACAAGAACGTATCGCCGCTCAACAAGCCGAAGCGCAACGTCAAGCCGCTATTAAAGCAGAACAAGAACGTATCGCCGCTCAACAAGCCGAAGCGCAACGTCAAGCCGCTATTAGAGCGGAACAAGAACGTCTTGCCGCTCAACAAGCCGAAGCGCAACGCCAAGCAGCTATTAAAGCTGAACAAGAACGTATCGCCGCTCAACAAGCAGAAGCGCAACGGCAAGCCGCTATTAAAGCTGAACAAGAACGTATCGCTGCTCAACAAGCTGAGGCTGAACGCCAAGCCGCTTTAAAAGCTGAACAAGAGCGTATTGCCACTCAACAGGCTGAAGCTCAACGCCAAGCAGCTATTAAAGCTGAACAAGAACGTATCGCCGCTCAACAAGCTGAGGCGCAACGGCAAGCCGCTATTAAAGCAGAACAAGAACGTATCGCCGCTCAGCAAGCCGAAGCGCAACGCCAAGCAGCTATTAAAGCTGAACAAGAGCGTATTGCCGCTCAACGGGCTGAAGCTCAACGCCAAGCAGCTTTAAAAGCTGAACGTGAGCGTATCCTCGCTCAACAGGCTGAAGAAGAACGCTTAGCGGCTGAAGAAGCAGCTCGCCAACGTGCTGAAGCCGCCGCTAAAGCTGAAGCCGAACGACAAGCAGTTATTAGAGCAGAACAAGAACGTATGGCAGCTCAACAGGCTGAAGCTCAACGCCAAGCAGCTATTAAAGCAGAACAAGAACGTATCGCCGCACAACAGGCTGAATCTCAACGGCAAGCAGCTTTAAAAGCTGAACAAGAGCGTATCGCGGCCGAGAAAGCTAAAGCTGAACGCGAAGCCGCTATAAAAGCGGAGCAAGAACGTATTGCTGCTAAACAAGCGGAACTTGCAAGACAAGCTGTGATCCAAGAAGAACAAGAACGTTTAGCTGCTGAACAACTAGCAAAAGAAGAAGCGGCAGCTGCAGCTAAAGCTCAGGCTGAAGCAGAGGCAAAAGCTAAAGCAGAAGCAGACGCTGCAGCTAAAGCTCGGGCTGAAGCAGAGGCAAAAGCTAAAGCAGAAGCAGACGCTGCTGCTAAAGCGCAAGCTGAAGCAGAGGCAAAAGCTAAAGCAGAAGTAGATGCTGCTGCTAAAGCTCAGGCTGAAGCCGAGGCTAAGGCTAAAGCTCAATCTGAAGCCGAAGCAAAAGCTAAATCTGACGCAGAGACTAAACAGGTTCAAGAAAGTAAATTACCGCAATCTTATGTAAACGCTCGTAATGAAGCTTCCACAAAGGGCTCTACTGTTACAGAAGAGAAAAATATTCTCTCCCAACCAATTGAACCCCCATTGCAAGCTGATGCGTCTGCAAAGATTAGTCTTGCTTTCGACGCGAAAAATTATGAATCCATGTCTACCACAGTAGATAATAAGGAAATCAAATATCGCGCCTTCGAGTATATCCCTTACGTGGCTAATCCAATCGACATAGATCAGCAATACATGAACATTTATGTACCAGAGGAATATTTCAACAACGGCACTATCAACGGTTACAACACCCAAACAGCCCCTATCTTCATGCCAAATGCAGTAGGTGGTTACATGCCGAGCCAAGCTATGACGCCTAAGGTGGAAAATGGAAAACCTAACAGTGTTCTTTACGCATTATCCCGTGGTTATGTAGTAGCTTCCCCATCTACTCGTGGTCGTACCAATAAAGCTTCCGATGGCAACTTCATCGGTAAGGCCCCGGCAGTAATCGTTGACTTACAAGCGGCTACAGCCTACTTACACGCTAACGATTCCGCTATGCCAGGTAATGCAAACCGCATTATCACAAATGGTACAAGTGCAGGCGGTGGTGTATCCTTGTTACAAGGTGCAACTGGTAACAGTTCCGACTTCCAACCATATTTACAAGCATTAGGTGCAGCTACAGCGGCAACTAATGTATACGCAGTATCTGCGTATGCCCCTATCACTAACCTTGATGCGGCTGATATGGCTTACGAATGGAGCTATAATGGTATCACATCCTTTAACAAAGTAACTATGGGCCAAGGCGAATTACCACAAGCTAATGTAGGTGGCAACTCTGCTCCACCACAACGCACGATGCAACGTGTAAACTTGAATGCAGACGATCTATCATACTCTAAAATGCTCAGCGAACACTTCCCTGATTACGTAAATAACTTACAATTACGTGACTCTCTAGGTCGTGTACTAAAACTTGACAAGAACGGTAACGGTACTTTCAAAAATTATGTAAAAGAATTTATTGTTGCTGCCGCTAATAAAGCAGCAGCTAAAGGTACTGATTTATCCAAGCATACATACCTTGTACGAGATAATAAAACAGGAACTATCAAAGACATAAACTGGGAAGCATATAACCACTTTGTAAGTCGCTCAAAAGCGCCTGGTGCCTTTGACTCTCGTGCTAATGATACAGGTGAAAACAATCTATTTGGTACAAGTACTACAGATAATAATCACTTTACCATTACTGCTGCATTACACGATTCAACAGCTAACCAAGATGTATACGTAGAAAATGCTAAGATCGTTACTATGATGAACCCAATGAACTATCTTGGTTCTCCTGCTGCGACAAATGCACGATTCTATCGTATTCGTTATGGCACAGCCGACAGTAATACATCTGTTGCAATTCCTTTAATCGTAGGTACACGTGCTCAAAACCTTGGGTACAGAGTAGATATGGCAACACCATTTAATGTAGATCACTCTGGTGACTACGATTTAGAAGAATTATTCAACTGGATGGATAATATCGTTAAAAACGGTAGATAATTACAATTAAATACATACCAAAATACTAAAGGAGCTACCCAGTAGCTCCTTTTTCATATACAATTATAAATTTTCTTGTGTTTTCAATTATAAATGTTATTGTGAAAGTTCCTCTCCGACTATGAATAATCTGCACCATTATTTAATCAGTACATCACCCTATTATAATAATAAAAGAATTCAATCAAAAAAGGATGCCCCCTGTAAAATACAGAGGGCATCTGAGTGTCTGAGCCAATAAATACTATGTATCCAAAAAATCGATGCATAGTACTAAGCAAGAGACTACTTAATTATATTAAGGTAAAAGCAATTATTATGCTTTCACCATGATAGGTGATTAAACTTCAGGGAATAAAGCTGTAGATAAGTAGCGTTCGCCTGTATCAGGGAGAATTACTACAATATTTTTACCTTTATTTTCAGGGCGTTTTGCCAATTCTTGAGCCGCCCAAAGCGCAGCACCAGAGGAAATACCTACCAATACACCTTCTGTGTGACCAAAAGCTTGAGATGTAGCAAAAGCATCCTCATTAGAAACTTGGATTACTTCATCGTAAATGTTAGTATCCAATGTATCTGGAATGAAGCCAGCACCTAAGCCTTGGATTTTATGAGGGCCTGGTTTACCATTAGATAATATAGGAGAGTCTGCTGGTTCTACGGCAACCACATGTACATCAGGGTTTTGTTCTTTTAAGTAACGACCTGCACCTGTCAACGTACCGCCTGTACCAACACCAGATACGTAGATATCTACAGTACCATCAGTATCTTGCCAGATTTCAGGGCCAGTTGTTCTGTAGTGAATTGCAGGATTAGCTTGATTTACGAACTGACCTGCTTCAATAGCACCAGCTGTAGCCGTTACGATTTCCTTAGCTTTTGCAATAGCGCCTTTCATACCAAGAGAACCGTCAGTCAATACGAGCTGAGCGCCATAACCAAGCATTAATTTACGGCGTTCAATGGACATTGTTTCAGGCATTACGATTACAACTTTATAGCCAAGCGCAGCACCTACAGCAGATAGGCCAATACCAGTATTACCAGATGTAGCTTCTACAATTGTACCGCCTGGTTGTAATTCACCAGATTCAACTGCAGCTTGAATGATTGCTGCTGCGATACGGTCTTTTACGGAACCGCCTGGATTGAAGTATTCCAATTTTGCGAAAATATTAGCGTTTGCACCATATTTTTTACCAAAACGTGTAGCAGCTAATAATGGTGTTTTACCAATTAATTCAACAAAAGATTTTGCAATTTTAGACATAGTGGTCACTCCTTATTAAATAGAACCATCCCAATTATCATATTTTGTATCAAGTTTAGCGTAAGTCCCATCAATTACATCTTGTAGGGTTACGTTTTCTAAATAATCATGAATATAGTTTTGTAAGCCTGCCCAGAAACCAACGGTGCGTTCGTTGATTACTGTATCAGTACTCACCCCTTCATCAAGGGTAGATATGATAGCCATCGATTCCTCAGTAGCAAGCAATATTTCAATAATTGTGTACTCCTTAGGGCTTTTAGACAATCGATATCCGCCGTATTTACCGCGGATACTATCCACTAGGTTAGCAGCGCCTAAACGAGCTACGATACCTTCTAGGTATTTTTCAGATATGCCTTGTCGTTCTGCCACAGATCGCAAGGAAACTGGTTTATCTTGCCCTTGCTCTGCCAAATCGATGAGAACCATCAATGCATAACGACCTTTTGTGGAAATCCTCATATATCTTGCCTTTCTTTGTAAACGTTAGTGTTAAACACACCCATATTAAAAAGTGCCTATATTATATTTATAAAGCTATTTATAAAACCTTTCACATTAATAGGAATTAATTTCATTATAGACCACTCACTATAAAAATGCAAGAACTTATTTCCTACTTTTATAAAGGGATATTAACAACACAAAAGGACCAGCCCGAAGGCCAGTCCTTTTGCGTATAGTTTGTAGTTTGTTATATGAGGTTTACCATGATGAATTGGAGAGGGTTCATCTGGTATTGGGACTTACCGTATCGTCAGGAAAACGATGCGCGCCCGTGTTTATGTCATTTGAGGAGTTATCTAGATTACTCTAGCATTTAAGTATAAGTTTCTTAATTAGATTTTACCTACAAGATCAAGACCTGGTTTCAAAGTGTCTTTACCTGGCTTCCAACGTGCAGGGCACACTTGATCGCCATGTTTAGCTACGAATTGAGCAGCTTGTACTTTGCGAACCAATTCTTCAGCGGAACGGCCGATACCCATATCATGAATTTCTGCTGTACGCACGAAGCCTTCTGGATCTACTACGAATGTACCACGGTAAGCCATAGCAGATTCTTCTTGGAATACATCGAAGAAGTCAGCCAATTCATGTTTTTTGTCAGCTAACATGTAGTACTCGATTTTATTGATGCTTGGAGAAGCATCAGACCATGCTTTGTGAACGAATTCGGAGTCACAAGATACGGAGTAAACTTCGCAACCCAATTCTTTCAACTCTGCATAAGAGTTTTGTACGTCTTCCAACTCAGTAGGGCATACGAATGTAAAGTCTGCTGGATAGAATACGAATACAGACCATTTACCCAACACGTCTGCAGTGCTAACTTTTACCAATTCAGGTTTTTTGAAAGCATCAAGTGTAAATTCAGGAAGTTGTTTACCAATAATAGACATGTTATGTCCTCCTTATTTGAGTTCCATATTTAACGAATATATTTATATTGGTGTACTTAACACCATATCTATATCTATCTTTGTCTATATAATAACAAATATCATTCAATATTGCAAGCGTTATTTTTAAATTTATCGATATATTTTCCCAACTTTTTTCAATGTAAGCAAAAAAAGAAGAAAGATGCTCATTTCTGAGCACCTTTCTTTTTTTTACGTACTACAATAGACTTACTGTTCACAGTAGCGTGATCAAAAGCGATTAAATCCGCTATATTAGCAAGCCCTCTTCGTGCTATGTGACCAGTTGTAGATTGTTCTTTTCCCGATTTACCATATACAAACTGCTCTAGTTTGAGTGCAGCTAATATAAATAAACCTATAATAGATAAAACAGATCCCATCGTTTTAATCTATTTCTTAAGTTCTAAGATTGTATCTACGAAACCACGGAATAATGGATGTGCATTATTTGGGCGAGATTTAAGTTCTGGATGTGCTTGTGTACCAATAAAGAATGGATGATTTTTTACTTCAATACTTTCAACAAGACGGCCATCTGGAGATGTACCTGAAATCACAAGACCTGCATCGGTCAATTGTTGACGGTATTCATTGTTGAACTCATAGCGATGACGATGACGTTCATAAATCAAATCTTCCCCATAAGCCTCGTGAGTTTTCGTACCTGCTTCTACTTTGCATGGATAGATACCTAAACGCATTGTACCGCCTTTTTTATCTACATCAACTTGATCACTCATCAAGTCAATTACTTTGTACTTAGCATTTTCATCGAATTCGCTAGAGGTTGCTCCTTCCATGCCACATACGTTACGAGCAAATTCCATTACTGCAGATTGCATGCCAAGGCATAGGCCAAGATATGGAATATTGTTTTCACGAGCGTATTGGATTGTGCGAATTTTACCTTCTACACCACGGGAACCAAAGCCACCAGGCACGATGATACCTTCAACACCTTCAAATACCTCTTTAGGATCTACAGAAGTATCATCAAGTTCTTCAGAGTCAATCCAACGAATATTCACTTTAGTACCTGTAGCAATACCAGCATGATCTAGAGCTTCAACTACGGATAAATACGCATCATGCAACGCTACATATTTACCAACGATAGCAACTGTAATATCTTTATTAGGATTCAAGATCTTATGAACCATTTCTTTCCATGCAGTCATATCACATGGACGATCTTCAAGACCTAACTTTTTGATAACAATATCATCAAGACCTTGATCTTGCATCATCAATGGCACTTCATAGATAGAGCTACAAGTTTGATTTTCAATAACTGCTTCAGGTTCTACGTCGCAGAACAAAGCAAGTTTTTCTTTCATATCATCAGAGATATGTTTCTCACTACGACATACCAAAATATCTGGTTGAATACCAATGCTACGCAATTCTTTTACACTATGTTGTGTAGGTTTTGTTTTCAACTCGCCTGCGGCATTGATGTAAGGCACTAACGTAACGTGAATGTAAAGTACATCGTTACGGCCTACTTCTTTTTTCACCTGGCGAATAGCTTCCATAAATGGCAAGCTTTCAATATCACCTACAGTACCGCCGATTTCAGTGATAACTACATCAGCATTATCCTCTTTACCTACACGGTAAACATTTTGTTTAATTTCATTTGTAATATGTGGAATTACTTGTACAGTGCTACCTAGGTAATCACCTTTGCGTTCTTTATTGATTACAGACCAATATACTTTACCAGCTGTAATATTAGAACGTTTGCTAAGGTTAATATCGATAAAGCGTTCATAATGCCCCAAATCAAGGTCCGTTTCGGCGCCGTCATCTGTTACGAATACTTCACCATGTTGGTAAGGGCTCATCGTACCAGGATCGATATTAATGTATGGATCAAATTTTTGAATCGTTACATTGAAACCGCGGTTTTTTAGTAAGCGACCCAAAGATGCTGCTGTAATCCCCTTTCCAAGAGAAGAAACAACGCCGCCAGTTACGAAAATATACTTAGTTGCCATGATGCCTCCCACCTATTACATTTTTTCCGGAGCGGAAATACCTAAAATACCCAAGCCTTGACGAAGAACGAGGGCAATCGCTGTGATTAATCCAAGACGAGCTTGTTGCAACGCTGGATCTACGCCAATGATACGACCTTGACGGTAGAATGAATGGAACATGCTTGCCAAATCGTATAAGTACCGAGCAATACGATGAGGTGCACGATGTTCAGCAGCTTGAACGACCTCTTCCGGATATTCAGCTAATTTCTTAATTAATTCTAATTCCATTTCACTTGTAAGTGTTGTGAAATCAGTTTCACTATAATCGCCAAATGCGATGCCAGCTTCACGCACTTGGTTGTAAATGCTGTGAATACGAGCATGAGCATATTGGATATAATACACCGGGTTGTCATTACTGCGAGATTTTGCCAAGTTAATATCGAAATCAAGTTGGCTGTCTAAGGAACGCATCAAGAAGAAATAGCGAGACGCATCTACGCCAACCTCTTCAATCAATTCATCTAATGTAACGCTATCACCACTACGTTTAGACAATTTAACAAGTTGTCCGTCACGGAACAATGCTACCATTTGTAATAACAATACTGTTAATTTATCAGGGTCATAACCAAATGCCGCCATAGCCGCTTTTACACGACATACATAGCCATGATGGTCAGCGCCCCAAATATCAATCATTTCTTTAAAGCCACGATCAAATTTATTGCGATGATACGCAATATCTGCCGCCAAATATGTAGGAACCCCATTATCACGAATAACTACGCGGTCTTTATCATCACCATAATCAGTAGATTTTAACCATAAAGCACCGTTTTTTTCATAAACTTTGCCAAGGGCCTTTAATGCCTCTACGGAATGATGAATCTCATCCGTTTCATGAACTGTACGTTCAGAGAACCAATTATCAAAAGTAACGCGGAAGTTTCTTAATGTTTCCTCTAAGCGAGCTAATTTTTCTTTTAAGCCCTCTTCCTTAAACAAGGCTACACGATCTGCTTCGTTCATAGCATTTAATTTATCAAAGCCTTCGCGTTCTGCAATCGCTTTCGCTGTTTCAATAATATCTGGGCCACGATAGCCATTTTCAGGGAACACTAAAGCCCCTTCTGGAATATCGAACTCAGGCATAGAACCGTCTTCATTGCGTTTAGGTGGGAATACTAATGTAGCACCTTGTAACTCTTGGAAACGGTACTCAATGGAAATAGCCATGTTGTCGATTTGATTACCTGCATCATTGATATAGTACTCGGATTGTACATTATAACCCGCTGCACGCAACAAGTTTACAAGAGCACTACCGTACGCAGCACCGCGACCATGACCAACATGCAATGGACCTGTTGGGTTTGCACTTACGTACTCTACTTGAATCGTATCGCGCGCACGCAATGGTTGAACACCATACTCAGTACCAGCATTCAAAATGGCTTTTAACGTATCGTACACCATATCAGATTTCAAAAAGAAATTAATAAAACCTGCGCCGGCAACCTCAGCACGTTCAAGCCAATCAAAATTCATATGACTAATCAAAGCTTCAGCAATGGCTCGAGGATTTTGACGAGCTACACGAGCGGATTGCATAGCGATGTTTGTAGAAAAATCACCGAATTCCTTTTGAGGTGGCACTTCGAGAACGATTTCTGGATATTCCCCAGCCGGCAAATCACCGCTGTTAATCGTATCTTGTAATGCCTGTTCAATCCCCGATTTCAGGATTTCCTTCATGTCCATGCTCTATATCCTCCCGCACGTCTATATCTAACTGATTATAAAATTGCCATTCACCTTCAACGGAAATATCATATCCTAAATGAACATGACCTACGCCATCATGAAAGTCTACTGTTAATTCATGAGTATTTACAGCCATATGTAAATCACCATATGGTGTTTCATATACGGCTTCACGTTCTTCACCACGGACGTATTGATGACGCATATTGACAGCCCCTGTTCGGAGCAACACGATAGAATCATCATGAATTTTAATGGTCGTCTTAACCCCATCCAATCCAGTCACACTAGATTCTTCATAACGCACATATTGAGCATTACCTTTTTCATGTGACGTACCTGGGGAAATCAGTTCCACTACGGTATCCTTGCCATCCATATCTCGTTGTACACTCTTTACGGACACTAGAACCCGCTTCATTTTCAACCTCCATGGTAGTAATTAATCATCATATTATACCATAATCAAGGACTATTTTGCACCCTTAATGAGTCCCAATTTCTTAGTCTTCGTCATCCGTTTAATAGCATATTCTCTGCGTTGTGCTTCTTGTTTTTGATGAAAGCTTTCAGAATATACCAAGGTCACAGGACGACGTCCTCGCGTATATTTTGCACCACCTGGGATATCTCCATTGTGAGCATCTATTCGACGTTTGAGATCTGTAGTCCATCCACAATACAAAGAATCATCTGCACATCGCACCAAGTACACATAGTGCCGTTCTTCAGACTTAGCATCCTTATTTGCCATTTTTCGCATCATCAGTGATTGGTTCCAATGTGATAGAATTGATAATTACTGGTTCAACTGGTTTATCATTGCGACCAGTCTTAACCTTGCCAATTTTTTCAACTACATCCATACCTTGTACTACAGTACCAAAGATGGTGTGTTTATTATCTAACCAATCCGTAGGTCCCAAGGTAATGAAAAATTGAGAGCCTCCTGTATTAGGGCCACGGTTTGCCATGGCAAGAACGCCCATTTTATTGAAATGTAAATCATTGGAGAATTCATCAGGAATTGTATAGCCCGGTCCACCGGCACCTGTGCCATCAGGATCTCCACCTTGAATCATAAAGCCTTCGATAACGCGGTGAAATGTTACACCATTGTAGAAGCCTTTTTTCACGAGATAATCAAAATTTTTGACCGTAATCGGCGCTTTAGACCCTAACAAACGAACCTTAAATTGACCATAGTTTGTATCAAAAATAGCATATTCATCTGCAATTGGCGCATTCGTAAAATTAGGCATCGCCACAGTTTCTGCTTTCACAGTATTACCTTGTGGTTGCTCCCCAGTTTTGGTACTACATGCTGTTGTACTAAGTACTGTAATCCCCAACATTGCGCATAAAGCCAAGCGTTTCCAGTTCATATGTCCCCCAAAATACTAATATTATATTTAACTAAATGTAGATTTAAAATTTACATAGAAAAACCGCTCAACCCATGAGCGGCTCTTTTTTAGTATATCATATTATGGCACTATTGAGATTAAAAATATAAAAAAATAATATAACAACAAAAAACAGAGCTTCAAAGGAGCTCTGTTTTTGTAGGCCTCAACTAATCACTTAGTTAATTCGATTATTTAGAGTCAAATTGGTCTGGAGTTGTATTATTATAAGACTCAATATAATTATTGAAATTCTCAATCATGTCGTTAAGATTGTTTTCATTTGCATCAGTAAGTACTTGACGTACAGAACCAACTACAGAGTTATAAGAGTTAACAAGCACTTCTCCACGATCATTATTTATGCTCTTAAGCAATGTTTGAATTTCATTAAGTTCTTTTTCTACAGCTTGTTTATCTGCATTTTTAGGAGCTTTTTCTACATTTTCTACAAGAGTAGTCAAGCGAAGCGTAGATTCCATTGCTGCTGCATAGCCTTTTTTACCGTCTTTTTTCAATTTTTCGATTTGTTTCTTAGTTTGTTCGGTGTTAGCTTTGTTAAGAGCATCATTGAACTTCGCATAAGCTGCATCAAATTTTTCTACTTGTGCTACATATTTAGCTGCTAGTTCTTTACCTTTAGCACCACCATCGTTCATGTAGGCTTTAGAATCATCATAAGCTTTCAAATCTTTGAATGTTGGTACTAATTCATTAAGAACATTTAATACATTATCGCGTTCTGTATCAACTTCTTTGAACGTAGAACCCTCTTTTTTAGATTGTTCCAAAGCTTCTTTTAAAGTATCATAGTGAGGTTGACGGCCAATAGCACCTTCTTGGAAACCACCTTTTAATTTAGCCAAACTGTCTGCATAGTTTTGACCCCAAGTAGCATTGTCACCATTGAAGCGATTTGTTGCATCAATAAGGGTATTAAGCTTAGCAGCTGCTTTCTCATCGCTACCGCCATCAACTACGGAGGAGACTACGGAGCCAATGCCACCCGCTTTATCACTGCCGCAACCAGAAACAAATAAACCTGCTGTCAATGCTGCTACACAAAGTAAAGTTGAAAATAATCTGCGTTTATTGTTCATATCTTCTCTTCTCCTTTTAACACATGAATATTGAACTAAGCGCATTATACTAACTATACTACACCAATTCTGTAGCCACAGCTACAAAAATAAATCTTCATATAAGCTTCACCTAACTTAGAGGAATTATCAATAATTAATCGATCCATTTAAAATGCTTACACGCATTATAAATGCCATCTTTATCACAGTCTGTAGTAATATAATCAGCCTTTGCTTTTAATTCAGGGCGCGCATTACCCATAGCAATATTTAACCACTCAGGTCTAAACATAGATAAATCATTATACCCATCACCAAATACAACAGCTTGATTTGGCTTCATTCCAAAGTGTTCAAGCATATTACGAATACCCAACGCCTTTTCCATAGGCTCATATAGAACACAGCCATCACCATAACGAATGAGCTTATGTGTCATATGCTCGATATCCTTCTCCTCTTCCTCTCCTTCCTTGAAAAACACATAAATCTTATAAAATTCTTCAACACTATGAAAGTCAAAATTAGGGTCTACAGTTGTTTTAAATACATCCCAATTTGGATGCCACTCTAAAATTTCCTTATACGGCGTAATACGACCGAGTTTATTACGATCCGTTACGGCCCAAGGAATATTATGTGATTCTAAATACTCTAAATATTTAATACATGCATCACGATCCATACCTATCATGGATACCAATTCATTATTAACAGTGATACTGTGACCACCATCTGCTACGAAATCAGTAAGGCCTGCTTGCTCTGCGAAACGCTTAGCATCCACTTGAATACGACCAGTTGCTAAGGCTACACGATGACCACGACGCTTTAACTCATCTAAACTGTATTGAGCACTTTCAGGGATTTTACCTTCAGGCCATACAGCTAAGGTATTATCGATATCGAAAAAGAAAAACTTCTGTTCCACAGGCCCTCCTAATCGCGTCCACTCATCAGCTTAAACCGCTCTTTTTGTTTTACATCTGGATATTTTTCATGGTCCACATCACTCAAAAACATATCTAGTGGTCGTACATATAAGTCACGTTGATCATATAATTTTTGATATACCACGAACTGTTCACTCGTTTCCGAATGAGTTGCAACATCTAACACGTAATAGTACATGCCTTTAAAATGACGATATAAGCCACCCTTTACAATTTCTTGCATTTATAACCTCATCACATAACATACACAAATAGTTACAAACCATATTAATCAAGAGATTCCATATATTGAATAGCCTTAGTCAACATATCTGCTGTAATTTTATATGGAGATACATCAATATCATGAACAGATGTAGCCTTTTCAACAATTTGAGGAATATGCGATGCAGTAAGATCTAATTGTGAAAGTTTAGTAGGCCAACCTAATTCGCGATATACTGGCAACCACCGTTGTAACTCATCCATTTGTTGGTCAACGGTTAACAAAATAAGTAAGCCATAAGCTACTATTTCACCATGCAAATGATTTTCTTCTGTTTCTTTATTAGTAACACAGCCATAACATACAGCATGAGCCATGTTGCTATTATATGCCATAGGAACACAACCTGATACAACACCGGTAGTAAAGATAACAGTCATAGCAATGGTATCAAAGGCATCACTACGTTTATTAGCTTGACTATCTTTATAGGCTTGTATACCATGTGCTAAAATTGGTTCACTACACATAGAAGCTAGAGTAAGGCCTAACTGAGTATTATAGTCTTGCTCGCGACTGCGAGCAGAAAGATGAGTTTCATAGTGTTTTGCAATAGTATCTCCCATTCCTGCCCACAAGTAACGGCTTGGTGCTTCTACGAGAATATCAGCATCAATAAAGCAGTGCACAGGAGGATGATTTACAAAAGCTACGTCATCAAAAGTATGATCTGCCGTGTATACAGCTGCCACTTCTGACGTTGCCGCACAAGTAGACGCAATGGTTGGAATTGTAAAGAATGGTTTATCATCTAACTCTATAGCTACTACTTTTACCGTATCCATGGCCTTACCACCACCAACAGCAAACAAAAAGTCCGCATCTTTTACAGATGCCATTTGTGCAATTTCCTTGCCTCGAGCAAAAGTACACTCTCCACCAAAGTGGATAATATCTAGCACCTTAATCCCCGCTTTATCAAGCACTGGACGAATGTGTGGCAAAGCTTTAGAAAGAGCTGTTTCGCCACCGATGATAGCTACAGACTTGCCATATAATTTTGTAAACTTTGGAATAGCGTCAAATACATCATGACCTCCAAAACTATAACTAGGTAAACAATGAGTACTACGCATAAAATTTCCTTCCTTCTTTTATCATTTATATCCTTATTTATCCTTATTATAGAAACTTCTACACACAAAATCAATTTTATATGACAACAATCAAAACATAAAAAGGCTCTATACTCTCACAAAATGAAAGCATAGAGCCTTTATCTTTATTACTTATTATCGGAAGCAAGACCTTTATGGATAAGACCCACAACAAAGCCTAATACCGCAAAGCTTACCCAGCCCATACCAGCACTTTGAAATGGAATATATTGAGCAAAGAGCTGTTCCAAAGCTGTAGGTGCAATACCTGCAGTTTCAAGACCAGTCATGAGGGCAGAGATCATTGTGAAAGCCATAGTCCATGCATATACGCAACGACGACCACCAAACACATTATGAAGAAGTGCCAACAAGATGATTACGATAGTCAACGGATACAAGAGCATCAACACAGGGATTGCTGCACTAATGATTGTTTTCAAGCCAAACATGCTAAGACCAAACGCCGCTACAGAGAAAATTACTACATATAATTTGTAACTAATCTTTGGCGTCAACTTGTGGAAATATGTACCGCAAGAAGTGATAAGACCAATACTTGTAGACAAGCAAGCTAGCAAAACGATGATAGCCAAGATGATTTGACCGAACTCACCAAACAAATAGTTAGCACTTACGGACAATACAGGAGCCCCTGTCTCGAACAAACCAAAGCGTTCAACACTAGTAGCACCGATATTAGCGATAAATACATAAACAATACCAAGAAGACCTACCGCAATAGCACCTACCTCCATTACCGTTTTTGTAATCACAGCACGAGATGTAGCACCGCTAAGACGAACAAAGTCGATTACAAGAATAGCAAATACTACGGAAGCTAAGGCATCCATTGTATTGTAGCCATCTAGGAAACCTTGTAATACAGCCGTTGGCGCATCACCATATGCCGGTTGTGGCACCGCATAACCACCAAGTGGAGTAATAAAGGATTTAACAATTAACAACAGAATTACAAGTAGTAAAGCTGGTGTCAAAATATTGCCGATACGGTTAACAAGTTTTTGCGGACTAATAGATAACCACAAAGAAATACCAAAGAATAATGCCAAGAAAATTGGTTCCATATTCATGCTTAAACCTTCAGCAAAAGGTTTAATTGCGATTTCATAAGCTACAGTACCAGTACGTGGCGTCGCAAACATTGGACCAATACTCAAGTATAAAGAAATTGTGTACAACAAGCCATAAATCGGATGAACACGACTTGCAAGTTCTTCAACATCTTTACAGGAAGAGTAACCCATCGCTGCAACACCTAAGAGTGGAAGGCCTACACCAGTTAATACGAAGCCGAGCAAAGCCCAACCTACATTATCACCAGCATGTTGCCCTAAGGCCGCTGGGAAAATCAAATTTCCTGCCCCAAAGAATAGAGCAAATAACATCATACCTATAGCCAAATAGGCACGGGTCGACAGATTGTCGTTACCATTCATAAATGTAACCCCCTTTAGGTCAATAAAATAATATTACCATTATAATCTAAAGGAGCTAAGGTATACAAGAAAAATATCCTCACTATTCTATATCCGTATAATGTTATTCCCATAAGTAAAAGGATTTAATTTTTAAATATAGCTGTAAAAGCATGTGACATCACACATCTTATACATATTCGTTCATGATATGGTAATAAACTATTATCTATGAAAGGTTTCTTATATGAACTTGCACATCATAGAAGGTACTACCCCAGCCTTGATCTGTGGGACGAGCTGCGGTAAGCGCATTGATTGCCACATGAGGATCACTCGATTGGGATTGCCACCATACACCTAGCGTTACCAAAGTCCCCCGTTGCACTTCATCGTCGTAGTAGGCTTTAATTTTTACACTGCCACGATTGTTATAGATTTCTACCTCAGCACCATCGTTTATGTTATACATTTTTGCATCTTCTGGATGAATGCGAAGTTTCATCAACTCAGGATCATTAAAGTCTAATTCGCAGAAGCTAGAGTCCAAAATTCGAATATCATTACCGATTATGAGCCAAAACGGTGCATTGTCACCATATGGAGGCATATACCGAATTAATGGTTCTACATCTTGCGGATTATATAATTCAATTTTTCCAGACGGTGTTTTGAAATCCATCTTATAATTTTCAGGTACCGTCATCTCCACAGGCTCACCGTTTAAAATCAACTCTTGGTCCCTCTTGGATATACGACTCGAAGTGTGCACAATTTGTTCAATAAGCTCTCTTTCACTAAGGTTAAAAAATGCATCCTCCAACCCCATACGTTTTGCTAACTCGGCGATAACTTGCCAATTGGAACGAGACTCCCCAACTGGATCAATCAATTTGTAACCCGTACCAATTGTGTAATGACCATAAGAATTATAAATATCATCATGCTCTACAGATGTTGTGGCCGGCAAAATAATATCCGCATATTTACAGGTATCCGTAAAAAAACGCTCATGCACAATTGTGAATAAGTCATTACGCATCAAACCTTTACGAACCACATTTTGATTAGGTGCTGTAATAGCAGGATTTGAGGAAAACACATATAAGCTATGGACCCCAACTCTTTCGGGATTTGTAAGCATCTCCCCAAGTTTAATCATAGGCATCAATCGTTTAGCTGGCGCATGAACATGAGCCTGTTGCATCATATCTTTGCCAATAAATTTACTACCACTAGCACTCGACAACAATCCCCCCCCAGGATATTGCCATGCTCCAACCACAGCAGGCAAGGCATTAATAGCACGGCATGTCATAGCACCATTACCATATCGAGACAAACCACTGCCGAGACGGATAAACGGCGCTTTTGATGTAGCGTATGCATGAGCGAACTCAGTCATACGATCCACGGAAACACCACAAATATCAGATGCTTTCTCCGGCGTAAAATTAAGCAACACCTCTTTTACCAGCTCATCGTAGCCTTGGACATGTTCCTTAATAAAATCTGTATCCGCCAAACCGTCACGATGAATGATATGGAGCATACCTAATGCTAGCGCTCCATCACTACCTGGTTTAACGTAAATATGCTCATGAGCTTGGCTAAAAGTATAGGTTTTATGAGTATCGATAATCCAAACGCGGGCACCATTCTTTTTTGCTATATTCACATCGTGTAAAATATGAACATCTGTAGCTGTCGCATTTATCCCCCACAAGACGATACAGTCGCTATGTTGCGCCTCTTGTGGTTTAATACCTAATGTTTCACCATAAACGGACCGGAACCCCGCTTGTTTAGCAGGAGAGCAAATACCTCGATCTTGGTCTGTAGCACCAATACGGCGAAAAAAATAATCTGCTGCAGGACTCTGAATAACCCCCATTGTTCCTGCATAAGAGTAACGCAAAATACTTTCACTGCCATAAGTATCAATAGTTTCTTTGAAATTATTGACAATTGCATCAAGGGCTTCATCCCAACTAATACGAGTGTACTGAGCTTCACCAATTCCCTTTTTACCGACACGCTTCATAGGGTACTTCAAGCGCAACGGAGAATGGATTACTTTTTCATAATGTGCCATCTTAGGGCATAGTGTACCTCTTGTGAAAGCATGTGCTCTATCCCCTCGAACAGATATTACTTTATTATTATCGACTGATACAATGAGTCCGCATGCATCAGGACAATCGTAAGGGCATACAGATTTATATTCTTTCATGATAAGCACCTCGCTTATAAATTGTATAAACTATAGGATGTATATTTATATTATATTATAGTATGACTCGTATAAGTATAACCTTTTGCACATATTCTGAATTAAAAAGGTTTTAGAAATGATTATTTTATGTATATCAATGCATTCAATTATCACATTACATTTATGACCTCATCATTTATTTTGATATATGTAGTTAAACATTTCAAGTTTTATCGATATCTATCCATTATCATTCTTGTCCAATGCCTAAACAGATATACTAATAAGTTCTATAAAAATACCAAAATTCTTCAAAAAAATCATGTAATCATTACTAAAAGTCATAACCATATAGTTTTAGGTATAATCAGACATTTTAATAGTGTCGTATAGATTATGTGACAAAAATCACCGGTACGTATGCGTATTTAGTAATGTCGTTCAGACTGTAAGACTATTCAATCTCACTTGTTTCTGTGCTATACTGACAGTGTCATTTGAGAGGATATAGAACTCACAAGAAATCATTTTGAATTCATGGTTATCTAATGTGAAGTAGCTATATCAGGTACATATTTTCTGAAAAGAGGTTTTAACGATGGCAGACGCAAAAAACACTGTGTTATTCCCTTATGAAACACTAAAAAAATTGAGCATGGACGCTTTCCAAAAATTTGGTTTCTCCGAAAAAGAAGCTGACATCATCCAAGACGTACTTTTGACTTCTGACTTGTTCGGTATTCAAAGCCATGGTATGCAACGTATGGTTCGTTACCATAAAGGTATCACTAATGGCTTGATTAAAATCGATGCTAAACCTGAAATCGTAAAAGAAACTCCAATTTCTGCAGTTATCGACGGTCATGACGGCATGGGTCAATTATTGGGTCATAAAGCTATGGAAATGGCTATCGAAAAAGCTAAAAAATCCGGTGTTGGTATCGTATCTGTACGTAACTCCAACCACTACGGTATCGCTGGTTACTATGCTAAAATGGCATCCGACCAAGGCTTAATCGGTTTCTCTTGTACAAACTCCGAAGCAATCATGGTTCCTACATATGCTCGTAAAGCTATGCTTGGTTCTAACCCTATCGCTTGGACTGTACCAGCTGATCCAGTTGACTTCTTCTTCGATTGCTCCACTACAGTAGTAACTCGTGGTAAACTTGAAATGTACAACAAAATGGGCAAAGCTACTCCAGATGGCTGGGCTGTTAATAAAGACGGCGTTCCTTCCACTGATGCAGCTGAAGTATTGGGCAACATCTCCCGTCATGAAGGTGGCGGTATCCTTCCTTTAGGTGGTGCTACAGAAGTTCTTGGCGGTCACAAAGGTTATGGTAACGGCATGATTGCTGAGTTGTTCTCCTCTATCTTGTCCCAAGGTGGTACTTCCAACAAATGTATGGTTGGTGGTAAATCCAACATCTGTCATGGCTTCATGGCTATCAACCCTGAATTCTTCGGTGACCCTGCGGAAATCAAAAAACACTTCTCCCAATTCTTACAAGAATTACGTGAAGCACCTAAAGCTCAAGGTCAAGATCGTATCTATACTCATGGCGAAAAAGAACATGAATCCGTTGAAAAAGTTAAAGCTGAAGGCATCCCTGTACTTAACGGTACAATGCTTGAAGTTCAAGACCTTTGCAATGAATTAGGTCTAGACTTCAAATCCTACTTCGGCGATTATGTACCAGAAGCTCCTGCTACAATGTTCAAAGGTAACTACTAATACCTAAACTTAGTAATGGCCCTAACAAGGACTTGTAGTTAGTACAGAAGGGGACATAAACACTGTTTATGTCCCCTCTCTTATGTTTTTAACCTCATAGGCTATGAGGTTAAAAAATTTTATGTACTATATCAATTTTTATGATAAGTATATCTGTTATTTTATTGTAAGCTTTTATTTTAACTGAACTTTTACAAATTAACATCATAGCGATTTATTCATCAATTAAATTGATTAAACTACGTCGTCCTGTTGAGCATATATTTTTGTTTTACTTGAAAGGATGATCTTAGAAATGAGTGCTATCACCGTTCTATTAGCGCTATCTCCAATCATTTGGTTGATTGTAGCGTTATCCATCTTGAAATTACCTGCATGGCAAGCAACAAGTGTTGCTGCGATTGGTTCTTTCATTATCGCTATTACAGCATTCCAAGCTGACCCATTTATTATGGTCACTGGTGCCCTTGAAGGTGCCGCATTGGCAATCTGGCCAATCCTATTAGTTATTACAGCTGCTATCTTCGTTTATAACTTGGTAGTACATACGAAAGCAATGGAAACTATTAAAACCATGCTTTCTTCTGTAACATCTGATACTCGTGTACTTGCATTACTACTTGCATGGGGCTTTGGTGCCTTCATGGAAGGTATGGCTGGCTTCGGTACTGCCGTTGCAATTCCTGCAGCTATGATGGTTGCCGTAGGTTTTGACCCACTTAAATCTATCATCGCATGTCTCGTTGCAAACTCCGTACCAACAACATTTGGTTCTATCGGGATTCCAACAACTACATTGGCATCCTTAACAAACCTTGATCCAAGCCATTTAGGTACATTCATTTCCGTACAATTGTTCTTGCTTAACCTTATCGCTCCATTCTTTGTTGTTATGATTATTGGTGGCGGTATTAAAGCGTTAAAAGGCGTATTCCTTGTAACATTGCTTTCTGGTTTAGCATTAGCAGTTCCTGAAACTGTAATCAACGCTGTAATGGGTCCAGAATTATCCGTAATTTCTGCATCCATCGTTATCATGGCAGTTATCATTGGTTGTGCAAAAATCATGCCTCCTAATGATCCTAAATACGCAGTTAAACAAACTGGCGAAGTCCCTAAAGTTTCTGGTGGCGAAGGCCTTGTAGCTGCAATGCCATTCATCTTAATCTTCGTATTATTGTTATTAACTTCTAAATTGTTCCCTGCAATTAATGGTCCTCTTGCGTCCATTAAAACATCTGTACCTATTTATCAAGGTGCTGGTGCAAAACCTTACACATTCGTATGGATTGCAACTCCTGGTATTATGATTTTTATCGCTGGTATTGTTGGTGGTTTCATCCAAAAAGCAAAAGCTGGCGAAATCTTCGGTACATTGGGTAGCACAGTTAAAAACTTGAAATTCACATACCTTACAATCATCACAGTTGTTATGACAGCTAAATTGATGACTTACTCTGGTATGACTGCAGACATTGCAAAAGCAATGGTTGCTGGTACAGGTACATTGTATCCTCTATTCGCTCCTATCGTGGGTGCGTTGGGTGCATTCTTAACTGGTTCTGGTACAAACTCCAACGTATTGTTTGGCCCACTTCAAATTGCTGCAGCCCAAGGCTTAGATCCTACAAACTTCGAAGACCTTGGTTTCTGGTTGGCAGCAGTTAACTCCGGTGCAGCTGGTATCGGCAAAATGTTGTCCCCACAATCCATCGCGATTTCTATTGGTGCCGTAGGGCCTGCTTTGAAAGCATACCTAGAAAACCACAAAGAAATCAGTGCTGAAGAAGCTCATAAACTAGAACATGAAATCGAAGCAAGTGTTATCATGAACAGTGCCTTCAAATACTTCATTGTATTCATCGTAATGCACGGTTGTATTTCCTTCTTCGGTCAACATTTCATCCATGAAATTCACCACTTTTTCTTCTAAGAACTGGTAACAAAAAAAGAACAGCTCTTCACGAGCTGTTCTTTTTTGTTGCCACATATGAGAATACTACATATAACATGGTTTAATGATATTGCTTCTACAGATGAAACCGTAGCTGTCCCGATTACTACTATTGCAGCTAACACAAAACCTTTTAGTTAATATTTCATATAATTCTCCCATCGCCAATAAACACATTGATATTTTTAGATATAATTAATATACTAATTGTAATCTATAAATAGAGATATAGCAAACTCAATATTTCATATAGATATTTTTTCTCAATCATGGTAAAATACATCGTATCAAATAGAAAAAATTAAATGCAGTCTGCGAAGTGCGATTCGCAGACTTTTATTTTTCTCACTTTAGTATAGGAGGGTTTTATGACTCAAGAAAATTCTGCTAAGGTCTCTTTCATCTTAGTAGTATTCCTTGGTCTGTTGACAGCCATCACACCACTTGCAACAGATTTATATTTACCAGCATTACCAATTATGCCTAGTGAACTAAATACATCTGCATCAAATATTCAAATGACCATTGGTGTGATGACTTTTGGTGTTGCATTAGGTCAATTATTTGGAGGTCCTATTAGTGATACTATGGGCCGCAAGTTGCCTCTTATAACAGGCAACTTACTTTGCGTTATCTCTAGCATAATCTGTGCTTATGCACCAAGCATTGAAATACTTTTACTAGGACGCTTTCTACAAGGTTTAACAGGATCTGTGGGCGTTGTAATTGCTAAGGCCATCGCTCGAGATTTTGCATTTGGTCAAGAATTGACTAAACTCTTTGCATTGCTCATGATGGTTAACGGTTTGGCGCCTGTAATCGCTCCGCTCATCGGCGGTCAATTATTACTATTCACTACATGGCGCGTTATCTTCGTTATTTTAGCAATATTTTCTGCTATTCTATTAGCGGGATCTCTTCTCTTCCGTGAAAGCTTACCTAAAGAAAAACGCGTTACAGGTGGCGTTGCAACTGCTACAAAGAACTACATTACGCTTATTAAAGATAAGCGATTCCTTGGGCAAACACTAATCCAATTCTTTGCTTTTGGTGGATTCTTTGCGTATATCTCAGGTTCATCCTTTGTATACCAAAACATCTTCCAACTATCTGCACAAGAATTTAGCTATCTCTTTGGTATCAATAGCTGTGGTATTATCTTAGCTAGTGCCATAAGCGCTAGATTAAGTAATGTAATCACAGTTCGACAATTACTAACATTTGCCCTCTGGCAACTAACAATCGGCTCCTTGCTATTCTTAATAGCTATGCTTTTCGAATGGCCACTTATTCCTGTAACGGCCATTCTATTCTTTACCGTATGTACAGTATCCCTATTTGGCTCTGCCTCTTTCTCTATGGCAATGGCTAAATACGGTAAAATGGCTGGAAGTGCCTCTGCAGTACTTGGCTTTGCTAGCATGTTCTCTGCAGGAATCGTATCTCCATTAGTTGGTATTGGTGGGGAATATACAGGGATTCCCATGGGGACTACAATGCTAGTATGTTCAGCGCTTTCCTTATTGTGCCTATATGGTTTGGTAGAAAAAGATTAATCTCTTTTACACATTTGTATAAGCCCCACAATGGGGCCCGACTACAACAGAATAATATTAGTATATAAATAAGATACCCCTTTCCTTGCTCAGTACTTCGTAAAATCGCTTCGTAAAGGGGTATCTTATTTATATTAACACTACCTGTGAAGGCGTCCCATTGCGGGACTTTACAAGCATATTTCAAAATAGATTAATTCTTTAACTCTACAAACACCTAGGCATAATAACGAAAACCACCTACACAACTGATTGTAGGAGAAAGGAGATGTGCCATAGGCACATCTCCACATTTCTCCCCCTCCTCTATCCAGTTATATTTTCAATGGGACATCTTCATAGCGAGCGTTTATAGAAAAAAACACAGCCCTCTCTCTTCTTTTTCCGTTAGATGTATTGCGAATTTTTTGTGAATAATGAGATAAAAAAACGATGGAGCTATTAGATATACAGTAGATTGAATCATTTACATTTTATAATGGGACATCTTCATAATTAGCGTATATAGAAAAGAATACAGCCCTCTCTGCAGCGATTTTACGGAACGTAGTAACGTACTGAGCCAAGAGAGGGCTGTATTTTTTCTATACTAGTAATATGCAGTTGTATTCGGGCCCCATTATAAAATGTAAGGGACCTTATCGCTTATTCACTAAATTCCATCCCAACTTCTCCCCACTGCACTAGTTATATTTTCAATGGGACCGCTTCATAACAGGTGTATATAGAAAAGAACACAGCCCTCTCTGCAGCGATTTTACGAAGCGTAGCGCCGTACTGAGCCAAGAGAGGGCTGTGTTTTTTCTATACTAGTGTTATGTAGTTGTCACGGGGCCCCATTGAAAATATAACAGAGCACCCTTATTCAAACATTGTCGATAGTAGTAGTTTCAATCGGTTTGCTTGGTTAACCGCACTGGATCCTGGATCGTAGTCGATAGCTGCGATTCGCACGTCTGGGTAGGCAGCGGATAGTGTTTTCACCATGCCTTTACCTGTTACGTGGTTTGGTAAGCAGCCAAATGGTTGTAAGCATACAATTTGCTTAGCTCCTTTTTCGATAAGGTCAATCATATCTCCTGTGAGGAACCAGCCTTCACCACATTGGTTACCAAGTCCGATGAATTGGGCTGCTTCTTTTGCTACTTCTGTCATACGTTGTAGCGGGTCAAAGTGTTTTGACGCTGCTACGGCTTTTGCATATGGCAAGCGGTAGAGCTCAAGGGCTTCACGAGCCAATGTACCAAAGAAGCCAGATAGCCATGTACCATCAAGGTGCTTAGCACGGTATGTGCTATCCATTGCACAATACAAGAAGAAATCTAGCAAGCCAGATGTAACGACTTCGCCGCCTTCCTTTTCGATAAGCTCATTAATATGATTGTTAGCACTTGGATGGAATTTAACATAAATTTCCCCTACGACACCAACACGAGGTTTTTGTACATCTTTATTAATTGGTAAGTTATCAAAATCATGGATGATTTCTTTGATGTACTTATTATATTGTCGAAGACTGGCAGATGTAATATTATCACGTAATTTTTTAATCCAATAATCACATAATGCATCGGTAGAACCAGGATTTGTCTCGTATGGCCGTGTGGCAAGAACACATTGCATGAGCGCATCACCGTATACAACAGCTTGAATCATGCGATGTAAGAAACCTTTTGTCAACTTAAAGCCTGGTTGGCGTTCCATATCACTCGCATTAAGAGATAGAATAGGTACTTGTTTCATACCAGCATCAATCAATGCTTTACGTAAGTAACCGATGTAGTTTGTAGCACGACAACCACCACCAGTTTGAGAGATGATAACAGCCGTCTTATCTACATCATATTTACCGGATAATAGTGCGGACATGAGCTGCCCTACAACGATAATCGCTGGGTAACATGCATCGTTATTAATGTATTTTAAACCCACTTCGATATCGTCACGCGTAGGCGCTGGCAACATTTCAAAGTCATATCCTTCATTTTTGAGTACTGGCTCTAAAAGGCTAAAATGCAATGGTGACATTTGTGGCACCAAAATTTTATAAGTCTTACGCATTTCTTCTGTGAAGACAACGCGATTGTAATCGTAAGTTGGTAATTTCTCTACCACTACCTCTTCCGGCGCCTCAGGATTATGATGACGACGCAAGCTACGTTCCATTACAGATTGCAAGGAACGCAAACGGATTGTCACGGCTCCAAGGTTTGTACCTTCATCGATTTTGAGCAAGGTATGGATTTTGTGATTTGCTGAAAGTATATCTTTTACCTGATCTGCTACGATAGAATCAAGGCCACAACCAAAGGAGTTAAGCTCTACAATTTGGAATCCTTCAGTTCTACTTACGAATTCAGCGGCACGATATAGGCGACTATGGTAGGACCATTGGTCTACAACACGTAAATGCTTGATTTCATTGCCTAATGGTGCAACGCCATCTTCTGTAAGAACAGCCATACCAAGAGATGTGATAAGTTCAGGAATACCGTGGTTAATACCGGAGTCCAAATGATATGGACGGCCAGCCAATACGATTGTAGGAATTTGTTCTGCCACTAGGCGAGACACGGTTTTCTTTGTCGTTTCACGGTAAGACGCTTTACAGTTTTCCTGCTCTTCCCAAGCGAGGTCTACAGCCTTAGCAATATCCTTCTTCTTTAAGCCTAAGAAATCCAATGCTTTCACAAGAGCCGGAACAAGGGATTTTTTATCAGCTAGCGGCAAGAATGGTGCGTGGAACGGAGTATCGCCCAAAACCTCTTGCATATTATTTTTGATAAGTTCTGGATAGGAAATAACCATTGGACAATGGTAATTATTGTCGCGGCTAAATTCCTTAGGGCCATGTTGAATACAAGGGTACCAAATAAAGTCTACCTGTGCATTCGCTAAGTCGCGAATGTGACCATGAACAGCCTTTGCTGGATAGCAAGCCGTATCGGATGGGATCGTATCGATAGCCTTATTGTATTGATCCTTAGTCGTATAATCTGAAAGGATTACTTCATAACCCAAGCTATTGAAGAATGTAAACCAGAATGGGAAGTCCTCATACATGTTGAGAACGCGAGGAATCCCTACACGCATTTTACCTTCAAACTCTGGAATGTTTTTCTTCAAGTAGTAATCAAAGTAACGACGTAATTTTACATCTACCAAGTTAGGAACTGGTTTACGTTTCTCTTGGATCATATCGCCAGCACCGCGATCACAACGGTTACCCGTTACGTACGTACGACCATCGGAGAAGGCATTAATAGTAAGCATGCAGTTATTTGGGCAAAGGCCACAATTGCGCATTGTCGTAGATACTTGTAAAGAATTAAGGCCTTCACTATCTAGCAATGTGCTTTCACCCTTTTGTAACTCTTCCGCCGTTTCTGCTGCAAGAAGAGCCATACCGTATGCACCCATCAACCCAGATACATCAGGGCGAATCACCTCTACACCCATCAATTTCTCAAAGGCACGCAAAACGGATTCGTTATAGAACGTACCACCTTGTACAACGATATGATCGCCTAATTCTTTAGGATCTTTCACCTTAAGAACCTTATAAAGGGCATTTTTAATTACAGAATAAGCAAGACCTGCTGCGATATCTTGTACCGTAGCACCTTCTTTTTGAGCCTGCTTAACCTTAGAGTTCATAAATACGGTACAACGAGAGCCTAAATCGATTGGCATAGGTGCCAATAATCCTTCTTTTGCGAATTGATCGATAGGAATTCGTAGCCCAGATGCAAATGTATCAATAAAAGAGCCGCAACCAGAGGAGCAAGCTTCGTTCAACACGATATCTTCGATATACCCATCACGAACCTTACAGCATTTCATATCTTGACCGCCAATATCCAGAATAAAGGATACATCAGGGCAGAAAAAGCGGGCCGCACGATAGTGAGCCATCGTTTCTACTTCACCGATATCGATGCCGAGAGCGCGTTTAAGAAAGGCCTCGCCGTAGCCGGTTACGCCAGAGTGTGCAATATAGGCACCTTTTGGCAATAATTCATATATTTTCTCGATGATTTCACGAGATTTTTCTAATGGTTTACCATGGTTAGGACCATAATGAGAGAATATAATTTCCTTATTGCTATTGATAAGAACTACCTTAAGTGTAGTAGAACCAGCATCAATACCAAGGTAGCAAGGACCTTGAGCATCCTCGATATTCGCCTTTGGCGTTACAGCCTTAGCGTGACGAGCACGAAAATCTTCTAATTCTTGTTCATTCTTAAATAGCGGATCAACACGGTCTGTAGCTTCCATGGGAATACCGATAAGTGCACCGATTTCCTTTGTCAATTGGCCAACAGTAATCTCGCGGCACTCATCTTTCATCAATGCCGCCCCTAAAGCAATGAACAATTCACCATTCTCAGGGATAATGCGATGCGCTTCATCTAGCTCTAAGGTATCGCAAAAGCATTGGCGTAATTCAGACAAAAATGTCAAGGGACCGCCAAGGAACGCTACATTACCTTCGATTTTATGACCACATGCAAGGCCAGCAATCGTTTGATTTACAATTGCTTGGAATACAGATTTTGCAATATTTTCATGAGATGCGCCTTGGTTTAACAAAGCTTGTACGTCTGTTTTAGCAAATACGCCACAGCGTGCCGCAATTGGATAAATCGTATCAGCATTCATGGCTAATTGGTTAAGGCCAGATGCATCTGTCTGCAATAAAGTCGCCATTTGGTCAATAAAAGCGCCCGTACCACCAGCACAGGAGCCATTCATACGATGTTCTGCAGTTTGACCTAAATACGTAACCTTCGCATCTTCGCCACCAAGTTCGATGATAACGTCTGTCTCTGGATAGAGGGCTTTCACAGCTCGCGTTTCAGCAATAACCTCTTGTACGAATGGGATGCGCACCTTTTCGGCCATAGCCATCCCACCAGAACCAGTAATACATACATGAACAAGAGCGTCTTCATGACCAACTTGAGCCTCTTGTAACAAGGTATATACTGTGTCCAATATGTTTGCATAATGGCGTATGTACTTTTTATACAAATAATTATCGTGTTCGTCCAATA
Organism: Veillonella parvula; assembly: GCF_902810435.1. Lineage (GTDB taxonomy): Bacteria > Bacillota > Negativicutes > Veillonellales > Veillonellaceae > Veillonella. The sequence goes on from NZ_LR778174.1 coordinate 1,859,328, forward strand.
ATACAACTTTAACCGTTGTAGACCCCACGTCAATCCCCATGCGTAGCATGTGCTGCATAAATACCTCTCTTTTTAACAACCGTATGACCACCTAAGTGACCATACTTATTTTTGTGAAAGTCTCACATGTAATATGTACAACATATATAATGTACTAAGCATCTAAAATAAACAATTAAATTAGATAAGGATATAATACTTTCACCAAAATATCTAAATTTTTAAATATCCTATCTTTATTATACAACAATAACAGTTAAAATCTAAGTTATTTCTATATCTAAAATGTTATAGAAAATATGTTAAGATTTGAATTTCAAAGTCATATATATAATAGGATGTAAAAAATATTATACCATTTTACAATGAAAAGTAACGTATCTTTTGCAACATAACAGGTCAAATCAAATGTATTAATTGCATTAGACAAAATGTAATTTATAAGAAACTAACCCCAAAATTGATTCCAATTTTGGGGTTAGTTCATAAAACAGTACGTCTTATTCGTATCAATAAAGTTAATCTGAGGAGATGCTTTGTGAAATACATTATGTTATTAACAAATCAGTTGATTAGAACGCTGGGATAATAGCCCCTTTGTAATGTTCTTCAATGAACTTCTTAACTTCTGGAGATTGTAATGCTTTAGCTAATTTTTGAATAGCTGGTTTATTTTCATCACCAGGGTTTACGGAAAGAAGATTTGCATATGGAGAATCCGCTTTTTCTACGAATAAACCATCTTTTGTAGGATTAAGACCTGCTGGCAATGCATAGTTAGCATTAATTACAGCTGCGTCTAAGTCTTGAATGGAACGAGGAATTTGAGCTGCCTCTAACTCTGTAATTTGGATATTTTTAGGGTTGCTAGTCACATCAAATGGTGTGTTAGTCAAACCAGTTGGGTCTTTCAAAGTTACAAGACCTGCACTTTGCAACAATAAAAGTGCACGAGCACTGTTTGTTGGATCAGATGGAATCGCTACTTTTGCGCCATTTGGCAAATCTTTCAAATCTTTAATTTTTTGAGAGTAAATAGCCAATGGTTCGATGTGAACTGGTGCAAAACTTACGAAGTTTGTACCATGATCTTTATTGAAGTTATTTTGGTAAGGCACGTTAGCAAAGAAGTTTGCATCTACTTCATGGCTAGATAATGCCATGTTTGGTTGAATGTAGTCTGTAAATTCAATGATTTGAAGATCTACACCTTCCTTAGCCAATAAAGGCTTGATTTGATTTAAGATTTCAGCATGAGGTACAGGGTTCGCTGCCACTTTTAACACCTCTGCTTTAGAGCTACCAGCATTGCTGGAACTTTCATTGGTTGTGGAAGAGCCACAACCACTAATCAATAAGGACGCGCCTAATACGGCCATCGCTGCTAATGCTAACCATTTTTTCATGTAATCCTCCTATCTACGATGAACACCTACATCTATTGACGAGGACTCACGCGTATACAACACACGTAGATATTGTAATAAATTTATATATTCTTATTCATGTATCTACATTCAATTATTTAATAATTTCGATGTTGTAAGTATAGCAATTTAAATCCTACTTGTATAATAGATTTTATATATTAATCTTTATAACTAAAATCTATAGCAAGGATAAAATAATAACGTTTAACTATACCAAGCAAATAAAAACGGTACTAAGATAATTTCCCGTACTACTAGGTAATATACCTAATAGCTAAAATCAAACTTAGTACCGTTATAAATGTCGCTCTATATAATAAACAATCTAATCAAAATCAAAAAGATCAAATTATAAAGTTGACGTTGTTTGCTCAATAGAAATAGTTACAGGTGCTGATAACTTAGCCTCCAACCAAGCTTTTATTCGTTTCGAGTCTACATCAGATACACTAGACGTGGTACGAATAATCACTATATAACGGCTCGCTTTAGCCTGTTCAAGATTATCTATCAAAGGCATGCCTTCCACTTTGCTTACAAACGGGAATAACGCCTTTGCTTCAGCTTCTGTCGTTTTCATTGTGTTTATAGTTTCACTTACTAGTTGATAAGTCGGCTGGTACAGATTACTCAAATTTTTATATTTTTCAAGATTTTCCGAAGATTTATTTAAGTTCGTCTTATCCATAGTAGATTTATTCTCATCTACGCTATTAACAAATCGCAATGTATAAGGCTGCAAGTACTCATCCTTCTGTAACTTGTCATCCAACTGGGCTTGCTCTTCTGAATTCACAGGAGCTCCTATAACTACTAAGTCTACTAGCTTATTCGTTCGATCCAATGAATAATCAATCACTTGTCGACGTCCATCTTGATTAATATCGTTCTTAATAAACTGCTCTATATGATTTGACTCAGAATACTTGATGGTCATATCATAGCCTGCATAAATACTTGGTATAGCCATAATAAAACCAATCACAAGAAATATTAGCTGATTACGACGAATAAGCTCTTCTGCTTGTTTATGGAATGGCAAACTATATACACCCTTTAAAACAATAAAAGATGCAAAGAAGATGAAGAATGCATTTATAAAGAATAGATAGCCAGCCCCAAAGAAATAGTTCCAATTTCCATTAGCAAGGCCATACCCTGCCGTACATAGTGGTGGCATAAGTGCAGTTGCAATCGCGACCCCTGGTATAACATTATCTAAGGTCTTACGCGTTTGCCCAATAATCCCAGCTAACCCACCAAATATAGCAATAAATACATCAAAAATACTCGGTTCTGTACGCGCTAATAGTTCAGATGTAGCCGTCTGAACGGGGGAAATATAAAAATATAAAGTAGATGCCAAAACAGCAATCGTAATCTGTAAGGATAATCTTAAAATAGCGCTTTTCACAACTGTAAAATTAAGCGTAGCGAAGCCAAAACCAGTTGCTAGAATAGGTCCCATCAACGGCGATATAAGCATAGCACCAATAATAACTGCCGTACTATTCATATTCAACCCAATAGAGGCAATAAACATGGAGAGGATCAGGATAACCAAAGCAGGTCCCTTAATCTTAGCCCCACCTATCAACCTTTTAGCAATGGTTGCATCATCGGCTCGCTCAAAATGTATATCAAAGTATTTATTTATTTCCATTCTTCTTCCTTATAATTTCATCAGCTCTGCAAAGGTGCCCACATTTACAAACATATGCTGCGTTGTTTTTAGCATTTGAACCATCAAGATGGCCCCCGTGCCTTCTCCCATCGACATTTGTGCTTGAATAGGAACCATGTCTTGAGTGATCCCCACCTCAGCCAAAGCGATTTCCGTACCTTTTTCTTTAGAATAATGCGATGGCAATGCATAGTCCTTAATACGAGCGTTTATGTGCGTTGCACAAGCAGCTGCCACAGATGTTATAAAGCCGTCAATAACAAAAGGCTTTTCAAAATCTACACAAGCCAGCATCGCCCCAAGAATAGCGGCAATATCAAAGCCCCCAACATGAGCTACGATTTTACGAACTCGGTCAGGCTCATGTTCAGAAGCCATATTGTTCTTATGATGCTCTAAAACAGACCGAACAAAATCAATTTTACGCTTCATCAGCTCTGGTTTGTCTGGCCAGGAACCAGGGCCCACGGTTTCCGTTGGCTTAGCTCCAGTTAATGCAGACAAAACACAAGCAGAGGTTGTTGTATTACCCAAGCCCATTTCACCAAAGGAGAACAGATTGATTCCTTGTTCTACATAATGTTGAATCCGTTCATATCCAGCTTGAAAGGCGCTATTAAATTCATCCTCAGCCATGGCAGGATGGTTCAAAATATTCTTTGTACCCTTCGCTACTTTGCGATTCACACCAATACCATCATCTGAGGCAATTCCTACATCTACAACCTCATAAGGAATATTGTTAAAGTTACAAAATTGTGTCGCCGATGAACCACCGAGTAACATATTACGAGATTGCTTTTGTGTCACCTCGTAGTTATAGCCTACATAACCTTCCATATTACAACCATTATCAGCAGAAAATATGATATGCTGTGGTCGGATTTCACCATTAATCTCGCCCCAAGCCGCGCAAATCTTACGGAAATATATTTCCCATAAACCAAGACCACCTGGGATAAGGCATTTTGGTTGGAGAAATTTATTTAATTGTTTCTCTATCGGTAATACTGACTTATCTTTCATTCTAATCTCTAATCCGCACCTAATGTGCCAACTAGCCTTCTATCAATTCGATATTATTCTATCTGAAAGTATAACATAAAATGCATATCTAGTAATGTGACTATTATTAGTTTTTAGAAGTATAATTTAATTTTGAAATTTAGTATTCTAACAACTATATTTCTAATCGAAATTATCATTACACAATTACAAGCACTCTAGTAGATAAAAAAGGTTATCCCCTTACAGGATAACCTTTTATTTGAGTTATATAATTAAGTATTTTCTTAAGTCTATCTAACCTACGAATTTAAGCACCTTGGAATTGAGGCATGTCGTCGCCACTAGAGTCGTCCAATTTACCTTGAAGGTCATGGTCAACCATGGCACATACAGATGCATCAGACCATACGTTTTCAGCGGTTTCAATCATATCGATAATCGTATAGATTGGCAAGATGATACCAAGCAAACCAATTGGTGCACCGATGGAACTCATCAAGGACAAGGTTAAGAAATAACAGCCCATTGGAACGCCTGCATTACCAATCGCAGCGAGAACAGCAATAAATAACCAAGCCACCATTGTGCCCATAGTTAATTCCATTCCTGCATTTTGCATTACGAATAAGGATGTGACAAGAATGAAAGCTGCGCAACCATTCATATTAATAGTTGTACAAATTGGCAATACGAAACGAGCTACTGCAGGATGAGCTTTCAAATTATCCTCAGCAGATGCCAATGTAACAGGCAATGTTGCTGCAGAAGATTTTGTGAACAACGCAACGGCTACAGCTGGAGACATTTTGCGGAATACATCCACAGGGTTCAAACCGCGGAATAACAAGAACAATGGAATTACGATAAAGAATTGAATCAAGTTACCGCCAATAACAACAGCCGTATATTTACCTAAGGCACCAACAATGACGCCTGCTTCGATTTGTGCAGATAATTGACCTGCAAAGGCAAGGATGCCGATTGGCAATACATAAAGCAATGCTTTAATCAACGTGAACAATAACTCTTGTAAACCAAATAACACTTTCAACACCGCTTCACGATTTTCTGTGCGTGGCATGAAAGCAAAGGCTAAACCAACGGATGCGGAGATGAACATTACGGACAATACATTAGCTTGTAAGTAAGGTTGCAAGATATTATTTGGAATAACGGATAAGAAATGATCGTAATAGGTAACGGTACCGAGTTTTTCTGGTACTTGAGATGCGCCAGCACCGATTACATCAATTGGCAAGTTGCCTGGTGCAATCCAAAGGTATAAGCCAAGTCCTACAGCCGCCGCACAAATCGTGGTTAGCAAAGTATACACTACGGCATGACCAAAGATACGACCTGTATCCTTTTTAGCACCTAGCATGGATAATGTAGTAATTACTGCTAAGGATACGGTTGGAATTGCGATAAATTGAAACAAACGGGTAAAGATCGCTGCAATAAAATTAAAGAGCTCATTTAAAGCCGGAATATGTTGCCATCCTAAGATAGCACCAATGATGAGTGCCCCCATCCATAAAATGAACTGGCGCAATTTACCTTGACCACGACTTTTTAAGGTAATCTCTTGCGCTAAGACATCCACATTCTTGTCGTTTTGATCTGTCATAATAACACCTCTCTACAAACTAAACTACTAGAGACTAAAAAAAGAAATCCCAGCCCTAGGGCTGGGACAGTGAATATCCGAGTCTCTCTTTAATTCACATTATAGAGATATGATTTAAAATTGTCAATTCCAATATTTGAACACATTATAATATATTCAAGTATTATTTCAATTTTTTATAGACATTCTAATAAAAACTAATGATACATATCTATATCTACAGTAATCATTCGCGTTCGCTCTGGATTAAACATAAAGTAAATGACTCTAGGCTGATCATGATCAAAGTTATGGTAAACAACATATACTATATATTTCTCAGCTGATATCCGAGTACTATAATAATAATCTTCCTTAGGATCATCACCGATACTCTGTGTACCATCAATTACCCAGGGAAATAATTTCCAGTTTTGTCGTTGAACGGTAATAATCTCATAATATTCATTCACGTCACTAACTAATAAATTTCTATCCTTTGGATATGTAAATGAATTAAGTGCTTTAAAGGTACTATCATTTTTCCTGCCATTTACAAACGAATACCAAGCATGAGATTTAACAGTTTCCTCATACTGTGAAATAGTAGCTTCATCACCATCTAATACCAAGCAACTATAACTCCCACCCAATCCAATTACCTCAGCAGAAGAAACCACTTTCAAGCTCTCTGGTAAAGACTTAGGTGTTTGTAATGGAGCCGGAATATACCCCGCTTTAGATGAGGGCCATGTAGAGTGCCACTGTTTTGTATCATAATGAGATACCCCTATAGCAGAAAATGCTAAATTAACAGCTAATGTGGGAAGCATACACAGAAAAAAGATTACATAAAAATATGTTAAAAATCTTTTTCGTATAGCTTTCTCACTATCGATTACTCCACATTTTTCAAACAATAACACAATCGTAGCTACTAACAAAATCAGATAGTATAACCCAGAATATGATATCTCATCCGAAAACAAAAATGTTAGTACCCAAAGAATTATAAAGAACCATATACTTTTTCTATATGGAGGCTCAGTAAACAAATTCTTTAAATACATTAAACACTGTCGCATATACACTCTCCACAATCGAATTTGTAAAAGTCTTAAGTATTTTAATTCGACTGATAAAACACAGCTCGAGTCCCATCATCATTGATTAACAGTTCTACAAAATGAGGCCTTTTTATATCACCATTATCTACAAATACATATAGTCTATGATTACGAACGGAGCTAGTACTTTGATTAACCACCGTTTTTGTTTCTTTTCTAGGTGCAAAGCGCAACCATTCAACAAAATCTCGCTTAGGTAGATTTATTGGCTCTTCATTTATACTTTCAATAATATTATATTCACTCGGATGAGATATTGACGTTTTTCGTTCTCCCGTTTTTAAATCACGTAAAACACCATGCTTATCGATTTGTACTTGATAAGTAGCTTGTGCCTTTGCAATTTTCTCATACTGTGCAATAACTGCAGGGTCCCCTTCTAAAACGGTATATTTCGTAGGATATGCACCCGCCCAAGCTAAGTCATCACCAGATGCTGAGGCTCTAATAATCCCTTCTGGAAGTACACTAGGACGCTTTAATCCTTCTGGTAATTCATCACTATCAGGCCAACCACGTTTCCAATCCATTGTACTAAACTCAAAACCATCAGTTTGATCACGAGTCGTTTGAGTATCATATTTAAGCCAATCAGCTACGAGCCAAGATATACAAAGGGTTATGACAACAAACAAACCACAAGCCAATCGATTATAGGCTCTTTCAGATATAGTTCGTTTCTTAAAGCGACCATATTGCAGTAACACACTCAATACTATAGCTATACCAAAAACCATGTATGTAATAGGCGCTATATTAAATAGGGTTGCCACAACTGCAAACAACATACATAGCATAACCGTTAATAGGCCATAAAATCCTTGAAACAAAACTCTCTCCTATCATGACAATACTTAGAACATTTTCTTATACAACATTTCTATATCTTCCCGACTCACGTCGGCCACTGTATTAGCAATATTCCCGGTAGCTACAACGTATACGTTATCGACGAGCCAAGGAATGTCTTTTTTCGTTAAGCCTAGTTCTGTAAGGTTCGTGGTAAGATCCAGGTCATGTACAATCAAACGTAATGCTTCACCTAGTTCGGAGCCATCTCCATGGTTGAATATACGAGCTAAGGCACCAAACTTATCAGGGTTTGCACTCCATGTATATTCCACTGCAACAGGTTCAATAACGGCAAGGCCTACACCGTGAGTAATATTCTTAAGCCCACTAGCAGGATGTTCCATGCCATGAGCAAGTGTTACACCGGCAGTATTAATAACCATGCCTCCAATTGTGCTAGCCAATGTAACGGACTCCCAAGCTTTTGTAAGTTGAATTTCGTTGAGAACAGCTGATTTGCCTTCAGCCATTGCTTTCACATGTTTATATAGTGGCACAAGATATTGTGCTAATAAGGTTACCGCATAATGAGCTAATGCATCGGTAAAAGGTTGTGCCGTTTTAGAGGTATACGCCTCGATATTATGACAGAGTGCATCAAATCCCACAGATGCCAATATATGAGGAGGCATTGTACCCATTACAGCAGGGTCTACAATGGATACCTTTGGTACGATGGCATCACATCGCAAGGATTTCTTGTCTCCTGTTTCGGGATTAGTAAGTACACCAAAGCCATTACCTTCAGAGCCGGTGCCACAGGTTGTAGGAATTACAATAAGAGGCAACGCCTTATCACTGGTTTTACGGTTAAAGATATAATCGTTAATATCACCTTCGTTAACGGCCATAAATGCAATGCCTTTTGCACAGTCCATGATAGAGCCGCCACCGATGGCAATAACCATATCACAGCTTTCAGATTTAGCTAAAGCAGCACCGTCCAACGCAGTCGTCGTTAAGGGGTTTGCATCCACTTGGTCAAACAACACATGTTCGATATGTGCCGCATCAAGTTTAACCGTCACACGGTCATATAGTCCAGATTTTTTGGCACTTGTCCGCCCTGTTATGATGAGTGCTTTATTGCCATAAGGCTTAACAAAATCAGCAACACTATCGACTTTATCCCAACCAAATTGGATATGTACTGGTAAAAAATAAGAGAACTCCATGTGAACGACCTCTTTTCTATAAATACTAGCTCTTAATGTTATTGTAATGTAAATTCAGACGCCTGTAAAACCTCATAGGACTTTCACTAGAAAACATGTATACTACAGATAAGAGGGGGCATTTATTTTTATAAAGGGAGAGAATCTATGAAATCTGCAATTACACATTTATGGTCTTCGCTGCGGGACCTAGCAACGCAGTCACCTATATTACTGGCATTAATTGCCGTATTTTCATGTACACCGTTTTATCTAGAGCAAGATTGGTTTGCCGATATAGACCTTTGGTTCTATGGGCTGTATTTCTTCATCGTCATACTACAATCATATATAACACGAGATCGAAAGTTCTCCGTAGTATATACATTATTAAGCATAGGTATCAGCGTTGGTCTATATACGATTCATGAAACGTACCATCACATACGAGGCATCGAGCTAGCCACAGAAAATATATCATATCTATGGCTGTACTCTATGATTGCTCTATATTTTACATCGCCTGGAGAATACTACATCGGCGAAATCATCAATCGCCTGAAACGGATTGGTATTACCATTGTTACATCAACACTGTACAATGTCGTCATAATCATGACTCTATGGTTTTTCTTCATCATTCTGAACAAACCATTTACCTTTGATGATCTAATCTTTAAAGTACTAGCCGCTATTAATATTTTTATCTGTATGTCCATGCTGTGCACTTATAAAGAGGAGCTTGATGGGCCGCCAGAACCAAATACATTCTATAATGTTGTTTTTGGAATCATACTACCAAAGGCTTCCATCATTACAGGTATTCTAGCTAATATCTACTTGGTATTGATCCTCTTAGGCCTCCGTGAAGATGCACGGTTCCTTTACACATATTATCCGTATGTAGCCATTTTCTATCTATTTTACTTGGCTAGTTTCAGGTCTAGTGAAAGCAGCAAGACACAAAGGATCCTATGTTTCTTATTTATTACGATTACAATATTGTGCTTAATCCTAATTGGCAAGCGCGTAATAAATGAGCCCGTACTCTGGCTCAATACGATTTACGTAGCCACATTCAATCTAATCTTCTTAGCACATAATGTATACTCCTTTGTAAAGCGTTTGACTCCATCGATCCATACAACGATTATGGCGCTCGCTTTAGGTGCAGTCCTTTTAATGCCTTTTATCGGTTACACATCCCATCAAGAGTTTACAAACTATGCGAAAATTGACGGTCAATGGTACGTATACTTGCCTATTACAGAAACATTTAACCCTGATTTTACAGACTATGGCAGGACGATTATACAGGAGGATTTTTCAAAACCAGGAGAAACGGAAATATATAAGGAACGAAATATTCAGTTTATCAGCTTTACGGCCGTTGAAGAACCTCATGTTATTTCGCTTGTAGGATATAATAAATTCATTTCTAACATCGAATTAGAAGTACGTGAGCCTGCTGATAGTACAGCTGACATACCAACAGCATCCTATGAATCTATCAATTTTAGATTCATCAATGAAGGTCTTGATTTAGAGGTATCTCTACCCAATGGTGTGACCGAAGTTCATCATATATATGAAAAATTCCTCACTGTTCCAAAAACGGCTTCAGATTCAGTCATTATAGAAGGCACGGGATACAAACTCTTAATCCACTCCTACTACGCATATCAAGACAGCGCACGAAGAATTATTTTTAGCGTATTATATAATTAATTATGAAAGCTAGTAATTTAAGGCATCTTCAGCCATATCGACATTTTTTGTAAAACTATATTAAAAAATTTCCAAATGTCAATATTGAATATATAGATTTTTTTCGCTATAATCGTAACATAATGTATAAGCCAAATAAGAAAACTACCATATATAGTAGTTTTCTTATTTTTCTGATTAGACTCAACTTAAAGATATTTTATATAATTCATTCTAATCTTATATATGCTTATACGACTATATTAACAGTTTTATGACTTTTTGCTCTCAAGGGGAACAGTAATGGAGATTATGATCAAGAAACGGGATGGCCATTTCGAGCCGTTGTCCGTTGAAAAAACGAAACGAATGATAGCCTTCGCATGTTTGGGGTTAGATTCTTGTGATCCACTAGAATTGGAAATGGATGCGAAGTTGCAATTCGTTGATGGCATGACTACTAAAGAAATTCAAAAGACTTTAGTCCAAACAGCTATCGAAAAAGTTATATCTAAAAAAGACGACGGCTTCGGCAACCAAGTTAATAAAATGAACCAAGATTGGCAATTCGTAGCAGCCCGCCTATTCTTGTTCGATCTCTATAAAGAAGCCGCTATTACTCGTCGTTACAAAGCATTTGGCTACGGAAACTTCCCAAATCTAGTCAACATGCTTGTAAAAGAGAAAAAATACGCAGACTTTTTCGTTACAGAGTACACAGCTGACGAATTGCAAGAATTAGGCGATTATATCAAACCTAAGCGCGACTATCTCTTCAACTATGAAGGTCTCAAATTATTGGCTGACCGTTACTTGGTAAAAGGTTTTAACAAAGAAATCTTTGAATTACCTCAAGAACGTTTCATGGCTATCGCAATGCATTTGGCTCTTGTAGAAGGGGAAAATAAAGTAGAATACGCTAAGAAATTCTACGATTTGATGAGTCAATTAAAAATGACGACAGCTACACCTACTTTGGCAAATGCTGGTACACCATTCCACCAATTGTCCTCTTGCTTTATCTCTGGTGTAGATGATAACTTATGGTCCATTTACGACGTAAATAGCAAGTTCTCTCGCGTATCTAAACACGGTGGTGCTCTTGGTATCTACCTTGGCAAGGTTCGTGCATTGAACTCCGATATTCGCGGCTTTAAAAACTCCTCTGGTGGCGTTATTCCTTGGATCCGCTTGTACAATGATACTGCAGTCGCAGTAGACCAATTGGGTAAACGTAAGGGCGGCGCTACAGTAACACTTGATATTTGGCATAAAGACTTCTACGAATTCGTAGAACTTCGTACAAATAATGGTGATGATCGTCGCAAAGCGCACGATATCTTCCCTGCTATCTCCGTTCCAAATATCTTCATGGAACGTATGTTAGCTCGTGAAAACTTCACCCTCTTCGACCCTCATGAAATCTTGGCTGTAAAGGGCTATTCCTTAGAGGACTATTATGATACTGATGACAATAAGGAGTTCACAAAACGTTACCTCGAATGTGAACAAGATCCTAACTTACACGGCATCGAAGTACCAGCATTAGATATGATGAAAAAAATCATGCGCTCCGCTGTTGAAACTGGTACACCATTTATCTTCTTCCGCGATACTGTAAATGCTGCCAATCCTAACAAACATGCAGGTATGATTTACGCATCCAACTTGTGTCATGAAATCGCACAAAACGTTGGCTTCACTAATCTTGCTGAAGAAATCATCAACGAAGACGGTACAATTACTACAAAAACAAACACAGGTGATATGGTTACATGTAACTTAAACTCCATCAGCCTCGGTCGCATTACAGACGAAGAGTTGGAAGAAAACATTGCCCTTCAAATTCGCATGTTAGACAATGTTATTTCCATCAACCAAGCACCAGTACCAGAGTCTCGCATGACTTCTGATAAATACCGTGCTATCGGTCTTGGTACATCTGGTTATCACCACTACCTCGTAAATCATGATATCCAATGGGAATCCGATGAACATATCGAAGTAGCGGACAAATTATTTGAAAACATCGCATTCTATGCGATTAAAGCTTCCATGGAGCTTGCTAAAGAAAAAGGTGCGTACCCTGCTTTCAAAGGTTCCGAGTGGGAAACTGGTGAATATTTCACACGTCGTGACTACACATCTGATCGTTGGAAACAACTCGCTGCAGATGTTGCAAAATACGGTATCCGCAACGGTTACTTGATGGCCGTAGCTCCTACAGGTTCTACATCCAACATCGCTAATACAACAGCTGGTATCGACCCTATCTTCAAAAAATTCTTCATCGAAGAAAAGAAAGGTTCTTTCACACCAAAAACGGCACCAGATTTGAACGACAAAACATTCTGGCTCTACAAAGAGGCGCATACTATCGACCAACAATGGTCCATCAAAGCTTGTGGCGTACGTCAACGTCATATTGACCAAGCACAATCTTTCAACTTGTACATTACGCCTCAAATGAAAGCGAAAGAAATTCTTGACCTTTACGTAGAAGCCTACAAACAAGGGATTAAAACAATCTACTATATCCGTAATCAATCCCTCGAAATGGATGAGTGCACTAGCTGCTCCTCCTAATATTGGAAATATAATTGCTATATTTTGCAAAACCTATTCACTATAAATAGAAAGTACCGATTTCGAGAAGGATACTTTCACCAGCACTATAAATCTGATGACGACCTATAGTCGTATAGGTCGCATCATTGTATAAAGGAGTCCTACTATGGATAAAAAACTGATTTTCAACGAACATGGTGACCGTGGCACGCAATCCATGATTGGCGGTAATACCACAAACCTTCGCGAGTGGAATCGTATCAAATACGACTGGGCAAACCAAATGTACCGTACAATGCTCAACAACTTCTGGATTCCAGAAGAGATTTCCTTGAACGAAGACGTTAAACAATTCCCATACTTAACAGATTACGAGCGTCGTGCCTTCGATAAAATCATTGCGTTCTTAAACTTCCTTGATTCCATTCAATCTGAAAACTTGCCTAATTTGAGCCGCTATATTACAGCATCTGAAGTGGCATCCTTATTGAATATCCAAGCATTCCAAGAAGAAATTCACGCTCAAAGTTATTCCTACATTTTGGACACTGTAACAAATCCGATTACACGTGACAAAATCTATGACGAATGGCGTACAGATAAAACATTGCTTGAACGTAACCGTTTCATCGCCGATGCATACCAACGTTTCAGCGATGATCCTAGCGAAGCAAACCTTATTCATACAATCATCGCTAACTATATCTTAGAAGGCATTTACTTCTACTCTGGCTTTAGCTTCTTCTACACATTGGCACGCCAAGGTAAAATGACAGCTACATCCACAATCTTTAAATACATCAACCGCGATGAAGTAACTCACCTCGTATTATTCCAAAACATCATCCGCGAGTTACGTCGTGAACGTCCTGACTTGTTCACACCTGAACTAGAAGCAAAAATCACGGACATGATTCGCCAAGGTGCAGAGAATGAAATCGCTTGGGGCCAATACATCACTGACGATAAAATTCTCGGTCTTAACAACGTTCTTATCGAACGCTACATCAAATACCTTGCAAATATCCGCTTAGAAGCAATCGGCTTGCCTCATTTGTATCCTGAAATTAAGGAAAATCCAATGGAATGGATTGAAAGCTTCTCCAACTTGAATAGCACAAAAACTGACTTCTTTGAAGCTAAAGTTACAAACTATACAAAAGCAGCGGCATTTGATTTTGACGATTTAGAATAATAGACGTTATAAAATACAATATCTAAGGACGTACGGACCAATAGAAAAGAGCTAATAGCTATAACGCTATCAGCTCTTTTTTCATGATTATTTAAACCTTAGTTATGAGGAATTGCTGCAAGTTTAAACAGCGCTTTCCTATTTATCTCTAAAAAAACAAAATACTATCATATCAGTCTATCATATCAGTGTATATGTTGCTAGAAATATAGTCCCCAAACGCCACCCTCGTTTTTACAGTTGACACATGGTTATACATTGTAAATTGTATCAATACATTTGTGCGCAAATAGGCCTACACCGTAGATTTTCATTCGCCCCATGAATGTATTCATAATAAGCTTGGTAAAAGCAAAAGTTTTTGTGTCCACCCTGTTTCAAACTACCAACTATGATTAGCTTTCAATCAATTCAGTTGTCCAGTTAGCAGACTGCAATAGATTGTCTAATAAGCGGACTTGTTTTGCGATATGATCAGCTTCTTTTTGGACGTCTGCCACATTCACGGTCGGCATTAGCTTAATCTCAGACCCTCTCGCACGGAAATTAATACTACCTGCGCTAGATGCCAATGTTCGATAAGCAGTTAGGCGCAAAGCAGCGCAATCTTTTTCGGCAATGATTTCAGTAATAGATCGACCTTCTATAATAGTTTTGCAATTTGTTAAATTAATATCTGCAATTAATTTTTGAAGTCTATTTACACATTGTTCTAATGTTTTCAAAAGTTCTTCAGGGTTCTCATTCGGTACTTCCCCTTCTTGCACTAAACTATTTTGAGTTAAGCGAAGCTCTAAATCGCTTATTTTATAATTTAAATCAGATCGTTCTTGTAATGCTTCTGCTAGTTTCATAAACTCTCACCTCTCAAAAAGATATATCAATTTACTTATAAAATACTATGTACAATAATAATATATCCATCAATTCTTATTATACAACACTATTGAACGGCTTATAATACTTTCCGCATCATCACATGCGGACAGCCTTCATCAAGGTATTCGTCCCCTTCAGCACGATATCCAAGGGATTCATAGAATGGTTTGGCCTGTACTTGCGCTGACAAGGAGCACGTTTTAAAGCCGTCACGACGAATAGCATTTTCGGCGGCCATCATGATCTTAGTACCTAAATGTTGTCCACGATACAACTTACGTACCGCCATGCGCCCAATATGTGCATCTCCAGCTGTGTCACTTGGAAAATATCGACACGTACCAGCTGCTTTACCATCAATGGATAAGAGCACAAACTTTGCAGTCTCATCGATTTCATCAAATTCGTCTTCAAACCCTTGTTCTTTCATAAATACATCGACACGAATTTGTTTTATTTCCTCTGTTATATGATCTAAGATTTGAATAATCATAGGTGCCCTTTCTGATTATAAGTATATTTATAAGAATCGATTTAGGCGTATTACGAAATACCCTATAAACAATGAAAGCTTCTTATTTTTATTATATCAAAAATACGCTTAATTCCACAAAACTTCTCAGTTCCTATTAATTCCCGCATCAAAAATATTTTAAAACTTCCATGAAATTCATTTTTAGGTATTGCATAATTTTATCATTTGGGTTTATACTATACCCAACATTTTAGAAAGGAGCAACCAAAAATGACTAACCAAATTAGCCTCACAGCAAAGCAATACTTTTATTGGTTCTTTATCCAACGTACGGGTAAGGAACTATTTGTGATGCGCTAATTAAGGATTATTCAACATTAGTTGCTTAGAATAGTAAAAGGGCTACCCGTATTAGATTACGGGTAGCCCTTTTTGTTTGCTATCCGTATGGTCAGCCCAACTATTCACTGTAGTTACAAGGAGGAATTATCATGATTATTACATTGAAACAAAATGCAGCAGCAGAAGAAGTATCTCGTTTACGCAGTGAATTAGAGGCTCAAGGATTTGTTATCCACCCAGTAGAAGGAACACGATACAATATTCTAGGTCTGATTGGTGATACTGCATCTCTTGATGCGCGTCAAATCGAGTCCCTAGATTTCGTAGATAAAGTAACTCGCATTCAAGAGCCATACAAAAAAGCAAACCGCAAGTTCCATCCCGATGATTCTGTAATCAATGTAGGTGGTGCACTTATCGGTGGTGGTCACTTCGCAGTAATGGCCGGTCCTTGCTCTGTAGAGACACCTGAACAAGTATTAGCCACTGCTAAAGCTTGTAAAGAAGCTGGTGCCACAATCCTTCGGGGTGGCGCTTTCAAACCTCGTACATCCCCATATTCCTTCCAAGGCATGGGCCCAGAAGGCTTAGAATTGTTAGAACTTGCTAAAAAAGAAACAGGTCTTCCTATCGTTTCCGAAGTTATGGATATCTCCCAATTACAATACTTCGATAATGTAGATATGCTTCAAATCGGCGCTCGTAACATGCAAAACTTCACGCTTTTAAAAGAGGTGGGCAAATTGAATAAACCAGTTCTATTAAAACGGGGTTTATCTGCCACATACGAAGAATGGTTGATGGCTGCTGAGTACATCATGTCCGAAGGCAATGAACAAGTTGTATTATGCGAACGCGGTATCCGCACATTCGAAACTAAGACTCGCAATACCTTAGACGTAACAGCAATTCCTATGATGCATGAATTATCTCACTTGCCAATTATCATGGATCCTAGCCACGCAGCAGGTATGAGCCGCATGGTTCGCCCGCTTTCACTTGCATCCGTAGGCGGCGGTGCGGACGGACTTATGATCGAAGTTCACAATGATCCTTCCAAAGCATTGTGCGATGGCCCTCAAGCATTGCGTCCAGACCAATTCACTAGCCTTATGAAAGAAATTATCGCATTGCGCCAAGCATTGGTGGAATGCACTAAATAATCTCAAATATCACACAAATAAGCTAGTATCCGTTATAATAGATACTAGCTTATTCTTTTATGAAAGGAACCATCATGACTCGCATCCATATTAACGCATCCACACCGTATGACGTTGTCATCGAGGAAGGCGCTTTACAACGCATCACCGATTATATTAAACCATTAAAACCAAATTGCCGTGTTATCATCGTCAGCGATAGCAATGTAGCGCCCCACTATTTGGACTCTGTGAAAGCTAATATGGAACATGCGGGTTATGTTGTTTGTGATTATGTGTTTCCTGCTGGTGAAAGCTCCAAAAATGCTCATCAACTCATCGATTTAGTAGAATACATGGCGGGCCAATCATTGACTCGCAAAGACTTGCTCATCGCCCTTGGGGGCGGTGTTGTAGGCGATATGGCGGGCTTTGCAGCAGCAACCTATTTACGTGGTATCGACTATGTTCAGGTTCCTACATCTCTATTAGCCGCAGTAGACTCCTCTGTAGGTGGTAAAACAGCGGTCAATCTCGAAGCTGGGAAAAACCTCTGGGGTGCTTTCAAACAACCTATCCTCGTCCTCTGCGATCCAGCTACACTCAATACATTACCTGATATGGAATGGATTAATGGGTGCGGCGAAATTATCAAATACGGCTTCCTCGACGTACCTGGTTTATTAACCCAACTAGAACATAAACCATTAATTAAACATCGCGATAATGTTAGTACTGTCATCGCTCGTTGCGTTCAAGCAAAAGCGGATATCGTGGAACAAGACGAACGCGAGTCTGGCGTTCGTGCCCTCTTAAACCTCGGTCATACCTTTGGTCACGGCATCGAAAAAGCAAGTCATTTCGGGGTACATCACGGTTATGCCGTTGCTATTGGTATGGTGCTCATGGCACAAGGTGCTGTCAAACATGGAGAATTAGATGTAGAGTCGTTAGACAAATTAAAGGCCCTCATCAAAGCACACGATTTGCCAACCACAACAACGATAAGCAAAGAAGAAATTCTAGCTGCCGCTAAGCACGACAAAAAAAGTGAAGGAGCAACCATTAAAATCGTAGTACCTACTAGCTATGGTCACAGCGAGCTCAAAGTAGTAACGCACGATGAACTTGTAACCTATTTAGACTGAGATATAAAGGAGATTTATATGCATTCCGTAACGAACGCCATCCCTACAGGGACTATCGCGTCCATTCCTGCAAAAGCTCATGCGCACCGTGCACTGATTTGCGCAGCTCTCGCAAACTCGCCATCTACCATACTACTGAGCCGCACCTCTAAAGACATCGATGCAACTATGGACTCCTTGCGAGGCTTAGGCGCACACGTTGTGTATGAAAACAAAGTTGTCACTGTTACACCAGGTCCTGTGCCAACAAAGGGCAATGTAGTTCCCCATGAATCCGGTACCACATTGCGCCTCTTATTACCAGTGGCAGCGTCCATTTGTAATGAGGTAGACGTGGATGCGAAAGGGCGTTTACCAGATCGTCCTTTAGAGCCCATGCTCGGTGAAATGAAAGCTCACGGCGTAACATTCTCCCAAGATAAACCACCATCCACTATGACAGGTCGTCTACAAGGCGGTGAGTTCGGTATGGTTGGAGATGTGAGTAGCCAGTTCTTCTCTGGATTATTATTAGCAGCGCCACAATGTGGAGGTGCTACAATCACATCTACTACACCACTTCAATCTAGCGACTATGTAACATTGACGACTACAACGATGGCAGACTTCGGCGTAACAGTCGACCATACACCCGCCTCTGGCACAGTCCAAGAGTCCTTTGCAGTAGCGGCTAATGCTACTTTTAAAGGTCAAAGTAATTACCAAATCGAAGGCGATTGGTCCAATACGGCTATTTGGATGGTAGCAGCGGGCATGACAGGTAAACCAATTACCATTACGGGTATGAACAAAAATTCTGTGCAAGCGGATCGTCGCATCATGCAGATTATGATTGATGCCGGTTGTGATGTAGTATGGGATGGCATGAACGTAACCGTTATGGGTCGTGCAGTAAAACCAATCCATGCCGACCTCGAACAAATGCCCGATATGTTGCCAGTTATGGCAGCCCTCGCTTGCTCTATCCATGGTGAAAGCTCCTTTGTTAAGGGTGCACGCCTACGCTTGAAAGAATCCGATCGCCTCGAAGCCGTTGCTAATCTGGTCAGAGATTTAGGCGGCACGGTTCGCGAAGATGGTGATGACCTATATATCATCGGTAGTGGTATACTAAAAGGAGGACAAGGTGATTGTGTTAACGACCATCGCCTTGTTATGGCAGGCACATTGATGGCACTCATCAGTGAAAAACCTGTGAAATTAAAAGATAGCGAAGCTATCACAAAATCCTATCCAGACTTCTTTGAGGACTGGAACTTACTAGGAGGTAATGCTAATGGCATCTAATTTCGGTAAAACCATACAAGTATCTACCTTTGGCGCGTCTCATGGGTATGCCATCGGCGGTATCGTGGAAGGCCTGCCTTGTGGACATACCATTGACATCGACGAGCTACAAGCCTTCTTAAGACGTCGTGCACCAGGTCAAAACCAATTACAGACGCAACGTAAAGAAGCCGATATACCTGAATTCTTAGCAGGTATGGTAGATGGCATGCTCAGTGGATCTCCATTGGCATTTATGATACGCAATACATCACAGCACTCCGGTGATTACAATAACTTGCGCGATATCCCACGCCCATCGCACGCAGACTTTACGGCTCGCATGCGCTACGGTGATAAGGTAGATATGCGAGGTGGCGGCCACTTCTCGGCACGTCTAACAGCTCCACTTTGCGTGGCTGGTGGCATCGCCCTTCAACTACTACGTGAAAAAGGTATCGAAATTCACGGTCATTTAAAACAAGTTGGTACAATCCAAGATACTCCTATCGATATGGTTCATCCAGATATGAAAGCACTTTTTGAAATCGCTACAGAACCTATCGCTATGGTCGATGCAGACAAGCGTTCTGAAGTAGAAAACTTGGTCATGAAACTCAAAAAAGATGGGGACTCCACAGGCGGTATTGTTGAGGTTGTGGCTACGGGATTACCAATCGGTCTTGGCAATCCAAACTTTGATGGCATCGAGAACCGATTAGCTCGCGTTATCTTTGGCGTACCTGCCATCAAAGGTGTGTCCTTTGGAGGTGGCTTCGACATGTGTTCTCGCCTTGGCTCCGAGGTGAACGATGCTTTCACCATGGACGGCGATACAATCACAACAACTACCAATAATAGCGGTGGCATTCAAGGCGGTATCACCAACGGCTTGCCCCTCGTTATGCAAGTGGGCATTAAGCCTACTCCATCCATTTATAAGGAACAACATTCTGTGTCGCTTTCACAAAAAGAGGACACATTACTCACCATCAAAGGTCGTCACGACCCATGTGTAGCACTCCGTGCAGTACCTGTTATCGAAGCCGTTACGGCCCTCGTCATTCTTGATTTCTTAGGAGATATTGACCATGAACTTAGATGAAGTACGCGTTAAAATTAACGATATAAACGACCAAATGCTCGCCCTCTTCAAAGAGCGCATGGAACTTTCTAAGGACGTAGCGGCTGCAAAAAAGGAAATGAATAAGGCCATTTACGATGCCAAACGAGAGCGTGATATCCTCGACAAGGTAACGAAAGATGCTGGTCCAGACCTCGATCTATATGCACGCCGTTTTTTTGAAGCATTATTTAGCTTGAGTCGCACATACCAATCTGAGCAGTTATTCCAAGACAATGAATTCACGTTGAAAATGAAAAAAGCCATTGAGCAATCCCCTACCTTGCCACCTCAACGGGGCAGTGTAGCTTGCGCCGGCGTATTTGGCAGCAATGCTCAAATGGCGTGTGATAAATTATTACCTCTCAGCCAAATCCATTATGTAACAGGTTTCCGTTCCGTATTCGATGCCGTAGAATCCGGCGAATGTCAATTTGGTGTATTACCTATCGAAAACAGCTCCAATGGGTCTGTAAAAGAAGTATATGACCTCTTAGAAGAGCGCAAATGCTATATAGTCCGCGGCACGCGCCTCTGGATATCTCACGACTTGCTCGTGAAAAAAGGCACAAAACTAGAAGATATTCATACCATAATTTCCCACCCTCAAGCGTTGGGCCAATGTAGTCACTTCCTAGATAAGTTAGAAGGCGTAGAATTACGCTCCTATGACAATACAGCTCGAGCTGCACAGCTCGTAGCAGCTAGTGATGACCCTGGAGTAGCGGCTATCGCAGCACCTCAATGTGCAGACCTATATAATTTGTCTCCATTATTGAGAAATATCCAAAATAGCGATAACAACTATACGCGCTTTATCTGCATTAGTAAGGATTTCCACGTATACCCAGGAGCCAATAAAATCTCAGTAGTAACGACTGCAAGTCATGCTCCAGGCGGGCTTGGTACATTGCTCACCAAGTTTGCTAATATCGGTGTGAACCTTACAAAACTCGAGTCCCGTCCGATCGTAGGACATAACTTTGAATTCTTGTTCTACCTCGATTTAGAAGCATCCTTGGCAGATCCAAAAGTACTTTCCGTATTGGCAGAGCTCCACGCATCGCAAGATAAATTCCGCTTGCTCGGTAATTATCCTGAAAATTGATATTTTCCTCTATGGTAGTGCTTATTAATGGCATATATAGTACAATGGATATAGTTTTAAAACTCCAATGGCTAATAGGTGACAGCCTATTAGCCATTTTGTGTATATTGACCTAGGAGGTCCTATGAAATTTGGTTTACTTGGCCGTACGTTGGGCCATAGCTTTTCCCCACGCATCCACAATGCTTTGGGAAATACTAATTATGAATTATTTGAACGAGAACCGAGCCAACTGCAAGAGTTCTTTGCAGACCAAGAATTACAAGGTATTAATATTACCTTCCCTTACAAGGTTAACGCCCTTGAAGCTTGCGATGTAGTAGACCCTCGCGCAGAACGCATTGGCTGTGTAAACACGATGGTCCGTAAAGACGGCAAATGGCACGGTTACAATACAGACTACGATGGATTTGTATTTACTCTAAAACACGCTGGCATCGATGTATCCGGTAAAGAATGTATCATCCTTGGCGATGGTGCCTCCTCTGCTACGGTTCACGTGGCTCTTGAAGATCTAGGTGCTAAGAGCATCACGCATCTATCTCGTAAAACAGCTCCGCTCTATACTGATGCACCTAATTACTACGAAACAGCACAAATTATTATTAACTGCACACCTATTGGTATGTATCCGCATAATCCAGCTAACCTCATAGATATTATGCAATTTTCTAAATTAGAAGGTGTTGTGGATCTCATCTACAATCCGCGCCGTACAGTTTTGCTTTTACAAGCAGAAATGATGAATATTCCGTACTGTGATGGTCTACCTTTCCTCGTAGCACAAGGTGTTGAGGCGGCTAATCATTTTCAAGGTGAAAGCTTTGGTACGAAAGAGATAGAACAAATCTTGCGAGATGTGCGCCGTGAAAAGGAAAATATTATCCTCATCGGTATGCCTGGTGTTGGAAAAACAACAGTAGGCAGAGCAATCGGTAAAGAGATGGGCCGTACTTGGTTTGATGTGGATCACGAGCTGGAAAAAGAAATTGGCAATGTTTCTACCTATATTACAGAACAAGGGGAGGCTGCGTTCCGTGAAAAAGAGGCAGAAATGATTGCAAAACTAGGCACCCAAACAGGACTTGTCATCTCCACTGGTGGCGGCTGTGTAACAGTACCTAAAAACTATGCACATCTGCGCCAAAATGGACGTATTTACCAATTAACACAACCTGTAGAAAAACTATCTACTTCAGGTCGTGTTCTATCTAGTGGCGGCATAGGACGTTTACGTGAACTCGAAGAAACTCGCACTCCAATGTATGAAAGCTTTGCACAATGCATCGTGGAACATAATCGCAATGCACCAGAAACAGTGGCAGCTATTCTCGAAGACTTTGAATCAAACTTATTGTAAGAGTTTATATAACGGTATTTATAAGATTGTTTCCTCTATATAAGTAAGGGCTTCTACATCTTTAGAAGTAAGAGCATTTACATCTGTATTTCTATATAAAGTCATTAATAAAAACATATATATTTTTTATATTCACCCTTCAAAAATAAATATACTACAAGAAATACAAAACATATAAAAAAGTCGGCTTTCGCCGACTTTTTTAATGTACTTTTACCCGTTTATGTTGTTGTTCATCAAATACGCCATCTACGTCGATGGTATCTAGAATTCGTTTTAAAGCATGTACATCGATTTGCCCTGGCGCCGATGCTTTGCCAGCAGAGGCAAAGGTCATGGCATTTCCAAATAGAGCACCTGCAGTGCGTGTAACAGCACCTAGTTCTCCCATTGCCATCGTAATAATTGGATCCGAAGGATACAAAGCCTTTACTTCGGCTGTTGCTTCAAGGAGCGTCAATACATCACCAGTTGTGTGAGGCATAACGGCAATCTTTGGCACATCCGCTAAGAACTCTTTCATTTGAATGAGCCGATTTACAATGACTTCACGACTCGGCGTACCATGGAAATCATGGTTACTCATGATAATAGTGATTCCATGAACCTTAGCAAACTCTATCGTTTTAAGCATTCTATCTTGATCAAAGAATAACTCAATATCAATAGCATCCACCAATCCGGTAGGAATCAAACGTTCTAGCATTGTAAAGTAATCTTGTGTGGAAATCGTTCTTTCCCCACCTTCACCTTTTGTACGCCATGTAAAGAGCAACCCACGACCTTTCAGTTGTGGCTTGATGAGCATTAATAATTCAATGATAGCGTCAATGGAGTGGGCCCGCTCATAATAGTCAATGCGTAGCTCCACGACGTGACACGGTGTATTACATGCTACCGCAGTGGCATCTAGAATTTCTTTCATTGTTGTGCCCACAATAGGCACACATATTTTTGTACACTTTTCGCCGAGTACAGTATGACCGATACGGACCATAATAACTCCTTTCTGTCCCACACGGTGAGACTAATGACTTACCTTAAACTAACTATATACCAATATTTTTGTAAAAGCAATCAATCCACCCATATTGGATTGCTATTCACTAAAAGTGTATGAAAGCCTGTTATTATGCACTAAAACAGTATTCTTAGATTAACGATTAATGTCATTTTTTGTTATATCATGTCGCACGGATAGTTTCCGTGATTGGAATCCCATATAGAGTAATAACAAACCTGTAATACTAAATACATAGGATATCCCAATGTAGGTAGATACAATACTTGCGAACACAGGCCCTACCATAGAACCAAATTGTTGAGCTGTCGTCGTCATACCAAACATGCGACCTCTAAAGCTTGGATCCGTATTGAGAGTTACGGCTGCACTCAAAGATGGGTTGATGCCCACAATACAAGAACCAATTAGCACTTGTAGTACACCAAACCACCAAATACCTACTGGTAAACTTTGAAGTAAGAGAACAACACCACTACCAAGCATACAGTAGGAAATGGTTCTAAAGTAGCCACGGTGCTCACCAAGGCGCACCCATAAGTTAGTCGTTAAAGAACCAGCTAAACCACCGATACTAAGAATTGTACCCGAAATGATAGCAGCCCCTTCCATAGTGCCTTGCATATCACCTACATAAAGCGCCAAGATAGGCTGTAGCATCATGATCACACATTGCATAAAGAAGAAAATCCATAAAAGTCTTACTAATACAGGTTGTTCTTGAACTACTTTAAAATCCTCTCGTAAAGATGTAGATTTTACCGGTTTTGAGGACTGTTCATTAGAAGCTATATTTTCTACATTTAGCTTTGGTTCTTTTACAAGGAACAATACTGCCAAAGTAGCAATGAATACGGCTATACCTGAAATATAAAACACAGGACGCATACCTACAACACTTTCAACGGCACCGCCCAAAAATGGACCGACGACATTACCTAAAATTAGACCTGTTTGGAATATGCCGAGGGCACGGCCTACCTGTTTTTCATCCACACTGAGGGAGACCATGGTCATCGCCGCAGGATAAAAGCCATTAGCAAAACCTACTAAAGCACGGCCCATCAACAATTGGTACTGATCCGTTACCATACCGATGAGAACATAACAAAAGGCAATTGCGAAACCAGCTCGTAGAGCCATCCGTTTCTTGCCCTTGTTATCTGCAATTTTCCCCCAAATTGGCGCCATAATGCCAGCGATTAGGAATGTAATACCAAAGACGAGGCCTGACCAAAGTGCCACATCATCCTTAGGAACACCGAGTTCCAACAGATATATAGGCAAAAAAGGAATTATCATTGTATAACATATGGCTAACACCGTCATACTAGCTGTGATAATCCACACGTTGCGCATGCCACCTCGAGCATCATATACACTTGTACTCATGGTATCCTCCCTTCCGCATAAAATCGTTTAGATAAACTAATATACACATAAATCACTTTAAATTACAGTTCTACTTAGATTTCAATCTATGTTACTATTCATAAAATGTTTTTACATTTTAATTTCATATATAAAGAAGAGCCGCATACGAAACGCGACTCTTTCCATAAAAACTAACTTAAAAGATAGCTATACAATGTAGTAATTCGCAAAAATTGCTCATACAAAAACTTTAAAAGCTATCAATTATTCCGTTGGAAATTTGTGATCCATTACATCTTGCAAGGAAACATGTTCCATAACATGTCGGAACTCATCTTGTAAATACTGCCACAATGGAGCTGTCAAGCAGTCATTAAACATAGGACACGGTTCTACATCATCTTCTAAACAAGACACGAGAGCAATGGAGTCCTCTGCGGCATATAAAATTTCATATACATTGTATTCAGATGGATCTTTCACCAAACGATATCCACCGTATTTGCCACGTCCACTTTTAACGAGGCCCGCGGAGGATAGACGAGATACAATCCCCTCTAAGTATTTATCGGAAAATCCTTGGCGTTCTGCGATCTCACGAATCGGTACATTTTTTTCTACCCCATGTTCTGCAATATCCGCCAATATCCGTAAGGCATAACGCCCCTTTGTAGATATTTTCATAAGTTAACCTCTATATCATTCATAATATATTAATAGTATATCACAAATTCATACAAAAAATGGTGGGAAATATGATACACTATACATATATCGAAATATCTTTATTTAGGTATGATTTTAATTTCATATAGGGAGGATTTTATCTAATGTTAGATAAATTATTTCAACTCAGTGAACGTGGTACAACCGTTAAAACAGAAATTTTAGCAGGTATCACTACGTTTATCACGATGGCGTACATCCTATTCTTGGCGCCAAACATTCTTAGTCTTGCAGGTATGGATAAGGATGCGGTCCTCATTGCCACAGCCTTAGGTGGAGGTCTTGTGACGATTGCTATGGGTTTATTCGTAAACTACCCAATTGCTCTCGCTCCAGGGGTTGGCCTCTTGGCATTTTACTCCTTTACCGTAGTTCTCGGTATGGGCGTATCTTGGCAAACAGCATTAGGTGCGGTATTCATTTCTGGTCTCGTTTTCCTCGTATTAACATTGACATCAATACGACAAATGATCGTTGAAGGTATCCCAGCCTCCATGAAAATTGCCATTACCGTTGGTATTGGTCTTTTCATTTCTATCATCGGTTTAAAGTTATCCGGCTTGATGGCTATCTCCATAAGTTTGTCTCCAAACTCCTTGGGTCAAGTCGTACAGACACATGGTAATCTAGTTCCTCCAGCATCTGAGGCTCTTTTAACGCTCGGTAATTTGCACAGTGGTGAAACATTGTTGGCACTATTTAGCCTCATCTTTACAGCTTTATTGATGGCTCGCAAAATTCAAGGTTCGCTCTTGATCGGCGTTTTAGTAACAACAATCATCTCCTATGCGACAGGCCTTTCCACAATGCCTGAGAACTTCACCGTATTAGCCGTTCCTGATTTCTCCAAAGCAGCATTCTTGCAATTAGATATTCCTGGTGCTCTTCACATGGGCTTGATTACGATTATCTTCTCCTTCACATTTGTAGAATTATTCGACTCTATGGGCACTTTGATTGGTACCGCTACAGAGGCGAAAATCGCAGATCCTAAATCTGGTAAATTCCCCGGTCTTGGTAAAGCCATGACCGTAGATGCTATCGGTGTTAGTGCCGGTGCATTGCTCGGTACTTCTACAATTACGGCTTTCGTTGAAAGTGCGGCAGGTGTAGGGGCTGGTGGCCGTACAGGTTTAACAGCTGTCACAACAGGCGTACTTTTCTTAATTTGCTTATTCTTGGCTCCATTGGTATCCTTGGTTCCAAATGCAGCCACATCTCCTGTTCTTATCATCGTAGGTGCCCTCATGTTAGGTGCCATTCGCAATATTGACTTCGATGATTGGACAGAAGGCTTCTCTGCATTCCTCGTTATCGTATTGATGCCGTTCACATACAGCATCGCTAACGGTATCTCTGCAGGTCTCATTGCATACCCTCTACTCAAAATCATTGCGGGTCGTGCAAAAGAAGTTAACTGGATTATGTACGTATTAGCACTACTTGTTATCATCCGTTATGTATTCTTCTAATTAATGTATGCCCATGATTATGCTATTAGTGAAAGCTACTTTATATTCGATAGCTATAAAATCACTAATACCTAAGAACAAAATATATGTAAATTACATCCACTAAAAGAACCTATCTCCAAAGATATTACCCTAATATCTAGGAGATAGGTTCTTTTTATTATGTACTCTTTTACTAAACGCTAACATCGTATGGCATTACTGAATCGTGCTATAGAGTCTTATTAGTGTTTAGTATTAACGAATTGTTTTTACACCGATTAAGTCTGTACGACTTGGATCAATATCTTTTAATGGTACTACATGATCTTTATAAAACTCTGCTTCAGATGCTTTCACAGGCACTTGGAAGAACAAGAAATATGCCATATTATCCTTGTACCAAGTAATACTGCGAACTAAGCCATTATTTACATCACCTGTATACTGCACATCACCTGTTGGGGTAGAGTCAATCCACTGTACGTCATGATATTCTATTGGAACATATTCTTCAGGCCATACCGTATCCATAGAGTAGCTCATGCGAAAGACCATCGTATGATTTACCCAACGTCCGCTGCGTTCTTGATATTCTTGACCTTCCTTCCAATATACAGTTTCTAATACATCATTATCATAAAAATGTGTAGCATAGTATGTATAGCCAAGAGGCAAGTAACTTGGTACAGATACGTTATAGGACAGCTTACGAGATGCATCAATTACACCGCTAGGTAAGCCGATGGATTTACTCGTAAGTATAGGCCACTCAGAATTCGTATGTGTACGCAGTGGCAAACCAATAGTTTCAAAATGAGGTCTATCTTGTTCACCATTTTGTTTAACACTTTGCGCATCGTTTTCTTCAACATGTTGCTTATCATTGCGTTCACCACGTAATCGAGTATCATCAGCGGCTACGTTAGTAAGAGGCCCTACAGAGTCTACAATTTTGCTTACAAAGTTTTGGTTTCTTGTAGAGGCAAAGTAGAGCATATATACTTTATTATCTTTTTCCCAATAAGCAATTTGAACAGAGTCGTTGCTAGAGCCTAAAGTATGTACAGGGACTCCATTAGGGGTAGTAAAGCTAACGGCATCATCAGCATTGTATTTTGTCTTTTCCAATATAGGCTTTACCACGGTATCGATAGCCCACCCCATGCGATACACAATATCTGTATTAGAGAAGGTTAATTTCTGACCATATTCTCCATTATGGCCCGTTTCCGTATACACGATTTCTAATACGTCATGATCTCTTGACTTTACATCACGTACTGCATAATCTTCAGGCATGTAAGATGGAATCTGTAAATCATATCCAAAATAATTAGTAGTTGCCTCAATATTACGCTCTAGGATATCACCATTATCAAGTTGATCATACCACCGATAGCGATTCATTAGTTCTTTATTCTTTTCCACTGTATCAGTGGTAACTGTATGTCCATTTTCATCCACTAAAGGAGATAACGCACTAACTGATTGTACTCCAAAGCTGCCTATCACGGTAGCTAATATTACCATGGCTAATAATGATTTTGTTATTTTCAATCTCATAATTTCTGCTCTCTCTAAATTTAGATATTTATAAGTATATATTACCGAAGTAATCATTTATCTATTACATTTTTTAACTCAGATCACTGACTTTCAAGAGTATTACGTACCATTAATAAATCACACCAGTCTATGCTTTCATAGGCACTACATGTTCCTCTTTTATTTCTTCAATAGTTTTAAGTTTAATCGGTGTTATCGGATAATTACCAACTAGTTCATAACGAGAGCTATCAATACTTTTCAACGGTACCACATGCTCCTTATAGAATTCCGCATCAGCCTCTTTCACCCGTTCTAAGAAGAATAGAGAATAAGCCATCCCATCCTTCGTCCACGAAATGCTGCGAACCATATGTGTTTCAGGATTACCTGTAAAATAAACATCACCAGAATCACCTGATTTAGACCATTCAATATCGCCGTACTCAGATGGAACATATGGTGTATCTCTTACGATATCTAAGGAATATCCCATTCTATATGCCATAATACTATCTATATATTTTTTCCCATCCCGATAGATAGTCACACCTTTTTTATAATATACAACCTCTAATACATCATTTTGATCTTGACGCGCTGTATAGAGCTGATAACCATAAGGTATATAGCTAGGCGCCTTGACCTCATACGGCAGTTGCTGTGCAGCTTCTACTATTCCTTTCCAATTACGAGCCCCTTCTTGCGTTTTCATAGGCCACTCTAATAAAGTCTTTCTTGGTAATGCTTTAATTGCTGAATCAGGATGAACTCTAGGCATATCAAATGTAACGGCAGCGGAAACCCCAACATTATCGGTAGATATTGAATCATTAACAACATCAGCTGAAACATATCCTGCACACAATAATCCTACAGCCATAGCAGCTAAAACGGACTTATATATAAGCTTCTTCATGATCTCTCCTTTTATAAAAACTTGATATACTTTACACATATAATGATATATTTTCTTATTTATATCAAAAACATGCCACCTATTCTGTTGCCCTAGCTACTTCATAAAACTTTTATCTTTCCTATTGTGAAAGTATAGTTATGAGCCATTAGCTGCTTTAATTCTAACTAGTTATACATAATAAAACATCCTACTAAACGCTATATTACAATAGAGTTCAATAGGATGTTTTGTCATTATTTATTTAATGGAGGCATAATAATATCTTGTTCAAGCTGTCTTCGTCTCTTTGCGGTATAGCCTACAACTTTAATTCGAACTACGCCCACAGAGTTTACCATGGCATCACTAAAGGTAAATTCTCGACCAGTCTGATGATTCATCAACACCTGTAAACCATGAGCTTTTTCATCAATATTCTCTAAATAAGCAGCCTCTCCTCGGCCCATTACACTGGAATAGACTGAACTATATTTACAAGGAATATCTCCACCTGAAACGAGAGCCTCATCATCACCATCAATTTCGATAAATACATGAGGATTCGCTTGAATCAAACTAAACTTCTTCCCCTCATGATATCCATGCACAAAAATATGAAGTACATCATCTATAAATTCATAGCCGAAATGCAAAGGTACCACGTAAGGGTAATCACCATCTATCATGCCTAGGTGAATGATACGCGTGCTGTTTAAAATATCTTTAATTTCATCTATATTTGTAACCATACGATCTTGACGTCTCATAATAGCCTCCACAAGAATCGGAAAATTGATACACATTACGCTTCATGTAATCTGCCAAGAAGATGTTTAAATTGAGCCTCATCACTATTCAGCTTTCCGAAAAAGATTTCATCAATCTCTTCAACTAATGGGACTGCCTTTTGTAATATTGCACTACCCTTTTCATTTAAAAGAACAGCTTTCGCACGTGTATCTCTAGAGTGCTCTTTTCGCTCTACAAAACCACGTTTTTCCAATAAGCTCAATATTTGAGATACCGTCATAACATCTATCCCTGAAAGTTTTGAAATCATAACTTGTGTAACTTCGTTATCATGTTGTGATAGATAAGCAAGAGACGCTAAAACAACAAATTGAGGATGTGTTAAGTTCAACTCTTTTAACGCTTGTTTTATAGTAAAATGCCATTTATTGTACACCCTCATGAACAATAATCCTGTTGATTTTTCTGAATTGTCTTTATATTTTGATGTAAACAAACAGCAATCACCTTATCTTTCTAAACAATTTTTTAGAATAAATATAGATTGAGGAACATCCGAAAAAACTTGACTTAAAAATTCCAAATGTTGATTATCTTCACTTTCTAAGCTTACAGTATGCTTTACATTTACACTTCCGTCATGATTATCAATTATTTGATGTCCGAAAAGAATAGCACCAAATGGAGTTTCAGTCTTATCCCAAAACTCTTCAAAAGGTTTTACAAGAGTAAGCTGATATTCCATAGGCGGCATGCCTTCAAGCTCCATTGTACCACATGAACCGGTCTCAAATTTACCGTTTAATGTAATATTTTTTAGATCCTCTTCCCAGTCATACCATTTTTCGATATTCGCATAGTACGCCCACACAGCTTCTTTTGGCGCTTTTATGTTCAAACTAAAACTAAATTCCATTTTATATCCTCCTTTTTTATTAGTGTTTTATTATAAGTGTACTTATTATAAATTATTTTATATTATTCGTCAATTAACTTCATAAAAAAGATATTCTATGAGTTTATCAATATAAGGGTATACTCTCATCAGAAAATCATCAGACCTTTTGTCTACTGTAAAAATACATTTGACTTTTTAGGATAGATACTGTATTATAAAAAAATAGTTTTAAAGATTCTATAGATTGTTAAAGCTATGGTAATCCATAGCCTTTATATTTATAGATAGTTTGTAGAAAAGAGGTCTTTATTATGTCTGATACGCATCAGTTAAAACGGGGTCTTAAGAACCGGCATGTACAGCTGCTCGCCATCGGCGGTGCTATTGGTACAGGCCTATTCTTAGGCTCCGGTCGCGCCATTCACTTGGCTGGTCCATCCATCATATTCGCCTACCTAATAACAGGTGTTATGTGCTTCTTTATTATGAGAGCACTAGGCGAGTTATTGTTATCTAACCTAAATCACCACTCTTTTATCGACTTTGTAGAAGATTACTTAGGGGATCGAGCAGCCTTTATCACGGGATGGACATACTGGTTCTGCTGGCTTTCACTAGCCATGGCGGATTTGACAGCCGTAGGCCTCTACATGCAATACTGGATACCGTGGCTTCCTCAATGGATACCAGCCTTACTTGTTCTAGTCGCCTTGCTGTTAATGAACTTGACAGCTGTAAAATATTTTGGCGAAATGGAATTCTGGTTTGCCTTGATTAAGGTAATTGCTATTATCTCTCTTATCATTATCGGTATCATCATGATTGTTACTGGTTTCACCACAGATGCTGGCGTCGCCGCCTTTAGCAATATGTGGAATTACGGAGGATGGTTTCCGAATGGAACGATGGGCTTTATCCTATCATTCCAAATGGTTGTATTTGCTTTCACAGGCATAGAACTCGTAGGTTTAACGGCTGGCGAAACAGAAGATCCTGAAAAGGTTATCCCAATGGCCATAAACAATATCCCATTGCGTATTATTTTATTCTATGTAGGCTCTTTAGCCATTATCATGAGTATTTACCCTTGGACTGCCGTTAACCCTGCTGCAAGTCCATTTGTAGCGGTGTTTACCGCCGTTGGCATTACAGCCGCCGCAGGTATCGTAAACTTCGTTGTTCTTACTTCTGCAGCCTCTGCTACAAACTCTGGTATCTTCAGTACAGGCCGTATGATTTATGCCTTGGCAAAACGCGGTCATGCACCAAGCTCAATGCGTCGCTTGACGCACAGCAGTGTGCCATACCAAGCAACGATTTTCTCGGCAGCCGTATTATTGATTACAGTTGTACTCAACTACGTAATGCCTGAAGCAGTATTCGTTATGATTACATCAATCTCCACGTTCTGCTTTATCTTTATTTGGGCCATGATGGTTATTTGTCACCTCAAATATCGTAAGAAAAATCCTGAACTAGCAGCACAATCTAAATTCAAAATGCCTCTATACCCTGTAATGAATTACATTATCCTAGCTTTCTTTGTTTTTGTTCTAGCCATTCTAGCCTTAAATGAAGATACGCGAATTGCCCTCTTGTTCACACCAATTTGGTTCATCATTCTTTGGGCCTTCTACTCCATGCTCAACACGGACGATGAAGATGCGCTTGGAGAAGAACTCATTGAAATGGCTGGTGTAAAAGAAATTTACAAAAAACCTAAAAAAGACGATTCCGATGATTACGTAATCTAACAAAAGCCCGTGCATAGCACGGGCTTTTCTATTACTTCATAGTCGGGAAGTTTTCTTGTTCATATTGTTGTTGATACGCTGGTAGATTATTTATATTTTCATTGTAATTAAAGATAGTCTTAATGCGATAGCCTTCTTGAGTGATGATGATATCAATAGAGGATGGTACTTCTTGACCATTCTGTTGCAAATGGTTAACTAATTCTTGCAATGCCTCTATTTGACGTAAAGAACCAGCCTTATATTTACCCTTGGATAGGCCTGTATTTCTAATGATTTGACCATTATATACTTGCCCTCTATTATCTTTGTAATAGAAGCGCACAGCATCCTTATCCCCCGCAGGGACTGCTTTAATATAAATAATCTTCCAATTCTTCTTAATCATCATTTTTGTAGCTTGTGCTAAATTATTAGACAAACGTCGTGTTTCTTGATTAGTAGACTTAGATACACCATTAACCTGTTGAATTTCATCATTCATAGGCATTTCAATAGGTGTCATTACTGGATCTTGTTCTACCTTTTTTGCATCTACAGGCTGAATCGCAAACACGCCAACAACCGCCATTACAGCTAATGAGGTAAGAGCAATTTTTTTCATTCCATCTCTCCTTAGAGAATTTATCAACACAAATTACATTTTATACAATATATTATATTCATTCAACTATATATTATCAAGTTAATTTGATTTTTCAGTATTTACATTCTTAATTATTTGATTCCATTGTTCGAAAAGTTCAGTATTATAATTCATATCCATATATTTTATATTGAAAGAAGTTATAGACTTTAGATTATCATAACTTTCCATTCTATTAGTCTTAACATTCCAAAACAACATCATATTTTCATATATAGGAATACCATAATACTGTTCTGCTTTAAAAAACTCAAAAGGTAAATTCATATTTGGTTTCGCATATATAAGAGAAGTAACTGTTAGTAAATAAGTATCTCCTACCTTACCATTTATATATAATTCTCTAGGAATAAGAGAATCTAATATTACTTTATCATTTTTAATACCATGTTTACTTACTTTCTTTTGTTGAACCAAACGTGGATCTGTATCAACTATTTTAGTAGCAGATAAAGTAGCATCTAAAATATATTTTCCCTCCCTATTAGAGGCTATAATATTACCATTGATATAGTCTAAGGAAGCAGAAAACTTATCAAAATCATATCCTATAACATTAGCAGTCAAAGATGTATCAGTGACCCTCAAAATCAAAAGCGGATACAAATTCATATTAGAAATAGTATCATTAGAGCGTGCAAGCAGATATAATTCATCGTTAACGATAAGATAATCAAAAATATAACAGTTATATTTTTTCATAATAGGTAATACATCAATGGCATAAGACTCAGAGTAATTACTTGCATTTATAACTGTTAAGATTGCATTAGGATTACGATTAATATCAACTGTAATATCCTTTTCTAAAATTATCCCTTGTTTTGGTAAAATACATTTCTCATTTCTCGTACCACTGAGGTGTAAGGCACACAAAATAAGAATAAGGATAATTAAAAAACTTACAATATAATGTTTCTTTATCCATTGCAACATAGGACCACCTCTCTTACCTATAGTATAACTAAATCTATCGATTAATAAAAGAAAAGGCTTCTACCGATTCTTGACCGATTATATTCGGTCAATTACTGGTAAAAGCCTTTAATTTTATAATATTAGTTATGAAATTATCCCATATAGTAAAGAGATATACTTAGAAGTTTCTATTCGCTTAGATATCTAAAATCAATATTACTAAACTAGTTACTAAAATCCGTATCCACAATAGCGAATTGTGTATAGTCAGGGTAACGTTTTTGCATTTCTGCCTTGATTTTTTCCAATGTACCATGTGGATCTTCTTCGTCAAAGTCAAAGATAATATCGTAGTAGATAACCTTCTTTTCTTCTTGTACGTAGAAGGCATGTACTTGTACTACATGTGTATATAAACTAATAACTTGATCAAGAGCTTTTCTAATTTCAAGTACTTCTACACTTGGTTTATTTTCAGCATATACACCAACGGTCATATTGATGCCAAACTTTTTATAAAGATGAACCGCAATGCCCTTTGTTAATGGATGAACTTCTGCCATTGTCATAGAATCTGGTACAGAAATATGAACGGAACCAATTGTTTCTCCCGGACCATAGCTATTTAATACCAAGTCATATACACCACCCACATTCGGATGCTGTGCGATAGTTTCTTTAATATTACGGATTAAATTATCATCTGCCCGAACACCGAGCAAATGGTTATACATTTCACGTAAAATATCATACGCCGCTTTTAAAATCAAAACAGAAATAACAGCGCCCACATAACCTTGAATATCAAAGTTAAAGAAAAATACTAAGCCTGCAGATACCAATGTAGCAAAGGTAATCACCGCATCAAAAAGGGCATCTATACCAGATGCTACGAGCGCATCGGATTTATATTTTTCTCCTTGTGCCTTGATGTAACGGCCCATCACTACTTTCACCACGATGGCAACAGCGATGATAACAAGACCTGGAATATCAAATGTAGATACCTCAGGGTGGATAATTTTATCCACAGATTCCTTAAGGGATCCAATACCTGCACCGAGAATGATGAAAGCTATGGCCATAGTAGTCATATATTCTATACGACCATGACCAAATGGATGCTCCTTATCAGCCCCTTTGGCGGCTAATTTCGTACCCACAATAGTTAATACAGAGGACAATACATCTGTTAAGTTATTTACTGCATCAAGGATGATGGCGATAGAATTAGACGCAAGGCCCACAATCATTTTAAAAATAACGAGAACGACATTACCTATAATGCCTTTTATACTGGCAAGCGTAATCCCCCGATTACGTGCTGCACCATTATCTTGTAAAATCATACTACACCTCTTACATTCTGATTTATAGTTCTTAAATTGAACTATATCGATTTGCTCCTATTTATATTATAGCTTATCGATTATCATTTGTCATTATTTTTCTTGAAAAATATTTTTAAACTTATTGATTTTACTGAATTATCAATAATTCTCATTTCTCAATTAGGAACTTTGATGTATTGTGACTTCACAATGTATAGTACAAACTTATGACTAACAAACTAGTATTTTGTATTACGTAACGAGTTAACCAGATCAGATTATGCCATAACCGTAATATGCTCTCCTGTGCGAATGTGTGTAAATACTACCTTTTGAGCGCGCAATTGGAATGGCTGTCCCGTAGGTTGTGCACCGTATAATGTATCTCCTACAAGAGGGTGCCCTAAATGGCTGAAAGCTACTCGAATTTGATGTGTTTTCCCTGTGTACAAACGAACTAAAACCTCAGTATATCCACATTTATTGGACTTATACACAGTTTTGTCCACATTTGGATTATTTTTATCCACATCTACTAATTCTATATCCACATTTTTTAGTCCTATATCCACAGAATTTTCAGACTTATTCACAGAGTTATCCACAGGCTGGGAAGAATGTCTACATAGGACGGAAAAATCTGTACGAGTCTCTTTTCCCTTAGGATTCACTTCGTAATGAACCCCATCAGCACTGCGTTCCATAGGAAATACCAAAGAATCTTCATCGGCTTCTACAATGCCTTCCACAGTCGCCATATACCACTTTTCAAAGGTATTATCATCCATTTGCTGTTGATAAATACTTTGTGCTAACCCACTTTTTGCAATGACAATGCAGCCCGTCGTATCTCTGTCGAGACGGTTCAAGAAACGTACCTTTCGCTTGATACCATGTTCTTTAAAATAGTACGCCACCCCATTGGCAAGGGATATTTGGTCTTTAGAGTTTACCGTCACACCACTTGGTTTATCCACAATAAGGAGATCAGTATCTTCATACAGAATGCGTAAGTCCATTTCGATAGGGTCGTGATCTATTTTTTCCTTTGCCATAGCAATCCAGATCTCATCGTCTACGGAAATTACATCCTTTGATGTAGCCTTATGCCCATTAATATGGATTAATTTCTCTTCAAAGAGTTTAGCTAAGGACTTTCGAGGATATTTAGTATCTAACACTTCACCGAGTGAAATATCACATGCTTCGCCAGTATGTTCTAGATCACCACTTGACATGTCTTGATTGCTACTCGATATATCTCGATTTTTACGTGATATATCTTGTCCATTACCTATTAGCTTTTGTCTTGCATATTTCTGACTAAGCACAGCGTCTATATCTGCAGCGGTCACGGTCCACAGAATATCGTCAGGACGATGTGTTTTTCGCGCCATTAGTATCTCCTTTCTACGAGATCAGGGTCTCGTGGCATATAGTTGAGTAGCGAGCTTGGTTGAACCGCTCGACCTCTTATACTCGTCTGTTCAAAGGTAATGGCCAATTCTTGTTTAGGTCGAGTGATGGCCACATAGAACAAGCGCTTTTCTTCATCATCACGACCTTCTGCAATGGCAAAGGGACTTGGGAACATACCTTCGTTGAGTCCCGCTAAGAATACGTAATCGAACTCGCTCCCCTTTGCTTGATGAATAGTAATGATAGGAATGCGGTCTTCGTTTCGCACCTGTTGTGCAGGCTCGCCCGCCGTGAGAGCTGCGAGCTGCAAAATTTGATTTAACCGCGCTAGTCCTGCTGGCCCTTCATAAGCCGCATCTAGTTTTTCCATGATGCGATATAAATCACGTATATACTCTACTTTAGCAGCTTCTCCATGAGATTTGTAGTATTCTAGAACCCCCATTTGATTCATGATGTACGCCAATAATTTCGTTGGCATCTCCGTATAGGCTTTTCTACGCAAGGTCGCCATTTGAGAGGCGATATTGGTGAAAGCTGCCTTATATTTGTTAATAGCTACCATACGACCCGTTGTAGTTGGTACGATATTTTCTTTCACCGCATAGATTAAAAGCTGTGCAGTGGCTAAAATATCGTCCATCGCATTATGAGTCGGGACGTGGTTTATAGGGAATGTAGAGGCCAGAAAACCCAATTTATGATTTGGCAAATTAGGGTAGAAACGACGGTAGATATCGAGGGTATCATAAATGGCCTTGAACTCGGGATTACCTAAGTTATGGCGCGCCAATTCATTCGTAAAGATGCTTACATCATAGTTTACATTATGACCTATAATAATAGCATTCTTGGAGAATTCCTTAAAGGCTTGTAACACTACAGTTGGCTCTTCGCCGTGCTCTTGTAAATACGCATCGGAGAAGCCGTGTACCTCTTCGGATTGACCAACAGGTACACCAGGATTGATAAAGCGTTCAAAGGTCTCTAAGACCTGTCCATTTTCATCGATGCGAATGGCCGCAATTTGAATGATGCGGTCTTGAGCCGTATCTGTACCGGTGCTCTCCACGTCATAAACAACTACTTCATGCTGTTCGAGCCCACTTACGAGCTTTGCATAAGGCTCCGCCTCAAAGATAGGCATATCCATGAAATCCGTCAATTTTAAACCTACTTGACGCGTCTCAGGGCTTTCAATCGCAGCGATACGAGCGTCACCGATGCCAGCAACATAACGTTTTATAATGCGCTTAGCGCTGACGGAGTCATTCGGGTTCATAAGCAGTTTAAAGTAAGCCATAACGTCTTTGATTTCTTGACGTCTAAAGAATTTGAACTCGTCGATAATCATGAAGTGACGGCGCTCCTCTTCAGGTCGTTCGCCGTTAAGACGTTCAAAAGAATCACTTAGCTGCTGTGCCTTTTTATTATCCCTCACGAGAACGCCGATATTAGCATCCTTCGGTAATGCGCAGATAGCTTCGTAGATATAGCGGCCCTCAAGGTAGCTATTTTTACAACCTTTAATGAGAACAGGCTTACCCTTGCTTTCACTATTGGCACGAGGCAATTC
Organism: Veillonella parvula; assembly: GCF_902810435.1. Classification (GTDB taxonomy): domain Bacteria; phylum Bacillota; class Negativicutes; order Veillonellales; family Veillonellaceae; genus Veillonella. The sequence continues at coordinate 1,898,815 of NZ_LR778174.1, forward strand.
AGTGTAAATAGACCCAACCAGGTCAGGGAACATATTTTGTAAGGTTTTGAAAGCCATCGTAAAGAGTGTCCAATTAGAACGATAGTTTTCGTAGAAGATAATTTTTAAAGGCTTGAAATCCGCATCAAATTGCTTGAGCAAGCGGAACGGATCGGAGCCACGCCATTCGTAAATCGTTTGGAAATAGTCGCCACATAGTAGCACGTGATTACCTTCCCACAGCATTTCTAGAACCTTGTACTCCAGTACGCCTGTATCTTGCATTTCATCTACAGAGATATAGCTGTAACGACTGCGCCAGCGCTCGCGAACTACAGGGTCTTGGAATAGGCGATGAACACCGCAGATGAGGTCTGTAAAATCTAGGCCGTACACGGAAGCTAAGCTTTCATCATACGCAGCAATCCATTCGTGACCATGGTTCAAGAAATCATGGAGTTCACTGTAGAGGACATTACCAAAGCTAGAGAATTGCTGCTCAATGGCTTCGCGCTGTTCCTTCTGTAAGCGTTCGATTGTCCGCTTGTAGTCACCTACGAGATCATCAGAATAAAAGCCATATAAGGAACGATATTCTTTCACCATGGAGATAACATTAGCAAAGGACATTTCTCGCAATTTACCAGGACGGTACGATTCAGAGAGTTCCTTGCAGTCTTCTTCGTCAAAGATGGTCACATCCGTGTACAAGGTTTCGTTGCGCTTGCCCTCTTGTTGGAGAATGAAAAAGCAAAAGCTGTGGAATGTACTAACCTCCACAGCCTTTGCAGGACTGCCCACGAGCGATTGAATGCGGCCTTTCATCTCGTTTGCGGCCTTGTTCGTAAAGGTCATGCACAAGATATTCTCCGCCTTCGCATAGCCACCCTCGATGAGATGAGCCACCCGATAAGCAAGTGTATTCGTTTTTCCCGTCCCAGCGGACGCTAACAAGAGGATATTCTGTTCCACTTCATCAATAACGCGTTGTTGTTCACGATTGATAAGCATAAAAACCTCCTGTTATTTAATGCCGTAATATATAGCAGCTAAGACCATAGGAATAGGGCCTAAAATTGCTGTTAATGCCCAAATACCCACCCCAATATCCATTGGAATATTAAGTATATGAACGCATACCCAGTAGGTTAACCCACCAATCACAACATTCATAGCCACCCGTTTAATGGTGAAAAATGCTACTTTGAAAGCAATGTAGGCTACAGCAATGGAAATAACCGCCGATATAATCGGTGATGCTAATAAAGCTCCCATACTACTATCCTTTCATTTCTTGACGGTTCACTACGGCACCGCCTAGCGTTAATTCATCGGCATATTCGATATCGCCACCCACAGGAACACCGCGGGCAATTCGCGTTACCTTGATGCCACTTGGACTTAATAATCTCGCCAAATACAGAGCTGTTGCTTCCCCTTCGACATCCGGGTCTGTCGCGAGGATAACCTCTTGTACAACACCATCGCGAAGGCGTGCAATTAATTCTTTTACGCGAATATCGTCAGCACCGATGCCCTCCATAGGGGACAAGGCACCTTCCAATACATGATACAAGCCCTTGTAATCACCACTGCGCTCGATAGCAATGACATCGCGAGATGTTTCAACAACCATGATTGTCGTTTGATCGCGATTTGGATTGCTACAGAATTCGCAAGGATCTTGAGCTGATAAGTTAAAGCAAATAGAACAGTGACGCGTAGCCCCCTTCGCTTCTACGATAGTTTCCACGAGGCGGTCTACCTCTTCCTTCGGCATTTCTACCAAATGATAAGCCAAGCGTCTAGCCGACTTAGAACCGATACCAGGTAAGCGGCGCAGCTGTTCTACGAGCCGTTCTAAAGCGTTTGTCATTTAGAATAAACCTGTTGGCAAGTTTAGACCACCAGTTACCTTGCCCATTTCTTGAGCCAAGAGGTCGTCTACTTTTTTACTAGCTTCGTTTACCGCAGCCATTACTAGATCTTCTAACATTTCTACATCTTCAGGATCCACTGCTGTTGGGTTCAATTTCAAAGATTCGATGATTTTTTCGCCATTCATCACAACAGTTACGGCACCGCCACCTACGGAAGCTTCTACAGTACGAGTTTTTAACTCTTCTTGCATTTTCTTCATATCTGCTTGCATTTTTTGAACTTTTTTCATCATGCCAGTCATATTGCCCATACCTTTACCAAACATTGTATTTCCTCCTTTTAGGACATCGTCCTATACTAATATTCTAAGTCCATATCATTAACAATATATGACATAGATTTATTACATATGTGTCACCTAATAGCCCCAAGGCCAAAGGTTATTATATAACAATTACTTTTTTATCTATTCTTCGATAACCTCGACTATGATGTCATGGTCTTCAGATAATTTTTCTAATGTTTCCGCCAAGAGAGGATTGTTTCGTTCCTCTTCTGTCATATGCTCTGGATCCCAGGCGTATTCTCGAGCCACCGTAACGCTATCGATTGCTTCTACTTCAATAGGTGCTGGTGAAAGCATTGTATTTCCATCACTTTGGTATGGGGTTCCCTCACGAGGTTCACCCCCATCAGACTTTGGGACAGCTTCAACCTCGATATGCGCACCGCTATCCATAGGGCGCTCTAACACTTCGCCATCCTCGCTGATAACAGTCACACTATCTAATGGATGTGGTGGCATATCATCTAAGGATGATACATAAGAACCCTCCATATCGTCTACAGGCACATCATCAAAGGAATGAACCGGAATATCATCCCCTTCTATAGAACCTGCTAAAGACTCAATAGAAATTTCACCATCTGGCACCTGTGTCGCAGAACTACCATCAAAGGATGTAATTGGCACATCACCACTGGATGCTGGCTCTGTTTCTACGCCAGCTCCTAATGCAGTTTCTGATGCATCTATTGTAGTTGTATTCGCACTATCACTAACTACCGTATTTGCAACGGCACCGCCGGTTTTCTTAGCTAAGAATGCCATCGCCGCAGCCTTAGCCGCGTCCACGGCTGCAGAATCAGGCTTACTCTCTTGCGGATTATTGGTTAAATCCATTTGTGTCGGTTCCGCACCTGAAGTCGTCTTTACGTCAACCATCGGTTCTTGTGGTCGTTGGGGTGCTTTTACTTGGCGTTGTGTGGTGCTACCAGCAGCCTTTTTATAGTCTTTATAAACTTGCGTGAGAGCATCCACGATTTCTACATGTACTGCATAGCCCAGTGTATAGGTGAAAGCATCAACCGCCTCCGCCAAATTCACTTCATTGGTCATTACATTGAGATGCAATGCATTTTTAAAGGCCATGACCGCCTTGCTTTGGTCTACGTACACCAGCTGACCTTGACCGATAACGGTAGAGGTCATATTGCGATTGCTATCCTTCAAGTATTTAATCACATTGGATTGTACATTGCGATACTCTTGAGCAGACAAGATTTGGTCACTAATGATGGCCTGTGTACTAATGCCTTTTTTACCGCGACCTTTAGCTTGGTTTCTCGTGTTTTTTCGGGAAACTGGGTCTCCATTATTCGGTGGTGGCGCCATGCCAACGCCGCCCATTGGTGGCGGAGCCATACCCACTCCATTCATCGGAGGCGGTGTACTACCTGGTGCTCCCATCGGTGGAGGCGTCATACCTATACTCGCAGGCGGTGGTGTCATGCCTACGCTGCTTGGAGGTGGCACAGTGCCAACAGCAGTATTTTGAATACTACTCATGGAAGAATTCTGTACAGCAGCATTATCTACAGGAACAAAGCTGTTCGCATAGCCGCTAGGTGGACCAAATGCATTAGCACTATAAGCTGGTGTAGGAGCCGCTGGGCCTCGTTGTTCCAATTGAGCCATGCGGTTCAATAAATCATTTCGTTCAGATCGCTCAGCACTTTCTAGAGCATATACACGATCTTCTAAGCTTTCATCAACAGAGCCTAATTTAGCACAAAGCACGAGTAGACCCATTTCGATGATGGTTCGTGGATTGTCCACTTGTTTCGCATCATTCATGATGGATTGAGCACTGCGTACATATTGGTTAAGTTCATTGAAATCAACACTATTGGCCTGAGCTAGGAACTCATTCTTAAAGGTATCGTATACCTTGAGCTCATCCGCATCAGGAGCCACCTTACCAACGAGCAAGGCACGCACATGTTGAATGAGGGCTTCCATAATCTGCGTCGCATCGCGACCTTCCGCCAATGCATCGTGAACGTAGGATAATACTTTAGGGCCATCGCCGTTGCGCAAAGCATCTAGGAAGTGAATAATCCATTCCTTACTTACGAGACCGATTAACTCTTCCACCACTTGCGGTGTAATAGAGCCCGTTGCCATACCTGCACATTGGTCTAGAATACTCAAGGCATCACGCAAACCACCATCTGCATGAACAGCGATAAGCTGAGCCGCCGCAGAATCAAGACCAAAGCCTTCTTTTTCTGCTACGTAAGATAACCGTTGTGCGATGTCATCAGAAGTAATGCGTCTAAAAGTATAGCGCTGACAACGAGACACGATAGTAACAGGCAATTTTTCAATTTCTGTAGTGGCAAAGATAAACATCACATGAGCAGGAGGTTCTTCGATTGTTTTTAAAAGCGCGTTCCACGCCTCTGTAGTGAGCATGTGGGCTTCGTCTATGATAAAAACCTTTTTACGCCCTTCAACAGGCATAAATTTGACGCTTTCACGAAGAGCACGCACCTCATCGATACCGCGATTTGATGCGGCGTCAATTTCAAGAACATCCATGGACTGTCCGCTCAAAATCGATTTACAAGCACTACACTCGTTACAAGGGTGATCCGTTGGCCCCTGCTCGCAATTGATAGCGCGCGCAAAAATCTTCGCCATGCTCGTCTTACCAGTCCCCCGCGGACCGGCAAATAAATAGGCATGAGCTACCTTATCCTCCCGGATAGCGCGCATCAATGTATCAGACACCTGATGCTGACCAACTACATCGGTAAATGTCTGCGGACGATACTTACGATATAGCGCAATATATGCCATTGGAACACCCCCTTTTTTCCGAAACTTGCAATACTTTATTATACCATATTCAAGAAAATCCGACTCATTTTATAGAGTTTTATCAGTAATTTACACTAGTCATTTGAGCCCATCAATTAGACATAAAAAAAGCGGCCCTACAGGCCGCCTTGCAATATTCGATCACGACAGCCCCCGGGGTCCCCGTGGCACATGAAGGTTACCGCTTAGTGCTGCTACCTCTCAGTCCTGACACGATTCACAGGCCTCCATTGCACAGGCCCGAGAACTGCCATGATCCAATATTGCAATACAAATATTATACATGAAAAAGCCTCTATAGTCAAAGCTATAGAGGCTTTTCATATATCCTATCCAAACGATATTCAATCAAATTAAAAATTATTTTGCATATTTCTCTTTAAATGCAGCCAATTGTGCTTCTTCTAAGGATAAGCCTTGTTCTTTGAAGCGTTCAATAGCAGCTTGCATTTCTTCATAGGCTACAGGCACAACTTTTGTAAATCTGTTTACAAAGTTATTCCAGTTTTCTAAGATGTGACGGCCTTTAGCAGAGTTAGTATGCAATACATGTTGTTCTACTAGTTCTTTAATGCGTTTAAGGTCATCATTATTGGCAGTACGTAATTCTACGAGACCTGTGTTGACATAGCGTTCATCGCAATCAAGGATGTACGCATAGCCACCGGACATACCTGCTCCAAAGTTACGGCCAATTTTACCGAGTACGAGCACTTCGCCACCAGTCATGTATTCACAGCCATGGTCGCCGACGCCTTCCACAACGGCAGTGATACCGCTGTTACGTACGGCGAAACGTTCACCAGCTACACCGTTGATGTAGGATGTACCAGAGGTTGCACCATAGAAGGCAACGTTACCGATAAGGATATTTTCATCAGCTTCAAAGATGGATTTCTTAGGTGGATATACAGTGATAGTACCGCCGGACAAGCCTTTACCGAGGTAATCATTCGCATCACCTTCAAGTTCTAGTGTCATGCCTTTAGGAATGAAAGCACCGAAGGATTGACCCGCAGAGCCTTCGAAATTCAACTTGATTGTATTGTCTGGCAAGCCGCTTTCACCATAACGACGTGTCACCTCAGAACCAACCAAGGTACCTACAACGCGGTTGATGTTAGTGATAGCCAATTTAGCGCGAATCGGTTTTTGATCCTCAATAGCAGGACGGCACATACGCAAAAGTTTGGACATATCCAAGGTGCGTTCCAACTCGTGATCTTGGTCAACCATGTGCATATGTCCCACAGAGGAATCAATGTATGGACGGAACAATATGCGTTTAAGATCAACGCGAGACAATTTGAAGTTATCATCTTGAGATTTTTGACGCACAAGATCGATACGACCAACGAGCTCAGCTACGGAGCAAATACCTAAACGAGCCATGATTTCACGCAATTCACGTGCGATGAAAATCATCAAGTTTTCAACATATTCAGGCTTACCTGTGAAACGAGCACGCAATTTTTCATCTTGTGTAGCTACACCGTAAGGGCATGTATTAAGATTACATACACGAGCCATTTTACAGCCCACCGCAACGAGTGGCAATGTACCAAAGCCGAATAACTCAGCACCGAGCATGGCTGCTACAGCCACATCAAAACCAGTCATCAACTTGGAGTCTACCTCTAATTGAACACGGTCACGCAATCTGTTGAGCATCAAGGTTTGATGAGTTTCAGAGAGACCAAGTTCCCAAGGTACACCTGCATGTTTTACAGACGTGCGACCTGCTGCACCTGTACCACCATCGTATCCGGAAATCAAGATGTTATCTGCTTTTGCTTTCGCAACACCAGCAGCAATTGTGCCAACACCTGCTTCAGAAGTCAATTTAACGGAAATACGCGCATCTTTGTTGACGCATTTCAAGTCGTAAATCAACTCTGCCAAGTCTTCGATGGAGTAAATATCATGATGCGGTGGTGGAGATACGAGCTCAACGCCTGGAGTGGAGTGACGAGCCTTGGCAATTTCAGGATATACTTTTTTGCCTGGTAATTGACCGCCTTCACCTGGCTTAGCGCCTTGAGCACATTTGATTTGCAATTCTTTTGCATGAATGAGGTAGTTTGCGGTTACCCCAAAACGACCAGATGCAATCTGTTTTACTTCGGAGTTCATGCTATCGCCGTTTGGCAATGGTTTAAAACGATCTACATCTTCGCCGCCTTCACCAGAGTTAGATGTGGAGCCTAAACGATTCATAGCGATGGCAATGGCTTCATGCGCCTCTTTACTGATCGCACCGTAGCTCATAGCACCAGCTTTAAAGCGTTTTACGATGGATTCTTCAGGTTCAACCTCTTCGATAGGAATACCGCCACCTACAGGGTAGTTCAATTCCATCAAGGAACGCAATGTAACGTGGTAATCATTGCGAATCGCTTTGGAATATTCTTTATATTTTGCGTAGTCGCCGTTGATAAGAGATTCTTGTAAAAGCTCGATTGTCTTAGGATTGAATAGATGCTCTTCCCCATCTTTTACAGGACCATACCAACCGCCTGGTTCGAGTACTGTTTCATCGGATTTGAAAGCACGTTCAAAACGAGCTAATGCTTCATGTGCTACCCCACCAAGACCAATACCGCCAATACGTGTTGGTGTATTTACGAAGAACTTATTAATGAAGTTAGTATTCAAGCCCAACGCTTCAAAGATTTGTGCACCGTGGTAGGAACGAACTGTGGAAATACCCATTTTGGACATGACCTTCATAATGCCACCTACAGCGGCCTTGATGTAGTTCTTTTCTGCCTGTTCTGGTGTAATATCGCCAAGACGTTTCCGAGCTTGTAAATCGCGTACAGTTTCAAGCGCCAAGTATGGGTTGATAGCTGTTACACCATAGCCGATTAATGTACAGAAGTGATGTACTTCACGAGGTTCACCAGATTCAAGGATGAGACCAATTTCTGTACGCAATACTTTGCTAATCAAGTGATTGTGAACGGCTGCTACAGCCAACAACGCTGGAATTGGCGCATGATGTTCATCGACACCACGATCAGATAAAATCAATACATTTTGATCTGTACGAGCTGCTTCTTCTGCCTTAGCACACAATTCATCTAATGCATCGCGCAAGCCTTCGGCACCCTTAGTTGGATCAAATAGGATTGGCAAGGTTACAGATTTCATGCGACGGCAATCAAGAGCTTTAATGGATGCCAATTCTTGGTTTGTAAGAATTGGGGTACGCATGGACAATGCATAGGTACCAGCTTTGTTAGGTTCTGTTAAATTCCCAGAGTTACCAAGCATAACCCGTGTAGATGTAACCATTTCCTCACGAATAGAATCAATTGGAGGATTCGTTACTTGCGCAAACATTTGCTTGAAGTAGCTATATAACAATTGTGGTTTATCTGACAAGATAGCTAAAGGCGCGTCCGCTCCCATGGCACCAACAGGATCTTTCCCATCTTTTGCCATAGGCACGATCATGCGCACAAGGTCTTCTTGGGTATAACCAAAAGCTTGTTGTTCTTTGAATAAATCATCTACTGTTGGAATTGTACTTTCATCGGCTTGCGTAATTTCAGACAAATGAATAACGTGTTCCTTTACCCATTCATTGTATGGTAATTCAGTAGCGACACGATGTTTGATTTCTTCATCAGAGATGATACGTTGCTCCGCTGTATCAATGAGTAGCATTTTACCTGGTTCCAAACGGCCTTTAGCGCGGATGTTTTCAGCATTTTCGTTTACAACGCCAACCTCGGAGGCCATGATAACGCGATCATCTGTTGTCACATAGTAACGAGCAGGACGCAAACCGTTACGGTCAAGGACACCGCCGATAACTGTACCATCGGTAAAGCCCATAGCCGCAGGACCATCCCAAGGTTCCATCATAAAGCTATTGAACTCATAGAAATCATGTTTTTCTTGACTCATGAGATTATTGCGTTCCCAAGGCTCAGGAATCATCATCATAATCGCATGAGGCAAGGAGCGGCCTGTCATGTGCAAGAATTCTAATGTGTTATCAAACATAGCAGAGTCAGATCCGCTATCATCTACTACAGGGAATACCTTTTTGATATCTGGGAACAATGGAGATTCCGCTTTACCTTCACGAGCATTGATCCAGTTTACATTGCCGCGAATGGTGTTGATTTCACCATTGTGAACTAAGAAACGGTTAGGATGTGCTCGAGCCCAACTTGGGAATGTATTCGTACTGAAGCGGGAGTGAACCATTGCCAATGCGGAGGTAAAATCAAGGTCGCTCAAATCAAGGTAAAAGTCGCGCAATTGACCAGGTGTTAACATACCTTTATATACGATTGTTTTAGAAGACAAGGAGGCAATATAAAAATCGCTAGACAATTCCTTGCTCAATGGAATAATGCGTTTTTCCGCCAATTTACGAATGATATATAATTTGCGTTCAAATTCCTTATTGTTAGTTACATCTGGGCCTTTGCCGATAAGGATTTGAATCATCCAAGGACGAATCGCCGCAGCCTCTTTACCAACCTTTGTACCATCTACCGGTACTTCACGCCAGCCGAGAACAACTTGCCCCTCTTCGCGTACGACCTCTTCGAGAATTCGTTTTTGCTCGTTACGGAGACTTTCATATTTATGGGCAAAGACCATACCTACGCCATATTCGCCAGCTGCAGGTAGATTAATACCAAGCACTTCACACTCGCGCTTGAAGAACTCATGTGGGATTTGTACTAAAATACCGGCACCATCCCCAGTATCCTTGTCGGCACCGGCACCGCCACGATGTTCCAAGCGCTCTAAAATGCGTAAACCATCGTCGATAATATCATGAGATTTTTTCCCCTTAATATTAACAACGAAGCCCATGCCACACGCATCCTTTTCAAATTGGCTACTGTACATACCATTGGCTTCAAGTCTAGCTTGATCTAGACGTTGTTGCTCTATTGTGCTTTGCTTCATATCCATAACGTGCACTCCTTCATATCACTTGATCATTCCAAGCACTGCGGCATCGTTCCGTTCGGTCTTGGTAAAAGTATAACTAACAAACTATTTCTCTATAAAATTATCAATTTAACATTCTATAGAATTTTATGTCTATACACAGTATACTCCTGTCCACTGTGAATTGAAAATATAAAAAAAACATAGTCTATGCTTTTCATGCATAGACTATGAGTTTTTATCACTATTGTTTTTTGTATACAAGGATACAGGGATAATAAGCTTCTCATCCAATAAATACGATAGTCTTATTATTTAGAGTGGAAAAACCAACAGTTATTTTTCTCGACCAAAATTATCCCCTACTTCACAGGTAATCGTAATAGCTTCGTCTTTACCATACGGCACGAAAGTTAGCTCTGATGCGTGCAAACATTGGCGTGTATAGGGCTTATTGCGCGTACCATACATAGCATCACCAATAATAGGGTGACCAATATGTTCCATGTGAACCCGAATTTGATGAGTTCTGCCAGTCAACAACTTAAAACGTAACAGAGTGTTGTCTCCTTCATGACCGAGAACGGTATATTCCGTTTGAGCCGACTGACCAAACTCATCGATAACACGGCGATTATCAAATACTGGATCTACCCCAATAGGCGCATCTACCATGCCATCCACATCAATACGACCTTCTACAAGTCCTGTATAAATACGATCGATACGCCCTGCTTGTAGCTCATCAGTATAATATTGTTGTGCTTCCTTTGTTTTACCAAATAGAATACACCCCGATGTATCTCGGTCGAGGCGATGCACAGGACGAACCTTATGAACTACACCCTTTTTCGCATAATAACCAGCTATATAATTGCTTAAGGTGCAAGACTTTGTTTGCCCTGCTGGATGAACGAGCATAAAAGGAGCCTTATTCACAACTAGGGTATGAGCATCTTCATAGAGAACGGTAATCGGCCCCTTTTCTACGTCTACTCCATAAGCCTTATCTTGTGGTAATTCTAAGGTTAATACATCACCCTTTTTAAGTGCTCGCTGCGAATGAGCCACACGGCTATTAACTTTTACCCGTTTCTTGCGAAACATCATTTGGATATCCCGAGCGGATAGGGAAAATCGTTCCTTTACATATTTAGAGACCGTCAACTCTGTCGGTTCTTTCACCGTATATGTTTTCCAGCTCATATTACCACCACTCGTTAATATACGTTTTTTGTTCAGGATAGAGAATATCGAAATAGTCTAACCATTCTTCGCTTACTGAAAGTTTCCCTTCAAACGCAAGGTCTCGAGCCGTAAGTGTGCCCATTAATAACTGGCTCAACGCACCGACCTCAATGGTAATATCTGTTTCATCCTCTATCGTATCAGAAATCTTTTTAACGGATGGAGTTAATGCACTGCCATATTGTACTTCATAGCGACCTTCGTTCCAACTGCAAAGCCCATCTTTTACAGCAAAGATCATTGTTATAGGCATCATCAATGCCTCTTGATTGACAGGAATTGCTTCAAAAGCAGCTTTTACATCTACAATACGACTCATCATATATGGCATGGTAGCGTGGCCAGTTCTACCATCAGGATAGAAGCGATAATATGTATCGTGAAGGCCTTCATTCCAACGGATAGACGTACCTTGAGAACGGTGATTATAGAAATAATTTAATAATGCACGTTGTGCACGGCGTGTCGTGTAAACCAGCTCAGTAACAGGAATTTCAGGCTGACCTAAACGATACACTGCATAGCCTTCAATGACATGGTCATCGTTGCGCACTACAGCAACATTTACACCTTCTGCAAAGAAGCTGCCTAACAAACGTTTCCATTCCTTTTCGCCACGTTCTGCGTAGCCAGAAAGACGAGCCGTATATGTTTTATATACTGGATCTAACAAAGTCCATTGATCTACGCTATTTAGTAAGCCAAAGCTCAACGTTTTATCTGTCATAGGGCGCAAGTCTTCTAGCGACATGGTGTTCACCCATTGATGAGCATAAAGTTCCCAACCATATTGCTGATAGAACGCTGCCTTGGATGGCATCAAAATCGTCATAGCTTGACCGCGTTTACGAAGCTCCTCTAGTGCAGCAGTTAACAGTGCACCGCCTACACCACCACGGCGGGCTGCTGGATGCGTTGCAACGCCTACCATATAGCTCGTAGGCAATACGGCACCACGTACATTAAGATTGTATTGACGCAAATGAACGGTACTCAACAATTGGTCCTGTTCTAACCCGACCATTGTATTCTCTGGTTCATAGCAATTTGTAAAATAATATTGAAAGAATGGATCTTCCTTTGGTTCAAAGCAGTACGCCCATAGATTTTCTACATGAGGCGTATCTTGAGCCATCGCAATTCTAAATTCCATAATTTTGTCCTCGTTATATCATAAGAGCCGTTATCTATCTATCGCGTCACAGCGTATAATATCTAATCTGATCTAATTTAAGCACATCATATCGCCATATCGCCATATCGCCATATCGCCATATCGCCATATCGCCATATCGCCATGATGATACGATAGTTACATTCAAATAGATAGTCTAACAATTCTATTATAACAAAATGAGCTATGAAGCACATCGACTTCATAGCTCAGATTTTATTTACCACCTGTCGCATTATCTGCTTCGTTAGCATATACTGCGTCATATTTTTCAGCAAAATGATCTGGGTTATAAGATTCTTTTGCTTGGCGAAGACCAGGCAAGCCCATATCTTCTTCACGGTTAATGAATTCTACATCGCTGAATTCATGACGAATAAATTCATTATTGATCGCTTGGTACAAACCACGAATATCTGGATTTGCTTTTTCAATATGAATCAACGCCATTTTATCATTCAACAATTCACCGATACTGAAAGCTTCCACGCGGCCAAACAATTTAATGGTGCCGCCTTTAAGGCCTAGCACATCCCAGTTATCAAATAATAAATTGATAGCAACCAATTCATCTTCGATACCTTCTTCATGATGGGTTTCTACCCAAGATGCTGCTGTTTCGCGGCATAATGGAATGATATCTTCTGTAATTGGCACATATTCATAGTTGGAATATTGCATGCGGAATTGATTTAAATGGTTTTTCTTTTGACGGAACTTCTTACCGGACAAATTGATAAGATCTTCAGACTTATAAATGTATTCGTAGTTATCGCGGTCAGGTGTGAATGTGTAGCGTCCAGGACATAATTCTTCCATGCGCTCTTTCATGATTTTGCTAATACCTTTGAAGCGGAATGGCAATTTATTTTCCACAAACCATTCTTTAGCGCGCAATAAACCATCAAGGAACTTTGCATCTTTACCAGCAAATGGAGGCAATAGGAATGGTTCACGCTTACCGCCACCTTGAATGTACAACACGCCATTTTCTTCAGCCCAACGAATGCCGTACGCATCTTGCCACATAAATAATGTAGTAAAGCAGTTATCAGATGCTTCATAATGATGTTGTTCAAAATACTTGTCGATTAATGGTTTATCTCTTAATTCAAAACGTTTAAATTCTAAAATAATAATCCCTCCTATCAGATTCCTCTTCTGAGGTTACCGTCGTTATCGGTAAAAGTTGAATATAGCCAAATATTCATTAGGCTCTTCATAATACTCTATTGAAGTCACTTAATTTGTAGTTATAATTTTACAGATTCCCCTAATTCAAAGGTACCATCTGTAGTGATAACCTTATCACCTTCATTTAGGCCAGAAATAATCGCTACATCATCATCTACTGTAGTACCCACTTCAACAACACGTACGTCAACGGTATTATTTTCAGTTAACACATATATGTACTTGCCATCTTGGTTTTCACGAACCGCCTTAGTTGGAACGGTCAGCATCTTGGCTTTCACATTAGATTCAATAACGAGTGTATAGAATTCACCAGCCTTGATTAGGCCTTTCTCATTATTGAAAGTGGCTTTCACAAGAACACTTGGCACATTTTCAGGTTGAGTAATATCTACGTAAGTCAATTCACCTGGTAATTCTTGGTCACCTACCTTGAGAAGTACCTTCATGCCATTCTTCGCTTCAGGTGTACCTAATTTCATAGCCGCATCACGAGGAATGCTGAGGGATGCAACCATCGGCGTAGATTGCTGAATCATCATAAATGGACGGTCTGCAATCGCCATTTGACGGTCTTCGTTATAGATAGATGTTACAGTACCTGCTATAGGAGCCACGATTGTAGATGCCGCCATCTGAGCCGATACTTGTGCGATTTGTGCCTCAATGGCTGCCGTATTGATGCCTCCGCCACCACCGGTTGTAACTGTTGTAGTTTGTGGTTGAGATCGTTCCAAAATACGATCATATTCTTTTTGTGTGATTATGCCCGCTTCACGCATGCGTTGAGCCTGTTCCAGTTGAGTACTGTCTATAGATGCTGCAGTCGTAGTCGTCACAGCTGTGGCATATGATTGTGATTGGGCTTGCGCTAATTGTCCTTGCAAGGATGCTAGCTGTTGTTGTAAAGCCGATGTATCTACAGTTGCCACAGTTTGACCTTGCTGTACTTGATCGCCTACTTTCACGGCATACACGACCTGCCCCGTCAAGGTCGGCGTTATCGTCGCTTTATTAAGGGCCGTTACATTGGCATCATTATGAATCTGCAACGGCATATCCTTGTACGTTACCTCTGCGACGGATACGGTTTTCGTACCACATCCCGCAATAGCGAGTGTCATAATCATAACACCAAGGATAGCAATTACAGAGCAAAAACGATTTATTTGCATTCTGTCACTTCCTATCATATTGATTTTTATCAATACCTTAGTATATCATAAAATCAGTTAGAATTGTATGAAAGCTAATTCCTTTAATTTATGGATATAACGGAGGTTCTCATGGAAGAACGGATGGACTTTAGGATTTTAAATAATGGTAGCTTCATTCCCTCCATCGGTTATGGTACCTATAAAACAGGTACCGAAGGAGAGACTGAACAAGCTGTTGCTAATGCACTTAGCGTAGGCTATCGTTTACTCGATACGGCCGCCTATTATGGCAATGAAGAAGCCGTGGCTAAAGGAATCAGAGCATCTGGTATCAAACGAACAGATATAATCATCACTACTAAAATTTGGCACACCGATGCAGGCTACGATAATACGATGCGTGCTGTTGAAAGCTCCTTAAAGAAACTAGATACCAATTATATTGACATCATGCTCGTTCACCAACCTTTGGGCGATTACTACGGCTCTTGGCGCGCCATGGAGGAGTTATACGACCAAAATATATTGCGTGGGTTAGGTCTTTCTAACTTTTATGAAGACCGATTAATCGACTTGCTATATCACTGTAATGTAAAACCTGTAGTGAACCAAATTGAATGTCACCCATTCAACCAACGCCAAGCTCTTATACAATTGATGAGAAAGCATCAAGTTGTAGGCATGGCATGGTCTCCATTTACCCGTGATCGCCAACCGATTTTTGATCATCCTATCATCAAAAGCTTGGCTGAAAAATACGGTGTAACAAAGCATCAAATCATCTTGCGTTGGCATATTCAACGAGGCATCATTCCATTGCCAAAGGCCAATAACGTGAGCCATATGGAAGCAAACTTCGATGTATTCGATTTCAAACTCACCAACATCGACATGGACGTTATGGAACTATTAGACCAACGATCCTTCTTGGAAAATCATCATACTGCGCCTGGTCTTGAAAGGCTGTTACAACTCAAATAAAACGTAATATACTAATTAAATACTAAGTAACATGCATTGTTGATAACAATTACAATAAATATAACAATCATGCCATCACGATAAGAAAAATAGTATTTGTAAAAATAAAACCACGTATATCTAACCTTTCATAAGAATAGATATACGTGGTTTATTTTATTTTGTCACATTAAATATAGCTTGTACAAGAATCATATAAATTACTGTACCAGCAGCAATCGATATGAGCATGTTACGTTTCCATAAATGTAAACCTACCGTAACAACCAAGGCTATGAGCTCCGGAATACCGTACGGATATGCTAACACGACAGTCTCTTTAAAGGTATATACAACGAGCATGCCCATAACAGCGGCTGGTAATGCCTTACCTAAAAATAGTACAAAATCTGGTGCTTTTTTTCCTGGAGGAAATACGAGGAAGGCTCCAAATCGGGTAAGTAATGTACCGGCTACAACAATGGCAACAGTAATGACCATTTCTGTACTAGTCAAGATGTACACCTCCCCACTTGTACGCTACATAACAGACGAAAAGCATACATGTCATAGACAGCAGCATAAAGAGTGATTTACCAACCAATACAAGCATGATTAATGCCATTAGTACCCCAGCTACGCCAAAGGCTCTAATCTTATTATTCTTCGCATTGAGTAGCATTTCAAGGAATACCGCAATAAATAGCCCTGGCAATACGAAATCGATGCCCCGTAAATCTACGTCAGCCAATAAATCACCAAATAGACCACCTACAAAGGTGCTAAATACCCAAAATATATAGTTAAGCCAAGACACGTGGAAGTAAAACCACTTTTCATCTACATCATCTGGCAGCTTCGTTCCCATGTTGATGGCAAAACTTTCATCACACATCCAAGCAATAGTGGGGAACCATTTCCACCCCATATGAATATAACGTTGGAGCGCAGACAAACCGTAGAAGAAGTGACGACCATTAACAAACATGGTCAGTACAAACGCATTAATAGGATCAAATCCAGCCACCAACATGCCAATCGTCACAAACTCCATGGATCCCGCAAAAATAGTAGACGCCAAAACAGGCGCCGTCCACCAAGGCAGCCCTTGGCTCGTAGCATATAAACCAAAGCCTAAACCAATAACAAATAAGCTTATGCCCATAGGAGCCATAATAGGAAAAGCAAAAGAAAAAGCACTTTGACGCTTTATCTCATTCAAGGGACTATCTCCTTTCAATATCGTATAATCAGTCGTCAATCATCAATCATCAATCATCAATCATCAATCATCAATCATCAATCATCAATCATCAATCATCAATCATCAATCATCAATCATCAATCATCAATCATGTCGATTATAAAGCACGTGTTAAAATTTCGCGAGCCACTTCTGGTGTTATGTCACCTTTTTCACCAAGTTGTGTCATGCCATGGTCTTTTAATTGCTTCACAACTGTATCCACAGCTTCTACACCAATACCATAGTCTTTCAAATGCGTAGATACGCCAAGGGACTCGAAGAATTCACGAGTTTTAGCGATGGCCTTGTCCGCTTTTTCTTCGTTTGTACCTTCTGTAATATGCCATACCCGTGTAGCATATTGTGCCAATTTTTCAAGTTTGTCTGCTTTTTTCACTTCTAACAATGCAGGTAATACGATAGCCAATGTAATACCATGGTCAAGATGGTACGCCGCAGTTAACTCATGGCCAATCAGATGAGTTGCCCAGTCTTGTGGCACGCCGGCACCAATTAAACCATTTAATGCCAATGTAGAGGCCCACACGTGGTTAGCACGAATATCGTAGTTTTCTGGATTTTCTACTGTTTCTTTGCCGATTTCAATCATAGTTTTTAAAATACCTTCGCTGAAACGATCTTGAATACGACCTTCTACAGGGTATGTTAAATACTGCTCTGTGGTATGCACAAAGGTATCGATAACGCCATTCTTAACTTGTCTTTCAGGCAAGGTGAAAGTCAATGTTGGATCAAGCATGGAGAACTTAGGGAATACTAAGCTACTGAATACAGGGTATTTACCGTCACCATAAGTAATAACTGCACCATTGTTCATTTCGGAACCAGTTGCAGGTAGTGTCATAACTGTGCCAAATGGTAATGGATTTGGTACCATGTCTACCGGAACCTCTGGCACACCAACTTTCATTACCTCAATAACGGGACCATCATAGGTAGCACCCATAACGATAAGTTTTGTAGCATCTACTACAGAACCGCCGCCTACAGCGAGAACGAAATCTACGCCATGTTCTTTAATGAAAGCTACCGCACGTTCACAAGTTTCAAGAGATGGGTTTGGCTCAATACCACCAAACTGCTCAACCTTGCGGTTACCAAGAGCTTTCACAATGCGATCAATAAGACCACTGTGCACAGCGGAGCCACCACCATAAGTAATGAGCACCTTTGCATCCTTTGGTACCAATGTATCTAATTCATCTAAACGGTCTTTACCAAATACGATATGTGTAGGGTTATAAAAATCAAAATTATACATACATCCTCCATTAATCCGACATATAGATATATGAATCCATATTAGAATTATACAAAAATATTTAAAATATAAATTTACTACCTAGCGATCACACATTCAATATAACACATTAATCAATATATTATATTGAATTGTATTATAAATGAGCTAGAATTTCACCATAGTTTTAATCTATAGCTAACTGATATGCTTTTATCATATACAAATCCCCTTCATCCATGATAGGATATAACCATTATAAGACTTGAAAGGGATGATTATATGAAATTAAAAACATTGTTAGCACCATTACTTATCGGTGCTCTTGCATTTGCTATCGCTGGTTGTGGTAGTACATCAAATCAATCAACACAAACACAAAAAGAAATCAAAATAGGTGCTACATCTGGTCCTCATGCACAAGTAGCTGAAGCTGTAGCAAAAGAAGCTAAAAAACAAGGAATCGATCTTAAAGTAGTTGAATTCTCAGACTATGTAACACCTGATAAAGCCCTTGCAGATGGCGATATTCAACTGAATGCTTATCAACATGTACCATTTATGGAAAACTTTAACAAACAAAATGGTTCCAACTTAGTAGCAATCGGTAAAACAATTTTGGTGCGTATGGGCTTATATAGTAATAGTGTACACAGCGTACAAGATGTACCTGAAGGCGCTACTGTTTCTATCCCAAATGACCCTACTAATGGTGGTCGTGCATTAGCATTATTAGCTAAAGCTGGATTAATTACGTTAAAAGATGGTGTCGGCTTCAAAGCAACAGTTGCAGATATCACATCTAACCCGAAGAATATAAAGATTCAAGAACTAGAAGCAGCTCAATTACCTCGTAGTCTAGATGATGTAACAATTGCAGTTATTCCAATGAACTATGTGCAAAGTGCTGGTCTTAGTGTAGAAAAACAAGGTTTCTTCTTCGAATCTAAAGATGAACCACTAACAGTTATCGTACTTGCAGTTCGTAGTGAAGACAAAGACAACGAAACATACAAAAAAATTGCAGATATTTACAAATCTGATGCTATTAAACAATACATCGACGAAACATTCAAAGGCACTATTACAACTGCCAATTAATAAAGTTTATATCGTCACTATATAACTAAAAAGAGATACCCCAATGATTACAATCATTGGGGCATCTCTTTTTTACTCTTCTGTATCAAATGTAACATCTAATGGTTGACGCTCTACAATATTGCGATATCGTACTTTAGGATATCCCATAAGAATGCCACCAGCTACAATTTTATCATCAGGTACACCTAATTCATCTAATAATGGTTGGTATTCAGCTTCTCCAGCATGTTCAAAAAAGCCTGCCCAACAAGTACCAAGGCCTAAAGTCGGCGCATATAGCTCAGCATAAGACAAGCAAGAGTGACCACTATCATGGGTACGATGAATATCTTTTTTAGAGCCAATTGCCACGACGAGAGCCGGCGCATCGCGCAAGATATACTCCTTGCCTTTATCTACTTCTGCTTGAGCCGCACGAGCATAAAGGCGCATAATTGGCACTGTTTTTGCAGCTAAATGCATCCACTCTAGAACGAGATCAGCAATACGGCGTAACGTTTGTTTATCTCGGATTACTATATACGAAATACCTTGTGTGTTAGTTGCTGTTGGCGCCATTCTTGCAACGTTTAGCACTTTGCGAATGAGCTCTACAGGGACTGGTTTATTTTGATAGTTACGAATAGAGCGACGACTACGCATAAATAGTTCAGCTTGCTCAGGCGTTAACTTAGGTTCCTTTGTAATATCGATTTGCTCTTTACGCGGTGTCATATCGCTATCAAGAGCAAGCGTTGGGCATACGGAAATACAATGCCCACAGGAGATACAACCTCCCCTGCCAGTTACAGGTCCAGCATCGGACATCACCAGCAATCCTGTCGGACAGTCAGCAACGCAAAGGCCGCATCGTGTACAGACTTCTGTATTGACGGTAAATAACATCTGAATATCCTCCAAATACTACTATAAAGCCTATTATAACATACAAAATCAAGTCATATCTAGTTTTAAACAATTATTCTAACTGTATTGGGACTCAACTAACATTTGTTCATTTGCTTTTAGGATGGGGCCCCGTCTCGTTAATACAACTTGGTAAAAAAAGTAAGAATACGCTTGCTTGCTCCGTTCTTCGCAAAGTCGCTGCACAAGCGTATTCTTACTTTTTTATCACTGTATTTATAAAGATGTCCCATCCAAAAGCGTAAATAATCTAGCTAATACTTATGTAGCCCCATTACAATTACACCTTGAAACAAATCATAGAAAACACTATCATTTTACACATTATAATAAACTTTATAGTAGTGACGCCATGCCCACCGTGACGGAAGGACTAGCCTACGGCTAGTCTTGATAGTAATTTAGTCAAAATTACTTGGCCGTCTCTCCCCTCCCCCTATTATATAAAAGCAGATTGAGTAAATATCCAATGTAGCTTGTGATGGGGCTACTCTGTATATTAGCAGAGTAAGTCGCTTGCTATGGGACTAATTTACATCAGGTGTTATAAAAATGAAACTGGATACCCCTGCAGCGACTTTACGAAGGACGGAGCAAAGAAATACCTAGTTTTCTAAAAGCTTCCCCCATCATATAAAAGCATATTGAGTAAATATCAGATGTAGCTTGTGATGGGACTGGTTAATAGCAGACGCTCAAATAATAAAAAGAGTTCCCTATGCAGCGACTTTGCGAAGAACGGAGCAAAGAGGGAACTCTTTTTATTATTTATTAAGTTGTCGCAATCTAAGTGGGCCCCATCACAAGCAACCCAAACATATTTACGCAAATGCTTTTACATATTTACTCAAATGCTTTTATAAGTTCCATGTATTGCGCTTTGTGTGTCATTCTCCATGTCCCAAAGTCTGGTTCTGGGGATTCGTTCAGAATATTTGCCAAAGATTCCAAAAATTCTGGAATTTTTGTAGCTACAATATTGCCGGCCATTTTACCGAAGTTTTCAGAGCCCATGTGTTCTGAGCCACCGTCTACAAGAATAAATGCTACCATAGGTTTCTTATCTACTAATTTTACAGCACCATGGAAGCCAATTTCGCCGATTTGGTGTGTACCACAGGAGTGTGGGCAACCAGATATATGTAAACGAGGTAGTTTTCTTGTATCTACGCCCTTTTCTTCAAGGTGTGCGAAGATATCTTTCAAAAGACCGTTAGAGTCTTGCATTCCAATCTGACATATAGTAGAACCAACGCAAGATACGGAACGGCGGAAATCATTTTTAGCACTGTCATCAGTTAATTCCGCAATTTTGCGTGCTTCATCAGCGGTGAGATTGATGAAGAACAATGCTTGGTCTGGCGCAATACGTGCTTCTACTTGATCAAGTGTCACCGCATAGTCAAGGGCCGCCAGCAAGTGTTCAACGTTCGCATCGCCACCTGCCGGATGATATTCTACATAGTATAACCCGTCTTGTTTTTGACGGTGAATACGATAATTTTCCACAGAATCATCACGCTTACCAGTTTTTGTAATTTCATAAGCGTAATCAGCCGGATTAATACTTAGGTGTTCTACTTCTTTTACCATAGCTAGGGTTTCTTCATAGATCTTGATGAAAGCTTCCGCCCCACCCATTTCAGCAGGCATGTAACGAGTACGAGCCTTACCGCGGTTTTTGAAGTTACCATGGTTAGCAAAGACCATAAGCATAGCTTTCACATGGTACAAAACATCCTCAGGCGCTACATCATGTGCCACCGGAATACCAATACGAGGATTAGGACCAATACCGCCACAAGCATACACATCAAAAGTATTGTGTTTTGTTAAATTAAAACCTAGGTCCTTGAACGTAGAATGTGGGGTACTATCAAAACCATTATCTATGCCCATTTTAAATTTGCGAGGAATCTTGATATAGAACATTTGCTCCATAAGAAATTCGCTAATTGCTGTTGCATACGGCGTAATATCTAGAGTTTCACGAGGATCAATGCCGCGTAAAATACTAGCCACCACATTGGGATTATCACCACCAGCACCACGGTTGTAAATACCGTGATCATAACATTCCTTATAGAGCTTTAATATTGTATCACCATCGAGGCCGTGCATTTGTAAGCATTGGCCGGTAGTGAAATGTACGTGTTGTAGGTTATATTTACGAATGGAGTCCGCTAAAAACTGCATGTGCTCGCGCGTCATGCGGCCACCATTGAAACGCCAACGGCTCATACCAGTATTTGCACCGCGCTCAGCGTAACTACCATAGGCACCAGACTGTCCTTTATAATCTGCAATAGATAGTTCTTTCTTATAGAACTTATGTGTCATATCCTCAAACTTTGGATAATCTGCAATTAATCGATCTTTCAACTCTTGTGTAATCATACTATTACCCTCTTGGCTTATATTTATTAAGCATAATTCGTAACTTTATAACGCTTAGTATACCATATATGCATAAGTATATTAGTAGCTAAGCTCACAATTTCAATACCGATTCTTAATAATATAGTTTACAATCTGTAATAATTATCACTTTTAAAAAGGCAAAAGAAGCTGTAACCAAATGTGGTTTTACCACATTCAGCTACAGCCCCTTTTTATAATAATTATATGATTAAGTGTTGCTAGTTTTTATACGCGACCTTCGTTAGGATTATTGTATGCATCCTTATCGATGGTTCCCATAATTTTGTCTACTACCAAAGCATTTGTTAATGACCCAGATACGTTCAAACATGTACGTCCCATGTCAATCAATGGATCGATAGCTAAAATTGGGCTAATGGAGGTGAAGTACGCTCCAAGTCCTGTACCACTAAGGGATACAGATGCCGCCATTGTAGCCGTACCTGGCACGCCTGCGATACCAACAGAACCAATAGCAATAACGATAACACTCATGATATACATAGTCATATCGAATGGAATATTGGCTACATTAGAGATGTACACCACCACAAGTGCTGGGAACACGCCCGCACAACCTTGCATGCCCGCAGTAGTACCGAAGGAAGCTACTGTATTAGCAGTTGTAGCATTTACACCAAGACGTTTTGTCAAAGTCTCTACAGTTAATGGCAATACCCCCATCGAAGAACGAGAAGTGAACGCCAATAAGAGTGGTGCTTTCGCTTTCTTGAAGTATGTAATCGGATTGTAGCCAAAGCTAGTAATCAAGATTGCTTGTACAACAAACATAATCAAAAGACCAACGTAAAGCAATACTACGAACAAGCCCATATCAAGAATAGCTTGTACACCGCGTGTTGCCAATGTAGAAGCTAACAAAGCAACTACACCATATGGCATAAGACCAATGATGAAATCAGCTACCCAAGAAATCAATTGGTGAAGTTCATCAAATAGTTTTGTGAACACCTCCATAGAGTTTGTCCCTGTTTGTTTTAACAGACGAGCTACGCTACCCAAAATAATTGCAAATACAACAATGCCGATAACATTTGTTTCAGCAGCCGCTTGAATTGGATTGCTTGGAATTAGTGCTCGGAATGTGTCAACCATAGGTTTGATTTCACGAATCTTCTTACCAGATTCAACAATATCAAAACCTTGACCTAAACCGAAGGCATTCCCCAAAATTAGGCCGACTATAGCAGCAACGGCTACCATGCCGAGATTTGTAGAAATCATAGCAACTACTAACTTTTTAAGGTTAGCACCTGCCTCCATGTGCAAAATAACGTGAACAATAGAGATAAAAACGATAGGAATAACAAGCATGCGGATTAAGTCGATGAAACCGCCCCCTACGAGAGAGAACCACTTTGTACTTTCCTTGATGTAAACCACTTTGGATGGATCATCAGGGAAGCCTGCAATAATTTGGACCGCTATACCAAGTACGGCACCAGCAATAGTACCAATAATAACAAGATTACCGAAGGATGTGCCCTTGCGTTGCAATACATAAATACCAATTAACACGAGCACAAACACCGCGATAATACCAATACTTAGTGGATTGCTTAACATGAGGTAATCTGTAAAGAATGGAATATTCATAATACACCTCTTTAATTCATATCACAACAATAGGTTATGAACTTAGTATAGCATATATCGAAAAAAATACAAGTATAATATTTAATTTTTGGTAACATTTAATGTATTCTGTAATATATACACCAAAAAGGCGATTTTCCAGAAGAAAATCGCCTTTAGTAAATCTAGCTATTATATTATCTGTTAACTAAGATATAAGTTACTTGGATAGGACCATGAGCACCATCTACAGTTACCAATTCGATATCTGCCGTACGGGACGGACCAGAAATCAAGCAGATATTTGTAGGGAACTTAGCTGGATCGTTGTGATACCGTTCAGCCAAATGTTCCATTGTTTGTGTCATGCGAGGGTTGATTGTATCAGTATACAACACAGCAATATGTGTTGTAGGCAACAAGCTAATCGCACGGCCAGAGTCCTCACCAGAAGCTTGTACTACAGTAGCAGTCTCCGCAATACCGCAGTATGGGAATGTAATACCAATATCAGCATTAGCAGTATTAGAAATACATTCTTCACGACCTTTAGCTGGATCCCATTGGAAGTATGTACGAGTGCCACCATTATTAGCTGCATCTTGTTCGAACAATTCTTTTAATTTATATTCTTCTACTTCAGGAGAGCTTGGGAATACAATTTTACCGTTTCCCCAGTCTTCGATAGCTGCAAAAATTGTTTCACCTAGTTTGTCAGGTGTAGTTTCAACGAATTTTGTACCAACACGTTGACATTGTTCCTTAAACATTGTCAAAATTTGATCCCGACTCAAATCTTGGAACATAGTTTCTTGAGGACCATGGCTATAATCAAAGCCTTCTACAAAAGCAGGGCACATTTCTTGATCACGGCCTAATGCACGAGATAAACGTGCAATAAATTGATTACGTTTAGCTACATCCATTATTTTTTCTCCTTCTTCTTGTTCTTTTCATGTTCAGCATATAAATCACGGAATTTCTTGAATTTCAAGGAACCCAACTCTTTAGACTTAGTCCAACCGTTCATAACTGGAATAGCTTGAGTCCATTCAGGCATGTTACCTTCTTTATTACTAATTAAGTTCATACCGATAGCACCAGCTTTTGTGCCAAGATCAAATAATGTTGCATTACCGAACATCTTAGCAGCTGCTGTGAAGATAGCTTCTTCTGCTTTTGGACGAGTCTTTTCAATATCAGCCATGATATGACGGTGCTCCATCAACAATTCATGCAATGGAATAGCTACTGGACAGTTTTCTGTACATGCACCGCATAATGTAGAAGCATATGGAAGATCGCCGGCTACATCGTAACCTTTGAATAATGGAGTCAATACAGCACCCATCGGACCTGGATATACAGAACCATATCCATGACCGGAAACGTGACGGTATACAGGACAGATATTCATACATGCACCACAACGGATACAACGTAGCATTTCTTGGAATGTACCACCCAAGATGCCAGAACGGCCGTTATCAATAATGATGATATGAGTTTCTTCAGGACCATCAGCTTCACCAGGACGCGCAGGACCAGTCATCATGGAGAAGTAGTTAGAAATCTTAGAACCTACTGCAGAACGGTTCAACATTTCCATCATAACATCAAGAGCTTTGAAATCAGGAACAATACGTTCTGTACCTAAGAAAATTAATTGAGTCTTAGGAATAGAACTAGCCATACGACCGTTACCTTCGTTGGAAACGATTGTACATGTACCAGATTCAGCAACTGCAAAGTTACAACCATTAACACCTACATCAGCTTTTAAGAAGCGCTCACGTACATAACCACGTACAAAGTGAGTCATTTCCGTAGGGTTTTCAGTTCCTGTATAACCTAATTTTTCAGCAAAAATTTCACGGATTTTGTTACGTTCAAAATGAAGACCTGGTACTACGATGTGAGATGGAGGACTTACTGCAGTTTGCAAAATAAATTCAGCCAAGTCAGTTTCGTTAACTTCAATACCAGCTTCTTCTAATACTTCGTTCAAACCAATTTCTTCAGTTAAGATAGTTTTGGATTTAACGATCATTTTTGCTTCGCGTTGGCGAAGGATATCTAATGCAATTTGAGTCGCTTCTTTGTCATCGAACGCAAAGTGAACTTTAGAACCAGCTTTTTCAGCATTGTCAGCAAATTGACTTACATAGTAATCCAAGTTGTTAAGTACGTGATCGCGAATTTTAGCCGCTTCAGCGCGGAAATCTAACCATTCAGGAACATCCGCAACTACTGTATTACGTTTATCATAAAACACGTCTTGTGCTTTTTTAATAGCTGCAACTTTGAAATCGTCAGCCAAACATTCTTTTATACGTGTTTTATAGGGGCGATTGTCATATATAAGTGCCATGTCGTCTCCTCCTTAACGGCAGTTTAAGATTTCAGCAATATGCATAACTTTGATACGGCGATCAATTTCGCCTTCTTTATGAAGACGATCAAGCATACCAGCGATGTTCATTAAGCACGCTTGGTCAGAACCGGAGATAACGTTGGCACCTGTGCCAGCAATTTCCAATGCTTTTTCGCGTGTCATAACTTCACTGATTTCAGGGTTTTTAACTGAGAAAGTACCGCCGAAACCACAGCAACGATCTGCACGTGGTAATTCAATCAAGTTGATATCTTTAACGTTTTTAAGGAGTTTGAAAGGAGGCTCTTTAATGCCCATCAAACGAGTTACGTGGCAAGATGTATGGTATGTAACAGATTCGTTAAAACGAGCCCCTACATCTTCAACACCTAATACGTCAGTAATAAATTGAGTGAATTCGTAAATTTTACCACTCAATCTTTCTGCGCGCGCCAACCACTCTGGTTGATCTTTTAAGAAATGATGATATTCATCGCGGATTGCAAAAGCGCAAGAACCGGACATGCTGACTACATATTCAGCGTTCTCAAAGCATTCGATTGTATTCTTAATTGCGTCCATAGCCGCGTCATTATAACCGGAGTTAGTGAACATTTGTCCACAGCATACTTGTTTCTTAGGTACTACAAGCTCACAACCTAATCTTTCAAGTACTTCTACACCAGCCATACCTACATGAGGGTAGAACATGTCAATCAAACACTGTTGGAAAAGATGAATTTTCATATTATCTTCCTCGTCTTTTCTAGTACTTAACCTAATAAAAAATTTTGATATGTATGTGTTATGGCAATTTTTAGTAGTGAATTTTTCGACTAAATTTCTGCCCTGAACATTACTTATGCTTTCAAATAAATATTCAAAAGCTCATCGCTATAATTATAAATTAATCATGTAGATATTGTCCAAAGAATTGCTATATTCGTATGTACCCTTTTATTTCTTATATCGTTATGACTTTTTGTAATAACAAACATTGAATTTTATCACATCTATTATTTCATTTATCATTTTTTCTTGTAAAAGCCCCATAAAATCTAGATTTTGCGAATGTTTATCATTTTGCATTTTTAACTACTAGAAAATCAACTTTTATCTATATTTCATTCTATATTTATATAATGGTACTCAAATTTTCAAATTCATGTAAGTTTTATCCTTATAGATTACATTTTCTTATAGTAGTGTATAAATTTAAAAAGTGTTATAATTTATTTTATATAAGTATAGTTTGAAAGGAGCCCTTTTCATGAAACTAAATAAATTATCTTTGTCTTTAGCAATTACATTGGCCCTTGGTTCTACATTCAGCATGGCTCACGCTGAAACAACTGCGACTCATATAAAATCCGAAGTATCTAATGTGGCTACTAGAGCTGAGGTATCTGCTAAAGCGGATGAACACCGTGTTGATACATCTGTTAAAAACGATGCTAAACGTATTGATACATCCGTCAAAAATGATGCTAAACATGGTAGTACAGTTGTAAAACGTGATGCAAAACATGCTGATGCATCCGCTAAAAACGCTGCTAAACGCACTGATACATCCGTAAAAAACGATGCTAAACGCGTTGATACTTCTGTAAAAAATGACGTTAAACGCATTGATACTTCCGTAAAAAATGATGTAAAAGAAGATGCTGCAAAAGTAGAAGGTAAAAAAGCTGTAAAAACTAAAGAAAACTTACCTACTGGTGTATACCCTGACACAAAAGATAACTGGGCTCGCGATGCTATCCAAGCAATGACACAAGCTGGTTACCTTTCCGGTTATGCTGATAATACATTCAAACCTAGTGCACAAATTACTCGTGAACAAGCAGCTGCTATTTATGGCAAAGTGCTACAACACAACTTAAACGAACAAGAATTAGCAGAGATTGCAACAAAAGAATCCTCTACCTCCTACTCTGACGTGGAAGCAGATCGTTGGTCTAGCTCTGCTATTAAATTAGTTAGTGCTGCAGGCGTAATGGAAGGCACATCTAAAACAGCTTTCACACCTAGCAAAACTATGGACCGCGAACAATTCGTTGCATCTGCTGCTAGTCTAGCTAAAAAATTGAATCTTTCTACACCTGTAAAAGCAGAAAAAGTAACATTCAAGGACGAAGCTAGCATCTCCTCTGCTTACTTGGCAGATATCCAATACATGGCACAACGAGGCATCGTAGCATCTGGGGCAACAGAAAACTTTAACCCTAAACAACCTGTAACTAGAGCACAAGCGGCAACAATCTTAAATCGTATGCTTAATGGTGCTGGCCTTGCAACACCAAAACACACTACAACTGAAGCTAAAGCTGAAACAGCTGTAAAAGAAGATGCAAAAAAAGCTGATACAGCATTAGAGAAAGATACATCTAAAGTAAGTAAAGACGCTAAAAAAGATGTAGCTAAAGCTGATAAAGCTGTAAAATCTGATGCAAAAAAAGTTGAAAAAGACGTAAAAGGCAATAAAGATGCTGCAGTAGCTGAAAAAGCTGAACCTACTCGCACCGTTCGCCCTGTTCGTCGCAGCACATTAAAAGCACTTGATCAAAAACAACAAGCTGCATTAGAAGACAAAGTATTTTCTGAATTAAATAAAACTTATAAAACAGAAGATGCATTCCAAAATTATGGCGTAATGTACTGGCGTGACAATCAATTACACGTAGCTTTGAAAACAGACAGCGATATTTCCACAGTAAAAGCTAACCTTGCAAACCGTGGTGATTCTACTGTAAATAACTATGTTGTAGTTGAATCCTCCCAATACAGCCAAGCTGAATACGATGCAATCGATACAAACTTCCGCAACTACTACAACAAAAATGAAAAAGCAGGTACAATTCTAGCTACATTCCCTGATGTAGAAAATAACCAACTTTACGCAGTTGTATCTACAGCATCTAAAGAAACACAACAAGGAATCTCTAAATTATTCGGTTCCAAAGTAAAAATGACAGTAAAACGCTAATCGGCGTTACACTTAACCAGCCAAGGCAGCGTATACTCGACAGTACTACGCTGCTTTGTTGTATATCACTATGCATGCCAACTAATTGACTATGATGCGACGGATATAACTTTTTATGCTGGTGAAAGTTTATATTCTACGGCTATCAAGCGCTAGCCTTTACCATGATTAGGAAGGATTTTTATGTACAAGAATACCCCTCACGCATTACGTGCCCTCGTACTCGGCACATTATTGACTACAACAGGCCTTGGTTTTGCTTCTGCAAACACAACCACTACAACTCATACTCCTGCAACTACTGTTGAAGCCACTAAAATGGAAACAACTAAAGCACCAATGGCTAAAACAGATGCTACGAAGATGGAGACTACTAAAACAGAAGCTGCTAACGTTAAATCTACTAATACCGCATCACCTGCAATTGTAAACACCTCTATCGGTATACCTCAAGATATTCAAAAAATCCGCGCCCACATCTTTACAGATGTGCCTAGTGATTTTTGGGCAGCTAACTCGATTAGCACTGTAACAAAAGCAAACCTAATGAAGGGGTATTCCGATGGTACATTCCGACCTAACCAACCTATGACACGTGAAGAAGTAGCAGCGCTCTTCAACAATATTACGGATGATGGTACAGCCGCCTTCTTATCAAGTAAATTTAAAGATATTACATCTGACCGTTGGTCTGCTCTTGCTATTGAATCTGTAGCTCGCAAGAATATCATCAGCGGCTATGGTGATGATACTTATAAACCTGAGAAATATATGTCCCGCCAAGAGTTTGCGGTAGTAGCAGATAACTATATCCATTACTTAGGATATACCACTGAAGACCCAACAGTTCTTGATAATATAGCCTATGGAGACCAAAAATTTGTGGCTCCTTGGGCACAAGATGCCGTTCGCGAGCTTGCCTATCTTGGGTTCACAAACTACGCTCCAGGTACATTGTTTAACCCTGAAAAATATGTAACTCGTGCAGAAGCGGCGGAAATTGCGTACCGCATGACACAAACAGAACAAGCACTTGCCTTCCACAATACATTGTTCAAGCAACAAGTAGAAAACAAAACAGCTAATATCATCGACAAAGCATTAGGCTATGGCAATGATTTCACCAAATTCCGTCAAGACGGAGCTCTATTCTGGGAGGCAGGCCAATTACATGCATCTTTAACGGATCAAAAGAAAACTGACCTTGTTTCCAAAGCGATTACAGAGGCTCATGATCCACAGCTAGATAGAACTGTAGTCGTATCAAAAGGTAAATTAAATCAGGCCCAACTAGAGGAGTATCAATCCGATGCCATCGCCCTTTACCAACAAAAAGAACCTCAAGGAAAGATCCTTTCCATCTCCCCAAATACTGATACGAGTGCCCTTCTCATTACCGTTGATTCTATTCAAAAATCGACGTTGAAAGCATTTAAAAAGAAATTCCATGATAATGTATTCTTACAGTTACCACCGGAACCGCTTACAAAGTCAGACGGAAACATTCAATTCCCATTACCACCACGCGTAAACTATTATAACGACAAACAATAATATAGATAAAAAAGAACCGCCCCCTTAGGAGCGGTTCTTTTCACAATTAAACAGCTGTTACTATACACACATAATCGAATTTACACAGTTCGATTATTTTTTTGTTACATCATTTTCGCGGTCACGCAAGATACCAACTGGTACATATACCGTACCTGCGCTATGGATTGAATCCACATCTTGTTGCAAGATCATTACAACGGAATAATCATCTGTTGTGTAGAATTCAGTAGGCATTTTATCGATATTTACATCGCCACCTAATTTATCTTTCACATCTTGATTATTATTAATTGCATTCACCAGTTCTTTTTTATTAAGACCACCAAGATCGTACAAGGACAATTGTCGACCTGTTGTGGTGTTAAATGTGAAGCCTTTTACATAGTTTACACCATTGGCATCATGATCACGCATAGTATATGTGTGAATCAATACGCTGAAAATACCGTTTTTATCTGTTTTAACATCATAGTACATAACTACATTTGTTTTATCAGATTCTTTAGCATTTAACTTTTCTACATCATTTTGTATTTTAGAAACATACTTTTTGATGGTCGTATTGATTGCTTTTTCTACTGCAGGGCTAACAGATTTAACCTCTGGGAATACTAAATCCAAATGATCTGTAGTAGATTCCACAGGTGATACAGCAACCTCTTTACGATCCATATAACGGTCCGCATTTGGAGCTACCACTTCAACTGCATTACGATCTACTTTAGACGCTTTAGAGCGCAACGCACGATTCTGCTCAGGTGTAGCAGTACTAGAAATACGATATGTTAAATCATTACGATTTACACGTTTCGCATTTGTTTGATTTGCTTGTACATTTACAGTATCTTGCGTTACAGGTATTACTTCGCTTGCTGCGAAGGAGGCTACTGGCAATGCAGCAGCCATAATGATGAGTACAGACTGTTTTAATTTCATTGTTTAACCTCTTATTGTTCTTGCTCAGCTTTCATAGCAAGAGCTTCTTCTTTATTGAACTTGTGTGTAACAACACGGCGAACAAGATAGAGACCAGCAAATATGAATGCAAGCAATCCTAACCATTGTGCTGTGCTTTCAAATTCAGGACCTACTAATTCAAGTGGAGCTTCCCCACCACCAGTTGTAACAGACAATACAATAATAACAGCTATGATTACACCAATCAAGCTTTCACCAACGATCAGACCAGAAGCAAAGAGAACACCGCGGCGATTGGATTGCTCTACATCGTAGTCAGCAAGCTCACCGGCACGCATTTTAGCACGAGCTACAAGATAACGACCTACGAAGTAGCTGATGAAAGAACCAATAATAAGCGGTACTTCTAAAGTAGGCGGTAAATAAATACCCATACCAACAGCCAATGGAGGCAATGTTAAGGTAGCAGTTGTGCTCTTGAGAATCAAGTTGACGATAATAGCCACAACACCAACGCCAACACCAATTAAGATATAATCCCAATCCATGCTAGAGTTGAAGATACCTTGTGCAATGGTAGTCATCAAAGTCGCTTGAGGAGCAGATAATGCAGCGTTTGGATCCATTTCAGCACGTGGTAACGCACCTGTGAAACCGTATGCTTGGTAAAGCAAGTTAAGAACTGGAGCAATTGCAATGGCACCGGCTACAGAACCAAGTAACAAGGCAATTTGTTGACGCCAAGGTGTAGCACCAACGAGTTGGCCAGTCTTTAAATCTTGTAAATTATCATTAGAAATAGATGCAATCGCAATAACTACGGATGTCATAAAGATAGCCATAGCAGTAGCGAACTGAACACCTTCTTGTGTAGCAAATAAATTATTTTCCGCTGCGATAAAGTATACAACTAAGGAAGAAATAATAGTCGCTAAAATACCGATACCAGAAATTGGAGAAGCAGATGTACCGATAAGGCCTGCCATATAGCCACATGCTGCAGCCACGAAGAAGCCAATCAATAAAGCTACTACGATACCTACTACAACGAGTGTCCACATTAAACCTGCACTAATAGGTACGACAGATACGAAATCCCAGAATGTAAATACTAAGCCAATAAGAATAAGTATGAATACACCTAAAACGGATTTTGTACTCATATCTGTATCCATACGATGCAATTCACGTTCTGCGGAGCTGCTATTCATGGATTTAACAGAAATTTTCATACCTTCGATGATAGGTTTGATTAAGGTAATCAAAGTCCAAATCGCAGCAATACCAATAGCACCAGCACCGATGAAACGAACTTTAGATTTCCAAATAGCCATTGCAAACTTAGCAGTAGCACCGCCATCTGGAGCAAACATGTTAGTGAAGTAAGGCACGAAGCCAGCCCATGCGATGAGTACACCGACGAGGATAGCGATACCAGAAGCGATACCGATAAGGTAACCAGCACCTAACAACGCTGTAGAGAAGCCCAAAGGAATTTGAGTAATACCTTTGCTACCTACAGGAATCCAGAAGCTCATGCTATCGCCAAGTACTTTGAAACCATTTGCACAAAGGCTAATAAGACCAGCTACAAAGCCACCGGACACGATGTCTGTCATACCGGAGCTAGATTGAGGGCCTTGTTCACCATTGTGAGAGCCAACCTTCAAAATTTCTGCTGCTGCACGACCTTCAGGATATGGTAGATCGCTATTCACTACCATGGCACGACGCAATGGAATGGTGAATAATACACCTAGAGAGCCACCACAGGCACAGAGCAAGAATGTTTGCCAGAATGGAAAGCCATTCCAATACCCAAGCATGAGTAAACCTGGCAAAATAAAGATAATGGCGGACAATGTACCAGCCGCAGAAGCCTGCGTTTGTACCATGTTATTTTCAAGAACATTAGAATCCTTGAAGAACCGTAAAATTGCCATTGAAATAATAGCTGCCGGAATGGATGACGAGAACGTCAAACCTACCTTCAAACCGAGATATACGTTAGACGCTGTAAAAATAACAGTAATCAATGCACCAAGTAGCATCCCACGTAACGTCAGTTCCGGCAGATGAAGGTCATGGCTCGTAAAGTCATGTTTCATAAGTACTTACCTCCTCTGTGAAATCATAAACTTAAAACAATATACTAAGCTACTTCCATTTTATCGTGTTAAAGCGATGATTTCAATATATATGCGACATTTATAATGTATACATATGAAAATTATAAATTTAAGTTTTCCCACAAATATCTTGAAAGGTCTATTCTGTATCCAAAATACTTTATTAAGCGTGGTAGCCCTCCAAAAGCCTCCAAAGCCACCCACCCTGCTTCGCAGGGCCGCTAAGTCGTTTTTGGAGGACCCCCACGCTAATATATACCTAATCGTTTACCCTAAGAATAGACCTTTCATTATTCACCAAATGAAATATTTAATTTATAATTTTTCTACATATAACGCATTATCAATCTTACATATAGATTGAAATCATAAAGTATGGAGAGAAGGAAAGCACAATATACTTCCCCTTTCTTATATGCGCATTATGCATATACACCTATCAATTATATGAAAATAGAAATCATTCTCTTTTATTCTGTACAAATATACAGGATTTTATATAATTAAAGTACCGACAGTAGGGTCGGCATGTCTTTTAAGGAGGTTGTAAACATTATGGAAACAAGAATTGAATATGATTCAATGGGACCAGTCGAAGTCGACGCTAGACGAATTTACGGACCTCAAACGCAACGCTCGTTCAATAATTTTAAAATCGGTGACCACCGCATCCCTATTGAACAAATCAAGGCGCTTGCGCTTGTAAAAAAAGCATGTGCTTTAACCAATGCAAAGTGTGGCGCAGTAACTGAGGAAAAAGCGAAACTCATCGCTCAAGTAGTAGATGAAATCGTGGATGGCAAATGGGATGAAGAATTCCCGTTAACCGTATTCCAAACAGGCTCTGGCACACAAACTAACATGAATGTGAACGAAGTCATCGCTCACCGAGCTAAACAGTTAGATGAATCCAATCCACTTCATCCTAACGACGATGTAAACCGCGGCCAAAGTACAAACGATACATTCCCTACGGCAATGCATATCTGTGCATACTTTGAAATTACAAAACGCGTAATTCCTGCATTGGACGGCCTTATCGGATCCTTTGAAAAATTGCAAAAAAAAGGAAAAGGATTGCAAAAAGTTGGTCGTACCCACCTACAAGATGCTACTTTTATCATGGTAGACCAAGAAATTAGCGCCTTTGTGGACGGCCTAAAAACTGCCAAAA
The DNA here is from genome assembly GCF_902810435.1 of Veillonella parvula. Taxonomy (GTDB): domain Bacteria; phylum Bacillota; class Negativicutes; order Veillonellales; family Veillonellaceae; genus Veillonella. The sequence continues at coordinate 1,934,169 of NZ_LR778174.1, forward strand.
CTATGCTCCTTCAAAATGCTGACCACCTCCTCGACGTAGCACTCGGTGGTACTGCGGTCGGTACAGGTGTGAACACACCTAAGGGCTATCTAGACGTTATGGAAACTGTATTGCCAGAGGTAACAGGTGCTCCATTCCGTGTTAAGAATAACAAATTCCAAGGACTTGCTCTCAAAGATGCATTTATGATGGCTCACGGTGCACTTAACACATTAGCGACTACCCTATTCAAAATCGCTAACGATGTGCGCTTCTTAGGCTCTGGCCCTCGCTGTGGCTACGGCGAATGGCATCTTCCTGAAAACGAACCGGGCTCCTCCATCATGCCAGGCAAGGTAAATCCTACTCAATGTGAAGCTTTGACCATGGTATGCGCCCAAGTATTCGGCCACAATACAACTATGACGCTCTGTGCAGGTAGCGGTGCGTTCCAATTGAACGTATACATGCCTATCATGATCTATGACTTTGTTGAAAGCTGTCGCCTCCTCGCAGACGCTATGAACTCTTTCACAACACACTGCATCGACGGCGTAGAATTTGTACCTGAAAAGCTCAACTTCTTCGTAGAACAATCTCTCATGATTGCTACATCCTTAACACCATATATTGGCTACGACAAGAGCGCCAAGGTGGTAAAAGAAGCGTACAAACGCGGTTGCTCTATTAAAGAAATCATCTTGGAAGAAAAACTCATGACCGAAGACGAATTTGCCGAAGCAGTTCGCATGAAATAAAATCTCTCTCATATCTATGACATATCTGTAACATCCTCTCATACCTCAAATGAACGAAATATAAAAGGGACTGTAAACGAAATACTACTTTAAAGCATTCGTTTACAGTCCTTCTTTTAGTTAGGCAATTATTCTAAACGTAGAGTTACAAAATATCTAAATCAAATCTCACCTTTAATAAGTCGTATAAAGCTTATAATAAAATTACATAACTAGGCGTCTTGTCAAATGGAATTACATATTCTGAAAGACTTGTTAATTCGTCCAAATCATTACGACTTATAACATATAGATGAAGTCCATCATCTTTTTCAAATAGATCAGCTCATTCACCATACCATGGTCTTTTATAGGATAATATCTTGCTTTTTGTATCTCCATTGAGATTAAAAATCTGCAATTGATTCTCTGCAACAGCTAAACCATATCTTTCGGTCATAGATACGTCAAAATACGGAACAGAAATAGGGTTTTGAATCTGAATCTTTTTAAGATCATCTAATATCGTAATATTATTTGTATCCAAACAAACTAATTTTTCATTACGAGGAAAGGATTCTTTTATTTCACTTTCATAAACAAAGTATGCAAATTTTTTATCATATTTGGCTATTTCATCTATAATACGAACAGAATAATCAATCAATGACAAAGATACTATCCCTTTATTGGTACACATTAAAATTATGTCATCACTAAATTCGTATAATTGATAAAAATAGAATTCCTTAATATTATTAAGAATAGGTATTAACTTCTTTCCACGCCAGGTCCATAACAATGAAACCATTAAGTTTATCATTTATAATCATATAATTTACACATCGCAAAGCAAAAATTATAACATTTTCTAAACTTGGACTTTTTATCTGTTTAATAGGTTCTAAGTCTATCATCTATATTCCTTCTATAGTTTTATTAGATTATAATTCAATCATTTTTACATTAAAAGTAGTCCACAATCTTTCGTCTTTATAATATCTTTTAAACTCCTACCATTTATTATTGGATTTTCTAATAACGGTAAAAAATCATTACATTCATCTAAAAGATCCTTATTTTTCCATAGTTGCCATAATGCACCATAAGTAACAATCCCATATGTAGAATCATTATAATATAGTTCTAACTCCCTGTTACATCTCAAGCCTTCAATAACTTCGTCATATAAAGAAACATCTGAACCACTCATTGATGTTTACTCCTTCCTAATTTTTCTAGTCAAACATACTTATCCTTAAGGATCTACCGATCACCTTATAAATACTGATATTAAACGCAACAGACTAATTAGTACGCTTGGCATTTTCAAGTCATTTGCTTAATCGAATATAAACCAATTACACATATAATACTTTCTCTAAAGGTTTAAAAAATGTACAGAGATTTCTCATCATATAACTCATTGGCAAAAATATCGCTAATTGTGTGACCTTCTAAGCAAGGTATCATTAAAAAAGTGTCTAAATCTGGCTCTTTAATAACACATTCATCATTAATCCAAAATTCCCAAACAACATTATTTGGAGTCACAAAGCACTCTAAACCGTTATACCTAAATTCAATCTCTTCATTCATGTCTAGATAACCTCTTATCTCTTCTAGTTTATTCATTTTCTCTCACTAATTTTGATTTTTACTAAAAATCTACAGCACATACAATAATAATCATACTTTAATAAACAATGTACTTTACTCTTCTCAAAGATAAGAGCAACATATATTTCATTTTTATTTTAACATTAGAAATAATGATATTTCTAATTTAAACTCTGGATTTTATAAATAAATACAATAACCCCTGCTAGGATACTATCATAGCAGAGGTTAATTAGTTATAAAGGATAATAAAAAATAGAGTTACTTTCCTGATCATATAATGCAGATGTTTTATTATATAGTAAATACAGCACATATATATTAACTAAAGGTACAAATAAGCAAATAAGCCAAAAAATACTACTATTGGTATCCATCAAGCGTCTACATATCATAGTAATTACAGTATATGTAAGATAAATGTATAAAGTATATCTTAGAATGGAGGGCTCAATAGTATAAGTTACAACAAAATTATACATAATAAAAGCTAAAAACACATTAAACATATGCCACTGACGAACAGTACTGCGTCCATAAAACCATAAACTATCTATTAAAATACTTTTATAGATATCAATCCAAAAAGGGTAGGACTCCTGTCGACTATAATATAACTTTAAGGTCTTAATTTGCCCATCGGTTAAATCATTTCTATTGCCCCACCACACATCAATAACTTTATTATCAAAAATAATCCCATTAGTTTCAATAGTATTATGAGCAGACCACAATTTATCGATTCCAAATGCCCCAAATAGTATCAGCCCCATCAGAAAAGGAAAGAACATCTCAGGTGTATCTACGCTCCATAGTACCTCATTCCCCAATATATAATCAGTAGTGCCTCTAAAGCTAAAATTAGAACTAGAAATAGTAATACTTTTACCCAAAAGTAAAACCATTACTAAAGAAATCATTATAATAACATTAAGCCAATTAAGAGAAGCCTTTTTATAATAATTCAACCGCATGTAATTTGTAATAAAAACAAAAAGAATATAAAGAGTATGCCCTACATAAAATAACATATTATAGTATTCTTGATTATATATTCTATCAAAAGGAAGAGAAAGCATGAAAATATTTGCTTCTATGCCCAAGAAAACTAAAATATTTATTGAAAGATAAGTTTGTACATTCATCGTAAGTGTTTTAAGCTTCCTTACATATTGAATTAACGCTATTACTTCAATCTTAAACTTACAAAATTCATCAACTAAAAACTGTTTCATACTTTTAATTATCATATAGATACCAATAATGGTGAAAGTTTTTTAACAGTATTTTATATAAGCCAATATAAAACAATCACCGAAAAAAGATAGATTTCAGAACTAATGGTAAATGAATGTGCACAAATGCTACCCTCTTTTACGTCTTAAATAGTTATAAATATAGTTCCATACCACATAAAACAAAAGTGTTATGACATATGCAATAACAAAGAAATAAAAGTCTAATTCATCTTCAATCAACTCTGGATTTGTGACAAGACTATATGGAATACATATAAGTAAAAAAAGTACTAAGCCTCGCACAAAATAATTATATATTTTTAGAAATATATAATTACTCCCAACATAAAAACTATATTTTCACAACACAACTAAAAATTTTAACTCTAATATATCACAATTATTATATAAATTCATATAATAAAAAGAGGTATTGTATCTAAAATACAGTACCTCTTCTAGTTTATCCCCTATGGTCTTCTAATATTTCATAATATTTATAGTCATTAACACAACCAAGAATATAATGAAAATAGCCTGTTTTGTATTTAACAGTTCATAGGTCTCGTTAAATGTATCATCCTTAAACGCCTGTATTAGCAGTATTTCTTGTTTACTGAGTTCCAGATATAAGTCTAAATGGCATCCAATTGCCACTAGTATTGCTATTTTGAGATATCTCTTATATATATCCGCTGTCATATCGTAGATTAGAGAGATATCAAATAGCATAAGCAGAATAATACATATAAGGATTTTATATATAAAGGATTTAATATACATTAATGTATACCTATAGTGAGTTTGTCTTTCAAACTAAGCCACTCCATCAAAGAATGTAATAACCGTAATTTCTCGTGGACAGTTGATACGGATTGGGAACCAGTGTCCTGTACCATTATTAACGTAGCATACGCTTTGTTCTTCTACATAGCGACCTTTTGTATATGGTGTGCCTGTTGGTACTAACGGCATACCCATGAATACGATTTGACCTCCATGGGTATGTCCAGATAGAGTCAACGGAATCTTTCGTTCAATAGATTCTTCGAAGAATTCAGGGTGATGAGCCAATAGAATAACAAAGGCATAGTCTGGAATTCCAGATAAAGCTTTGTTAATCATGGCTTCCCGGTTGTCCTTTTTACGATCGTTATCGTACGCAACGCCCGCAATATATACAGGTTGTTTGCCGCCCATGATTTGAATATTACTATTCACGAGAATATTCATAGGTGTATTTCGTTTAAGTGCGTCAAGTACCTTATTTACATCGTGATGATACTCGTGATTTCCCAAGATAAAGTCAACCCCATCTGGGATTTGTTTTGCAAATGTTGTCAGTCTTTCACAGACTTGCGGTAACCATGCAAGCTTATCAATGAGGTCGCCAGTGATGACAACGCGATTAGGCTTTTGTAAAAGCGCTAGTTTTAGGATTTCATCAAAGTCATCTAAGTCGATACTCGGTCCTATATGAATATCACTAAGTTGAACAATTTTATAGTTTTTCAAACCAGGTGGTAGGTTCGTGTAGCCAAAGCTTTCATGAGTTACCACTACCTCTTGTTGACCCGCAAAGGCAGCATAGCTAGAGCCACCAATAGTAGCCAACGGCACTATAGTTGCAGCAGTTCTAAAGAAGGCGCGACGGCCTGTTCTATTTTCCTCTGGTGTTTTGCTCCAAATCTTATTGATTGTCCAATATAATAGACTAAGTATGATAAATACAGGAATCGCTAGGAATACACCAAAGAGGAATCCGTAGCTTTCAGTACGGAACATATTCATCAAAGGATAGTACATCGTACCATATAAATCCACTTGATTGAGTATATAGTATCGGATAGCCGCGAACCACGCACCGATAATGATTATATAGCCCACCCAGGCTGGCCATTTCTTTTTAGGCTTCCACAAGTTGAGGAATAGAGCCCAAAATCCTACCAGACCTATTGCGAGGATGGCAGAAAAAATGATATTAAATAGAATTCTCATTCATTGCTCCTACAAATTACTTTGCGATTTCCGTCAGTTTACCATGAGGTCCCGCCCAAGCATAGTCGGAGAACTCATCACGCTTGATGAGCATCCAGTCCTTTGGCAATTGCTGTTGGATATCTGCAATCGATATATTATTAGCATCCCCTGTGTACGTTAAATCACCGCGGAATGCTTTCATAAACCATTTTCGGTGAGAGAAAACATGTGTTATTTCTTTCACAAGTACTGGTTGCAAAGATAGATCAAATCCAAGGGCCTGAACTAATTCTTCAAGGCCTCGTTCTCCGTCCTCAAAGGCAGATACCATTTCCACAGATGGGAATTCCCACATGGATCGTAAGAGTCCACGGTTCGGCCGTTTATGCAATAAATAATAGCCTTTATACTGCAAGATCCCCACGAATAAAGGCACCTCTACTACCTTTGTTTTCTTGATGCGCACAGGCAGTTTATCTGTATCCTTATGTTGGTATGCTTCGCACATATTTACAATAGGACATTCGCCACAACGGGGTGTCTTTGGAATACATACGGCAGAGCCAAAGTCCATCAAGGCTTGGTTAAAGTCGCCAGGTCGAACGTGAGGTAAAGTCTCCTCTACGATAGCCGTAATAGCCTTTTTACCTTTAGTGCTCAAAATATCATCAAAGATGCGATACAACCGAGCATAAATGCGCAGTACATTGCCATCTACAGCCACCTCTGGTTCGTTGTACGCCATGGATAGCACAGCCCCTGCCGTATAAGAACCTACGCCCTTCAAGGATTCCATGGTCTTACGGTCATGAGGCACGATACCGCCGTAATTTTCAACGACGTCCATTACGCCAAGACGCAAGTTACGAGCACGACTATAATAACCAAGCCCTTGCCATGCGTGAACCACCTCATCTTCGGAGGCCTTTGCCAAATCCTCCAAGGTTGGAAATAGACGCATCCAGTTATCATAATAGGGTTTCATTGCCTCAATGCGGGTCTGCTGACTCATCACCTCGGATACCCAAATCTTATAAGGGTCCCCACAACCGCGCCACGGCAACTCCCGTTTATGTACATCATACCACGCCAATAGCTGTGGCACCCACTTTGGGTTCTTTTTATCAGTCATATTACCTCAATATATTATAAATTTAGGAGTCTAGTACCACTTTCACGGCTACATACTCCCTATTTTATACTCCAATACCCACCAGATAACGATTTTAACGTTAAATTGTAACAAATCGTACATTCATCATCCATTAATATACAGATCGATGCGCGCCAAGTGTTCGCTTTCAAGAACAGTATCAACAGTGGTCAAATCCATCTTATCCACCATATTATTATCTCGTCCAAACACAATAGGTCCTTTTAATTTCTTACCTTCTAACAACATCGGCAACCATCTGCGGTCACCATCCCACATATGTTCATAAGGAATTTGATTTGGTTCTAGCCAATGAGGCTCCATTTCGTCTGTTTCCTCTACATCGCCTGTGAAAGCACGCAAGAAATACACATAACTCACGTGCGTTAAGCTTTCATCAAAAGGAAATTGAAAATCAAAAGCCGCGACACATTCTAAGTCTTCAAGATTTCCCTGAAGGCCAGATTCCTCAAATAGTTCGCGAATGGCACACTCTCTGAAACTTTCACCATCATCCAGTTTACCGCCGAAACCATTATATTTATCGGCCCCAAAACCACGTTTTTTACGACCTAGCAGTATACGATTTTGTTCATCAATGGGAAATACGAGCGTCGTTGGTTTCATAGGGCCTCCTTAATCATAAAAATAACACTCTATTATTATACCATTATTTTATGTACGAATGCCTTAGTTGTGGTATGATTAAGAATATAGATTTTCTTGCAAGGAAGGAGGCACTAGATGAACAAACCACTTAGATTTAATATCGAATTAGGGCGCACAAAGCCCGTCAATATTCGCAATGAACAAGTGCGTTGTCCCTTCTGCGATCGTTCCAAATTAACGGATATCCTAGATACATCAGGTCATATTATATGGCTCATGAACAAATATCCAGTCTTAGAAAAAACTTGGCCTACCGTTATTATTGAAACGGAAACTGACGAAGGCGAGTTTTCTACCTTACCTACAGACGAAGCAGCCCACATTCTCCAGTTTGGCCTCGATAAGTGGCGCGAAACTCGTCAGCGTAAAGAGTTTAAATCCGTACTGTTCTTCAAGAATTACGGCTATATGTCCGGCGGTTCTATTCGCCATCCACACAGCCAGATTATAGGCCTTGAGAATTACGATTATCACAAAGATATTACGGCCCAAAATATGGAGGGTTGGCTCTTGCACGAGGATCAAGATGTACGCATCACCTTGTCTACCCATCCGATTATTGGGTTCTTTGAGTACAATATTCGCTTCAAACCAGATGCGCCGGTTCGTGCTGTAGCCCTTCGACTACAGCAAATTCTGCGCTATGTATTGCATAGTGTAGCAAACTTTAGCCAGTCCTATAATTACTTTGTATATAATCTTGAGGACGGCTATGATTACATCAAGGTAGTGGCGCGCTATGTAACGACACCCCTCTATGTAGGATACAAAATACCACAAACTTGCGATGAGGGACGAGCTGCTAAAATCAAGCACGATATTACGCCTTATTTTCAAGCTACTAAATAGCTCTAACCATATACCGTACATAATTTGATATATAATTTTATATATGGTTTAACCATACATATTTGAAAGGATTTTTATGAAAGTATTTGCCATCGGCGACCTCCATCTATCTGGCAATCCTCCCACAAAGCCGATGGATATTTTTGGTCCTCACTGGAATGATCACTGGGCCCGCATCAAAGAGCATTGGAATGCCAATGTAAGCGATGAAGATATCGTCTTTCTCGTAGGTGACATGAGCTGGGCTCTCCGCCTTGAAGAAGCGGCCTGCGATTTACAAGAAATTGCATCTCTACCTGGTAAAAAATATATGATTCGCGGCAACCATGATTATTGGTGGGCATCGGCGAACAAGATGCATAATCTCATGGGCGACGCTATTACCTTTATACAAGGTCACGGCACCGCAGAACTCATCCAAACCGAAGAAGGTCCGCGCCTTATTGCATTCGGAGGAACGCGTGCCTACCTCTGTCCTGGAGACTCCCACTTCTCTCCGGAAACGGACCAATCCATTTACGATAGAGAATTGATGCGTACCGAAGCGGCACTTCAAGAAATGGATAAAGCAATACATAAAGTGCTTGAAGAACTCAGGACGGAAACAAACGTCACAGATATGACCTGTTCTAAAAAATCCTATTCATCAACACCTGATTCAATTATAGATATAGAGAATATTCCTGTAACAAAGTTATTGTTGCTACATTACCCTCCATTTAACGAATCCAACGCTCCTTCTGGCTTTACGGACCTATTAGAACAATATAAAGTAGATATCTGCATCTTTGGCCACTTACACGATCAAATTTCTTTTAACCGAATTCCAAAGGAGTTTAGTACGACAAAACTAGAATTGGTATCTGCAGACTATCTAGACTTCAAACTAAAACAAATCATCTAAGGAGAGACCATGAGTCGCATTCACAAAGAACATTTACAAGCAGGCTATATCTTTGGTGACACCGTCAACCAAGAATATATATACTTGCCCTCTGGTGAGGTAGGTACGGAGCATCCGTTAGCTGTCCTAGAAACACCAACGAAGCGCGAAGATATTACATTGGACGAAGCCGTCCATATGATTGATACCCTAACGCTAAAACGTTGTAGCCATCCTACACTAGGTAAAAAATCATTTTAATAACGCAATCAATAATGCAATTAATTGAACAAAGGAGGCCGTTTATCACAGCCTCCTTTGTTTTTTCTTTAGTTTATACAAGAACTATTTTGTTGTCTTCCTTTTAGTTTAAAAGGTTAATTCATGACAAGTAATTACTTCGCATTACGCTCGATATGACTACCATAAACATCTCTGTAATCATTAGTTTGCTTATTGTCTTTATTGTTTACACGAAGTCGTTCTACCTTATGACGATCATTGTCTTTACCAGAGATTCGATCCACACGAATGCGATCCAAGTCACGAAGACGAGCCAATTCAGGATTAAATTCGTTAATCGCACGCCCCATTTTGCCATCAATTGGGGCACCCAATTGTAAAGCACGGTAAATGATCGCAGCATACTCATAACGAGTCATCGCACGATTGCCTTTAAATTCGCCATCAGGATAGCCTTCAACAAGACCTTTATCAGCCAAGTCTTTTACATATTCATAAGCCCAATGATTAGCTGGTATATCAGGGAAGTTCACATCTTTCTTGTCATACTGAGGTGCCATTCCCATGGATACCTTCATTTGTTGAATCTCTACATTTTGGGCTTTTACAATGGCCTTTAAGTCTTGAACCTCTTTAGCCAAAGCTACTCTAGAAGTAGATACACCATTTTTTTGACCTAATTTCAATGAAACGCCGGCATTGACCATGTTTTCACCGTTACCCATGGATCCAGCTACGCTGAACATAGTGTCTTCATTTGGTCTGTAGAAAGCACCTAATGCCATCGCATTTTCACCGGCATAGTTACCGTAACCAGCCGCAAAATTCCATTTATCCTCAGGATCAAAATCCAATGGATGAATAGCCGCTAATGCAGCCGCACCAGCACCAACTTTTCCTATTTTGCTATTTAATAGGTTCACACCATTACTAATACCGCTAGTAGCTTGATACAATTGGCTACCGTTAACGGCATCTTTAGATGTAGCGGATACTTCACCATCGGCTACATTAGTGATTTTATTGCCACCATTATTTAGACCTTTATTGTCCAAAGAAACATTACCAAATTTAACTTTATCTACAGATACTTTGTAATCAGTACCACCAGCAGCATTTGTGCTTGTAGTTACAGTTACATTATTACCTGCAGAAATGCTAGTATGTTTTTTAGCTTCTTTTAATGCTTCTGTGGCTAAAGTCTTATTATATTCAATACGACGTTCATGACTTTCGATACGCTCACTATGATTTTCAATTCGAGCATCATGATTATCAACACGATTATCTAAATAATCTAAACGCTTATCTTGATTGTCAATACGTTTTTCTTGATTATTCATACGTTCAGTTTGATTTTTTAATTGAATGTCATGATTTTGAATTTGATCTTCATGACGAAGTAAATCAGCATCTTGACGAAGATTTTCTTTAGTTAAACGAGTAATTTGATTATCATGATTTATAATTAATTTATTATGTTTTTCTAATTCTTGACTATGTCCATTTAAAATATCTTCATGTTTTTGTAAGACATCTGTATGATCTTTTAATTTTCGTTCATTGTCGGCAATTTTTTCTTTATTTTTATCGATTTCATTAATATTATTTTGAATTAATGTATTGTGATTATTAAGAATTCCGCCCACTGTATTTGCTACTGCATATAATTGACTACCATTTATAGCATCCGTGCTATCAGAAGATACTTTCCCAGATGCTACATTAATCACCTGACGTTCTTTACCAGATGCACCAACACTCGTAACGCCGTTACGAGCTGACCCTACCCCAGCAAAGCCGGAATAGTTGATACCATTTATATTAGCTTGTGTTTCTGTTGTGGCAGCTCTATCGGTAGATGCATTGCCTAAGAGAACACTATTTCCTTGTGTTGACGTCACATTACTGCCCAGTACATATGTATTTGCTTGCGCTACGTTATTTCTAACCCCAAAAGCGCCAGAATCAATGCCAGAAACAGAATTACTGCTACCAATTCCAACTCCACTACGTGCAGTAATCGTATTACCTGAACCTACTGCAACAGCATTTGCAGCACCAGCATTAGCATTATTACCTACAGCAGTTGCACTCTCTTCAGCTTTTGCATTATATCCAACGGCTACTGAACGATTTCCCTTTGCTCTAGCATCATTACCATATGCTGAAGAGAAATTACCAGATGCCTCAGCATTAAAGCCAGTAGCGGTACTTGAAATACCACTAGCCTTTGTACTATTGCCAACCGCTGTAGAAGCTTCAGCAGATGCTTTAGCGGATGAACCAAAGGCATTTGAATTACGCCCTGAAGAAACTGATCCATGGCCTATTGCAGTAGCATTTTCACCTTCTGCTCGTGCACTCCGACCAATAGCATTGGTATTATTAGCAGTTGCCTGTGCACTTCGTCCGATAGCTAGTGAAGTCTCACCAGATGCGGTAGAAGACTGTCCTACAGCAGTTGAATATGAACCGGATACCGTATTTCTGAAACCTACTGCTAAACTATGGTCACTGGTAACCGTGTTTTCATCACCAAAGTGACGTGAATACTCTGTCGGATTTCCTTGTGCTTCTACATGTAATACAGTTCCCGTGCCTAACGCAAGTAGTATTGCCAATGATAATGCAACTTGTTTGCTTTTCATCGTTTACTATTCCTCCCTACATCTAAAATTATAAATACAACGGATAATATATTATCATTTATAATATATATTCAACAAAACTCAGCATAAAATATGTCCATTATTAACTAATGTATTATCATTATCCTTAACTATTATTGTACTTTAAATATTAAATGAAGTAAACGAATTTTTTAACAAAATAGATAAAATTATCAATTTTATCTATAAATAAAAATTCTATCAAATTCATCATACTATAAATTAATAGCATAATAACAATATAAGGAGATAAGATTTATCTTATCTCCTTATATTGGCTATATTAACTATATTCATTATATTAGCTATACTAATTATTCTAGTTATATTATTTGCTTTAGCTATATTACTTAGAATAGCTATATTGGTTATTCTAGCTAATCTTGTTATACTAGCCTATTAGCCCAAGAATCCTCCATGGCCCATAGCTATACAATCTTCTTTGGTGATTTCATCATCTGCGATGAGGCGTGGCACAATTTCATCAAAAGCAGTCGGTTTGCTGAACAATACACCACCTGGTACACCAAGAATTGGTGTGCCATCTGCACAGTAAGCAATGCAAACCATGGACCCTGGTAACACAGGTAATCCATAGGTAACTACTCGATCTGCATAGCGTTTAATCGCTCCTGGAGTGAGATCATCTGGGTCAACGCTCATACCGCCAGTGCAGAAAATGATATCTGCGCCTGCTGCTTTCACCTTGTCGATAGCCGCCACGATATCGTCTGTATTATCCGTTACAATTTCGTGAGCTACCTTTGTAACACCAAATTCAGCACAACGTTCTTCAATGATTGGTGTGAAAGCATCTTTAATACGACCTTCAAATACTTCAGAACCAGTCGTAACGATACCCATTGTTTTGCGCACGAACGGCTTTACATGTAACAAAGGCTTACCATCAGCAATTTTCTTTGCATCTTCTACTTGTTGTTCTTCTAACAACAATGGAATACAGCGCATGCCTGCTAGTTTATTACCAGCTTTCACAGGTGTATTATTAAATCTCGTTACAATAGTCAACTCACCAATGCTATTGATAGCATATAATCGGTCTACATCGACCTTGAAAAGGCCATCTACATCCGCAATGGCTTCAATTTTACCTTGTGCCATAGGGCCATCGTGCATGTTTTCACCGCCTGCCATATGGTATAAAGCACGAGCTACATCCTCTTCGTGCAAGAACCCCTCATCTTCTGGCTCCATTACAAATACATGTTCCTTGCCAAGATCCAAGAGTTTAGGAATGTCCTCTTCTGTAATTACATGTCCACGGCGGAAGGGCGTGTCTTTCACCTCACCGATGACGATTCTTACGAGATCGTGTAATAATATTTGCCCTACGGCATCTTGTGTTCTAATAGATTTCATAATATCTCCCAAGTCATTAATAACAAAATACGTTACTGTATAACATCAAAATGTATTTAATACTATTATTCAATATTAATATGTTTACATAGTACAGAGTAGACGCACTATTAGCATACCAACCCAACAGAGGATTAAGCCCCCTACGACTTGTACTGCACCGTACCATAATGCTTGTACATAGGATTCAGCCATCATAAGCTGTAGCATTTCAAAGGCAAAGGTTGAGAAGGTGGTAAATGCACCTAGCCCACCTACAACGAGGAAGAATCTCGCCCATTGAGGTAGATCTGGCTTTTGCATATAAAGGCCTAAGACTAGACCGATAATGAGGCAACCAACGAGGTTTACTACTACCGTACCATACGGAAACGAGCTGACCTTTGTCATCACCCATTCACCAAGAGCCATACGGCATAAGGCCCCAGTGGCGCCACCGAGGGCAACGGCTATGTATTTTTCCATATTGCCTCCTCTACTCAAGATAACATACTAGATGGTATGATCACATTACTATAGCATACATGTAATACTACTTTCACAATTCGTGTAATTATCTGTAATAGCCGATAATTATCTACTTTTCTATATTAGTCAGATGCTAATAATCTCAGTATACTATATTTAGAGAGTAGGGAAAAGAAAGGAGTCCCTATGAACCCCTCGTCTACACCACTCACCGAACTGCGGATCAACACGTACGAAGACCCATTTTTACAACATCAATATGTGTGTTTAGGTCATAAAATCGCCATTATTCGCGTATCCCTAAATATGTCTCAGCAAGAGTTAGCTCGTCACATTGGTATCAGTCGCAGTTATTTAAGTAAATTAGAATGTGGTACAGGCATCTCCGGCATGTCTTTGGAAATTCTTTTTAAAATCGCTCAAGCCTTTCAAATCAACGTAGGTCAGCTCGTAAGACTGCGTGTTGTAGACTATAAAAACTGTAATGCTCACCTAACATCACACTATAAACGACTAGAGTTTCTAAACCACACCAAAAGGACGTCTCAAAACAAAACAAGAACAAACTAATCCGATAGGCTAAAATAGCGGTTAATTAAATACAACAAATGATACCTAATTTATATCAAGATACGCTAAATACTCTAAATGAAAGTTGAATTAACTATTCAAAATAACAATCAAAAAAGCTCCGTCAATAGCGGAGCTTTTCATATGTCATTATGCCTATTACAGCATCAGCAGGCATTATACTTCATTAAGTTTTTTATGTTGTACTTCTGCATTTGCTTTTTTGAAGATAAATGCATTGTTAATATGCTGACGCATAGCTGTTTCTGCAGCAACTTCGTCGTGACGTTCAATAGCGTCTACGATTTGATCATGTTCGTCATCACAGTCATGTGTACGTACAGCATTGAAAGAACTGATGTACATGTCGCGATTAACGCGTTCACGGAAACCTGCTAGATAATCTACAATGCGTTCATTGCCAGAGTAATGAGCAATCATTGTATGGAATCGGCTATTCACATCAACACGTTCTGTGGCATCTTCAATTTCATGCATTTCTTTACAAAGAGTTCTTAGCTCTTGTACTTGCTCAGGTGTAGCATGACGAGCACATAATCTAGCACCAAGTCCTTCCATTACTTCACGAACTTGGTAAAGCGCTACGATTTCTTCTGGCGTGTCAGCTTTTACAGTAACGCCTTTCCAAGGAACGATAACTACGAGATTATCTTTAGCCAATTTGCGGAATGCCTCACGCACAGGTGTAGCACTCACTTGTAATTGTTCTGCAATCTTTACTTCGTTAAGCTTCTCTTGAGGCATCAATTCGCCTGTTAAGATAGCTGTTTTTAATGTTAAATATACTTGTTCACTGAGAGGTAATCTTTCGATAGAATCCACTGCGGACAATTTGTATTTATCTTTTGAACTTTGTCTTCCCATTACTAGCCCCTAAACCTTGCTAACCATTCGTGCTTTCAGACTTTCAAAGAACGGTTAAAATGAGTATAATATAGTATACAACATATCTTAGACAGTATGTTGTGCGAAATTAAGTACATACATTACAATTATAGAACTCATCATTAAGACTGTCAATTTAACTATAGATAATAGCTATATCTCATTTTTGAAAGTAAGGAAGTATACTATGAGCCGTTGTTTGATTATCATCAACCCTGTCTCAGGAGGCGGTGCAGCGCGCCGTTACGCCCTCGATTTACAATGGAAATTGAGCACCTTGTTCGAAACGATTGAGGTTAAATTCACCAGAGGTGAAGGCGATGCTACACGTTTCGCTAAGAACGCTTGTGAGCGCGGGTTTGATGCCGTATTCTGCATGGGTGGTGACGGCACTGTTAACGAAACCGTTAATGGTATTGCCCAAGGTGGATTCTCCTGTACCTTTGGGTTTATCCCCGTTGGTACAGTAAATGATATGTCTCGTGCGCTCGGCATTCACCAAAATCCAACACAAGCTATCAGGCGTATCGATATCAATGAAACTCGAACCATTGATATCGGCCGTTGTAATGATCGGTATTTCTGCAATAATATTGCAGCTGGTGTTATTCCTAAGGTTGTGGATGAAGTTACGCCAAAGGAAAAAAGCATACTCGGCCCTCTTGCGTATTTCTTGCGAGCAGGCCAAGCGTTGTTCACTACAAAGGACTACACGTACCGCATCAAAACAGAGAACGACGATTTCATCTGCAAATCCCCTCTCGTTTTAGCCCTACTTACCAATGTAGTCTCTAGCTTTGAACGTTTTATGCCAGAAGCCTCTGTAGATGATGGTTATATGCGTATCATCATCTTCAAGGAATATTTTATCCTCGATATTCTCAGCGTATTACCACTCATTATCAGTGGTGCCATCTATAATTCTCGTTATACAACGACATTAACGGTAAAAAAAGCTCATATCGAACTTCTATCTGACGTCGATGATTTATCGACTAATATGGATGGTGATGCAGGTCCGGATATGCCTGTGGATATTGAAGTATTGCCACGCGTACTCAAAGTATTTGCACCTGCAAAGCACAAAAAGAAAAAAGCCTTAAATCTGCCTAAACTACCACATATATAATAAGTAATTGGTAACACAAAAGCTCTCTATCAACGGATAGAGAGCTTTTGTGTTTATTAATTTATAAGAATCTATGCGCATTAGTCCACAATGATTGCATCATGCAAGCGGAAGCTATAAATGTAACATGCTTTCACGGGCATTCCCGTCAATCGCTGCAAGGCCTCTTTATAGAGGTCCATTTGGATTTTATAGCGCTTAATGAGTTCTTCTCCGGATGTAACGCGATCCGTTTTGTAATCTACGAGAACCCATTCGCCATCCTCCTCAAAGGCCGTATCAATAATACCTTGAAGGAACAGATTTTCCCCGTCCTCTAAAGTATCGTATACGCGTTTTCCTTCAAAGAGCATGCTAAACGGCAACTCTCGTTCGATACGTTTTGCATTGATAAGGCGCTTACCAAGATCAGAGTTGAAAAATTTATACAAACTTGTATCGCTTAATAAATTCCGTTCTTCCTCTGTAAAAGTCCCTTTCGCCACCAATGCATCGAGTTCTTTCGTCAAAGAAGCTTGCGTATACTTCACAAGAGGTAGCCATTGCATAGCCTCATGCATCAAGGTACCCCATTGAGCACCGGTCAATACATCATCTTCAGACTGTAATGCTTGTGGCTTTCGACCGAATACGGAGTTTGCTAGGGCATCTGCTGAAACTTCTACCGTTGCAATCGGTTCATTCAAAGTATCAATAGTTCCTGCTTCAAGTTCTCGTTCTTGGAATCGTCGCTTCAATTCACTAACAGAAATTTTAGCAGTACGTCGTGTAGCATCGTTGTATGGATAGATATAGTTAAAACGGTCCACGATTTTCTGCGGTAATTCTACGGAATTAACAGCTTTTAAGTCCCGCACCTTATTGATTGTTGTCTCGTCAATATCCGCTTTGTAATCGAGATCACCATAGAGAGAACCATCATGAATTTCAACCTTTAAACGACACTGTTTATCAGGCAAATCAAAATAGGTGGGGCCTTCGTACTCGATGGCTACGCGCAATGGATTACCGCCATCTAAATGACGAGCAAAGCCCATCATCATCCAGTCTAGATAGGTATTAGCTTGTGTAATAATATCTGTCGGTAACTGTTGAGTTTCTACGGAAGCCGCATTTTTAATGAGCTCACCTATGGTGCTTAACACACCTTTAGAATTTTTAAAGCCTTTAATAAAGCCTGTCATGAACAGCTTATCTCGTGCCCGTGTCAAGGCAACATAGAGAATGCGCTGCTCCTCCGCCTTGAGGGCCGCTTCTTTTACGTCTTTCACATAAAACCAAGGCATGGTCGGGAAGGACACTCGAATATCTGGGAAATACCCTTTCAAACCAAGACCTGCATTTTTATCGATAAGAAGCTCTGAACGCAAGTCCATCATGTTGAATCTTTTTTGTACACCAGATAGGAACACTACAGGGAATTCAAGGCCCTTACTCTTATGGATGGTCATAAGGCGCACCACATTGTCTGCCTCGCTCACCACATTGGCAAGAGGCATATCTTGGTTGCTGTCGCGTAAGCTTTCCACAAAGCGCAAGAACCTAAAGAGCCCACGGAAGCCAGAGGCTTCATAGCCCTTGGCTCTATCGTATAAGGCGAGCACATTGGCACGGCGAACGAGGCCATTCGGCATAGCTCCCACATAGTTTACATAGTCTTGAGATTCGTAAATATCCCACAACAAGTCGGTCACACCGTGACGACGCGATAAGGTGCGCCACCTTTCCATATGCTCAATAAAGGCCAATAAACGCTCATCTTGAGCCTCTTCTGCATAGGCTGGCATAAGAGACCATAAGGAGCCCTCACCAGACAGGCGCAATGCACCTAGTTCGTTGGCATCAAGGCCTACGAGGCCAGAGTGCAACACGGCAGCCATCGGCAAATCTTGTTCCGGATTATCTATGACGGATAACAACGCCAATAAGAGTTGAATCTCTTGGGCTTCAAAGTAACCGTCTCGCTCATTTACCACCGCAGGAATCCCCGCTTGCCGCATGGCTTCTACGGCACGCGTCCCCCAGCCCGCTAAGGATCTGCGCAAAATAGCAAAGTCTCGCCACTCGATTTGACGGAATGTGCCATCTGGATTTTGTACCTGCTTCTTAGCAGCATGGATTTCTTTGATTTTTTGAATGATAAAATCTAGCTCACGCTCGTTGTTTTCAGGGTCATCCCCTTCATCTTCGTCACTTTCACTAGCACCAAGGGTATCCTTACTCACATCTAAGAGTTGCAATTCTACGTCACCACCGACCCAATCCTCAGGCGCATCCTCCACGATACGGCCAGGAATGAGCGATTCAGCCTCTGTGTAATTGAGCTCTGCCGCGTCTTCCGTCATGATTTGGTAGAACAAGAAGTTCGTAGCCGCCAAAATATTTGCGTCAGATCGGAAGTTTTTTGCCAAGTCGATACGACGTTCTACCGCATCATTGCCGCCGTACGTATTATATTTCTCCATGAACAGAGAACTATCGGCCATACGGAAGCTATAAATAGCCTGCTTCACGTCCCCCACATAAAACCTATTATCGATGCGAGAAATCAAGTTAATAATCGTCTCTTGCACGCCGTTCGTATCTTGGTATTCATCAACCATGATTTCTTTGAAAGTATCTTGTAGTTCCTTCGCTACTTCAGATGGCTGAGGATCATCCTCTGTGCCAGGCTCAACGAGAAGGGCCAAGCATAGATGCTCAAGGTCGCTAAAATCCATGATGCCTTGCTCTTGTTTCATATCCCGATACGCTTGATGGAACGCAATCGTCAGTTCTACTAACCCTTCTATGATTGGATATTGAGCCTTAAACTGCTCTTGCAAGGTAGCCTCCGGAACGGTGAATATAGCGGTTTGCATAGCTTTGAGGTCATCTTTATTTTGACCACCCAAAGATTTAAACTCTGCCACCAATATAGGGTCATAGGCTTGCGCCTCTTTTGAGCCCATACGGAACTGATCTTTAATAAAGGTATCCATATGTTTACAAGCTTCCCCCATGTCGTCCCAAGTTTGAGCCGCTGAAAGCATGCCTAGTGCAGCCAGTTGATTATCGTATATGTTTTGCCATTTATGAGGTCCTGTTGGATCGAGCAAGATTTGTTCCATCCGCTCTAAGCGCTCGCGAATGCGATCGATGACAGCCATGTAATTAGACCACATATATTGACCCCACAACGTATCACTAGGGTTTATGTCCATCGCCTCTTTATAAGGCTCTAAGGCTTTGCGTAGCCATCCATCGGGATTGGCGAGGGACATGGCGTAGTTATACAGGGACATAATCTTCGCCGTTAAGCCTGCATCGGATTTATCATCGCTGAAGAAATCTGCTAGCTCATAGATATTATAAAGGCCCTCTTCATAGGATTTAGTTAATAAATCGGCTAATACCTCTTGTTGTAGCAATGTCATTTCTGCTTCATTGCCGATGCGCGCTGTCGGATTAATGTCGAGCTTATAGAAATAGGACCGGATTACCCATTGGCAAAAGGAGTGCAATGTAGAAATATGAGCCGAGGGCAACAGATTGAGCTGTCGTTCAAGGCGCGCTTGTAGTGCAGCATCATCTGTAGATTCCATGGCTTTAGCCAAGGCAAGGCCAATACGAGCGCTCATCTCTTGAGCTGCAGCCTTTGTGAAAGTTACAACCATGAGTTCTTGAACAGATAAGGGATTATCCATGTCCTTAAGACGCGTAATAATGCGTTCTACAAGAACCGCGGTCTTACCTGAACCGGCAGCGGCCGCAACAAGTAAGGTCTGATTATCTAAGGAGGAATCCTTAGGCGCTATAATAGCAGACTCTTGCTCTGGTGTCCATTTAACACCCATGGTTTTCACCTCCTTCGCTACTATTATTTCCGTCGTTTAAGACCTCTTTCATCCGTTCTAATGCATCATCTTCGGACAATCTAGACAAATAATTATATCGATTACGGCTAGAATCAAAGCGACATACCGTTCTGTAGTCGCAGTATGTACAAGGTCTAAGGCCATTCAATTGATATGGCTTAATTGGGAACTGCCCGTCCCCAATGTTACGTCCCGTCTCAGCCATCACATGATTTGTATAGCGGCACATTACGTCAAATTCGCCTGTAGACTTAACCTTCCGCAAATCTCTGCTGGAAATGGTTTGGTCTTTTTTCGTAGCAATCGGCACATAAGGCCCTCGCTTAGAACCATAGGACAAGAACTTATTGTCAATATGCGTCAACAACTCAATATCATCGGAGAAGTACCCACTGTTTTGCCAAGCATCGCTTTCATTAGCCAACAAAACCGCATCTTCATAAGATATAGGCGCATCAGCAGGGATTTTAGGGTTCTTCACGTAAGAGTAAACCACCGCCGCAGGGGACATAGATCCGCCATGTGTTTTACCATAAGCGGACTCCAAAGCCAACAGATAGGTCATGAGTTGCAGTTTAAGTCCATAATACACATCTTGGGCCGTCACATGAGCACCACCCGACTTGTAGTCGATAACCATGCCATAGGTTTGATCATCCCGTGTATATTCGTCGATGCGGTCAATTTGACCGATGAGTCGCAAGTAACGGTCTTCACCAAGAGGGACCCGAATAGGATCCCAGCCACCTTGACGACCAAAGTCTTGCTCTAAATACTTCGTATCAAAATCGCTGCGCTTAGACCACTCTATGAGGCGGTCTACCGTCACATGTAATGTTCTCTGTACACGCTGTTCAATGGCCTTTTGGTAGGCATCGCTCGTTTCTTCACCTAGCTGATTTTCTTGCAAGATTTCGTCTGCCACAGTACGGCATAGATTTTCTTGTTCCTCTTCGTCGAGGTCACGCCATTGTTTGTTATTTTCTAGTAGATAATTACCTAAGCGCTCTAAATTAGCATGCAAGAACGTACCGATTTCAGGAGCTCCAAAGGAGCGTACTGGACGCGGTTCTAGTTTCAAACCATATTGGGCATAGAACTTAAACGGACATTGTTGGTATCGTTCAAGGCGTGTCACAGAACCAGACATGTAGCCTTTAGACAAGAACAGCCCATTCACTAAATCCTGCGTTATGACAGGCACATCGTTATTATCTCGAATGCCACGTGACACCTCCGCTAAACGAGGACGATAAGTTTCGCTTTCACGAGCCCAGTTATAGAGTCCCCACCAAAGAGGATTGACCTCATAACCACTAAAGAGAGCCCCCCAACGCTCAGATAGCAATGACAGACTTTGGAGTGGGCGCCACACGTAATCTGCCTCTGTATCAGGTGCAATGGAGAGAGGAATATCTACTGCCTGATCTACGTACCCAAGAGATTCTAATCGCTTTACAACGAGGGATGGCTCAAGACCTGTTCCATCCTCACCAGAGCCCGCATAGGACAAGGTCAACGAATCGGATGCCCGTGTCATGGCGAGATATAATAGAAAATTCTCGTTGAAAGCCTTCGGCAAGGCCCCTTCTGCTAAGGTAATGCCTGCATCGGCCAATTCTTGACGCTCCTTATCCTTGATGAGGCCTTCATCTCCCATACTTTGAGGGAATACGCCTTGGTTGAGGCCCATTACGAACACCTTAGGCCACCACTGGCTGTAACCACGTTCGATAGTGGTAATCACCACATGGTCTAAAGACGGCGGAATCATAGAGTAGTTTACATCGCTAAGGCCTTCTTCGAGGAGGAGCATCATCTCATCCAGAGTCAATATTTCATCCTTCATGACCATAGAAATTTCGTCTATAAAGGAAAGAACCGCATTATACATCTGTTCATGACTAGCTTTGGATTCTTGATCACCTATAGTTTCTGCGTCCTTCGCCCATTCATAGAGCCGCTCTGGCACTTGTAAGATTTCTAATAAACCATAAAGTTGTGTACCCCACTCAGCCCCTGTATGACCCTCCGCATTAGCAGCAAAGTCAAACCATGGAGATAATATATCCATAATAGTTTCTCTTGCTTTGTTAACACGTGCTCTGCGTGGTGCATCTACGTAGCTCTCTTCATCTTGCCCCTCATGAAAGCCTCGTAAGTACGGCCAGCTTTCACGTTCCCATTTATAATGGTCGATACCAAACTCGAGAACATAGTTCTCTAACTCATCTACAGCCTCACGAGTAAGCGGCATCAAGTCTGTCTTGAGCAAGAGGAACATGCTGTCCCGACTATAGTTATAACGCACGATATCAAAGAGAGCCGACAATAGCTCACCTAATGGATGGTTTTTCATAGGCCGCTGACGGTCGATAAAGTGCGGAATGCCGTAGCGAGCAAAAACCTTTTCTAAAGTGTCACCATAGGTTTCAGACTCGCGGAGCATGATACATACATCTCGGTAACGAGCCTCTTCAGATGATTCTATATAGGCTAAAATACGACGAGCCACCGCATCGGCTTCGCGTTCCCTGTTATAGCCTCGAATAAGCGGAATCGTTGCATCTGTAGTATTTTTCTTACTAGGGCTAGCAAAATAATTAGCCTCTAGCTCTTGAACGATTTGAGGGCCTCGTTTCCCATCAAAGCCAACCCAGTTGATACTAGAGCCATAACGAGCAACTAAGGTGTCGTAAATCTCTAAAGGGCGGCTGAAAAGATGCTCCCCTCGACGAGCTAAATTTAACGCCTTTGGGGCCATCGGTAAATCGATAGTAATAACGGCTTCCTTTGCCAAGTCAAACAAGGTATAAATCAACTCGTAGTGTGTGGGCGTAAACCAATGAAAACCATCGATAAAGACGTGGCTATTCTCCATGAGAGGAGATTGTGGCAAAGCCTCTACGATTTCCATGATAGGATCGATGTCGCGCTCCCCATGATGACTGAGTTCCTCTTCATAAGCAGACATACAGATAGCTAGCTCGCGTAATTTCTTTTGTAATACATTATTTTTAACAGATTCTGCCCCTCGTTCTAGGTCAGCAGGGCCTACACGAAAGGCGCGGAATTCAGAAAAGAGCTGTTGCAATACGGAGGAAAACTCAGGCCGCTTTGTAGCCTGTTCTAACAGCCCCAGTTCCTTTTGCTTTCGTTTCATTACAAGGCGCAACAACATAGACCGGCCAAAGCTTGATAAACTTGATTGACCAGCCCCTTTTGAGCCTATCGATTGATATACCTGATAACCCAAACGCCCAAAGCCTACGACACGAACCGTAGTAAAGCCTTTTTCAGGCATAAATTCAGCTAGCTCCCGTTCTACCCGATAGGTGGCAGGTTCAGGAACAAGTAAAATTATTGGTTCCCCTGGACAATCTGTCATGACCTGACGTATGCGCTCATATACGGCACGTGTCTTGCCTGATCCAGCCCGTCCATAATAGACGCTAATACTCATGAGACCTCCCTAGTGAAACTTTCACCATCTCAATTGATGTAATTCACAAATGTATATTGCTCATATCATTTAACGCATTAGATATAACACTACACAAATTAGTTGTAGCACTATACGAATTAGATATAGCATTAAACGAAATTTTTCGATATAATAAATTACTATACTGATTATTATTATATAGTAATATGACATTCTATGGCTAATTGTACAATATTTGACTCATCTGATTATATTTATTTATAATTAAGATAATATTTTATATTTTATTTACAATTAGCATGAATTCCTATATAATACAAGTTAGTATCTGTGTTATTTGTAAAATCATGTATTTAGGAGTAAATTATTATGAACAAAAAACATTTAGCAACTGCTTTTGCAGTATTTGCAGCTACAACAATGTCTTTCTCTGCTTTTGCTGCAACTATCGATGCTAATGCACGCGCTTATGAACGTGCTTCAGCAGAGCAATATTCTTATCCTGCACCACAAGCGGCTACGCCAGCTTACCAAACTAGTTATGCCACAAGTGCACCACGTCCTGGTTACAAACCATTGCCAGCAGTGCCTTATACAGCAGGCGATATGGCTCAACAAATGCCTGTATCTAAAGAATTAGGTGATCCAATCTTTGTGGCACCTCAAACAACAGCTGTAGGTCTTCAAATCATGGATCCTATCCCTACTGAAGCCCAACCTGTATACCAAGAAACTGTAAACTCCGTAACAGCTAATGGCAACGGCAGCTCCTACGTTTCTCGCTACAAAGCTAACCAATTGAATGCGTTTGACTTATTGTTAAATGGCAAAACTTATACATATGACTTGCCTGCATACACTAATGGCTACCAAGTTAAAACTGCTAGCTCTTACAACCGTGCTGGCAACGGTGTTGCGAATGTATTCTCTACAAACGTAATCACTGAAGCAGTTGTAAATAACAACTCTTTGCGCATCACTGTAAACATGACTCAACCAACAGCTGTGGCAGCCGCTAAATTGCGTTCCATGCAACAATCTGGTCAAGTAGCAAGTGGTGAAGTAGCTGCATTGTTCGCTTACAATGAAAGCTATGATGGTGTAAAACAAGCAGCTCATTACGATATCTTCAACAACAACGGTCGTTACATTGTTGTTAAATCCGGTGCTGTAACTGTACCAAATGGTGCGCAACACCCTTACGCAACTGCATTATTCGCAGTAACTGAAGACACTGTAGCAGCTGTAACCGTATCTGGCAACACTGCTGAAGCTTCTGATTTAGTAAAAGGCACTGCATACGCAATTGCACAATCTGCTAAGGTGTCCAATAACAAAGTATCTACTAAATCTAAAAAATAATTCGTTACGAATTTATTTTTATCTGGTGAAAGCCCCCAACTTTCACTAGCACAAAAGACTATAAATCACTAACTCCCCCAATGAGGCAACTCATTAGGGGAGTTTTTATGTTCTTTATATTACGTTGTATTATAATCCCGTTCCAGTTCTATTATAGCTCCGTTATAATCGCGTAAAGACCTCTAATGCCTTATACGCCATTAATCGATAACCACGCTCGTTGGGATGAACCTCTCCGGCAAAGACAATTTGTCCAATTTGATCTGCTTCAAACAAGGTAGTATAGAAATCTATAACTTTAATATTATGCGCCTCTGCGTAAGCTTTTAGCTGTTCATTAACCTCTCGTACAACCAGATCCAATCCGTCCATATCGCTATCAATTTGAGTTTCTAAACCGATGATTACCGTCCCTTTTGTACTAGCTAGCTCAATAGCTTTGACCAAAGTCTTGTACACATAGGTACTATCTCGACCTTGTAAAATATCGTTAGTGCCACACATCAAGAAAATATGACGTGTTGGATCGGATACAGCAGTAACCGCCCAATTTTCAATATTATAAATCATACCCTGTACGGAGCAGCCATCTTCACCGTAGTTTGTAAAATTAACACCCTCTATGGATGCATCACAGATTTCGACCCAACCGCGTCCATAGGGCACATCATAGCCACGCGTAATGCTATCGCCAAAACAGATGATTCCCATCTTCACCCCTCCCTCCTGTACTATGACTTAATCATATAATAAAAGAATACCATACACAATATACATATTAATTACAAAAAAGGATCCGTTTTGATCTGCCCTCCAATTAGACGCAATTTTTAGAAGAGCAATTCATGTACGAATCCATTTATATTATTTAAGACGAATAAAGAATAATGCACATGCACCAATAATAGGAGCTATAGCGATAGACATCAAAGACATTTGGTAGCTACCCGTCATGACAAGGACATTGCCCAAGAGAAGTGGTGCCAAGAGTGCACCAATTTGGTTAAACAAGTTTACAAAGCCCGCTGTAGTACCGCGCAAATGAGGTGCTGCAGATTGAACTACGAGAGCATTGGTCAACGCACTATGCATGAAGGCCCCAATACCAAGAATCGGACCTGTTATAAAGAGCATATTTGGATTTGACGTGCTTGCAAACAAAATTAAAGCTGGCCCAAACAAGAACATAACGAGAGCCGCTAAATGGTTCTTCTTAATTGGTAAGATATCAGATAAAATACCGATCGTTGGTTTCGCAATTAGCGCAGCCGTACCGAACACGCTCATGACCTGGCCTGCATAGATAGCCGTTACACCTAATTGTTTAACCATGTATAAGTTCGCCCATTGTGTTACGCCCCAAGTCGTACCTGTTGCGAAGAATCCCGCAATCGCCAAGCAACGAATGTTACGGTTAGAAACGATATGCTTCAAGTTTTCTACTAAAGACGTTTGTCCTACGCCAAGCTTAGCAGCCGCTTCGGAAGCCTCTGCTTCTCGTTGTGCGAGAATTTCTGCACTCGGCTTACGCACCGTGAAGTAACATAATACGAGTACTACCAACGGCAAGATGGCTGTAGCAAGGAATGCAGTTTGCCAACCGTAATGTGTAGCCACATAAGGTGCGTAAAGGTTTACCGTAGTAATACCAAAGGAGGTACAACTCATGAAGATACCTACGGCCGCACCCCGTTGGTTCGGACCGAAGTGATCGCCGATAGCACTCAAACAAGAAGCTTGTACAGGACCAGACATAACGCCTAACAAGAAGCGCAAGCCCCAAGCCATGTTATAGTCTGTAATGGTACTCATCAAAGCCGTTACAGCAGCCATACCAATCAAACTAAACAAGATAGTACGTCTATAACCGATTCTATCGGCTAAAATACCGCCTGGTAATACCGTTAACGCATAACCAAAGTAAAAGGCCGAAATATGTTGAGACCCCATTTTAGCTGTAAAATGCAATGCCTCATTGAGGATAGGCATAACAGATGCCCAAGACAAGCGCATAACAAAGCTCAACAAGAACGTGAGCCACACGCTAAGGAGAATTAATATTTGAGTTCGCGAGAAACTAAGTCGATTCATACGAGCTCCTTTCTACAGAATATCTAATAAATATATCGATAGCATATCATAGTGAGTAAAGATTGGCTACATAAAACTATTCTCTCTATCGTCAATTCTCATTTGCTTTCACCTATGCTATACTGAAAGCAATAAAGAGTCTTTGTTGTTAATATTCATAGTATAATTTAGTATCTCCAGCAATATAACTATAGATGCTAAAAATATTACTAATCTGTAATTACCCGCATAGGAGATTGTATTATGTTTTTCTTTAATGATATTCAGCCCATAGGCAATAATACTGAAAACTCTTTCGACTCTATCAAACAAATTGATGCTAATGGAAATGAATTTTGGTATGCACGAGATTTACAAGCTATTTTAGAATATACAAAATGGGATAACTTCTTAAATGTTATTGAAAAAGCCAAAATAGCTTGTCAAAATAGCGAATTATCTATTTCCGACCATTTTGCCGACGTCGGGAAAATAGTACATGTTGGGGTTGCTAATAGAGAGATACAAGATATTGTATTATCTAGATATGCTTGTTACCTGATAGCGATGAATGGCGATTCAAAAAAATCGGTTATCGCACAGGCCCAAACCTATTTTGCAGTTAAAACTCATGAACGTGAAATGCAAGAACAATTTATATCCTTGTCCGAGGATGAACGTCGATTACTAATCAGGCAAGATATAAAGGAACATAATACAGCATTATCAGAAGCAGCCAATAATGCAGGAGTTGAAACACCTCAGGACTTTGCTAAATTCCATAACTCAGGCTATCAAGGTTTATATGGTGGCTTAGGTAACAAGGAAATCCATAAGCGAAAAGGGCTGAAACCTTCACAAAAAATATTAGATCATATGGGAAGTGAGGAATTAGCGGCCAATTTGTTTAGATTAACACAAACAGAAGGCAAATTACGTCGCGATAATATTCAAGGTAAAGAAAATGCAAACATAGCGCATCGAGAAGTCGGTGCAAAAGTGCGTCAAACAATTAAAGAATTAGGTGGTACTATGCCTGAAGACCTACCTACTCCACCAAAAAGTATTAAACAATTAGAAAAAGAACAGAAAAAGTTAGAAAAAAAATAATCTCTTTCCCCATACAATTGCCATTAAAAACATTTGCTATACTGGCATATATATCAAAAAGCAATAGACTTACTTGTATCAAATGTTATAAACCATTGCCAAAACTTAAAGAAAAACTTCATGTATATACGAAAGATAATTTTGATAAATCTATCTATCAATGCTTTTATAGTCAATATATTATCAAAGCGTATCTTTATTAATTACTCATATAAATAAGATATAAATTCATGTTAAAAGCACCCCGCCATCAACATTTAACTAACGACATTGGTCAACGTGATTTACATGACCACCTTATGCAAGTCATTGCAATCATGAGAATTTCCAAAAACTGGAGTGATTTTATGAATAATTTTGAGAAGGTATTTGTTAACTTTGTTCAAGATAAGATAGATTTTGACAGTACATTTTAGTGTTAGTTTATAGAATATAAATAAAATGCCCCCATTACATACTGCATACAATGGGGGCAAATTATTTTATTCTTTTGGTGGCAAAATGGTGGCAAAATTGTGTTATAATTCGTTACAATTCGTTATAATTCCAACTCCATAATATCATTATAAACCTTTATTTTTACTGTGTTTGTTGTGGTTCGTTACAATTTGTTATAATCTGTGATAGTTGTATGTATTGGTGGCGGAGAGGGTGGGATTCGAACCCACGGCCCCTTGCGGAGTCACTGGTTTTCAAGACCAGCTCCTTAAACCACTCGGACACCTCTCCATAACGGTACTATTATATCAAATTGACCTAATAATAAGCAATAACGTAATACGTAAAGAAGCAATAATATAATACATAAGCAAGCAAAAAAGCCGACTTGCAGCCAGCTTTTTCATTTGTATTTAACATTTAGTATTGCCCTAATCTTTTAGTTATTTGTCATATATGCTAGAATAGGTCTTTTTTCCACATGCCTATGATAGCAATGATGGAACACACCACGGAAATACCTACTACTTCGTAGAATCCATTCGGATCATCCTGGAACGGCAACGCCACATTCGTTCCCCACAGACTGAATATGATTGTGGGCACCGCCAAAGTAATCGTAAGGGCCGCCAACATTTTCATAACCATGTTGAGGTTGTTAGAGATGATAGATGTGAAGGCGTTCATCATGTTCATCAAGATATTGGAATACATTTCAACCATCTCGATGGCCTGTTTATTCTCGATGATAACGTCCTCTAGTAAATCTTCATCCTCTTCGTACATCTTGAGCAAATGTCTATAAGTGCTGTGACCACGCAAGCGCAATAGGCGTTCCATAACAGTTCCATTCGTACGCAACGCAGAGGTAAAGTATGTCATGGATTTCTGTAATTCCAATAGTTGGAAGAAGTCTTTATTCTTCGTTGTATGACGCAACTGAACTTCAATATCGTCGGTACGGCGATTAATTTGTTGCAAATAACGTAAGAACAATGTGGCTGTACGGTACAAGATTTGGAACAAGAACCGCGTCTTTTTATATGTATAGAATGTAGACAGTTGGTTTGAAATGAACGGATACAACACCTCGGATTCTTCAAGACATACAGTAATGAAGAAGTCAGGCGTCAAAAAGATACCGAGCGGCACCGTATCGTACATATCATTACCGCGAATCGCAGGAATGTTGATAACCACGAAAATATAGTTGTCCTCTAACTCCACGTGAGAACGTTCTTCCATATCGAGGGCGGTCTTTAAAACGTCCGTTGGAATTTCCGTCAAAATATTGATGAGGGACAACTCATCGGGGTCTGGGTTCACCAAATTTACCCAAGAACCTTTTGTGGCATCTGATACAGTGCAGTCCGAAACTAACTCTTCTTCTATGTGTTTGTACACCGTGATCATGCTATCCCTCCTTTCAACGAACATATAGTAATCATCTAATAAATTATATACTATTTTATAGCTATTATTCAATTCAATTGTGAAAGTTTTGTTTATGTAGTATATACATAAATCACTTTATGTCTATTAACAATGCACAATTGTATATGTTAAAAGCATCTCAAAACATCCTTTTATCAAATCTACCAAAAAATCTAGCGAGCACATAGATTAATAAAGCTGCTAAACTAAAAAATCCACCAAAAGATTAAACCACTAAAACTTACAGTGAGTAAGTATGCAAACAAATAATCAGCAATATATCATTAGGTTAAATCTTATAAAAATAACCTCTATACTAGCTTATCGCTAATATAGAGGTTATTTGTTTTATCCTACTCTGTCAAATCAGAATCATGTCATTTGTTATATTTCTGCATTAATCTATAAGATTACTTTCACCAAATTAACGGCGCAAGATACGAATAGAGTTCAAAATACAAAGAATGGATACGCCAGTATCACCGAATACCGCCCACCACATGGATGCATAGCCCATAAGGCCTAGCGCCATGATAAGAATTTTAACGGCAATAGCGAATACTACATTTTGCCAAGCAACACGCAATGTTGCTTTGGACAAGTCTAGGATATGTGCAATGGCAGTCAAGGATGGACGCATGAACACAACATCTGCCGCCTCGATAGCCGCATCAGCACCACTACCCATCGCGCCACCTACATCAGCACCTGCAAGTACTGGAGCATCGTTGATGCCATCCCCTACGAACATAGTTGGACCATATTCAGAGCGAATATCTTGTACAACAGACAATTTATCTTGAGGCAACAACTGAGCACGTACAGCACTTACGCCAGTTTCTTTAGCAATGTAATTTGCACTTGCTTCAGCATCACCTGTAAGCATAACAGTTTTAATATCTTGACCATTAAGATTAGCAATCGCTTCAGCAGAGTCTGGGCGAGCTTCATCGGCGATGATGATACGACCTAAGTATGTATTACCTTCTGCGACAAGAACTTCTGTGCCATATTCAGCAGCTTCTGTTGGATAGCCTTGCACATTATAGCGTTCCATAAGACGACGGTTACCAATAAGTACTTGTTGACCATCTGCCATACCTACCATACCTTCACCAGCTAACTCTTGAACGAAATCAGAAGGTTCCACTGTAAGGCCTTGATCTTTTGCTTCAGACACGATGCTTGTTGCGATTGGATGTGTAGAAACGGCTTCGATAGCTGCCGCCATGGATAACAATTGACTGGAACTTACATGAGAGCCTACAGTTTCTACGCTGTGAACTTTGAACTCACCAGATGTGATAGTACCAGTTTTATCAAGAGCTACTGCTTTCACATTAGCCAACGCCTCGATAACTCGACCACCTTTTAATAAGATACCGTGTTTAGACGCATTGCCGATACCGGAGAAGAATGCAAGTGGCACGCTAAGCACCAATGCACATGGGCAAGAAATAACGAGGAATGTTAAGGCTGTGTAGATCCATTTATGCCATTCACCAGTAATAAGGGATGGGATGATAGCTACAGCCAATGCAAAAGCTACAACGATTGGTGTGTATACGCGAGCAAAACGAGTAATGAAACGGTCGATTTTAGGTTTAGAGGATGCTGCATTTTCCACGGCATCAAGAATTTTAGTAACCATGGATTCTTCAAGAACCTTATCTACACGCATTGTAATGCGACCAGATTCGTTGATACAACCAGACATAAGTTGAGTGCCAGGTACGGCGCGAACAGGTACAGGTTCACCTGTTACAGGTGCTGTATTAACGCGTGTTTCACCTTCAAGCACTGTGCCGTCTAGAGGAATTAAATCGCCAGGACGAACTTCGATAGTCCAGCCTACTTCAACCTTTTCAGGAGCCATAACTACGATTTCACCACCGCAGTCTGTATCTACAACGCGCACCTCTTGAGGACGCATATCAACAGCGTTCATGATTTCTGTACGACTACGATCAGTTGCTTTTTCTTCGAAGAACTCACCGATACGGTAGAACAAGATAACGCCTACGGCCTCAGGCAATGCATCGATAGCAATAGCACCCAATGTAGCGATAGACATCAAGAAGTTCTCGTCGAACACTTGGCCTTTTAAGATATTGCGACCTGCGATGCGCAATACTGGGAACGCAAGAAGAATATACGCAACATAGTAAATTGGAGTTTCAATACTCTCTGGTAAGCTGATGGATGGGACAAAGGATGACAAAACATCATAAATCATAAATAACAAGCCTGCTACGATGACTGCAATTGTTACAGCATCACCATCACGATCCTGGTCAGGACCATGATCATCCATAGCCGCTTTGGATTTACGTTCATAATCTGCTACGGTTATGTCCTCTTCGATGGCATCACAAATGTCTTGAATGTCACGTTTAAGAGCTTCACGGTCTTCCCAAGAGCCGGTTAATTTTAATTGATGTGTAGCAAGTGTGAAATTGGCAGTCTCTACCACATCCATTTTACAGATACGATCTTCAATTTTTGCTGCGCAGTTCGGACAGTTCAAATCCTTCAATAACAATGTTTCTTCCATGATATCTCCTTTGATAATAGTGAACGCTTCTATCCTGTATTGTAAGTTAATAGGTAATATTTTTCTAATACTTATTAGACATATCTTGTTTCATATCTTGTTATATATGTTCCTAAACATTTTTCATCAGATATTTTTATTTATATGAATACCTGTTCATATGTTTATATTACATCAAAGGAGATTAAATGTCAATACAAAATCATATTCAACATATATCAAATTTTATTTACTTTAGTTCTAACTATATTCACCTTATATCAAATTTCGTTCTACCAGGAATTTATGTGCTACATCAGCTGGTAGTTGATGTTCCGTTTCAACGGCGTAATTCATCTTCGCCATCTCTTGATCTGTAATCGTATGATTCAAACTTTCTAATACAGGGCGCAGTTCAGGATGAGCAATCAATACTTCGCTACGTACCACATTGCCAGACATATAAGATGGATATAAATGTTTATCATCTTGTAACACCGTAATCGGTGCGATACTTAATTGACCATCAGTCGTGAATATCGGCATTACATCCACCTCATCACGACTAATAGCCGTATATTTTAGCCCTATATCCATATCTTTAGTAGCTTTAAATCTCATGCCATACACGCGTTGTAATCCAGCATAGCCATCTTCACGTCCAAAGAAATCATATTCCCCTCCTAATGTTAGGGATGGTGCTATACGAGCAAGATCAGAATACGTTTTTACGCCATAACTCTGAGCAATTTCATTACGCACCCCTATGCCATAGGTATTATTAAAACCGTACATGCCGACCCACTCAAAATTATATTTCTCTTTATAGGCCTGTGAAAGCTCATTAAATAGACTTTCATCATACGTATCCGTACGTTTTAGCACAGCAGACCAAGCTGTACCAGTATATTCAGGATATATATCAAATTGGCCAGAAAGCATAGCTGGTTGAATATTTGATGTACCACCACCGACACCTTCTGTAACCTCTACGGTTAAATCAGTCTTCTTCTCGATCAATTCTTTTAAAACATTCCCCAAAATAAGCTGTTCCGTCATGGGTTTCGTTGCAATATGAATAACATCGGTCTTCACATGACGGCAATACATAGCCCAACCACCTATACCCATCGCAATTATCATCATCATCGAAACAAATATAATCGTATAGCGCTTCATATGAGGGCTAATACGCGTTACTCTTTCACCTAAAGAAAAGAGAGCATCAACGGTAATGGCTAATAGGGCAATCAGTAGACTGCCTGCAATTGTCAAAGCACTTTGATTCGTTGTAATCCCCCTATAAATCGCTACACCTAAGCCACCAGCACCAATAAAGGACGCAATACCTGTCAAGGCAATGGTCATAACGAGCATGGTCCGTATACCAGCCATAATAGTCGGCATAGCCAAAGGAATCTCTATATTCCACAAACGTTGAATCCGCGTGAGCCCTAATGCAATCCCCGCTTCACACATGGCTTGATCAATCTGGTTAAGACCAGTAAATGTATTTCGTACCATCGGTAATAAAGCATATATAACCAATGCAATGATAGCCGTCGTATTACCAACACCTGATACGTACAACAAAAGGCCTAACATCGATATAGATGGAATTGTATATAGGAAATTAACCACTACCATAACTGGCGCAGCTAGCCGTTTATATTCGTATATAAACACACCCAATAAGCCACCGATGATGGTAGCAATAACAGAAGCTAATACTGAAATTTCTATATGCTCCCATAATAGCTGGAGGAAAAAATCATAGCGATTTATAAGTAATGATATGACATCATGCATTACATACACCGCCTTTCTAAGTCAAAAACACGAAAAATTATATAGGTATATTAGAGTCAACAAAACTAAAGAAATCTTTATAAAGCTATATTTACCCATGATACTATTGTATACCTAATTATTTCTTAACTCTAGTCTATTTACCATACACAGTAAAAGCCATCATTTATATTTATATATCATACAAGTTTAGCTCTTTAATATATCTGAAAGGAATAACAGTTCCTTGTACAGATAGAATTTGTAATTGCTCACTAATCATATCAACAGCTCCTATAAGTTCCGTATATTTTCGTTTGTTGTAGTAAACGATTCGTACCCACTCCCCACAACGTACAGATTGTAAAACTGTATTTAACTCGTCTATTTGATCCTCTGATAACTCTGCCCGATTTTCTTTTGGCTTTGCTACAGCGGCTAATAACGCTTCAAATCCCCTCAATGCCGCAAAGGGCATAAATTGTTTTGCTCGCTGTAACCGAGACATGCGATGTTTCATTAATGTATACCTCCCCTTACGCGACTAATGTATTTCCAATGTATCCATTATAATATCTATTCCCCATTATGACCGCCTACCAAGGTATTTCTAAAGCGCATGGTTCCTTCCTCTTGTAAGCTCGATGCACGCAAAATAGAATTCTTACCAAACTGTTTCTTAATGGATAGCATAGCCTCTTGTACCTGTCGCTCTTTTTCCTCTTCATTTGTAGTAAGAGTGCTAAATAGGTCCACCTCTTGAGGTATGGCGGATCGATTGACTAAATCCTCAAAGCTGACCCCTATACGCCGTATGAGCTCATTCTTATGGCAATGCTGCTCGTATAATTTAATAACCGCCGTCGTCAAGGTCTGTAGAGAATCTGTATACTGCTTAAGCTTTTTAGAACCTCCTGTAGAGCGCATCATTTCATTAGCATAGCCGATATGAACATAGATATGATTTGTAACCCCTTTAATTTGTAAAAGCTCTAACACCAAGGACTCTACCATTTCACGCATAGGCACGCATGCCTCTTCATAGGTATAATTGCGCAACAAAATCTGACTGTGCGAGATAGAGTGCTTAATGGGGCGATACGCATGGATATCCGCAATCGTACAAGGCTCACGGCCCCAAGCATGGTCAATGATGAGCTCTGCATTAATGCCAAACTCCTTGTACAACTTCGCTTCTGGAATCATGGTAATACCATGTAAATCATAAGCACCATACTTATGCAAACGATTAGCTATGCCCTTACCAATCTGCCATATATCGGTCAAGGGCTGATGATACCAAATTTTCTCTTTAAAAAGGCTTTCATCAAGATAACCTATAAAATCAGGTGCATGTTTCGCCAAAATATCGAGGGCAATCTTGGCGAGAAACAAATTCGTTCCAATCCCAACGGTGGCATAAATCTTCGTTGCCGCTAGCACCGCATCAAGCAACATCTGCGCCAACTGACGAGGCGTCTTTTTATATAATGGCAAATAAGGCGTGATATCGATGAAATACTCGTCGATAGAGTACACATGTACATCTTCGGGCGCCACATACTTGAGCAAGGTTCCATAAATCTCAGCAGATACCTGCATATACCGCTTCATATGTGGCTTCACCGTCAAATACTCAATATGCGGTGGAATCTGAAATAATCGGCTGCGATTTTTAACACCTAACTTTTTTAAGGCTGGAGAAATAGCCAACGTAATAGCCCCCTTGCCACGAGAACCATCGGCCACCACCAAAGGTGTTGTAAACGGATCCAGTCCCAAATCGGCGCATTCTACAGATGCGTAAAAACACTTCAAATCAATACACATATACAGCCGATCCGTATCACCTGAACCCATACAAACACCCCCTAAACCGCTAAACAACGGGCTTTTACAAAAAACAGAACACAAAAATTTCTATGATTAGTATAACAAAAACCGAGAGTATTTTCAAACATATGTTTGTTTTTATAACAGTAAATTTTGAACATAAAAAATAAAAAGAGTACCTACTATTAGACATCAAATCTAATAGTAGGTACTCTTAAGTACGCATATAACTTAACCCAATATGGTTTCTTTAGGACTTGTATAATAAACTAAACCCTTTTCACTACTATAATCCATGCTAGACTCTTTGCGGCTACAAAAGTGACCTCTAAGGTCTATAGAAATCTTTCTTAACCACAATTGTTGTCGTTTATTGCTCAAAAAATCTTTTCCGTTATCACAAGAATCAAATAATTCAAGAGCTTCACTAAAAACCTCGGACTCACCACAGTTTATAGCTCGAAGATTAGTAAGGTAGTTACGCTTAAAAGCATCAAAGGCATCAACGCAATACTCACCTAACTCAATCAAAAACACGGTATACCCTAGCATAAAAATCATCATGATTTGCTCAAAACTATGATGAGATACAAAAGAAATATAGAGATGATCAATACTATCCGTATTAGGTACATCAAACAAATTAAAATCATTAATACAAGTATGATATGAGGACTCCATTAATCTAGATACACAATCCAGTTCCAAGGAATCTATCGCATCACGCAAATGACCTTCCCAATCAAAGTCTTCAAACCACTCTGCTGCATCAACAATATCTTCCATTCCCATACCTTGGAAAACAATCTCCCTTAAGTCCTTTGACAACCGGTATTCATCAATTAAATCTATCATAGACAAATGATAATGTAGACTCTCAAATACGCCTAGACTAATACGCTTGTATTTATAAGCCTCTGCAGCACCTAATCCAACCAGCAACAAATAAAACTCAATATTTTGTTTTCCACTAATAGTTAAATTCATCATACAAAGGATGGAAACCTTATATTCCACCTCACAATACTTACGTATTGTACGACACTATAAAATCTATCTAGTACTATTATACACTTGAATACGATTTATTTTCTACTAGTATAACGCCAAAACTTCTATTATCTTCTCTCCCAACAATACAACGAAAACTATCGAGTGCCACTATATTGATGGGACACCTTCATATGTACAGTGATAAAAAGAAAGGACTATACTTATGCAGCGACATCAGGTCACGAGGAGCAAAGAAGTATAGTCCTTTCTTTTTAATTAAAATGTAGCTATGTCACGGGGCCCCATCAATATAGGCACGCCCCGATAGTTTTCATTATTGTTCCGGCCCTAGGTCTCGGAATTCTACGTCTCTAAATTGTGTTAATTCTCCAACGAATTGGAGTTCCACGGTACCGACGGAGCCATTACGGTGTTTACGAATGAGGACTTCTGCATTGTCCCCTTTTTCGGAGTTTTCATCGTAATATTTATCACGGTACAAGAAGATAACGATATCTGCATCCTGCTCGAGGGAGCCAGATTCACGAAGGTCCGAAAGCACAGGCCGTTTATCTGGTCTGCTTTCAACACTACGAGACAACTGCGACAAAGCGATAACCGGCACGTTAAATTCACGAGCAATCAATTTAAGATTACGAGAGATTTCGGACACCTCTTGTTGACGGTTTTCGCTACCCTTACCAGCATTTCGACCTTGCATCAACTGAATATAATCGACGATAACGAGATCAAGGCCATGTTCCACCTTGAGACGGCGCAACTTAGAACGCATATCTTGTACAGTAAGGCCCGGTGTATCATCGATAAAAAGCTTGGATTTGCTCATGCGGTCCGCTGCGGCAATCACCTTTTCCCAGTCAGCAGGATCCATATTCGCACGGCGCAATTTTTCAGAGCTCACACCTGCCACGGAGGACAAAATACGGCCCACAAGCTGTTCCTTGCCCATTTCTAGGGAAAAGAACGCCACCGTCTTGTCGTACAACATCGTTACATTTTGAGCAATGTTCAAGGTGAAAGCTGTTTTCCCCATGGCAGGACGAGCTGCTACGAGGATGAGGTCAGATTTTTGTAAGCCGTTAAAAATGTGGTCCACATCTTTAAAGCCTGTTGGCACGCCTGTAATAGCGCCATCATGCTGTTGCAATGCATTAAGTTTATCTAGATTAGATAAAACCACTTCCCCAATGGCAGCAAAGGATGATTCAGACTGGGTTTGACCGCTTACATCTAATACCATTTGCTCTGCCTTGTTAAGGATAGCCGTCGGCTCATCTTCGCCAGCATACGTCATGCCAACAATTTTATTTCCTGCATCGATGAGGCGCCGCAACTGAGCTTTCTCGCTAATGATTTTCGCATGTTCCTCAACATTGTATGACACCGATTCATTCGCAAGAGATGTAATATAAGCAAGACCTCCTACCGCATCGAGGCGCTTACGACGATCTAGCTCTTCACCAACGGTAATAAAGTCAGCTGTCTTATTGGCATGCACGATTTCTAAAATGGCATCGTAAATAATACGATGTGCATCGCGGTAAAAATCTTCAGATTTAAGAATACTTGTCACCGTATCTACAACGGCGCCCATATTGGATCCATTAGTTAATAAAGCCCCCAAAACGGCCTTTTCCGCATCTAAATTATGCGGCGGAATGCGTACATCCATGATAATCCCCTTCACACAACCACTATGGATAAAAGAATTCACCATACTCCAAGAGCATGGTGAATACTATTATTCGGCTACCACATTAACCTTGATAGTACTTGTAATTTCAGGATGAACACGCACTAGTACGTCATGTACGCCCAATGTTTTCAATGGTTCTTTAATTTCGATTTTCTTTTTATCAATATCTACTTTATATTGAGCTTTAGCAGCATCGGAAATATCTTTAGCAGTAACGGAACCGAATACGCGACCTTCTTCGCCCATGCGAACTTTTACAGTCACTTCAACCTTAGTCAATTGAGCGGCCAAGATCTTAGCTTCGTCATTTGCAACGGCTTTATTATGAGCAATGGATTCTTGTTTTTGTTTCGCATTATTTACGTTAGTTGCTGTACCTTCAAGGCCGAGGCCTTTCTTGATCAACACGTTACGGCCATATGCGTCACTAACTTCAACGATTTCGCCTTTTTTACCAACTTTTTTAACGTCTTCTAACAATACTACTTTCATTGTTATTCCTCCTCTTGTTCTGCGGAATGAAGCGCCTTAAGAGCATGCTCCAAAATGGCCTGCTTCGCTTCCTCTATGGTCATACCTTGTAATTGAGCACCAGCCACAGTTCTATGACCGCCACCACCCAAGGCTTCCATTACAACTTGTACATTTACCTTACCTTTGGATCGAGCACTAACGCCGATACCGCCATCATTTAGGGAATATAGTACAAAGGCAGCTTCAATATCTTCATTACTGATGAGCATGTCCGCACTTTGTGCAGCCAACGCCATCATATCCTTCAAGCCTTCAGGCGCTACGGAAATAGCAATCCCCTCAGTACGACTTGCTTCAAATACCATTTTAGCACGCAATTGGATAGAATCGAAAGTTTCAATAAACAATTGTTTAACTCTGTCGATATCCGCCCCTGCACGGCGCAAGAATGCTGCGGCCTCAAAGGTGCGTGCCCCAGTTTGTTGGATAAAGTTCTTCGTATCTAATACGATACCTGCATAAATACCTGTGGCTTCCGCTTTTGAAAGTTTTACAGGAACGCCTGCATATTGTACAAGCTCTGTTACGAGCTCAGATGTGGACGATGCAGTTGGTTCCAAATAGGTAAGCAATGGATTTTCCACAAAGTCCGCTGCGCGGCGATGATGGTCGATAACGATGCGTCGTTCAGAAATTTCAAGCGCCTCTTGAGCCGCCACCATTTCCTGACGATGCGTATCACACACGACAGTGAGCGTATTCGCATCTACCCATACTCTTGCAGCTTCTGCAGTAATAATATTCTCTTTCCAGAACTCTGACTCATTAAGAACATTCACCATTTTATCGATGGCACTAGTTTCTTTTGAAAGCGCAATGCGC
Organism: Veillonella parvula; assembly: GCF_902810435.1. Lineage (GTDB taxonomy): Bacteria > Bacillota > Negativicutes > Veillonellales > Veillonellaceae > Veillonella. The sequence continues at coordinate 1,974,581 of NZ_LR778174.1, forward strand.
ACGTCTTTACCAAGTGCTCGAGCAATGGCGGCTACACCGATAATACCACCTAATGCATCGTAGTCTTCACGTTGATGCCCCATGATAAGAATCTTATCAGAATCAATCATAAGCTCATGTATTGCTTGAGATACAACACGAGCACGAACGCGCGTATTCTTCTCAACGCCTGCCGTATTGCCACCAAAGAAGCGGGTACTTTCACCATCCATAATGCACACTTGGTCACCACCACGACCTAAGGCGATATCTAAGGCTGCACGAGCACGACCAGATACATCTTTCACAGAACCTACATTTTCACTAATACCAATAGAAATCGTAGCTGGAACTTGACGCGGAGATGGTACTTTACGGATTCGTTCGAGCACTTTAAAACCATCTTCCTCCATCTCATGAAGCGCACCACGAGAAATGGCAAAGGTATACATATCATCTTGGAAGTTACGAATAAAGCCTTCGTAGCGATCGATTTCATCCATGATGATATTATTTATATCTGTCCAAATACTAGTATACTCACGATCACTAAGGCCTTTTGTCAATTCTTCGAGATTATCGATTTGAATCATACCCCATACAGGCTGTCCCTCTTCGGCTTTAATACGGGCTTTTTCTAGGTCAGTAATGTCCTTAAAGTACAATGCCATCACTGCATGTTCCGCCAGTTCATCTTCACTATCAATATCTGATCGGGTATCCCGAGGATCGATAAATTTATAAATAATTTGGAAGTATCGATTTTCATATTTTTCCGTCATATATCCGGACTTACCCCAGATTTTATCGATACGGAAACCAGGCAACAAAGCAGACATTTTTTGGAGCTTATTCCAATCCACCTTAACCCAGTCGGCGAAAACACTATTATTCCACACCAATGTGCCTTGCTTATTAACAAGAACAATCCCCATTGGCAAATTTTGTAAAGCAAAATTAGAAGCTTGTGTGACGTTTTTCATCATCGCACTAAACTGTTCTCTTGCTAAACGACGCCGGTTATGAAGGGTATTATAATTAACCAAATACGCCGCTACTACAATGATTAATGCTAAAATCGCAATAGCCCAATTTAAATAGGCCAGCAATAATAGCAATAATACGAGAACGGCAACAATGGTAATTTCTAAACCTTTCCATCTCCGTTGAAAGGATTTCATAACGGCCTCCTTTCTATTACTATTGACGCGCTTTGTAACGTGTCCGCAAATCTAAAAACATATCTATAACACCAAATATCGCTAGTGCTTGTCCAAAGAAGAAGGCATACACACCAAGCAATATCCACTTCAATTTATTACTCATGCGATAACTACTCATTAAGTCTGCTAAAGCTGCAAAGCCATGAACAGAACACATAGAGCTACCGAGGAGTAATACATTAGTACTAATGGCTGTGACCCATGAAGAGTCCATACTAATATGTGGAGCACCATATATACCAATAATGCCTAACGCATATAAACCGGCACTCCAGATAGGCATTCTCCACTCTTCAATCGGTAAAAATCGAGGTATGGAGATATGTAACCGCTTGCCTAACCATATAGATATCTGAATAGTTATATAACTATATGATACGGCAGCTATAGCTACAGCTACAAAAAACGCATCCTTCAAACCGGTAGCTAACTTATCTACATTTTTCACAAATAAATCCGCTTGTTCCTGTGTAATATTAGAATTCGTTTGTAATGCTTGGTCAGCAATCATACGAGCTTGCTCTGTCATCTGTATATCTATCATTGATAAGTCAATACCAGATATATACGCTTGTGCAATGAAAGTTACTAATACAGCAACAAACATAGCAATACTAGGGAGTAGTAACCGTTTAATCGTTCCCAATGAAAGACGATTACCCTCTCCTACTCCTACACCTACCGCAGCAAATAAGCCAACAGGTATACCATTCCATGGTCCAAATAAAATTACTGCTAAGAAAGTAGTAACAATAGCTGCCGATATACTATATTTACGGCCCCATTTTGTTCCAATTATGCCAATGGCCGCAGGTGTAACAAAAAATGATAAAAAGGCGAAAGCTGGTATATAAACACTGATAGCACTAAGGATAACACCTATAGCACTAACAAAGGCAGTTTCAACCATCGCTCTTGTATTTGTTTTATTCATAAATCACCATTCTTACATAAGAAGATATATTAATTGGTATCTTTTAATTATAACAGTTTAAAAAGGTAACTTCAAATACCCCATATAGTAGACAATTGCGATAGTGGTGCTATTTATAGTACTGGCAATACATATAAATAACGAAAAATAGGGAGCCACCTAAAGTAGCTCCTCATCTCATATTACCATATGTAATTGACGCATCATTTCAAATACATTCACATATGAAACATCAAAATGCTCACATATATCCGGTATTTTGACTTTCGTAGTGCTTGGTCCCGCTAAGGTTTCGTGGGTTACAACCACACCTCTGCGGACACTCGCATAAGCTATAAGCCAAGGATCCGCTTTAGCCAAAAAGCGATGTTTTTCTGCATCCTTATATTGTTGATTTGACATCACATATTCAGCGATATCTACATATGAATTTTGTATCTCATCATCATTTGTCGCTTCAGTAAATGTCAAATAATGAGTGTTAAACCAAGTAGATAACTCATCATTACCGCTCATAATTTCATTTTTAATGTGATCAATAGTTAAAATATTACCTCTACTGCGAGATATCAACTCATTCCAGAACGATGGAACAATATCAAACCCATAATAGCGGTTCTTTGCATCTATAAAGGTATTACTATCAAGAACATACATAGTTTTTTCTCCTAAAAACTATACTCATTCACATATTTTGTAAAAGTACTACCACGTAAGCCTAACAACTCATACGCATCTCGATACGCCAATTCACCTGCTCGAGCAGCTTTGACAACAGTACGACTAAAACTTTCACCCAACCGAGCGTGAGCAGTGACATAAAAATCCCCACCACCTCTTGTCTCTCGTTCAGGTAAGCTTTGTAATCGCTGATTAAAACGTTCCACTAGTCTATGATATTGAATTCGAGTAATATATCCATGCTCTAATGCTATACGATAGATAACATATTCACTCACCTTAAAACGCTTAGCTACGGTCTCATAATCCTCCAAATGTTCATTCCACACTGGAATAAATCGAGATTCCGGCACAAGAAATTCACCTGCAAAGCTGTTACAATACGGCTCAGAAGAGCTATCAGTAACGCCTTCCTCACCTAATAATATATGACAAAACTCATGAATAATCGTAAACAGCCTCCCATGATTCGAATCAGCTCCATTGATAAAAATAACAGGTGCATAAGAATCAATTAATGTAAACCCTCTAAACTCATCGACAGATAATTTACGTCTAGTGTTAGAGCCCACAATACCGTTAACAAATACAGTAACACCGATAGCCTCGATGCGTTCACGTATATATGTAAACGGATCTGCTATACCTATTTGCCAACCAGCCTCTATATTTAATAACGAATAAGCTTGATGCACAAGACTTCTGCTATCCATGTGTTTAGAAAAACCCCCTACATAAGATAACGCATCTATTCCTAAATTAAGCTTTCGATATTGACTCAACCAATCTTGGCGAATCTGCATATCATAAATAGTATCTCTTAACTCAGGACTATATGGCCTATCAGGGATTTCACCATTTAGTCTTCTAAAATCAGTAATCTCTTTATCCGATAACTGTGGAGGATTCTTTAAATAAATATACCCTAACGGTACATTGGAAAAAGTAGCTAATGCCTGTATTTGGCAAATTGTCGGATGCACACTGCCGGCAATCCACTCTCCATACTTTGGAAACCGCTTATAAAAAGCTTCATAACCTTTACCACTATATTTAGGTAACCAGTTTAAAATAGCTCCACTCACCGGAAACCGTCCGGACATACCCTCACCTCCCTTTCCCCTTTATTACTCTTCTACTAAATAATATTCGCTACTTATTATAAAATTCCTACTTTGATTACATTAATTTTACAATCATATACCAATGAAAAACAAGCAGTTGTTAAATAAATATTTTAACAACTGCTTGTCTTAATTATATCTATACGTCTTGAATAATTGGCAAGATCATAGGGCGACGACGAGTTTTATCATAGAAGAATTTACCCAATGCGTCACGTACGTTTTGCTTAATGGTTGTCCAGTCTTTGATGCGTTGCATTTCGCAATCTTCAAGAACTTGTTCTACACGGCGCTCCGCAGCAAGCATGAGTTCTTCTGCGTCACGAACATATACGAAACCACGAGATACGAGGTCTGGACCAGCTACGATAGTACCGGAAGCTTTATCCATCGCCATAACGACGATAACCATACCTTCTTGTGCCAATTGTTGACGGTCACGGATAACGATATTACCTACGTCACCAACACCAAGGCCATCAACGAAGATAGCGCCAGCTTGTACGCGGCCACCTTTGCGACCACCATCTTTATCGAATTCAAAGATTTGACCATTATCACCGATAAGGACTTTCTTAGGATCTACGCCCATGGCCACACCAAGTTCACCATGACGGCGCAACATGCGATACTCACCATGAACTGGGATAAAGTATTCCGGACGAACAAGGTTAAGCATTGTTTTAAGCTCTTCTTGGCTCGCATGACCAGATACGTGAATACCACGGTCTTTACCGTATACCACATTACAACCTAAACGAAGCAAGTTATCGATAGTTCTACCTACAGCACCTTCGTTGCCTGGAATTGGTGTTGCAGAAATGATAACAGTATCATTCGGTGCCAATTCTACAGTGCGATGGTTGCTTGTTGCCATACGGGACAAGCCTGCCATCGGTTCACCTTGAGAACCAGTCGTTAAGATCATGATTTGGTCATCTGTGTAGTTGTGCATTACATCAACGTCGATGATTGTATTTGGTGGAATATTCAAGTATCCACGCTCTTGGGCAATTTCTGTAACATTGACCATGCTACGGCCCATAACTACAACCTTACGGTTGAACATAACCGCCGCATCAATAGCTTGTTGAATACGGGATACGTTAGATGCAAATGTCGCCAAAACAACGCGGCCTTTTGCTTCTCCAACAGCTTGTTTAATCGCAGGGCCTACGGAACTTTCAGAACCGGTAGTACCTGGTTTTTCTACATTTGTAGAGTCCGACAAGAGCGCTAATACGCCTTTGTTACCTAACTCAGCAAATTTGTGCATATCCATCAAACGGCCATCAACTGGGGTTTGGTCAATTTTAAAGTCCCCTGTATGAAGAACCGTCCCGATTGGTGTATTAAAGTATACAGCGCAGGAGTCAGGAATGGAGTGATTTGTTTGGATGAAACCAACAGTCACTTGACCAATTTGAACTTCATCGCCGGCAGCAATCGTACGCAGACATTTTGGAGATACCTTATGTTCTTTAAACTTGCCTTCGATTAATCCACAAACGAGGTTTGTTGCGTATACTGGGCAACTAATTTCTTTCATAAGGTATGCCAAAGAACCGATATGATCCTCATGACCATGAGTAATTACGACAGCTTTCACGCGGTCTTTATTCTCGATGATATAGCTCATATCAGGAATAACGATATCTACGCCAAGCATATCTTCACTAGGGAATGCAAGCCCAGAGTCAAGAACGATGATTTCGTCCTCGTATTGGAAGATAGTCATATTTTTACCAATTTCACCAAGACCACCTAATGGAATGATTTGGAATTTTCCCTTGTTGGCGCCATTTGGTGTGCGACCGACTAATTCCACTTGTTCCTCTTGATTGTTCCAACCTGTAGAACGATTATTTGAGCGGTTATTATTGCGGTTCTGACCATTTTGACCATTGCGACCATTATTAGTACGCGTATTACGTGTATTTTCACCACGCGGTGCACGAGTTTGACGAGTTTTGCGTTCTTGACCTTCACCTTGTTCGGCATTGCGACGTGTATTTGTACGGCGAGTCGTATTAGTACGGCCACCATTCGCACTTGTGCGAGTATTTGTAGAACGGCGTTGGCGTGTTGCACCTTCACCTTCACCAGCTGTTTGTTGGCGCGTACGACCTTCGCCAGCAGGGCGGCGTGTATTTGTACGGCGACGCGTTTGTTTTTGCTCGCCTTCAGCCGCAGCTGTAAGAGTAGCAGTTTTTGCTACTGTTGGTTCTGCTTTCACTTGCGCAGTAACCTGATTATCTGTTGTATTCACAGTTCCTCCTAAAATTTTGTTCATTAATTTATTTAACATAGTTTTTCTCACCTATCACTTGAATTGATCTATGCCACGAGGAAATGTCACACAAAGAAAAAGGCGCTATTATACTAGCGTCTCGTCAAATGGGCGCAAAAATGCGCTATCAAATTTTGCCGTTCCTAGTTTGTGTGCCATTTGCCGTAGCAAATGAGTATAGTGCACTATCAGATGCTTCAACCGCAAGAGACTTCTGTTTTTATCTCAATCCGATACGCAGTGCAATATAGTCCGATCTGTTTTGATGAAAGCCTCACTTTCATACGTTGTGCTCATTATAACATAAAAACAACATAAACAAAAGAGTTCTACGCTTGATTCATTAAAAGTAACATAAAATTTTACTACTACTTAAAAGGGCGGCTCAAACTGAACCGCCCCAAAGCATTTTATTATTTATCATCTGGCATATTTTTATAAAAGCCTTCAATATGCCACTCACCATGTTCTTCGACGAGAGATATGTAGCGTGTCATGTGCGCAGCCTCAACCGCGCCATCTCCGGGTTTAGTGACTTGCAGATCCGCTTCGTAAATAATGCGTTTCATGCCATTTATACGACTGATACGACTCGTGCCTAAGGACCCGACAACCACCTTCGGCGCCGACATCATAGCTTCCATCCATTTCTGCTTTTCTACGGGATTTGTCTTAGCCTGATCGGTAACATAGGTGAAAGCCTTATCATAGTTCTTTTCATTGACGGCGTCAAAATAACCGTGAACAACATCCCGTGCAGCTTCATCACTGCCTTGACCGACGATGATATTCGTAAACCATCCGCCCGGATCCAGTTCATTTTCCGGTCCCATATAACGAGACGAAACACTGCATACGCAGATAGCACTCACCAGCAATGCAACGAGAATTCGAGTAGTGAAAGCGCTGCTCGTAGGCGATACTTTCATAATAGATGCCAACCGTTTGCCGATAATGATGTTCCTCAACGCCTCACCATATTGATTAGCCTTCGGTTCACCTTTCTTACACAGTAGAACAAATAGAATAATCGGTCCGATGAAAGGAATTAAGATTAAAAACAGATGATCACTACTTTTACCGGTATCATGAAGGCGACGGATACATAGAGAGCCCAACGGAATCAGCGAGACAAGACCGATGATTGTCAGTAACATCCATGCCAACAGGATTAAATAAATACCTGTATGAAGCACCACCATAAGCCCATAAGAAAGGGCCAGAATTCCAGCGATAACTAAAATCCACATCAAAAAGAACCGCAAAAATTCCCCTCTGGACGCACGGCCATCTGAATTCATAAATTTGCGGCCCACCACATAGAGAAATGTATCCTTGTAACTCAACTGATAATGCGCCAGCGGATAGATAATATCCCCTTCCGGTGCGATGCTCTCAACCTCCACCGCAGTCGTATACTGCCCGCAATGCGGACAGAACATGGCAGCCTCGTCACAATACTGACGGCAGGATTCACAATATCGTTTCATATGTAATACCTTCTATCTCAAAACTCTCTCTACAGCTTCAGCAAAACCTTCACGGTATAAATTAGCCCCACCGTTAGCCGGATGTCTAAGACCGATGGCTGAAAGGCCGAATCGCCCCATCGTGTCCGCCGATTTTTGACCGACAGCGAGCACGAGTGGCTCCGGTCCACCTAATTCGGTGTGCAATGCCAACAGTCTTTTCGTATATTCCCAACCCAGCTGCTGCTCCGACTCAGTCGGCGTCCGATTAGTGAGCGGTTCGTCCGCCTTATGAGGATGAAAGGGGAATATATTCCAGAACAGTGCATCGTATGGATCAATTTCCTGTTCGATAATGGCACTCCATACTACTGTATCCGTAGGTTCATTGAATCCCTGTTCCCGTTGGGTCCGTTTCAGCATGGAACTCACAGGGGAGCTAGTTCTTTGTAATGTAACAGGCGTTATTTGATGCGCCCGAATTGTTTTATGCTTATTCAACAACATGCGCTCACAGGTAATGGCAATGCCCGAAAAGCGCCCGCCTTGATATCCGACAGCCTCCGCCACCACAAAGATCTTGGAGCGTCCCAACCGCGGCAGCAAATACGCCATCAAATTGTTACGACGCACCTGAGCCGCATCAAAATCAGGCCGAACAATTTCGAGGTCAGGATTCACCTCGCCCCATGGATTGTGAACAAGCTCGCCCCTATATTGACCGAGCCAGTCTATAAACTGCTGTACTTTTGCAATCTGATTCGTACCAAACGAAGTCATATATTCATCAAAAGACAGCGTTTTCTCTTCCTCTGATGTAAATAAGGACATTGGCTCTCCCCCAATTTATACTACCGAACCATATAATAAATAATGCTGTATATCATGATTATCAATCCTTTATATACTGTATTTATACACTAAATCCCATAATAATACAATTCATATATTACGATATCCAATCATGATATGTGATAATATATCTGATAATCACGCACTACATAAAATGTATACCGTTACTATATTATAATAGCATCCATTTCTGAAAGTTTGATGCGAAATTAATATTCAAAATATCCACATGCAACAAAATATAAAAAACTGTAATTTCAAAGCGACTTTAGATTCTCTACCATCAAAACGACAGGCCTCATGTAACAGCCTTGATGGTAATGAACGATCCTACTATCTTTGAAACTACAGTTTTTGTTGGGCTTCTGTTGCTACTAATATATACAATATCACATTTATATATAAAACTCGATTTTGTCTTCTTTGGCGAGTTGGAATTGTTCAAATATGTGATTTCGAATATTGACGAAGGATGCGGAGGTCCTGTCCGTCCTATCGATGAGATTGACGGGGATGATCGTTTGCATCCGTCCCGGATTAGCGGCGAGCACTACGACGCGGTCCGCAAGGACCACCGCCTCTTCGATATCATGCGTAACAAATACGACCGTTTTACCCTCTTCACGGCAGATGCGGGAGATTTCGTCCTGTAAATTAATGCGTGTCAACGCGTCGAGGGCCCCTAGCGGCTCGTCCATGAAGATAATATCCGGATCGACCGCCAGCGCCCGCGCAATGGAAACACGTTGCTGCATCCCGCCGGACAACTCCGCCGGATAACGATTGCGCGCATGGTCGAGCCCCACCATTTTCACGTATTTATCGATGATAGCAGGTCGCTCTTCCTTAGGCACATTCTTACTTTCAAGGCCCAGTTCAATATTACTTTCCACCGTTCGCCACGGTAGCAGTCCGTAATTTTGAAAGACCGTTACATACCGCAGTTGAGGTGCTTTCACCTCCGCGCCGTCGATGGTAATAGAGCCCGAAGTAACGAGCTCAAAGCCGGCCATAGCATTTAAAAGCGTGCTTTTACCGGACCCGGAAGGACCTAAAAGGCAAATAAATTCACCTCGTTCAATGTCCAGATTAATATTTTCAAGGATGGTGAGCGGTTCTCCATCTTTCATAAATTCCTTGTGTGCATTGCGCACCGAAATGTAACCCATACGTCCACCTCCTATTTCTCAATGCCCCAACGTCTATAAATCCATTTTTCGATGAGGGATACGCCCCAATCGAGCAAAAGACCTACAAAGCCAATCGTCAAAATCGCCACCATCAGAAGGTCGTTACGCAAATTATTCCGCATATCGATGATGAGGAATCCAAGACCCGTCTGAGAGCCTACCATTTCCCCTGTCACCAGGAAGATCCACGCCGTGCCGAGCGCGATGTGAAGGCCCGATGCAATACCAGGAAACACCGCGGGCAATACAATTTTAAATAACAACTCCGGCTGCTTGATACCAAAATTTCGAGCCACCTTGATGTATACGGGATCGATATTCTGAATCGCGGACACCGTGGACAATAGAACCGGGAAAAACGCCGCGATAAAGATGATAACGATAGCAGGCGCTTGACCGATACCGAAAAACAGAACGATAAACGGCAACCATGCTACCGGTGAAATAGGACGAATCACCTGAACGATAGGATTAATATAATTCCAAATGCCCTTATACCAACCTAAAATAAGGCCTAAAAACACACCGGCTACGACGGAAATGATATAGCCGATGAAAAAGCGCACCAAACTGTCCGCAATATCCTTGAACAATACGCCGTCCCCGATGAGTTCCCCGAAGCCGAGCAGCACCTTGTACGGCGTCGGCAACAAGGCTTCGTTAAATCCGCCGATGCGGACAACCAGCTCCCAAATCAGCCAGACCGCGATGAACGCGCCCGGCACATATGTGTATTTTTTCATGGTCTACCCCCTATGGCAATAGCGATGTATCTACAAACTCCGAATAACTCGGCACCTTTTTAATCAAATCGACATGAGTCATGTGATGCACGAGCGCATTATAACGATCCTCGGTGAGGGCCAAATCTCCAAAACCAATTACTTGCAAGGAACGCTCGATAACAGGATCCTTAAATTTCATATATTTCAAGGCAATCTCCTTTTGCGCCTTCGGATGCTCATCTAAATATGTACCTGCATCGAGATAGGCTTTTGTGAAAGCCTTCGCCAAGTCGTGGTGTTCATCGACAAATTGACCGTTGAACACGAGGGCGCAGCAGATATTGTCATGCCATAAGTGATCAGGGTCTTCAAAGACCTTCCCGGCGCCCATTTCTATGGCAAGAGAACCGAAAGGCTCAGCCACACTATACCCAGCGATTTGACCGACCGACAATGCGGACGGCATTTCAGGAGGACTCATCTCCACTATCTGTACATCCTTCTCACTAAGGCCTGCCCGTTCAAGCATAAGGTCTACGAGAATCTTTTGTGTAGATTGCTTATGAGGGATAGCAAAGGATTTGCCTTTCAAATCCTGTACAGAATTAATGTCGTTATTTACAACGATAATGTTGCCTTCCGTATGGCCTAATGCCGCTGCGCGCACATCAATTCCCTGTTCACGAGCCTTTACGCCGAGCTCAACGAGAACAGCTGCAGCGTCTACTTTACCGGTGTTGAGCGCATCCATGAGTTCCGGCCAGGAACCGTATTTAACAAGCTCTACATGGACAGGACCATCTGCTGTCTCCAATTCCTTCGTAGCAAATACGGGTAGCGCATGCGTAATCGGTAAATACGCAACGCGCACGGTCTTCAGCTCCTGTGCTGACTTCGGTACCGTATGCTGATAATATGCATACGCCGCACCTCCGATAACGAGAAGCACAACAGCAATGATTAGATACCAAATTTTCTTCATAATGTCCCCTCTTTCTACCTCACAACAAGGGGCGTTTATGACTCATATCATTTCCCGCATTTTTCTAAACCTTAGATGAAATCAGGCTTTAGAACACCTCGTCTTCTAAACTTAATATATCCTACTATATCAATATGTATTAATTATGTCAATAAATCATATTAATATTGTAGGTATTATTATTTATGTACGAAAAATGTCAATATAGACAAGATCCTATTTATTTAAATAAGCATTTTAATATAAAAGGCAAATAAATAGATAGTATATAGAGGATCAACACCAGTAAACTTTCAGATAACATAAAGCCGCAAGATTTTAATTAACCAAAAACAGCAAATAACTAATTAACCAAAAGCGTTGAAGCGCTAATTAACAAAAAACAGGTAGCATCCATTGGATACTACCTGTTTGTAATGTTTATTAACTTTTCACAATTATTTGAATAGAGTCTTTTTATTTAGTACGTAAACTTCAGATGTACCTGCTTCACTAGACTCAGATACATGTGGATAAATGGAGGACTGACGGAAATGCTTAATTTCCCCTTTAGGAACGATTAACATAAGTGGCTTACCAGATTCGATAATCTTGTTAAATTCCTCTTCACTTACTTGTTCCATAAGATATTTCTTCTGCCATTCATCGCTACGTTTTTTTAATTTATCTCGATCATCCCAGCGGCTTTCATCACCATTAATCTTGATAACCTTATGCCCCGTATAATACACAACAGCCGTACTATAGCCGTTATAGTAATAGACATCTCCTTCATAGGAATCCACTACTGGAACAACATCAATATTACTACGTTGCTTAACGAATGGCTCTAAACCTTCCATAACAACTATAGAAGATATAACCATCGTACCAAGGACAATAATTGTAACTAAACGATATCCTCTTTTCGTATACCATGTATAGAACATAGCCAATATTGCCATAGCAACCACGACATAGAGCAAACAATAAAAACCCCATGGTGCGAAGAAAGAGCCTGCTACATAAGCAATCCACAAAAGCAACGTCGGCCCCATAATAATCCATTTTAAGGCTCTAGATTTGCCTTTGCGAATAAGCTTCATAACGCCCAAAGCACCGATAGCACTAAATGGGACTAAGCTAACAAAGGTATATAGAGGGTATTTTGTTGCCATCAAGGTGTAGAATAGCACAATTCCAACACCCCAAGTCATATTATAGATAAACCCTGTATGACGTTGTTTAAAGCCATCGATTATACCGTAAATAACGGCACCCGTCCACGGCATGGATGCACCAAAAAAGATAGCGAGATAATACCACCACACATTATCTTCTGGATGCTCCGATTGAGTAGCGCGAGTCACATTGTGAAGCCCTAAGAAGCCATTGATAAAGTCTTGACCATGAACACTGTACATGTATACATACCACGGCAAACAAACTACACAAAAAGCTAAAATGCCACGCCAATCGAAGATGGCTTTCACCATAGACCAAGAACGATTAATACTTGCAAAAACAAGCAGAATCATACCAGGCAACACAATGGCTACCGGACCTTTAGTGAGTACGCCTAACGCAGCAAATACATAGGCTACAATCATGGCATACGGTTTCTGTTCCACCAGTCCCTTGTAGGAGTAAATCATAACCATCAACGTCGTATAGAGGAGCACCATATCCGTAATAACGCCATGTGCTACGGTCCAGAACATGAGAGATGTGCCTAGAACAGATGCCCCAATGAGACCAAGTGCCCACTTACCGCTCATGGTACGCGTAGATTGATACATGGTCGCCACCGACAAAGCACCGAAAATAGCACTCGGTAGGCGCACCACCCAATCAGCAATTCCAAAGATTTTAAAGCCAAGAGCAATGAGCCAATAAATCATGATGGGTTTATCGTACCAATAAGTACCATAAATCTGCGGAGATAGCCAATCACCTGAAAGAACCATTTCCTTTGCCGTTAACGCATAATTAGATTCAACGGGATCTGTAACAGGCAACATATTATTGCCAAACATATAAAACACTAGCCACACAATAAATACGACTGGTGTTAATCGAGAGAGTTTCATAAGGGCCTCCTTATCGACGATTACGATAGTATCTAAAGCCCAGTACTACAGCTATAATGACAAATACAACGATCATAACAATCAAGAACTCATGATTGTACTCGATAAGGTCTTGCCAATTTTCACCAAGTACCTTGCCTAAGTAAACGAGCAAAATCGTCCAAGGAATCGTACCGAGTACCGTCCAGATGATGAAATGCCACATGGGATAGCGTGCCATTCCTGCAGGGAAGGAGATAAAGGTACGAACACCAGGTAAAAGTCGACCAAAAAATACAGCTACACCGCCATATTTATTAAACATCTTTTCTGCCAGTTCAAATTTATGTTCATTAAAGAATATATATTTACCATATTTCAATAATAAAGGGCGCCCACCATGCTCACCCATCCAGTAGGATACTATAGAACCAACAATACCTGCTAAGATACCTACCACCATTGTTGTATGCATATCAAATATGCCTTGAGCTATCAAATACCCCGCAAAACCAAGTACGATTTCACTTGGAATAGGCACATTAGCATTTTCTAGAACCATTGCAATAAACATGGCCGTATAGCCATATGTTTCCATAAACGAAATAATATATTCCACTATTTTACCTCATTAAAAATCCCCATCCGGGTTCTATAATGTACTTATTCTGGTACATCATTTCGTGAAAATTTCACCCAACCATTTGGTACACTATATATTTTACCATAATAAAGAGACCCTCACCACAGGTGGGGTCTCTTTAAGGTATAAACAGTATGCAATTTTCGAAATAGCTTTTTTACTATTGTGTACATTTCAGTAAAAACAGCTAACAATTAACTAGTATATAGCATTTAAGTTCCTCTATTTAAGCAAGACCATATGGTACACATATAGGACATGTTTCTTCACTGCGAGGACTTTGTAAAATATCCGCTTTAATACCGAACCACTCTGCTAAATTCTCTGGGGTCATCATCATATGCGGAGTTCCATCACCTACAATAGCTCCCTCTTTAAGAGCAATAATGCGGTCACTATAGCGCAAAGCTAGATTCAAATCATGGAGCACCATAACGACCATAATATTTCGTTCCCGCTGTGTGCGTTTAACTAGCTCCATCAACTCAATTTGATGGCGACTATCGAGATAGGTAGTCGGTTCATCGAGGAGTAAAATATTCGGTTCTTGCGCCAAACTTAATGAAAGCCATACGCGCTGCCGTTCACCGCCGGATAGTTCCCCTATTTGCCGATACCGATATTTCCATACATCTGTGCATTTCATCGCCTGCTCCACAGCAGCTAAATCCGCATCAGATAGTTCCTTAAAAATCGATACATACGGATTTCGTCCGGATCGAACCAACTGCTCAACTAACATTCCTTCAGGGGCGGTCGTAATTTGCGGTAACAAAGCTATATGGCGCGCTAATTCCTTCGTATTCCACGAATGTAAAGATTTTTCATCCAGCGATATGGTGCCTTGTTTTATCTTGATAAGCCGCGCCAAAGCTTTCAAAAACGTTGATTTTCCCGAACCATTTGGACCAATAATAGATATTATTTCCGGTTTATCAAAGACGATAGATTGATTCTCCAGTATCAATCGTTTTCCATAACCTACCGTTATATTATCGACTATTAACACACTCATCTTCGCCCCACCCCTTTCAATAGATACAAGAAGAATGGAGCACCCAAGAAGCTCATCAGTACGCCTACAGGAATTTCACCGGGCGCAATCACCATGCGCGCCAATGTATCTGCATAAACAATTAATATGCCACCAAAGACCATAGACGTAGGAATCAAATAACGATAATCCACACCTACAATGAGACGCGCCACATGAGGCACAATAAGACCTACAAAACCCAACATTCCCGACACGCTCACCGCTGATGCGGCTAATAAAGAAGCTAATACGAGTAAGGACAATCGACATCTTTCAACATGCACACCTAAAGTGCGCGCCGTATCATCGCCTAAACTAAGCAATGTAAGCCATCTGATAGATATCATAGATCCAATAATTCCTATAGCCGTATAAGGCCAGATCATCATTACATCATCCCAGCTGCGCCCTACAAAACCACCTGCCATCCAGCTCACCGTTCCTTGAACACGATCCGGATAAAACACAGATAGAATCGTATTAAATCCGCCGAAAAAAGCAGCTACTGCCACACCGGCCAAGATAAGGCGCAACGGATTGAGCCCACCTTGCCAAGAAATCCCATAAACCAAAAACGATGCCACTAACGCACCAACAAAAGCACCAATAGGAACAAGCATAACGTAAGTAGGCATGAGAATCATGATGATCATAGCCGCCAAAGCACCGCCAGAGGTAATGCCGATAATTCCGGGATCCGCCAAAGGATTTCGCAAGATACCTTGTAAAATCACACCGGCTAAGGCAAGATTCATGCCAGCTAAAAAGCCCACTACAACACGTGGTAAGCGTATAGTCATGATAATTTGACCAATTTTCGATGTGTCGCCACCCGTTATGATTTGGTATAATTCGCCCCAAGTTAATGGAACGGCGCCCAGTTTCATACTCAGCAACACTCCTGCTATTAACAGAATCAGCGCAGCCACAAAAACGCGTAAGCCACGACGTTCCTGCACATTAATGAGATTGTCCATATAACACCTTTTCCGCATATAATAACACTTGATCCATTCGAGCGGTCGGCACCGACGCAAACAAAGGACCCGGCAAGACCTCTATATTCCCATTAGCAACAGCAGGTACATTCTGCCATGCCGGCGTTTTAAAAGCCTTTTTAAAAGCTGCTATATCTTTCTCACCGCTACTGCCATGATTAATCAAGATAACCTTGTCACAATCAAGAACGGCCATCGTCTCCAGATTAAGCGGAATATATCCATCCAAAGCATTCTCCGATACATCCTGCGGCAAATATACATCAGCCACATTTTTTGCCCCTAATCTTTGGAAAATATCTCCCACATATGTTTTACTGGAGGCTAGTTGGTAACTCGTAGGTGTCCCAAAAACGATGAGGACACGCGGTACAGACTCATCTTTATGACGCTGTATGATTTCCGTTAGGATATCATTATATTTCTGGACCAACGCAGCCGCCTCCCTATCATGACCAGTCATAGTGCCCACATGTCGAATATGGTCCATGATGTCATCATAATTGGAGGATAAGTGGTAAAAGCTAGGAATATGATTCGCATTAAAAGCTTTGCGCAACGCCGTTTGAAACGGCATGGCAATGCCGATAACGAGATTCGGGTCGGACATAATAATTCGTTCAATACTTGGAGATACAGCACTATTCATATTCGGATACTGTGCAATTTTAGCCTGCACATCTGCCGGTAACTCCCTTGAATTTACTACGCCTACGGGGCTAACACCTAAAGTGATAAGCAATTCACTATCCGCCGAAGAAATGGATACTACACGACTTGCTATGTTTGGCAACGACACAATTTGCTTCGTATCATCTTCAATCTGAATAGCACCTGCCTCGCTGAATACCTCTCGCTTGCCTTCAAAGCTCATAACCGTAGTGAAAGTTCCCACAACGGCAACAAGCCCCAATAAACATAATAATGGCTTATTGATAATGATCACCTCGCAGATTACTTATGCAAGCTAAACCTCATACATTATAGTTTCAAATTAATGCCACTATATTACATACACCAATACATATGCATGTATTTCATTCATACATTAAGGCCTCAGCATTTCATGCGTACATTAATATCTCACTATTACATACGCAAGTTAAGGCCCATACGATAAGTGGCGCCATGAATATCCCGTAAGTCTTGTTTTTCACCAAATATATTTTCGACCCCTACATACATGGATGCATTATCATTCAACTGACGAGTCACCATAACATTCCAAGTTTGAATATTTTTCTTTTTCGGAATGCTGAGGCGTGGGTTAACAACGATAGCATCAATGCCATCAAGGTAGTTAATATAATAATTACCCCAGAACGCGCCAGTCCAGCGACCTTGATGATAATTAACACCACCACTAAATACATGACGACCACGGTTTAACAGACGATTATGGGTAACGTCATTCTTCGCATCCAAATAAGTATAGTTACCGAATACATCCCATTTATCATTGAGTCTATGATTTACAGATAATTCCACACCTTGCAATACAGCACGAGGTAAATTGGAATACGAAACATAAATACGGCGATTTGCCATATCAATACGATTAGCACCGCTTTCAATATAATTTTTAATAACATTGTGGAAATAGGACGCCTTAACATTTGTCCGTTTCCAATCTTTTTCTACAGAGAAATCAAAGTTATAAGAGCTTTCAGGTTTCAAATTAGGATTACCTTGCAAATATATATCGAAAGCCCCTAATCGCCCTCTTGGCACATTAGATGCCATAAGCCAATGATGATACATTTCCGTCATACCAGGTGTGGAGTAGCCTGCACCATAGTTTATTTTAAAGCGAAGACTATCATTTGCTTTATAGGTAACACCAATCTTAGGCGACCAATGACTATCAAATGCATTTGACGTATCGTAGCGAACAGCAGGAATGATTACCCATTTACGACTAGGTTTCCATTGATGTTGCACAAAGTAACTACCGTAATTAATGGTTGCCTTACCCGCAGTATCTGTAATGCCTTCTCGAGTTCTTGACCATGCAATGGAGCCGTTATTAATACGCGTACTAATCGCTTCTTGACGACGGAATTGAACGCCATAAGTCAAGAGATTCTTCTTATCTATTGATGTGTTAACCTGTGCGTCTGTAATCCATTCTTTATTATAATATTCATCCCAAATGGATAGTTTTTTTATGCCACCCGTGCGCTTATATTGATCATAGGTGTCTTTGTAATGATTGTAGTAAGACTGCACCATAAGCGATGACCGACCGCGACGACCATTCCAACGAAGACCTGTGCTTGTAGTAGTCGTATTTTTATCAACCGATTGAATTAATGAGCTACCCTTTTTCGTATTCATATCCAAGTCTTCAGTTTCTCGATCTATAAAGAAGGAAAATTTATCCCTTTTTCCCGCTTGATAAGATACGTCAAAATGAAGCGGTATCCGATCACCATGATAATTATTATCCGAGCCAGAATCATTATTACCCGCTATATTCCTGCGAATACCAGCACCGACCGATCCGTTCCACTTTCCTTTTTGTCCACTACGAGCCAATACATTGAAGTTATATCCCGTCGCACTCGATGCATCACGGCGAGAGATTTCAGTATTAACCTCTACACTTGGCTTTCTGGATTGCTTTGTAATAATATTAATAACCCCACCGTTCGCCTCAGAACCATAAAGTGCACTCGACGGACCACGCGTTATTTCGATGCGTTCCACATTATCCATGCCTTGACGAAGCCAGCCCATGGCATTAGCTCTCGTTTTCGTCAACTCTCCCGTAACACGTCGTCCATCAATAAGAATTAATGTATGACGAGATTCGGCGCCACGCATCGTAATATTTTGTCCACCATGAGCATCGGTGCTGAAAGCGACGCCTGGCACACTTTGTAAGGCTTGCTCTAAATTACGATATTGGCGATCTTTAATTTCCTCTTGTGAAATAATCGTTGTCGCGATTGGCACATCGCGAACTAATGCCTCCGTACGAGTAGCCGTAACCGTAATATCTTTCATGCGTCTTGACTGCTCATTACTCACAGTATTTTGAGATTCATTCACACTATCCACACTTGTAGAACTATTATTTTCTGCACCTACCACACCTGCAACAGACGTTAGATATACAACACACAATAGTGCTGCCCATGACTTTTTCATCACACACCTCCAGAAAATATATTAGGGCTCTAATAGTATAAAACGATATCTAATCTCAATTATATATTCATCAGGAATAACTATCAATATTATTTTATGTTATCAAAGTAATATATATACATAAAAAAACTAGTATCTATAAAGATACTAGTTTTTCATTATACTTATAAATTATAGTGAATTGTGATATCTGCATATTGCTGTGTACCTGTAGAATTTTCAGCGCCACCCACACTATAAGCATATTCTCTAGCATGTTCTGATAACATAGGGTCATCAGAGTTAAGAACTTCCACACTGGCAACACTGCCACCTGGGGCAAAATAAATTCTTAGTGTTACATCACCTTGAATTCCCATAGTGTATGCATCTGTAGGGTAATTACTATTAATTGCACTTTGTAAATTACTCCAATACCCATCATAACTGAATGTGCCGCCACCACCGACATCAACTTCAGTACCTCCGGTACCTTCACGATCGCTAAGCCCTTCTCCGCTACCTGTTGATGCATACCCGATTCCAGAACCTTCAGCTCCGACAAGTCCACTCCCCGTATTGCTACCAACAGAAGATTGTTTAACCGTTCCTATTTCACCAGCACTCGCTTGTTGACTAGACGGACTTACATCACTTTTTGTAGGAACAGCAGAGTTTCCATTTTGTCCTCCATGACCGGCTCCTCCGTTATCAAGTTGAACATTATTATTTTCCAATTCTTTTGAGTGTTGAAGCTCATGAGCTTTTTCTTCTTTAATTTGCTCTTTAATTTCCTCTACTTGTTTCTCTGCTTCCTGTTCCGTTAGAAAATTAATTTGTAACGATCCAGCCATCTGAGATTCGATATAATCAGAAAAAGAAATAAAAGCAACACCCACCGTAATAATACTTATAATGGTAGCAATAACAAAGGCTTTTTTATAGGTCATATGTGGATAATTCCACACATCTACATATTGTTTCGCCATAGCATCACCTATTTATTAACAGTGGCAATACTAATACTTGCAGCGCCGGCTAATTTCATATCATCCATTAATTCCACGACCTTGCCATAACTCAACTCCTTGTCGGCACGAATAAGGAAGTTTTGATTTTTATTCTCTCCAATTTTGGCTTTCACAGAGCTAATAAGCTGTTCTTTCGTCACATATCCATCATCAATCATCAGCTGCCCAGATTTTTCAAAATCAATTAAAACCGGGCGCAACTCTGCGGACTGTTGTGTTTTTGTTTTTGGTAGCATAATAGACAAGGATTGTTGTGGAATCGTATATATGGTGCTAATCATAAAAAATACGAGCAAGAAAAAGATGATATCAATCATAGGGATAATCATCAAAGTAGGCTTTTCTCCCTCCATACGGCTCATTCGTTTCATGCAGCATGCCCCCGATCATAAGAATCTAAGACACGAGAAAATGAATCTTCTAAACGAGATATTGTCATACGTACATGATGAGTAAACCCGGCATGAAAACACAATGCCACAATAGCCACGCAAAGACCAGAAGCAGTTGCAACAAGGGCTTCCCCCACACCACCGGTAATAGCAGTAGGTACCGCACCGTCAGCACCGAACACCTGAAAGGCACCAATCATACCCGTTACAGTACCAAGCAAACCTAATAATGGTGCTATCGTAACAATAGTAGAGAGCCAATCAAGGCCACGTGAAGCGTGTGTATAAACATGGGCCACCATATCTTCCATTTTGGATTGCAATACATTGCGATCATGACACTGTCCAAGCACGCGAGTTAGATTATACGAAATATTAGCTGTATATTTAGATTCTAAGCTAGTTAATAAGGATTGCCAGTTTATTTCGCTCTCTTCTAATGCATCATTCAGAGCAAACATTTCCCGCTTCAATTGTCGATAATAAGCTATACGTTCTATCGCTATAGCTACGGTTATGATAAGTGCCACTAGTAGCGGCCACATAACAAATCCACCATGTAAGAATAATTCCCACGCCTCTTTCATCGTAAACCTCCTTTATAAGTAGCTTAATTCTATATACTAATTTCCTACACTAACAAACTGATTATAAATAGACTATCCTATTGTAAATTGATAAATAAAATCACTTAATAAGTCTATCATATCATACTACATTTTCCAATCTTATATGTATAACAAGCACTTTAAGAGCATTATAATCTGTGAATCTGAAATAATTTTGAATTTATATCTCAATTAATACGCAAAAAAGCGACCAGGATTTCTCCATGATCGCTTTTATACTACCTTTAGATTATATTTGTACCTTTCTAGACTACATCATAGAAGCAGTACTATTGCAATTCAGTAGTTTGTGTCTTTACTTCACGAGCTGTAGTAAATGCTGCTAATTCTGCATCACCAGAACCAAGAATTACTTTATTAGCCACTAACGCATTAGCCGCTGTTTTAGCATCTTGTAAAGTAATTCCAGCACGAGGAGCACTAATTGTGATTGATGTGCTTTTACCACCGACCGTAGAAAATGTAAGATATACAACGCGTTTCTCCGCCATGTGGGCGCCTCCTTTCACGTTTCATAAACAAGTTCATCGAATCTAGATAGGCTGTAAACATGTTAGATTACAAATATACGTATCTTCGATTCATATCAATAAGGATGGGAATGTGTGGACTTGCTATTTCTACACCTCTTTACGACTATGTGAGGCTGTATGAAATCAGCAATTAACAATGTGTTTGGATCACCTAAAACAAGAATGAGTAGAAACTCTACCCTTAATGCCCTAAGGATACTTCATTGACGCGGACCACGTCGGACAAGCTGTGGTCATACAAGGCTGCCAGCGCATTACCAACGGTTTTCACATTATCGTCAGACGCTTCTTCTGCAACACGAGTATAGGTTACGTCTTTGTACTTCGGCGCATCTTCGGTACCGATGTTAAAACGCAACACCAATTTAGTGCGTTTAATGTTAGCCATCGTATCACCTCCTTTCACCCTCTTATATTCCTGAGGTCCTCATTCGACAACCCCTTTGCCGTTATTTAAGGTACTTATGGTGAAAGTAGCTGAACTCTACTTATAATATGATGAATTGAAATAGAAAAAGACCTCTACCAAGTGTTATCTAGAAACTTAATATTCTAGATAGCGCCAGTAAAGGTCTATAAAGCGCTCTTACTACGAGTACTATTCAAATCCATATTATTCGGTTTTCAAAGCCAATATAAAGTCATATGCTTTAACAGCGGCTTCAGTGTCCACAAAATGTAGAGGGTTTAACATACGACAGAATTTAAAAAGATATTCATGTTTACTCAAAATGTCTTTTATATGTAGCACTGTCTCACGGGCTGTACAAGCTGAGCTATAGCCATTCATCATAGCATATAGATACGAAATGGATAAATTATCCTCCCGAAGGAAGCTGTGAACGAAGACGAGTAAATCCCAGCCTTGCGGTGTTAACTCAGGCCAACGACGGCTATTCTCCCAATCGAGCAATGTGATCTTATCTAGTTCAGGCTCATAGGTAATGTCGCGCATAGCAGGACGGCCATGACTCAAGCCATAATCATGCAACTGACCTAATGTCTTGCCAAACATATAAAAAATATGACTTAACATATCCTGCAAACTATCATCCTCTGGATGTTGATCGGGCAATTGGCTATAATATGTTAACGTTTTACCACAAGCTTCTGTAACAAAATAATGTTCTCTAAAACCAGCAATAACAGGAGCTACTGGCAATTGCGTATTCACAAAAGAAATCTTGTAAAACTCATAATCAAAAGAAGCTCTAGGTGCGGGCTTAATCCAACTAGAGCGATGGTTACTTATATCCTGTTTTACAAAGTACTGTTTGTTGTTAAAATCCACAGAAAAAACACGATGTTCTGTCTCTTGATCAATCATTCGATCGATATATTCTAATAGCATATCATTCATTATTTCCCCCCGTATATACACTCTATAATGCTAATCGCCCTCTCAAAGCATAATAACTAGCATTTCCAATATAATATCTCCCAAATTTATATTGTATAATCTAGTATATATAGCATTATAATAATTTATGAATTACAACATATTAGCTATTACTCATATAAGTGTATACAATTTGTGTACTTATTATACTACAATTATCAATCGATATCAAAATCAAATTTATTTATAAAGTTAGTATTTTACTGTATTTATTTTACATTTATCGATTTATATATATTTCACGATTTATAATTCAGTACAATTAAATCCAAACCTATTACCATTAACATTACTAAAAATCTATTTATAGAAAAGAAAAACCCCCTAGCCTAAGCTAGGGGGTTCTTCTGGTAATTATGATAATAGGTTTAGATTCAGACTACTATATAGACCAACTCTGATCATGTCTAAATCAAACGAATTAACCTACAAATTTTGTCACTGCCGCAGTATCAGTTAAGTGACGTTTAGGCATACCCATTTCAGCAGGGGAAATGCCAAGAGCAAGACCTACTAATTGGGACATGTGTAAGATTGGCATATCTTTGCCGCCGCCTACAACTTCTTTAGCTTCTTTTTGGAACATATCAAGTTGCATTTGGCAAAGTGGGCAAGGAGTAACTACGCAATCTGCGCCTTCTGTAGCCGCATCTTTATTGATAGAGCCAGTCATTTGCATTACGGAATCATGTGCAGGGTATACTGCATGGAAACCGCAGCAGTCAAGTTTACGGGAGAAGTCAATTGGTGTAGCACCGATAGCGGAGATCAAATCTGCTAAGGATGTAGGCATTTGATAATCTTCGAAGCCCAATTCAGTTTGAGGACGAAGAATATGGCAACCATAGTATTCAGCTACACGTAAACCAGTTAAAGGTTTAACAACTTTAGCTTTCAATTTATCCAAACCGTAATCGCGGATCAATACCCATAAGAAATGAGTAATATCAGTTGTACCGCGGTATTGTTTACCGATTTGAGCTAATTTTTTGTTAACTTCGTTCTTTTCTTTTTCGTTATTGTCTAATTCATTTTTAGCTTCACGAAGCATCAAAGTACAAGTGTTACATACAGTTAAAAGGTTCAAACCTTTTTCTTCTGCCAATGCAATATTACGAGCATTTGTAGCAAGTGTAATTTCTGGAGCGATGTCTTGAACGTGGGACGCGCCGCAGCAAGTCCAACCGTCAAGTTCTTCCAACTCGATGCCTAATTTTTTAGCTACAGCAACTGTTGCTAAGTAGTCTTCTTTGGCAGCGCTTTCAAGAACGCAACCTGGGAAAAATGCGTATTTCATTATTTGCTTACCTCCTCAGCTGCTTTCATAAGTCTGCGAACACCATCAATACCGTTTACAGGTTTTTGAGGTACTACAAGTTCGAATGGATTGATTTTGCTGTGTTTCCACAAACGCAATGCATAGAATGCTTGTTTAGCGGAATCTACAACACCATCAGATTTCAAGCTCATAGAAACTTCTTTCAAGCGACCAGTTTTGTAAAGGTCCTCTTTGAAAGCAACTGCATGGCGAACGCCTTTGCTGTTAGTAAGACCAGCTTTTGTAGCTTCTTTACGCAAGTTGGAAATATCTTGAGCAGGTTTTAAGTGTTTAGGGCAACGGGAGATACAGTTCATGCAGTGAACGCATTTCCAAAGGCCATTGTCGAATGCAGGTTGAATGTGAGCCATAGGTGCATCATCACGGCTATCCAATACGAAACGGTTAGCTTTTGTGAATACATATGGTTCTAAGAAGTCATCTTGACGTGCAGTCAATTTGTTACATTCAGATGCGCAGCAACCGCAAAGAATACATTCTGTACCAGCAACGAATTTTTTGAAGTCAGCTGGAGTTTGGCGAACGATTTTGTCCCCTTCGTTGAATTCAGCTTTAAGGAAAATCCAAGGAGCAACTGTTTTCAAGCGATCAACTTTGGATTCCCAGTCAACAACTAAGTCACGGATAACACGGAAGTTACCAATTGGAGCGATTGTCAATTCGTCTGTGCCATAACGTTCTGTTAATTCATCGATTTTAGATTCACAGCCGAGCATCGCTTCGCCGTTTACACGAATGGAGCAAGCGCCGCAAACTGCGGAACGGCAAGCTGCCAAGAATGTCAATGTTGGATCTTGAGTATCTTTAATTTTTTGAAGGCCCCAGAGGATTGTACGGTCAGGTTCGTAATCGAATTTGAAAGTCTGTACAAACGCGCGACCTTGTTGGTAACGGTGAATATGGTAGGTGATTTGTCTCATCTTAGTACTTCCTTTCTTGTGGTTCGTATTTAGTGAACACTACGTCGCGTTCTGTTAATTCGTATTGACCGTCAGCACCTAATTTGATCAAAGAATGTTTTAAGTATCTTTCATCATTACGTTTAGGATGGTCTTCACGAATATGAGCACCACGAGATTCACGGCGGTGTAAAGCGCCCATAGCAATAGCTTTTGCTACTGTTAACATGGAGCCGATTTCACAATAGTTTACGAATGCCATGTTGTAAGTACGTTCAGGGTCACCTACATAGCAAGTTTTATAATCTTCAATCAATTGTTCGATTTCTTTTAAGGCTTCAGTAATACCTTCTTCATTACGGAAGATACCTACTTTATTCCACATTGCATCAGCCAATGCATCGCGAATTTCTACAACCGGACGACCGCCTTCACGGGATGTTACTTCTGTGAAACGAGCTTCCCAAGCTTTTGCAGCTGCAGCAAGTTCCGCATCTACGTTAGGTTGTTCATGTGTTTCAGCATAATCAGCTGCGCCAGCACCGGATACTTTACCGAATACTACGCCGTCTGCCAAGGAGTTACCACCCAAGCGGTTCGCACCGTGGATGGAGATACAAGATGCTTCGCCAGAAGCGAACAAACCAGGCAATTCACATGCACAAGTTTTGTAATCCACTACGTCGATACCGCCCATTGTATAGTGACATGTAGGACGAATAGGTACCGGTTGAGTCAATGGATCGCAATGTTCGAAGCACATAGCTAAGTCGCGGATACCATGAAGTTTTTCGATAATAACTTCAGGGCCCAAGTGACGAAGGTCAGCTACTACATATGCGTTAAGGCCAGAACCGAAACCACGACCTGCAGCGATTTCATCTTCGATGGCTTTCGCTACAACGTCACGAGATGCCAATTCCATTTTGTTAGGCGCATATTTTTTCATGAAACGTTCGCCTTCAGCGTTAAGAAGGTAACCACCTTCACCACGAACCGCTTCGGACATCAAGATACCAGTACGACCAAGACCAGTTGGATGGAATTGGATCATTTCCATATCTTTCAAGCCGTTACCAGCGCGGAATGCTGCTGCCATACCATCGCCTGTGGAAAGGAATGGGTTTGTAGTACGAGTCCAGAAGATACGGCCTGCACCACCAGTAGACAAGATAATAGCTTTCGCTTTAATTTGTTCTACTTTACCTTCTTTCATGTTCCAAACTACAGCGCCACCAACGTGACCTTCTGCAGATTTAACAAGATCTAAAAGATACCATTCTTGTAAGAAGTGTACGCCTTCTTTCAAGCATTGTTCGTAAGTTGTGTGCAAAATAACGTGACCAGTTTTATCCGCAGAGTAGCAAGTACGTGGATAGGATTGACCACCGAAGTTACGTTGCGCAATTTTATTCTCTTCAGTACGGGAGAATGGAGCACCCATGTGGTCCATTTCAAGTACGCCTTCTGGACAACGAGAGCAGAAGAATTCGATTGCATCTTGGTCGCCAAGATAGTCAGAACCTTTTACAGTATCGAAAGTATGAGTTTCAACTGTATCTTCAGCTGCAACGTTGTTCAAACATGCATTTACACCGCCTTGCGCCATTGCTGTTGCAGAGCGAGTTGGGAAAATTTTAGTAATAAGAGCTACTTTTAAGCCTTTGCGACGACCTACTTCAAGAGCCGCACGCATGCCGGCGCCACCGCTACCTACTACTAGAACATCAAACTGTTCCATAATGACCTCCTCATAACTACCTATTAATAAGAAACCTGTTAGACTATCTCATTTCAAAAACTTATAAAAATTTTTGATAACCTAATCATTTTTCTTTCAAGAAAAACCCCATACTTATGCGATTTTTCTTATTTCTTTACCTATAATTATAGAGAGCATTTCAGGTCATGTCTAAACCCTATTATGCATAATTAATTTTGATTAATCTAATTGATAATTTATTTCACTTAGCATTTTTAAGGTAAAAAGAGGAGTCAAAAAATTACCTATATGAATAATTTTTACAAGAAGTTAAGGATTTTACGAAAGTAGTTCGGTTCCGAAATTTTTCTATATTTTTATTTCCTTTGGTATCTATAGAATTCGCATAAACACTAGCTTTTTAATTATTGCTAACCATTCCTAATAATTAATATCCATTAAATTCCTACTAAATTTACCTCGAATTTAATCATCGAAAATTATCGTATTTCTCCGTTCATAACAAGCATTTATTTCTGTGATAATAATTATCATAAGTTTTTTTAGTGATTTATCGCACATCATCTAAAATCGATAAAATCACCCTCATCTATGCGCATACGGCAATCTTCGATATAGTTAGATTTTATTCATTAGCAGAATTCATTAAGTTTCAGTCTTTCACCATTTTTAAGGCTTTCAAAAATGAAGAAAAGTCTTGTAAACTCGCATGTACATTCATCTTTTGCTCATTACTATTGTATAAGGTATGATAATAGATAAATAAGTTATATAATATTATATATATAGTCACCTTATATGGTGTTGTGGCTTTCAAAAAAAGAAAGTTTATATATATATAATGACTATAATTAATGTAGTTGGAGAGCTATATTTTTAAATCATACATAAGGAGAACAGAGAATGAAAATTTTACTTGTAGAAGACGAAGAAATGCTGAATGGTATCACGGCTAAATATTTACGTGCAGAAAATATGACAGTTGATACATGCTTCAATGGGCAACAAGCGATCGATTACGTTAACACATCTAGCTATGACGTTATCGTAATGGATATTATGATGCCAATCCTCGATGGTATCAGTGCTCTTGCACAAATGCGTAACGACGGTAATACAACACCTGTATTGCTTTTAACAGCAAAGGATTCCTTGCAAGATAAAGTTACAGGCCTTAACACTGGTGCAGATGATTATCTTGTAAAGCCTTTCGATCTTGAAGAGTTAACCGCTCGTATTTATGCATTAGCTCGTCGTAATGCGCGTCATGCACAAAACGATATCCATGTAGGTCCACTTACCATCAATGTTCCTCAACGTACTGTTAAACGCGACGGCGAAACAATTACATTGACTGCAAAAGAATTCGACCTATTATTCTATTTAGCAAGTAACGAAAATATCGTATTATCTCGTCAACAAATCCTTGACCATGTTTGGGAATACGATTATGAAAGCTACTCTAACCTTATCGACGTATACATTAAAGATTTGCGCAAGAAAATTGATACTGATGAGAATGTAAAACTCATTCAAACGGTTCGTGGAGTAGGGTATGTCCTCAAAACAGAAAACTAATGATCCTCACCGAGATCTAGATACCATGTCTGGGGCAGCCACCGATTTATTTAATCGGCTGCCCCTAACCTTTAAAATTATGTCTTGGTATACCATCTTTTTGCTTATCATTTTGATGGTTGCATCCGCATGGATTTACGCATATACACATGAATCCGATAACAAAGAAGTGCGCGAACGCTTACAACAACAAGCGATGATTATGGCTACGGATATTCGCAAGTTTAAACCGTACCAAGATAATACATTCTTCTTTGTATCAACTCAAGACGGCTATATTATTAAAGGCGCCTTGCCAGATGGGTTTCCAAACCAAACAATCCTTTCCTTAGGCCAAGTTGGTGAAATTGCTGCTGGTGATGATACCTTCTACTACTACGATACACCGGTTAACGAACCGAACTATCGTGGTATTTTGCGTGCTGTTACAAAAGTAAAAACAGCCTCTAAAAAGACGGAAAACCTTTTATACAGCTTACTGTTAGGGAATATCATTTTCTTACTAATTTCCTCCCTAGGCGGTTATCTTTTCATCAAAAAAGGACTTAAACCGGTCCGAACCTTGACGAAAACAGCTAAAGTCATCGGTAAGAACAACGACTTGAGCCGTCGTATCGACATTCCGGCTCGCACAGCGAGAGATGAAATCTACGAACTAACTACAACATTTAACCGTATGATTTCAGGTCTTGAGGATTCTTCCAATCGTGAAAGACAATTTAGTTCTGACGTATCTCACGAGCTACGTACACCAATTGCCGTTATTAAAGCAGAAAGTGAATTTGCTTTAAAATACGGTCGTACGGAAGCAGATCTACGGGAAGGTTTAACACATATCTTAGAGCAAGCTAAGTTCATGACTAACCTCGTAAGCCAACTGCTTGATGTAGCCCGCCTTGAAAATGCACAAGGTCTAAGCTTTGCACCTGTCAATGTATCATTGATGTTATCCAATATGGTCCACGACTATACAAGACTCTGTACAGAAAATACAGATAAACAGATTACGATTACATCTCATATTGAGCCTAATTTACATATGAATGCTCACGAAGTATCATTACGTCGAGCTATCACAAACCTAGTGGACAATGCCATTAAGTTTACAAACTCTACTATTGATATTTCGGCTAAACTCGTAGGCAGAGACTTAGTCATTACCGTAACAGATAATGGTATTGGCATCGAACCTGAAGCTCTAGATCATATTTGGGATCGTATGTATCAAACGGAACAATCGCGAAATAAAAAATCTAATCACGGTATAGGTTTAGGCCTCTACTTTGTAAATAAAGTTATTAACTTACACCATGGTACAGTAACGGCCACGAGTGAACCCCAAGTAAAAACTACATTTACCGTGCGATTGCCGTACAATACAAGGGAAGAATAACATAAAAGGGACTGACCAATGGTCAGTCCCTTTTCTATATCAATTTTAATCCAAAAGCCCATAATGTAGAATTAATTAAACCATAAAAAACTAGCATATAGAAGCTCCTTCTATATGCTAGTTTTTGTGTATTTAATTTTAAAGCAACTTATTATAGATAATTAACTTTAGCCTACAAATTGTTGCCAAAACGGCATATATACATATTCTAAGAAGGTCCATACAAGCAGACCCGCTACAGCACCAACGATAGCACCATTAATGCGGATCCAGCTGAGATCGTCCTCCACCTTAGATTCAATAAAGTAAATAAATTTATCTGTACTGAGGCCACCTAATACTTGACGTATGATAGTTTCAATGAGGTCATACCCTTGTTCAAGTACGTAGTCGCCAATATCGTGTAAGGTTTTTTCAATACGATTTCTAAGATCGTCCGATTGACCGTATACATTCCATAATTCAAGAGCAATATTAACTAAAACCTGAGCCGGAGTCTCTCCGTTTTCATCCCCTACGAGCAATAGTTCTTCTATATAAGGGCATAAATGGTTTTCGATAACAGATTCCCAATCTTGTTCGCGAATCCAGCGTTCCCACGCTTCGTTAAGAGCATCGCAGACTTCATGGTTCTCTTCAATATTACGAATAGGTTCTACCCATTGTCGCAACCAAGCAGTTCGTTCGGGGCTATTTGGACGCTTCCAACTTTCCAGCATCGCATAGGCCTCTTGAACAATAGCCTCTGCCATTTCTTGATAGTTTACTACATCGGTAGCTTCGGACATAGAAATAAGGAAATCAGACCAGAAGCCTTTTCGCTTTTTCTTATGTGCCTCTTCTGCTACGACAGCGGTAAGCCAAGTAACCATAGCCGGATGATTAATCCGTTCTTGAATCACGTTTAGAACTTGCACAACCATACTTTCATAGCGATTATGCTCACATAAATCAAGTAATACGTGTTTCAAAACGGGCACGAGAGAATGTTGTTGAAGCAATCCACGAATGCGTTTTGCCCCCCATTGTGCCCATTCTTCATTAGTTTGAGATTTCCATAAAAGGTGTAGTCCTTGATGAATCACAAGGCGTGCTGCTCGCTGCCCCTCAGGAGACAACAAGAACTTCTCAAACAATGGCACAAATTGCACATTTTTCAATAATACTTTACAGCGCTCCTTGGTAAGCATCTTCGTCTCTACAAGTTTAATGACACCATTAATGAGGCGATCTTTATTGCGAGGAATTAGCGCTGTATGATATGGGAAGCCTAGTGGCTTGCGAAATAAAGCCGTTACAGCAAACCAGTCAGCCACACTGCCGATGAGGGCAGATTGAACAGCCCAGTACAACGGTTGATACCAACTTTCATGGCCAAAGAAAAATTGTCCTACAAAAGCAAAACAATACAATACGGCAGTCAAGCCTAGAATGCCATTAGCACGCTGTTTCAAGGTAAGGGATTTCAAATAACTAATCATTTGAGCACCCCCTCTACAATGATGGTCAAACCGTATAAGATGCCGCCAAGGACAGCGCCTATAAGGGAACCATTAATACGCACCATTTGAAGGTCATAGTACATTTTGCCGCGAACAATTTGAGTGATTTCATCAGGCGAGTAACGAGATAATTCCTGACCTACCACACTGTCGATGAGCGGGTTCAACTTCTGCAACCACGGAATACTACGCAACAAGAAGAACCGCTCAAACGGCGCCTGCTTGTCTGGATTCAACAAAATTTCGGTGCCAAGCACATTAAAGCGATCTATAACGATGTCCATGAGGCGTTTCCAGTCCAATGTATCCCCATCGATAAGTTTGCCTTCCCATTCTTCAAGAACCATTCTAATCCACTGATTTTTATGTTCTTCGATGAAAGCTTGCCATTCTGTATTGGTTTCTAGGTTATTGAAGAATCGAATCGCTTGGCCCCATACATAGCGCCCCAATGCAGAATCAATAGATTCATTTTCCTTCAAGAACTGAACAGCTTTTTTCTGTACCGTTTCTACCAATCGTTCTGGTGAAAGTCCATCTCCACCAAAGGCGATAGCCAATTCGCGAAAGAAAGAATCCTTTGTATAAGTTTTCATAATGTCTAGCATGACGCGATACAAATACGGATATACCTGATTTGATGCGATAACACGCTGACATGTGCGGTTAAAATAAAGCCAAAACACGCTTGCTGTGTGACGTTCTAGCATACAACGGCCAAAGAGAATAACGAGGGGTGTTGCTTTCCAGTTTGTAACCCCCTTATAAATGGCCTTATTAATCTCTTGGCGCATCGGTTCAATATCCATATGAGATAAAACTTGATTGCCCACACCGTACAAGAGATTTCTAATTTGAACTTGTCCCACATCGCTCATGCCGTATTCAACGATACGGACCATAACGCGTTCTTTTTTGATAGCATAATACATCTGTGGCACGCGCAATAGCTCTTCGCTGAGCATAGTGCGGCCTATCTGAATTAATCGTTCCTTACTGCGCGGCAAGATTGCCGTTTTGAAAGGAATGCCTAAAGGCTTCGTAAAGAGAGCCGTTACTGCATACCAGTCCGCGAGGCCACCTATCATAGCTGCCCCAGAGATATGCATGATAAAGGCCCAAAATGTATCATGTCGCTGCGGATATGAAATTAAAAATATAATAGCCATGACAACCAACAGGGTGGTTGCCACTGGTTTAGTTTTCATCATCACTTGATCCTAACTTACTCAATTACGCATATAGACTGTTCCTATATAACGTAGTGACCTCGAGGTCTACGGACTTTCACACTTATATCTACAATCTAAAATGTAGCCTCATCGCCATCTTTTTGAGGTTCCCAAATCGGCACCTCCCCAAAGAGAGCTTTAAAGTACACAGACGGTGTCCATAATGGACCATTCAAATGAATTGGAATAAAGGCTTTATTCACCTGTACACGGCGCAAAAATTCAATACTACCCCACTCCATAGCGTCTTCCAAACGATTGTCGACAGGGAACATCGCTACATCTACGGACAAACCATCTAATTCCTTGAACTCACGCCAAGCCATGCGCTTTGCATCCGCATTATTTTCTGGCGTATCACCAAGCCAATGCCACCAATTAAGGTCGCCTGCATGGAAAATAGAGTCAGAGTCGATATTCACCGTATTTGTCTTTATGTAAAAAGAACCACCTTCATCGGTGCTGCCATACATATGGATGCCTACATCATCTAATAGTGCATCTTGACCAGGGCGCATGGTAATACATTTTTTTACTTTGCCCTCTAACGGCACATCTTGATGGCAAATATAGCGCGTTTGAGGACCATCAAATTCCGTAATGGATGGGTTAAAGTGATCTCCATGAGTGTGACTTACGAAGAACCAAAGTTCACGACCTCGTTTAGCCAACTGCCAAACAATATTATTAGGATCCTTATAATAATCAAATACATAGCAACGCTTACCATCCTCTACAAGGAATCCGCTATGCGCTAAAAAAGTAACATGTAACATTATTATCAATACCTCTGATTTATTGAGAATTTATATCATTCGTATTTTTTATTATACCATATTTTTCTAAATGCATGGCATAAACAAATGGCTATTCATGACACATATAAAGGACTTTTTTTAAGACTTATCAAATATATAGTGCCCCATATGTATCATAATAAGGGCAGAAATGCCGCTGGCATTTCTTAGATGCGGCCAGCGGCTTTCATATAGTCGATATATTGGTTACCCCAGTTTTCAAGGGAAGCTAATACAGTTTTAAAACCAGCTCCCACTTCGGTAAGGCTATATTCAACCTTTGGTGGAATGGTTCCATATACTTCACGATGTACAAGGCCATCATCTTCCATTTGGCGCAACGCTCTTGTAAGTGTTGCTTGTGTGATTGGATGTAATCTCCGTTCTAATTCACGGAAGCGCACAGGACCTTCAGATAATTCATGCATAATCAACAAAGACCATTTGCCAGCCAATAACTTTTGACTCGTTGCAAAAGGACATCTGCCAACTAGATCATGAACATTTACGAGTTGCTCTGCCATTGTCATTCTCCTTATATATCTAGCTTAAGTAGCTTGTTATAACAAAATTAACATCTATAACTAAGCTACTCTTTATAGCTACATTACAATTTCTATTTCGGTATTAGAAATATTTCCACTTAATGTAGTTCAAATCATATCACAATTTTTTAGAATTGCAAGTATTTTATAGTATCATTTTCTAGGGTACAAAAATTTTTGAAAATATTTTAATCAGTAAATATCACAATTCTATCATATTTGATAGTACCTATCTCAAATAATTCTACTATTCAAAATATTTGCACCAATATATAATAAACTTACTAACTAAATACAATTATCGGTTGGTGAATCAATAACTATTAGATTTAGTCATCAACATTTATAGCTAAACAATTGTATCAATTTTACAGCATTAAACAGATTACACATTATCAATTGAAGGATTAGGTGATATTATGAAACGCATGCCTACACTATTCGTCGGTCACGGCAGCCCTATGATGGCTTTAGAACATACAGAAACAACAAATACTTTCAAAAGTATAGGACAAAATATAATTAACAACTATGGCAAACCAAAAGCCATACTTGCCATCTCTGCCCATTGGTATGCAGATGACACCTATGTTCAAAGCGCAGAGAACCCAAAGCAAATTTACGATATGTATGGATTCCCTCAAGAACTTTACGAAGTTGTGTATCCTGCAAAGGGTGACAGCAATTTAACAAAAAAAGTACAAAAATTACTGGGTAACTCCGTTTCTATAAATGACACTTGGGGTATCGATCACGGCATGTGGACTGTGTTAGTTCACATGTTCCCTGATGCATCGATTCCCGTTGTCCAACTATCTATCAATAAATACCTAAGCCCAAAAGAAGCCTATCAACTAGGAACAAAGCTTCAGTCATTACGCGATGAAGGCTATCTTATCATGGGCAGCGGTAATATCGTTCATAATCTAAGACGCATAGAATGGGATAATCCATCCGGCACCTCTGCCACAATTGAGTTTGACCAATATATTTCTAAGGCAATCTTAGAAAATGATGTAGATACTGTTGTTAATTACACATCACATCCTCATGCAAGCTACGCAGCACCTACACCAGATCACTATCTACCATTAATCTATATTATGGCCGCTAGCGAAGGGACAAAACCGACTGTATTTAATCAAACCTATAATTCGGGCTCCCTATCGATGACAGGATTTATCTTTGAAGATGAGCCTCAAAACATACTTTAAGCCCATAAAGATACAAAAATCTCCTAGGAAATTTTATTTCCTATTCACATAAAACCTTACATTACTATGTATAAACAAAAATAAATAAATATATATGTATTTATTTATTTACACAAAAGAACCGCTAGTTACAAAAACTAGCGGTTCTTTTCTTTACCATACTAATGACTCTACTAAATAATTTTTTTAATGAAAGTTTCCATTTCCATCGGTTTTACAACAGGCTCGAAGCGCCCTACCACATTACCTTTACGATCTATAACAAACTTAGTGAAGTTCCACTTTACCTCATCGTCCTTTAAATAATTAGGATCGATACCATTGAGATAATCTGTAAGCATTTCAGTTTTATCACTAGGTGGGAAGCCTTGGAATGGTTGTTCCCGTATCATGTATTTGAAAAGGTCTAATGCACTTTCATCGCGTACATCTGCTTTCCCCATAACGGTAAAAGTAACACCGTAATTCAATTTGCAGAAAGATTGGATTTCGTTATTAGAACCAGGTTCTTCCTCTCCAAATTGATTGGAAGGAACAGCAATAATTTCTAATCCTTGCTCTTTATATTGCTTATAAAGAGCCTCTAGACCCTCATATTGGTGAGTAAATCCACATTTGCTCGCCGTGTTAACAATGATAAGAACCTTACCTTCATAAGTTTGTAAGGATTGTAATTCACCAGACTTAGTAGGCAGGGAAAATTGATATACAGACATGGAATCTCCTAATTTAAATTAAAAATCTTTATTACACTAATAATGTTTTCACATCATAATTAAATTTTGCCGTTGTTTCCGCCGCAGTTTTTTGCCATTCTGTTGTTGCTGTACCATCTTTTTCAAGGAAGAATCCAGAGTCAAGATAGCGAATAATAATATAGTTGGAATCCTTTTGATCAAAGCCATTACCGCGGGAGAAATCGATACCATGGCCTGTATTACGCGTTACGATAGCTTCCAACAAAGGCAACGTAATAGCATTCAACGTAATTTTCATATCACATTTGTCGAAAATCTTTTTAAAGAAAGAACTAGGTTTTTCTTCTTTATATACTAATAGTTTACTAATTGTACCATTAGATGCACACACTACGCGACGAATCTCATTAATAGGAATCTCCATCTTGCCATTTGAGATAACACCGTTTTTAATAGTAATTTCTCGTTTCCCCATGTAGGAGTAATCTAGTGGCAATTGAAGAGTGTCTAAATTTGCGGGGAAGTCCGCTGTCAATTTATGGCGAGCAAAGGCAGCAATGATCGCTTTAGTTTCACGAATGTTGTGACCAGCATTAGATTCCTTATGGTCAGTATCTAAATCTTGGCCTTCAATATTTTTCCAATTATGGTCTCTAAATATAATCGAATAGTTACTATTTGAATTTAAATATCTTGTAAGATGAAGCTCATTTACATCATCAAAATCAATGTCAGTTATAACTTGTCCATTCGAATCTTTACAGAGTACACCATTGTAACTAACCGTCAATATACGATCCGTACTTTCAAAAACAACAGGATTTGTGTCGAATACAGAAATCATAGCCCTCTCCTTTTCACGACTTCAAACATACCTACACCTGTATATATCAAGTGCATTTACTCAATATATTGATTAAATATATTAATCAAATATAGTTAATTTAATCATACACCTTCTATATGTATTTACGCAAATGAGATATTTTCACCATATATAGTTACAAACTCATAATTTTTAAGATAACAAAAGACACCAACCATTCGATTGGTGTCTTTACTACATACAAGGAGCCATTTTGCAATAGCTCCTTGTCATTATACAGATGATATTATAATCTATTTCATGTCAAACAAAACAGAGTTTTCTAAGAAAATATGTTCATGCAGGCCTTCTTCTAAGGCTTTCATGGTCTTAAATACATACACATAAGTAGCACAGCCATCTGCTGGTGCTGTGTACTGGTTGGTCAATGCACTTAAGGATTCCAAAAGTACACCTGCAGCTTCATGTTCAGCCCGAAGTTCTTCAAAGTCTACGGGTTTACCCGCTTTAAACTCAGGGAAGTCTACATGCTCTTCATGCCGGAAATGAGGTACAAGAGCGGATTTAAGTTGCAAAAAGATTTGATAAATCTTTGTCAATTCCTTACCATGATGGTCATAATGTACATTTAGCAGTTTTGCCAACCCTTGGTCAATTTCATCAATCATATTTAATTGTTCTCGATGGTAATTATGAACGATGTAATCAATCAATTGGTCTTTAGAATAGCTAAGCACCTCTGCACGAGAAGATTTCTGAGCAACTTGTACATCATTTAGCATAGCAATGTATGCATCCACATCTTTACCTTTTTCTGCAATAGCCTCCGCTAAAGGATGTCCGCCACCACAGCAAAAATCAATTCCATCTTTTGCTAATACATCCATTAACTCTGGATTTACTTTAACCGCATCAGCTACGGTCATGGATTTATTAATAGTCCCAAAACTCATAAGATACACCTCCAATGGTTTACGCCGATCTATTTTCTTATAGTTATACTATACGACCAACCATGGATTCTGTCTGTCGCAGTGGCTACGAATTTGAAAGTAACATGACAACAATGGTAACGCTGTAGAAAATAACATGGCGTGATGAATATAAAATATATGGATATATGTTGAACATACAAAAAGCTGGCCCTATAGAGCCAGCTTTCAGCATATCAAAACATACATGACATATGTGTATATATAATTATGTAGGCAGCTATTAGATACTTTCAACAGCAGCGATAGCAGCAACGTCTACAACGTCTTGAGCAGAGCAGCCACGAGAAAGGTCATGAACTGGTTTAGCCAAGCCTTGAATCAATGGGCCAAGAGCATCAGCGCCGGAGAAGCGTTGTACCAATTTGTAACCAATGTTAGCAGCTTGAAGATCAGGGAAGATCAAGATGTTAGCTTTACCAGCTACGTTGGAGCCAGGAGCTTTCTTTTCTGCTACGGAAGGAACGATGGAAGCGTCCAATTGTAATTCGCCGTCAAATTTGAAATCAACGTTGCGTTCTTTCAAGATGTTAACAGCTTCAACCACTTTATCTACTTCTGGAGTGGAAGCGGAACCTTTTGTGGAGAAGGACAACATGGATACGCGAGGGTCAGCCATGCCAACAACTTTGCGAGCTTTTTCTACAGTGGATTCTGCAATATCAGCCAATTGTTCGCTAGTTGGATTAGGCAATACGCCGCAGTCAGAGAATACTAGCATACCGTCGTCGCCATATTCTTTTTTGCTTGTGAACATGAACATGGAAGAAGATACAGTTTTAAGACCTGGTTTAGTACCTACAACTTGCAATGCAGCGCGCAATACGTTTGCTGTTGGGCAAGCGGAACCAGCAACCATGCCATCTACTGCGCCAAGGCGAACAAGCATAGCGCCGAAGAACAAGCAATCACCTTTCATAGTTGCATCAGCCTTTTCAGGAGTCATACCTTTTTTAGCGCGCAATTCTACGAATGTATCAACCATTTCTTGGTAACGATCATAGTTGGCTGGATCGATAATTTCAGCACCTTCGATGGATACACCAACAGCTTTAGCAGCCTCAGCGATTTCAGCAGGATTACCAACGAGTACAGGTGTTACGAAACCTTCTTTCAAAATAATTTCAGTTGCTTTCAATACGCGTTCATCTTTGTATTCTGGCAACACGATTTTTTTACCTAATGGTTTTACTTGGTCTTTTAATTTTTGAATTAAATCCACGATTTTTGCCTCCTTAACATTGGCTTTACGCCATATCAATACTATTATTATAGCAAGTTAACGACTCTCTAACAACCATTCTAAAACATTTCGTTGTTGAATTCCGTCGTAGTTGGCATTTTTATTTAGTTCATCTAAGGTGAGCAAAAACTTAGAGTATTGGTCTTGTACCGCCTCAAGCGGTGCTAGTTCTCGGCTCAAAGTATTAGAGTCAAGTACGGTCTCACTAACTTGATAATATTCGGTAATCCCCCCTTTTTGTGCTACAAAATCTATTTCACCCTTAGCCAGTTGCCCTACATATACGGTGTATCCTCGTCTAATGAGCTCTAGAAAAACGATATTTTCTAGTATATGACCTGTATCACGACTCGCATTCCCCACTAGCAAATTTCGTAATGTTACATCAACACTATAATACTTTGCATTGATACGTAGTAATTCTTTACCTCGTACGTCATAGCGATTTACCTTATATAACAACAAGCTATCCTGTAATCCTTGTAAATACCGTTCTACAGTTTTATTATCGATTTTTCGACCTGCACTAACGAGAGAGTTGGCTATTTTATTTGGTGAAAGTAAACTACCAACATTCGCCATAATATACCGCACTATATCTTGTAAAATTGTGACATCATTAATTTTCAATCGAGCCACAACATCATGCAATAACAAAGTATTATATAATCCACGTAAATATTCTTGAATATCAAAGTCTTCGCCCCCTAATTGCTGAGTATAAGGGAAGGAACTTTCACGAAGATAGGCCTCATAGGCAGGAATCAAAGAATACTGATTACCCTCATACTTGCTATGGTAAAACTCACTGAAGGACAATGGCAACATCTGAATTTCCACATATCGTCCAGTCAATAATGTGGCGATATCAGAAGACATAAAGTATGCATTGGAGCCCGTAATATATAAATCTGTGTTCTCTTTTACAAACAAGCTATCTACGACACGATGAAATTGATCTACATGCTGAATTTCATCAAGAAAAATGTAATTCGTTTCATTAGGCTGCATACGTTCTAAAATATATTGATACAACGCATGGTAATCTCGCAAATGCTCGTATTCCAATTCTTCAAAATTAATGGAAATAATCTGTTCAGGCTTCACATTATCTGCCAATAACTTATCTTTAAACAGCCTAAACAATGTAGATTTACCACAACGGCGTATGCCTGAAACGACCTTAATAATAGGCCGCTCTCGATTACGCCGTAAAAAATCTAGATATCCTTGGCGCTGAATTAACTTCATAAGGGCCTCCTCATCTATGTACCTTCTCATAGATGGAACCCATGTATTAGTAATATCAGATATCATATCACTTACCTAATAAATTTGGATTCCATTCCAACTTCATATTAATTTTATCATAAAGTTGGATTTCACTCCAAATTTTTATTATTTTAAGCATAAAATTGGATTAGATTCCTAAAGTTTTACTTTAAATTTAAACATACAGCACTTCAATTAATGTTTATCTATGAACTACATACCAATAATTGAACTCTTTACACATAATACGCTACAATAATAAAAACAAAATACGGATAGCCAAATGCCAATTTATATTCCTTATACACCCATTTAGGAGGTCTTATGGCGAATACAGAGACAACAATCAACGCTGTTATACATCCAAAATACAATGACACACCTATAGACATAGAGAAAACAATTAAAGCCTTGGAACGCAATAATTTTGTAGTCCATTATTTCGAAACTGGTACTGAAGCTATTTCCTATTTAAAAGGTCGTATTCAAAATAAACGTGTAGCCATCGGTGATTCTCACACCTTATTGGAGCTCAAGGTTCATGATGTCTTAGCCCAGGTCAACGATGATATAACAGATATTCAACGTCCCCTTCCTGGTGAAAGTTTCCGCGACACCGCATTGCGTACCATGGGGCGTGATGTATTCCTTACCTCTGTAAACGCTCTTGCTCAAACGGGAGAGATGGTTAATATTGATGGTACGGGTAATCGTGTTGCAGCCTCTTTATTCGGCTCTCAAGAGGTATTCTTTGTGCTAGGCATCAACAAAATCACGCCAGATTTAGCTTCCGCCATCTATCGCGCACGCAATGTAGCCGCTCCACTCAACAGTAAAAAGAATAAAAAGAGCTCTCTCAATCCATGTGCTACATTAGAAGAAAAATGCTATGACTGTGGCTCTCCTGACCGCATATGTAACGCATTAACCATTTACTATAAAAAGATGCGCAATATGCAAACCATGGAAGTCATCATCATTAATGAATCTTTAGGCTTCTAATAGCTTGAGGTCCATTCAAAAAATCTTGTACACTCATTTCTCCGAGTCCGTATACAACCCGATAAATTGTAGACCACCTCGGATCGATAGAACCACTTTCAAGATCACTAATATAAGATTGGGCTAGACCAGATTTATCTGCTAATTGATACTGGGTCATTCCCAATTGTCTGCGCCAAAGTAAAATCAATACGCCAAGTTTATGAATTTCTTGTCGAACTTGTAAGTCTTGACAACATACGATAGGATTCATGCCAACCTCTATCTACTTTCTCCCTCAACACATACTTATGCCTTTACTATACGGCTAGGCTCAGTCAGTGCCTAGTAGTAGTTGAAATGCAATAACACAAAAGCCTTAACAAAAACTAATGTCTAAATCAGTTTAGTTAAGGCTTTTTACTATGTAGATTACGTTGCGTAGGATTTCATCATTTCGTGGAATTTTAGTATATATAAAAATTATTATCATTAAAAATACAGTGAATAAATTAAAAAATACAGGTATTATCTATATATTACCATTTCTATACAGCATTCATACATTATGCATACACTTGATTTATAAAATCACCTAGTTCTATTAATACTACAAGAAGACTATACGATGTATAGTAAATACGCAATATTGTTAACATACATTGAGAAATAATAAGTCTATTAACAATACAAAAGGACTATACGGTTCAACTGTATAGTCCTTTCTATGTATTTATATAAGATTATTGAGTAATGCTTTCTTGTGCTTTTTTGATTTCCATGTATTTAACCATACCATCAACAGCTTTTTTAGCTTCACGCATCGCTAATACTACAGTAGCTGGTTTATGTACAACGTCACCGCCTGCAAATACGCCTTTACGGTTAGTCATGCCATAAGGATCTTCAGATGTAATAATATAACCTTTTTCATCTACTTTTAAGTTATTACCTTCACCTACAAGACGAGCATTTGGTTTATGACCTGCGGCGATAATGATTTTATCAACAGGCATTACTTGGAAGTTACCAGTGCCGTGGATACCTGCACCATCTTCGTTAAGTGCCATCACTTCGTATTTGAAGCCTTCTACCTTATCTGTACCTTCTACGCCTACTGGAGAAGCGAACCATTGGAATTGAACGCCTTCAGCACGAGCTTCTTCGTATTCAGACAACAAGGCTGGCATTTGTTCTTGACTACGACGATATGCTACAGTTACCGCTTCGCAGCCTAAACGGACGCATGTACGAGCCGCATCCATCGCTACGTTGCCACCACCGATGATGATAACACGATCGCCTTTTTTAACAGGAATTTGATTTTCATCAAGTTCCCCATTTTCTACCAATTGTACATTCGTCAACAAGTACATTGCTTGGAATACACCAGGTACTTCATCGTTTTCCATGCGCACGTCTTGAGGAATATGCGTACCAGTACCGATAAAAATAGAGTCAAAACCTTCAGCAAAGAGAGCATC
Source organism: Veillonella parvula (assembly GCF_902810435.1). GTDB lineage: Bacteria > Bacillota > Negativicutes > Veillonellales > Veillonellaceae > Veillonella. The sequence goes on from NZ_LR778174.1 coordinate 2,017,589, forward strand.
CAAAGTTTTATCTTGACCAATAAATGTATTACATACGAATTTAACACCTAAACCTTCAAGACGAGCGATTTCACGACGTACAACGGCTTTGGACAAGCGGAATTCTGGAATACCGAATAAGAGTACGCCACCTGGTTCAGATTGGCCTTCAAATACAGTTACCTCATAACCGAGTTTAGCCACATCACCAGCTACGGACAAACCTGCAGGACCAGACCCTACTACCGCTACCTTACCAAGATCTTGTTTAATCTTCTTAGGTTTGCGAAGTTCATTGATGCTTTCAAAGTCAGCCGCGAAGCGTTCCAATTTACCGATGTTAATAGGCGGTTTTTTCGCCTTATTCATGATACAGTTGCCTTCGCATTGATTTTCTCGTGGGCATACGCGACCGCAGATAGACGGTAAATTTGTTCGTTCCGCCAAGATATCATTAGCTTCACCAAAATTACCACGTGCGATAGCTTGGATGAAACGAGGTATTTCGTTTTCAATAGGACAGCCCATACGGCACAAAGGCTTTGGACAATTTAGACAACGTTTCGACTCTGCGAGCGCTTCCTCCATCGTATAATCCGCATCAAAATGTAGTGGTTTTAATTCGTTACTCATGGCACATGCCTCCTAACAAGGATCCAGTACTATACTTACAGCGTTGCATGCACCTAAGCATTCCGATGAGCCCTCTCACATAGGGATGCCGCCACATGCTGCTAACATTTATCTTTTGTAACCATTTGATAGACGTGTGGTCACTGGTCAGACTCACACTATTCTATAGTATATTCTAAATTGTGAAAGTCCCAACAGTCAAGCAAATATAGCACCTTTTGTATACGAATATAGCCCCTATTCATGCAAGGATTGCATAGATTTTATACAAGTCCATTTACTTATAATAGGATGCATGTATACTGATAATAGATACAGTAATAAGAATTAGAGATACACCTTACGGAATAGAAATATCTATTTTGTAATTGAATATATACATACATATAAGAATTAAAGATATAAAAGTCAAGGTATATCCTTATATGAGGTTTCTTATGAACACAGCAGAATTCACTAGCAAATACTATATAGACCGCCACGGTTCTCATTCCCGCAAATGGGACGGTGAGCACTTAAAATTCAGTCGCACCGACCTATTACCATTATGGGTGGCAGATATGGACTTTATGCCGCCTCAGTGCATCCAAAATGCCATCTGTAGCTATGTGAAAGCCAATCCTCTAGGTTATACTATGACAAATCCAAATTATATAAAGGCGGTCATAAATTGGTACAAACGGCGTCACAACTGCGGCATTGAACAGGACTGGCTCACTAGCGCCCCCAATGTCATTACCGGTATTATGTGGTGTATTGGGGCTTTCACAAAACCAAACGATTCCATCGCCGTTCTAAGTCCTGTATACGGCGCCTTTGATACGAGCGCTAGCGATGCACAACGTCAAATCATCGCTGTTCCTATGATGCGTAATAAAGATAATCGCTACACCGTAGATTACGATGCATTTGAAAATGCTATCACCGAACATGATGTGAAGCTATTCATTCACTGCAACCCACACAACCCTGTGGGCCATGTGTGGACGGAAGAGGAGATGGGCCTATTATTTGGCATCTGTAAGCGCCACCATGTGCTCATCATAAGCGACGAAATCCATCAAGACCTCATTACAGGCCCAACAGCCTTTACATCATCCTTAACCGTAAAGAGTGGAGCCTATGTAGATAACATGATTGCCATGTCCTCCTTGTCCAAGTCGTTCAATATGGCTAGCTTGCACCACGCAGAGGTTATCATTCCTAATGAAAAGCTACGAAGCCAATTCAACACCTATAAAGCTCATGTATACCATACGGACTCAGACGTTATTGCCGAAACTGCCATCACAGCAGCCTACACTCACCCAGAGGCCGAAGCATGGTTAACAGATGTACTGGCCGTCGTTCGTGAAAACTATGAATATCTGTACCGAGAGCTTTATACGGCATTACCCAAAATCCGCATCAGCCCTATGGATGGTACCTATTTAGCGTGGATTGATTTTGGTGCCTATGTAAAGTCCGAAGATATGCACGACCTATTTGAAAACAAATGCCGCCTCGCACCTAGCTTTGGCGAATGGTTCGGAGGTGAAAGCTACGCAACCTTTGTACGTCTGAACTTAGCTACAAGCCTAGAAAATATAAAAACCGCTACCCACAGCATTATTAGAAATATTTAACATATCAGCTATATTAAGCATAGTAATTCTATCCAATCATACTATCCCCTACACAACTGTAGTACATACAGGGAGGTATGTGCGGTAAACTATAAGGCATACAAAAAGGCTACTCTACCATCAAATCGTGTAGAGCAGCCTCTTTTATATATGTCTTACTTTTCTATATATGTCTCATATATGTTACCTATTCAGGTTACCACATATATAGGGTCTTATTTAGTTCTAGCAAAATGATCTTTTGCAAATTGCATGTCTTGTACGAGTTCCAATGTACCAATATAGTTATTGTTTTGGTCACGAACAGCCATGTAATTAACATAGAACGGACGACCTTGTTTTTCAAGCCATACAGCTACATTGTCGCGATCACCTTTACGGAAGGAATCAATGATACCACGTACGATTGGTTCTACCTTTGGCGGATGGCAGGAATACACATCGCGACCGATAGCTGTAGTAGGGCGTTTGAAGACCTTTTCACCATCGTTGAAGTAACGGTTAATGTCTTCGTGATCAACGAAAGTTACTTCCATTGGCATTGTATTAAGCATGGCATTTAATTGATCCACAGTCAAGCTACCACCGATTAGAGCAATGGTATTATCATCGCCACTTGCTTTTGTTGTTTGTGTTGCTAATGCGGTTTCAGCCTCTGTCCAAGCAGTGCGTTTTACCCCAAAGATTTCTTCATACTGTGCTGTATCTTTGTAGATTTGGTACCACTCTTCAGTGCTGAAGTTTTCTGCACAGATTGGGAACAAAATATTTTGTTCTTTATAGATCATTTCTTGTGCACGTGTAAGAAGCTCATCAAAACGTCTATACCAATCATCTACGCTTTGGCTAGACTTAGCTAAATCACCTAGTTGGTCTCGAATATCACCATCAACAGTCCACATAACCATAGATGGACCAGAAATATCATAGGCTACTTTCAAATGCGGATACAAAAGGTCACCCTTCTTAGCATAGTGAACAGATACTTGACGCACTGCATTTACATCATCAACGGTTGCCGTTTTATCTGCCACCTTAGGTCGAATAGATTCAATTAACGCATCAAGAGCCTTGTTTTCCTCTGTTAATTGATGGAGTGGATGTCCTACAGTTTCAATTAAGGACACCACACTTTTACTCTTCTCTTGAGCCTCTAACACAGCCTCAACCTTAGCATGTTCTGACTCCATTTGTTCATGAATGGTAGAACCGTGGAACAAGGCAGAGTGAAGGTCACATAATTGTTGCACCTCAGCTAACGGTGTACCTTCACGCATGAGACCTTGCTCAGCTTTCATAATTTCACTAGCCTCAACATGGGCGAATTGACTAGCAAAATCTTCACGAACGGCACCAAGCTCTTCGCCCGTACCTAACCGTTTCAGGAATCCTTTAAGTTGCTCTACACGTTCGCTATCTTGAACAGCATCTTCAGCCTTAGCTTCGGAATTTTCTTCCGTGTTAGCTTTCGCTGTAGTAGATGCTGCTGCACTGGTTTCTGCTGCATTTGCTGCAACTGTGCTAGATGCTACCTTAGCAAATGCGTCAGTAACATTAGACTTTGTAGCCACTGCAGTAGGCGCTACGCTAGGATGATCCGTAGCTTCCGCATCATCACCAGATAGATTTGGCATTTCACCTTCTAAGGTAAAACCAGCTTTCATAAAAGCACCCACGATATCGATCATGGATACACCTTTCATCTTAGCCCCTTTTGGGATAGTCATGATTTTGCCAACAGAATTCAACATCACCTTATTTGTGATTTCGCTGAATCCTAATTCCTTCATAATATCTGTTACTTCAGGATATTCTTTTACCAAATCATATACAGATTTGGATAAATCTAATTTCTTTTCCATTTTGTTCCCCTCGTGTCAAAATCTTTATAATATACTTACTGATATTAATGAGCCCTTATACGTAAAAATCTCGTATACAAGGCTATCTATTTACTGTGAAAAGTCTATATATAATGACCTATGGTTCTATGATAAACGATATCGATTAGAAAATCTGTATCCGTGGCTATACTTTTGAAAGTTATTTATAAGAATGAATGACAATAATAAAACACCGGATAATCGATCATGTAGACCAACTATCCGGTATTTACGTTACATTATATTATTATTCTCGTTTCTGTTTCTGTTTCTGTTTCTGTTTCTGTTTCTGTTTCTAACAAGTATACCACTTAATCATGATGTGGTTTCAATGCTTTTTCGTAGTTTTCAGAAACTTTGTCCCAGTTAATAACGCGGAAGAATTCCTTGATATAGTCTGGGCGACGGTTTTGGTAGTGCAAGTAATATGCATGTTCCCAAACGTCTAAGCATAGAATTGCTGTTTTACCTTCCAATATAGGATTATCTTGGTTTGCAGAGGATGTCACTTCTAACTTGCCATCTTTATTAACTACAAGCCAAGCCCAACCAGAGCCAAAACGTGTAGCTGCTGCAGTAGAGAAGCTTTCAACAAACGCATCGTAGCCACCAAGTTCAGCGTCAATAGCCTCTTTCAAAGGGCCTTGCAATTTAGAAGTATCTGGTTTTGTCATAATTTCCCAGAACATAGTGTGGTTCTTGTGACCCCCACCATTATTGATAACTGCTTGACGGATATCTTCTGGCACATTAGCAATATCGCCGAGAATGCAGTCTATACAGCCATACGCAAGATCCGGATATTTCGCGATGGCCGCATTCAAATTATTAACATACGCTTGGTGATGCTTGTCATGATGCAATTTCATTGTTTCAGCGTCGATAACAGGCTCTAGGTAATCATAAGCATACGGTAAAGGTGCGAGTTCGAAAGGTTTCATAGTAGTCCTCCTTATAATTAGGGCATAGAACAATGCTAATTATTTCGTATCATCGTTCTTGTGAAAGCGATTCGATGCACCTGCATCGGTAGTATAGAGTCAATCTACTAGCATAGCATATATACTTCAAGAAGAGACGTATTATCCTAACTTCAACCAGAAGTTAAGATATACTTTTCAACCAATAAATTGATATGAATTATCATTCTTTATCTAATTGTACACATTATATAGAAAAACGTCAATATAAAAGGCTAACATAAAAAGGCCATGGGAACTCCCACAGCCTTTCATTAGTTGATTGTTATGTGACTTTTACTCAGCAATAACACATAGTTCTACATAAAAACATATACAGATATATACAAATTATTCAACAATGCACTGACACATTTTCATCGTTGTTAATGCCGCTTGATGGGACTCCTCTGTTACACCAGCACAACAGCTCGAATCGATATGAATCGGAATCTCTGGCAAACCTGCTTTCAGCATAATCGCATTGGACACAACGCAAATATCTGTACATAATCCGATGAGCGTAATAGACTCAATAGGATTTACTTTATCCATGCCCTCTAACCGAGTGAGCAGCTCAAAGGAGGCAAAGTTTGGTTTATCTACAAAGGACACAGGACTCATAATTGATCGACCTTCTGCAGCCTCAATCAAACCATCCACGATATGCCAGCCCTCGGTATTTTTAACGCAATGTGGCACTGGTAAAAGCTTTCCTTCTTGGTGTTCCAAGTAATCTCTATCATGCGTGTCACGCGTAAAGATAATAGGGCCATCAAAGCTTTCAATTTTCTTACGCACATTATCTACAATTAACTGTGCTTGCGATGAACCAAGGGCACCATCTACAAAATCATTTTGCATATCGATAACTACTAGAACCTTTTGCATAGCTCCTCCTGTATATAGGCTACAAAACAAAGTACTTATTTCCAATCAATATTATTTATACTCTTTATTCTTTATACCATCAATAGTATCTACCAACTCTATAAATTGTTATCAAGTTGTTGTGAAAGTGTCATCAAGTTGTTGTGAAAGTGTTATTAATGAGTCATCGAAGCCCACCTCATACTTTATCGACAAGTAGATATATGACGGACTTCTATTCTTCTGCTATAGCATGTTGCACGCGATTTGGCTCATTATGTGCCAGTTTTCCTGCCGCTGCTGCCGCTACAGCACCTACTAAATCATCAAGGAATGTATTACAGTGCCCCCCTTCTTCACTATCTAATTTTCTGATAATACCTGGCTTCACCTTATCTAAATATCCATAATTTGTAAAACCAATGGATCCATACAAATTAACGATGGAAAAAGCCAAAATTTCATCAATACCATATAGGCTTTCATCATTAGCAACAATGCGTTGCAATGGCTGAGATAATTTATTCTGCTCTGTCAACTTATCAAGCTCTATACCCGTAATAATCGCATTATGCACCTCCCGTTTAGATAGTACAGAAGCCACACTTGTGCGACACTCTTCCAGTTTTAAATTCGGCATATACGGTTTTTGTACGTAAAAAACAAGCTCTGCAATGTCATCTAATGTGACACCACGCTCAGCGAGAAGATCATAAGTATATTTCTCTAAATCTTTCGTAGTTTCCATAAGCCCTCCTTTATCGTTTCTTAGAATTAGTATCAGGTAGCATGACAATACTTACGGGAATCGTTACAACAAGCGCTTCATCAGTATCAACATGTTTAGTATTCCAAGCCGCTTCTTTAGCAGCCTCCTCAAAGATAGGGTACGCTTCACGATCTAGTTTCCAATTATTAGGACCTGCTTCAACAGCTACAATATTACCCTTATCATCCGTCTTAATCTCTATAGGAACGATTAATGTTCCATCTGCACTCGTTTCAAAAGCCTCTGGTGGAATGATCACGTTATAAGAAATCTGTTGTTGCAATTCATAATTACGCTTGTCCGCAGGCTTTATATCTGCAGCTATAGAACTAATAGGACTCATTGCAGACACTAATAAAGCCAACAGTATAACACGGTTAAACATAGTTTCCTCTCATCTAAATACTCTCATACTATATGCATTATAAGTTGATTATACCACGAAAAAATCCCTACCGAATTTTTATCGGTAGGGATTTCTTAGATTAGATTTTCTTAACCATTTCAGATTTCAATGCCATCGCACCGAAGCCATCGATTTTACAATCGATATCGTGACCATCGCTCGCATCAGAGATGAGGCGGATATTTTTAACACGTGTACCTTGTTTCAATACGCCCGCGCCTTTTACTTTGAGGTCTTTTACAACAACCACTGTATCGCCATCAGCGAGCTCATTGCCGTTAGCATCGCGAATAATATCCGCTTCAGCTGCAGCTTGCGCATCGGCCGCTGTCCATTCGTTGCCACACATAGGGCAGATAAACATATGCCCATCTTCGTATGTGTACTCGTCACCACACTTAGGGCAGTTAGGTAAATTTGCCATTTAAATCTCCTTTGTTTATTACATAATGAAAGTATTATATCATACCTTGGAAACCGGGCTCTATATTAATATGATGACCATTGACTCCAGATTGACGATATACGCCAATCTCATTATAATGTAATAAAGAGATAGTCGACGAGTGGTTCCGCCAGGCTCATCCCAAAACATTATAAAGCATGCAAAAATGGCCTTTCGTTTTCAGCTACCAGTTGGTAACGAAGGGCTATTTGTCGTTATTACGACAAATCAGCACTATCAATGCTCCAAAGGAAATAACGACAGTTAAGATCCCGAGGACAATCATAATGACTTCATAAGCATTCATAGGCTTTCACCCCCTTCAAAGAAAAAGGGTGGCCCAACCTCGTTCGACTATCTTACGTTCATTATAAACCGAACTTATGTTCTATGCAATAAAAAATCTATTAATAAATATTAGTCTATTTATAACTAACAAAGGGAGACTCTTGATAGAGTCTCCCTTTTATTCGCTACCCTCGTAGTGTTAATTCTTAAGAAATAATCAATATATTGATTATAAAATAAGATAAACCTAACGTTTAAGACTAAGTACGGCAATACTTAGACACGTTAGGTTTATCAAATTCACAATTTCTTTGATGAGCCTAACGCCTAGAACACGTTAATTGGCTCTTTTGTACTTATAGTATAGTCTGAATTCTAAAGACTGTCAATTTACTATCCAAGTCGTTTACGCAAAATCGCATAGAGTATCATGCTAATAATAACGCTCATAACAGCTTGAATAGTATTAGTTAAAATACTTGCAATGGCTACGCCTGGGTCGAATACAAAGTATTCGGCGATAAAGTAGCCTGCTACGATAACAATACCGCCTACGATAGTTGCTACCAAGGCAGAGGTAGTTGTCTTATTGTTATAGACAGTACCGACAAGATAGCCTTCAATGCCTTTCACCACAAAGGTGATAGGTACAAAGACTGCATAGCCGAGAAATAAATCAGCTAGCGCCGGACCGATAGCACCAATATAGGCGCCATATTTTCGACCTAATAATAGAGCTGACGTCATAATAACGACATCTCCTACATTGAAATAGCCGCGAATGCCAGGTACTGGAATTTTCGTGTACATGGTAAACAATGTTGCGAGGGCAATCAATACGGCTGTGAGTACTAACGCGGACGTAGTACTGCGGGTTTGAACGTGTTGCATAGCGTCCTCCTTATAAAAATAGACATGTGACTATATCCATCACATGTCTATACTATATACCTTTATAGTAACACCTGCAAATAAAAGAAATTAACAATACTTCCTTAGCAAATTCTATCGTCATTTACTTTCAGAATAAATACTCTTCACTGGACTTTAACTTAATATAGATACCATTTTATTATCCAGATTCCCTCAAGCAACGATGATTAATCAGAAAGGAACTAGTCATGAACATTTTAATCATTTACACCTATCCTAATCATCAAAGTTTTAATAGCGCTATTCTGAAAGTAGTGCAACAGAATCTTTCAAAGGATCACAATGTGAACATCTTGGATTTATATGAGGAGCAATTCGATCCTATATTGCGATTTGATAACACGCACAAACGTCGAGATTTAAGCACTGTGCCAGACATGGAAAAGTACCGCAATATGATTACTTGGGCAGACCATATCATCTTTATCTACCCAATTTGGTGGAGCGGTATACCCGCAATGCTCAAAGGCTTTATTGATCGCGTATTTACAGCAGGCTTTGCCTATTCATACGGCAAAAGAGGCCTTATAGGTCATTTACAAGGGAAATCAGCCTGGATTATCACCACACATAACACTCCCGTCTTTTTGACGCCGTTTATTCAGGACTATGGCAAGGTATTAAAAAATCAGGTTCTGAAATCCTGTGGCATTAAACCTGTTACACATACCCAGTTGGCGGGCACAGAAAACAGTTCGGACGAAAAACGCCGGCGTTTCTTAGATAAAATCGCTAAGATCGCCAGCAGTATTTAACATTTCTAGTATACTATGATTTTTTACCAAAGATTACTTGGTTACCAAAATCACAAATAAATTTACATTAGACTGCTTACAGTTTGCGCTAAGTCAAAAACAAACTGTATACGAAAACCTTCCCAATTACATAGATATTACTCTTCAAATCTCTCTTCTACATTGTAGAGAACCTCACAATCACACCCGCCACCTTCGTTAATAATCCAGGCTAGTACACTTTCAACATCTACGCTCTGCTTTTCCAAAAATTCTCTTGTGAAAGTCAAACTATGATCGCAACCATCATTTGTCTCTAATTTCTCATCTACATAGTCAAAGAGATTCCAAAATAGCTCTTCATCCATAGGCAGATTATCTTTAAACGATTGCCTTTGCTCATCAGCATAAGCCTTTAGCAATTCCTTTTTACGCGCTTTGTCCATTATAACCACCTTTTTAACAAATCGAAACTACTGCGTGGCCCTTCGCTTCTAGCACTTTTTTTATAGAACACCTTCATCTGCTCGAAGTCATGGAGAAGCTCATCTATGATTTCCTCCTCTTCTTCGTCATAGTCCCAAATATTTGGGTATAACTCAGCCTCTTTACAGGCTTTCATATCGAAAGATTCGAGTGCTTGATCCATATCAAACTGCTCTAGAGCCGCTACGATATCAGCTATTTGAGAATGTTCCGTATAGGCCATATAGTCTGATAAATCCTCTATAGACGTTACACCAAGCACAGCTTGACTAAGTGGATTATCATCTATTCTATGATCAGTACTCACACCAGTAAGCACGAAGTGAAGGACATCCCACATCTTATCGATGTCGAGCAATAACTCGTCCTCATCGCTCCACTCTTCAACGGTTTCAAAAAGATCCTTCTTTGATGAGCCTAACCCTTTGAGTTCTTTTAAGCTTTCATCACTTATACAATTATAATTTGCAATGAGTCCCATACTCTAAAACCTCCCTAGATACTCAGTAATCTAAAACTTACATAGTTACTTAGGAATCTATAATCTCCATAAATGCCGAATAATTCGAAGCCTCCACTGATAGTTAGTTCTCTATCTCTGTCAACAATTCTAGCAACGTAACCTCATATTTGTTATTTTTGTCTAACAATGGCTTACATAATAGAAGCACTTGTAAAGAATAGTAGTAGAAGCTAAAGAACAGATCATCCGGAAATACCTCTTCTTCCTCATATCTAAGAACATCTTCATCTTCATCATATTCTTCAGGCCAAAGATACTCTTCGTTGAGCATATCCTCAAAGTTCGATAATTGATCTACATGTTCTAGCATAAGACCATCTCTAATACACTCAGCAATAATGATGAATAATTCAGCTAATTCTTTTACTAAATATCTTGCGATCTCATTATGGCCTTGTTCTTCAACGGCTTTTTTAAAAATACGTAATAGAAAAATCAACGCAAAGGGCGTAGCATGCCATAAAGTCGATTGATGCTCAATATTTTGGGCCAGCTCTTCACCTGCCGCATCAATGGCATCAACGTCCTTCATATCCCACAACACCTCAAGATGAGCAGGAAAATCTGTAGCACGGCCGTAAGTTGTGGTCAAACGATGCCAGGGTATATCACTGACTTTCACAGTTTCTATATATGTTTGAGTTGTTGCATTCATCGCATCTACTCCCTTTTTTAGCGCAATAATTATTGGTGAACAATATCTTTCACCAATTCATTAGTATCTATCAGGCGAATTCTACCTCTTCTAGGCTCATCTGTAATCTCGGTGTAGATATCGTCCAATGTGCCTGCCGGTGCTAGTTTCCACAGCTTGCACGGATACAGTTCAACAGCCCCAATGATTTCTAAATGGTCTAGCAATAGGCCTAGATCTTTATGATTAAACCAACAGTCGGTATCGATACCGAAATTTGTATTATCTTTACGACAGGAAATTTGACTATTTAAAAAATCATCCATACTAGGTTTGTGCGCTTGTAAAAGTCTTGTACAGGCCAAATGGTACTCGATTTTCCGCGGTGATTGATCCACGTCAGATACAAAAATAGCTCCATACTCGTTTTCAAACTTAACAGCTAATACGTCACCTACCTTAAAATGAGGTTCTCGCTTTGTTTTAGATTTACGAACCTTTAGAGGCTTTGGATTTTCACTTTGTAGTTGTACGGCTAATGTATCTAACACCTTTTGCCGTTGTTTGAGCGCCTTACTATCAATTTCTAGCCAAAACTCATGAGCGCCCTTCGCGATTATGTCTAATGCTTTCTCTTTGATATCCTGCGGCAGATGACCTATCTTCCACAGCGAATAGGCTACGGCAGTCCAATAAATTTCTGTATAGAATTCGTCAGTACAAAAATTCTGCTCTTCAGCCAGAATTTCTGAAACAATGGTATCAATACTGATACCATCTCTATAGCGCTCAACAATCAAATTATAAATATCATAGCCATCATCACTATCTATGATTTTTACTCCATCAATAGCCATATAATTCTCCTTTTAAACAATACGTCTAGAAAAACAGATTATGTGATTCTGTAACGGTTCCATCATCTTCATGGAAATAACAAATATATAAAGGAGCTCGATGTGCAGCGTCATAGAATTTTTGTAATTCAGCAGCCACATTTGCTTCTAAAGGCATGCCTAGCACCTGAACAACGGTTTCCCATACATCCATTTCTGTATAAGAAGCGATTTGATCATGTCGCTCATTGGCATAGGCTTCAAGAGTAGATATGTCCGTATATTGGCTGGCGTCACAATAATCATGCCAGCAAATGCTATACACCAACAAATGGATTAAATCATCTACACTTTCAGCTATACGACCACATTCCCCTTCGCTACTCATATATCCGATAGAGCCATCCTCTAATTGATGATATTCGCCACCGGCACCATCACGAGCAAAAGCTACTCCGTCCACGGAAAAGGTACATCGCCCCTCTACCTCATCACGTTTTGTAGGTTCATCGAGTAAAAAGAAATCAAATAGAGCATCAAAATTTGCTGCCAAGCTAGAATCTTCACACAATAGTTTTAAATAATCCATATTCTTCCCTCTTATTGATTCTCTCATCTCTCTATTTCATCTATTATTTTCTCGTAATTCTAATAATGCAGAAACTTCATCCATGTCGAGATTAAACATATTACTTTCAAGATCAATTGGCTCAAAATAGTAGCGAACCGTATCCGCCCCAAATTCGTCGTTTAATTTGGTCCATTCTGTCCCTGAAAGCACGGTAAATCCGAGCGTATCATCGCCAAGGCTTTCAGCAAACCAGCGCACCTCATAATCAGGTTTAACGAAGTCGTTGAAATATTTGATGGTAACATCCCGATTTTTCTCATCACCGTAAGGAATTAAGAGTTCTTTATCACCCTTTTGTAGCACAATATCATCACCATAGGGCTTGTCATTGCTAACGGTTTGAATATCAATAGGCTCATCCATCATATCATTGAAATAGCGTACCACATCTTCGTCATTCTCGCGCCAGTCAATCCAGATGATAGCTTCGGAATCAAATAAATCATCTAAATCCATATCATGACTGAAGAAATCTTTGACTAATTTATATATATCTTCCATAGTCTCTCTCCTGCATATCACTTATATTTTTAGGTAGAATACAACACCAGTATCACCACTTTAAAACAACTCTATAAGGTTTCGTATATCACATCTTGTTGAGCCGTAAAGTTTTCATCAAAAGGAACCAAAACATATAGATGTCCTGCTGAGGATTCTCCCACATCATAGCCTAGTGCAAATGTATCGTAACAACCTGATTTATCCAGCATTATATCCGTTAGCGTTAGTACAACAGACTCTTCTTGCGGTATTCCCTTTTGTATGAGCCCCTTCGCCAGTTGGTCTAATTCATCTAATTGAACATATAATTGCTCCCATATTGATAGTGAAAGTACATCATCTTCAGTATAACCGGTACAACTAATATTAAGTTTTTCAAAGGCCTTTCCTACATTCTCTAAACGATTAATGCCCAATCGGCGAGATACAAAGTAAACGCCATACGGTTCTTCAGACCAGCTTTCAACATTCCATAATATCATTAATTCCGATCTTCTCATTAGGACTCTCCATTAATTGGTTATCCTGCAATATCTGCATCAATAGGGTTCCCATCCGCATCAATATGGGCTATGATACAGTGCCCCCAGAAAATATCATCATCGTCATAATAGACCTCTATGGAGCCATCGTTACGAAACGCCAATTCGCCCATCGTAATACGCTTAGCAAATACGTCTGATGTAATCGGATCTTGGTCATCATTGTCGAGCCAATCATTAGCAAGGTCTAGCAATTTTTCACTAATATAGGTACTAATTCGTTGTTCAAATGCTTTGAAATTATCGATTGTATTGAAAGCAGCCAATGCTATGGTGCAGCTTTCATCAGAGCCCTCATCTACATCAAGGGTGAATGCATAATCATCAATTCTCGCTGTGTAATATTGATACTCTCGATTTAACAAGAAGTCACCCCTGTCGGTATGAAGGTATTTAGGGGTTTTCAAATACGCCGACAACGCCTCCAACTCGCTATGTTTAGCATGCTCCTCTAATACCTCAAGCACATAATAGCGATTATTCCAAGAAGGACGCATATAGCCCAAGTCCTCTATAGGTTTTGCTTTCTTAACCAACAATTTGTAAACGCCATGGGGCTCAAAACTATACCCCCAACCATTATCAAAACCTTCAATAATCCACGTCAAAATGCCTTCGCTACGGTCAAGCACGCCAGTTCGAGTATCTAAGATAGCATCGGTAGACACTAGTGGTCTATGGTACTTCTCTAAATAAGGACTAGCCCCATTCGCATCACTGCGCGGCAATGCATAGATTTCAAACTCTTCCGCTTCAAACTCTGCTTCATATTCTGGTAGACGTACAATACTCATATGACTCTCTCCTACATTATAATCACGCTACTCATCATAATTTCTGTTATATCATAAGCGTTCAGCTACATCGATTCTATGTAATAGTTCTTTCGCTAATTCTTGGGCTGTTTTGAATTCCTCATTTGAAAGCACCATAAGTACAAAGCTATCGGTTCCGATGTCCATGCCTGCTAACGTATAGTTTTCCCATTTAGAATTAAGATCCGCACACCAGTCCATAATACATTGGTCTTCATCTAATGCTGCTGTATCAATAATTAGACCTTCACTAGTATCTAAAGACTTGTTACGTATTAACTTCTGTACATAATAAATAAAATCCTCTAGTTCACATTTACAGCTTAGCTCTACAGCATATCCTTTAGAGGCTAGTTTCTCATAGAGGTTCCACCAGCTATCTTCTAATTCTTCCATGGAGCGCAACTTAGCCTTGGTCATAAACGATTTAGCTTGTTTAGCATCGCCTAGCAACAACGTTGCTAACTCTGTAAATGTCAGTTTCATCTGATCGATATCTAGATACGCTACTTCTACACATAAACTACAATCAGGTACTCTGCGTTTTTTCACAAAGGCCCGCATCATCTTCACTGCATCAGGATAACTTACATCAGCCATACGATACGTCTTACCATCTATGTCTAAGAATATATCTACTGCATCTGGTGTTTTTCCTACACGCGCTTTCATCGCAGTGCAACCATCGATGGCATGAGGTGGATACAATTCTATATACATGAAAAATCCATCATGCATAGCCTTTAGGGTATTATCTATTCCTACTATATTAAAACCATTTCGATTATAATCAGGGCACTTCAAACGCCATTCTTCGTAATCATCAAATAGTTTTTCTTGAATCCAATTGTAAATGCTCATATATACTCACTTTATTTACTATATTTTATAATTCCAGCTTATTTACAAAAAAATAAATCACTAATTTCTTTATACTCTGTTTCAAATAGACTACGATTAAACAAACTTTGTATAAATTGGCGCTCTTTCTCCAGTAAATTTATAGATCCACTATCCTCTAGCAATAAAACTTCAATTTCATCGTAATCATCCATTCCCCATATTTGATTATCTTTAACTATATGATAGCATAAGGGCTTCTCAAATATATTAGTAATAGCACTAGATTGCGTATAAACTATAACATTATCAATATTTGAACATTTTTTATTAAGATAGTCTAACAAAGAGTGAAATTCTTCTGTTGATAAGCCTTGTTCAGGTAAATCTAATAGGAGTAGCTTCTTCTTTCCTATATCTAGTTCAGCAAACAAATCTACCAGCATATATTTCAAATCATACTGCGATCGTTCATCAAACGTACCATATATTTCCATATCATTAGATAGTACATCTATAATCTTACTAAAACTCCAAAAATCATTCATATTACTCTCGCATATTAAATTATAACGAGATAACAATTCATTAATTGGCAAAAGTATTACAGAATTCAACTGATTAAAGCATTTTTCCCGTTCAGATATTGAAACTTCTTTATAGATTTTCTCAGTTATCTTACCCAATAAACTCTTTTTTGCAATCTTAAAAAGCTCTGTTGAATCTACTCTTGAAGGAATATATAAAATTTCAAACTCATCATCTCTACATACACTATTATTAAGATTCAATGTATTAAATGGGTATTGTTGGGAGAATCTCCTTTTATCAAAATATCGTTCTATAAAATCAAATATAACCGGCATAGTCCTAAAATCATCTTGTGGCACTACAATTGTTATAGCCTGTAAATTAATATGGACTGGTTCTAAAAGTCTATATCCTGATAATACCAATTCACCATTCATAGACGCCTCCTAGAAAATGATAGTTTTATCAATCGTTAACTTCTCTTCGATAATTTGTTTCTTTCCAGTTAATAGTTTCATACCTTGATACTGCTTCTCTGTAACTTGCAAAACATATACAGCTCCATCTGGCGGTAAATAGCGCTTAATATATTCAATATGAGACTTTATACTATCCCGATTAGGCATAATCTTACAATAAATAGAATACTGAATCATAAAATACCCTTGCCGTATCAAAAACTTCCTAAACTGAGTGTAATGACGAACTGCAACAGTATCATCCATAGGTAAATCAAACATTATTAATACTCTCACCATTCTGTACCTATTCATTTCACACACCAATATCATATATCTAATAATGGTAAATCTAATACTTCATTATCATCAGTCATACATCTAACGAGACTATCTGCAAATCTATTCATTGAATCTGCTATTGAGTAAGATATATTTTGATGACGTACTGTACGCTCAGAAAGCATAGTAATTAAATTAAGTTTTATATCTCTTGAAAACAAAACTTCAGGCACATAAATACAAGAATAGACCCAATCATCTATGATGGGCCTATATATTTCCATGCAATCATCAACGAGATTAAAGTGATTATATATATTATGATGTTTTATCCCTATTGATAATATAAGTCCTTTAGCAGCTAATGCTCTTGCCATAAGGGCTCTAATAATAGAGTATCCATAATTCAAAGCATTATTGATAGGATCCCCCTCTTCTCTATCACGTATAAAATCAATACCAAATAAAGCTTTAAAATAAACTTTTGCAGCAATACCTTCATGATTTTCCGTATCAAACGGCTGAATTGTATCTCTTAAAGATTCCATTATCTCAATTGTATCTAATGACAATGAATAATGATCTAAAACAAACATTTGATTATTTATCTTACGTTCAATAATTGCTTTCCACAAATCACCTGGTCTAGATGGATTCATATTCAGTTGTATTTCTTGATTTTTAAATGTTACATAATTTCCTGCTATAGGATTCATAACAACAGACGGTAATCCATTCTTTTCACAAATGATTACACAAATTTGATAGCGACTCATCTTACATAATAGTTGCGTTGTAACATTTAATTTATAGTTATTAAAAATAACTATACTAATATCTTGTAAGGGGACTAAATAGTCCCCTTCAAGCATTTTTATTTTTAAGTTGTCTAAATGTAATGAAACTTGCTGACTCTGTTCAATAATAATTGTTCGCCAACCCATAATGTGCACTCCCTGCAACATTAAATCGTAACATCAAATTCTAATTTTTCATCTGTAACTTTATATTTATTACCTAATACATCTATATTATATCTAGTTAAGTTCTTAATAGAGGTTTTTATTGATAATCGCTCTTGTTTATTTGTAGGTCTATCTATAAAAGAAATTTCTACTTTATGTTCTTTCTCACTATTCATACATTTGAATATACAACTTAAAACTTCACCTTTATATTCATAAGATATGAAATCTCCTCTATAAAGAGAGGTAACAAACTTAGCATCCTCCGAGATATTCTGATTTTTTTTAGCCTTATAATACTGGCTTTGATTAATTAAATACTTCCCATTTATAAACTGAACCATATCATATGGTACATTTAATACTAAATAATTTTTTCCTTCTTGATAGATATCTGTACGCAAACTCTTTATCTTCAAAAATACTGATTTATTATTCCCCTGCTGTTTTGTATTAACACGATGAGAACCTAACTGCTTTTCTCGGAATTTAACCGATTCAATAATTGGTCCATTTCCTTTTTTTGAATACTTACGAATTGGTCCATGATCTTCTTTATAGGCTGCAAATGGGTTAGATTCTTCCACATATTGTTCTACAATCTTGAGAAAAATCTCAAAAGTTTTATAATCATGATGATACATCAACAACTTATCAGGAGACTCTAAAATCATTTTTTTTAGTTTACTGCCAGAATTACCAGTTCCAGTATTATAAATATCGTTATATTTAGTGATAATATAGGTTACTTCTTTATTATCTTCAACAAAGCTTCGAGTCGCTTTTATCTGTTGATCATATAAAGCTCTATTAGGTTTACGATCCACCTTATGAGAATATAACGGTTCTATACTTTCAATACGTTTTAAGAACTGAATATAGTTAGATACATTCTCTGATTTATCAAATAATTCTTGTTCTAATACCTCGCCCGTTTCAGAATTTATAATATTGCCATCTACCTCTACAATAGAATCCTTATTGTTCAAACTTTCAGAAAAGGCACCTATTTTCGAGAAAAATTTCATCAGTTTCGTATTAGCAAAACCAGCAATAATCATAGCATCTTGCGCATGATGGGCATACGTCTCTTCTCTATTTTTTGATAGATACGCTTTTTTTCTAAAATAACTTGTTGCAGAACCGTTTATAACTTTAACCTTGGTATTTATATTATGGTAATCAAAAAAGGATTTTAATAAATTGTAGGTTTCACGAGATGCATAACGTGTATCGACCAAATTGCGATCAATAAATCCTTTCATATCTTCAACTGGATTTCCAAGATATAGTAAATTTCTCTTTTTAGCATTACTAAAATTCAAGCTTTTAGTAACATATTCTTTGAATCTTTCAAAGGTTATTTTTGCTTTGCCACTACTGAAATATTGGAATGGTGACCGTTGTCCTTTCGCTTGATTTTCTCCTTGATAGACAAGCACTTTATTAGACTGAGCATCACTTAGAGATATAGATAATGGAATAATATGATCAACTTCTAAAAGGCCAGCTTTAAACACATCAGATAACTCTATAGGCGCTAAAGAATATGCACATTTAAAATCCTGCTCTAACAATAAATTAATACGTTCAAACTCTGCACTTGTAAGTTTCCTGTTTTTAACAAGTTCCATAATTTTATAACGTTTTTCTTCATTGGCCTTCTGAATTTTCTTAATCAGATCTTTCTTCTCTTGACTATTCTTTTCTCGTGCTAATTCAACTACTACATCACTAAATTCAGTATCATCACCATTTTGGGTTTTAAGATATTTACGCAATGCATTAAATACCTTAATGGTTTCATTAATAGAGCGTTTAACAACAGGTGATACAATCCAATCAGATAAATTAGCACTTAACTGATAATTTTGAGAAAATTTATGATTATATGGTTTTATGCCTGCCTCCGTAAATAATTCCATTTGATTCTTACTAGTTTTCAATAAATCATCTAGAATTAAATTAATAGCCTTAAATGATAAAGAATGATATGTAGTAAATCCCCCCGATTTTGCAATTTCTTTGGCTAAACTAGTAGATAAATTTAAATCATCTACTAATTTTCTTTCACGCACATCTATACTTTTTTCTTTAGTTAGAATCTCAGATATATCATCTACTAACAGTTTTTTACCTTCAATTGCATCTTCTTCGTTTACAGACTTTGCGATTTTTAATAACTCATTGTATCCTTCAAATTTTGTAAAAATTGGTTTTTCCGACTTATCTATTCTAAAACCAAAAATATCTTCCTTTTTAGCACTGCATACTTTTGCAATAGCAGGAATCGTTACCGATTTACCTTTATTTACATATTCACTAATCAGCTCTTGTTTCTGAACTTCAGTTATCTTCACACCTTGAATCGTTAAATTATTTAGATCATTTAACAAATTAAATAAACATGCACTATAGCTCCATTTAGGTGCTCTTAATTCATCAGGAAAATACGTACACGTACCACGCATTTTATCAATCAAATTAATCTTAATGACATTGCCACTTTCATCTAATTGGTAACTCCCATAAGGTGTGGGGCTTTTATAACTACCAGGTCCCTCATAATATTCACGTTTAGAATCATATATACATAAAACCTCATCCATTATCCCTTTTAATTTTGGATAAAATGATGATTGAACTTCAAGAAGTTTAATTAATTCACTACGATATGATCCATGAGTAAATTTATTTTCAATGCCTCGTACTTTTCCCGTAGTATTCAACTTTTCTAATTGAACATGGCAAGGATATATTCCATCTTTAAGCTTATTCTCATTAGTTCGAATAATATCTGCTGAACTCTGGTTACTTCCGTCCTCAGTCGCAAGATCCTCTGGACTTAAATAAAATATACCTCTATGTTTAGCCAATTGAATGATTGCAGCAATCAATTCATCAGGCGAAAGCTTATTACTAAGTCCTCTAACTCTAATTTCATAGAGATTTGTATAAAATTGATCTCCACTCACACCTAATGCACTCGACAAGAGTTCTTTTAGTCGATCCAATCTATGACGGCTCCGCCTCATACTTCTACGACTACTTCTGAACCCTCTGCGTGCTACATTCTCTTCTGCCGTACCCTCACGAAATAGTCTTACCCCACTAATTAGGACATTATAATTTTCATCAATTATTGCATAACCAACAGAAGCAACCCCGATATCTAATCCTAGTATATATCCCATATATACCCTCCCCTAAAAATTATTAATCCTATTTAATACATAAAATTATAATAATTAGAAAATTATTCTCTTCTATTATTCTAAATTTATCATAAGCAACGATCACAAAGTACTAAACCTCTGTGTACATGGACGTTCTTAATGGTATTTTTTAGCGAAAAATTACAGAGTACTAAAACAAAAAACCACCTACCTAGCTCTGTGCTAAATTTTATCATAGCGAAAAATTACAGAGTACTAAAACTAGGTGATGCGGGATTAATAGTGGTCAATAGTTTTATCATAGCGAAAAATTACAGAGTACTAAAACTTGCATGAACGCCCTATTGATGAGTTGTTTGTTTTATCATAGCGAAAAATTACAGAGTACTAAAACATTCAGTATCAATGGATGGCGAGATTGGGTGTTTTATCATAGCGAAAAATTACAGAGTACTAAAACTACCAGGTGGCGATAAAGCGATATTCGGTAGTTTTATCATAGCGAAAAATTACAGAGTACTAAAACGTCTTCATCATTATCAATGAATGCCATTTCGTTTTATCATAGCGAAAAATTACAGAGTACTAAAACTACGAAAGTAATGGTTGGAAAGTTGGCAAGGTTTTATCATAGCAAAAATTACAGAGTACTAAAACGACTCAGCCAGACCCTAACACTGCTTCCTAGTTTTATCATAGCGAAAAATTACAGAGTACTAAAACTCATGCAAAAATATCTAAACTCATCATATGGTTTTATCATAGCGAAAAATTACAGAGTACTAAAACACAACAGGTAGAATACCAATGATTTCTTCTGTTTTATCATAGCGAAAAATTACAGAGTACTAAAACGCACTCACTGAATCTCTTAATGGGGTGACAGTTTTATCATAGCGAAAAATTACAGAGTACTAAAACCATTCATCAAAATAATAAACCGTTGGCATAGTTTTATCATAGCGAAAAATTACAGAGTACTAAAACTACCGGTAACTTTTTTCTTCCACGATTTAGTTTTATCATAGCGAAAAATTACAGAGTACTAAAACATATGTATTCCCCTTGAATTGGATATTTTCGTTTTATCATAGCGAAAAATTACAGAGTACTAAAACGACTAAGGAAGTCGGCTATAGCATGTTACCGTTTTATCATAGCGAAAAATTACAGAGTACTAAAACTACATTGACTACATTCACATCAACAGATACGTTTTATCATAGCGAAAAATTACAGAGTACTAAAACGGTAAACGTAAAATTAGGAGTATAGCCTTGGTTTTATCATAGCGAAAAATTACAGAGTACTAAAACACCAAGAACAACATTCAAGATTTTTGAGTTGTTTTATCATAGCGAAAAATTACAGAGTACTAAAACGATGTTTGCCATGGGTTTGCCTGCTGTGGTGTTTTATCATAGCGAAAAATTACAGAGTACTAAAACGTTTACTGGTCTTTTTATTTTTGCAAAACGGTTTTATCATAGCGAAAAATTACAGAGTACTAAAACTGCGTTCATAGCATTCATATCAACTGTAGCGTTTTATCATAGCGAAAAATTACAGAGTACTAAAACCTCAACAACGAAGTTAAGCACTTTTGTAGCCTTTCGCTATAATAAATCAATAAACAAAAAGAGCACAGATCATAAGACCCGTGCTCAAAATTTCACACAAAAAACATTAGTAATATGTACTACTAACTCAATTTACATATACTATTGTTAATAACTACTTAAAAGTAGTGATTTCGACATAAAGTCTTATTTTAGTAGATTCTGTAACCTTTCGCTATGGTAAAATCTAATTACATAATATATCAGCATTACTTATATGTCAAGCTTTTCTAATTTTTATTCATCAATCAGTTTTAATTTTTACTAAATAACCATAATTACTCAACTATTATCTTGATAGAAAGATAGTTTTAATATGATTAAAATAGGAAAAGGACACAATAAATTGTGTCCTTTGATTTCGGCATAAGGCCCTACCTTAATAGATTCTCACGAGTATTAAGGCGAAACTGCAGCTCTATCCTTCTGGTGCGCCTAGAGGGAATCGAACCCCCAACCTACAGTTTAGGAAACTGACGCTCTCTCCGGTTGAGCTATAGACGCATGTATACTTTATTATATCGTTTTTAATAAAGTATACGCAAGGCGTCCTTATTGTTGTAGGTATTGGTTATTCACTTGTTTTTGTTCTTCTGGGCTTAGGTTTTGATAGCCTTTCGCTAAAGAACTTACCCAGGATCCATAGGCAGGGTTTGGGAATACGACAAAGGTAGTACCAAAGTCCTCTTTATGAGCATCGATGATGGCATTTCTTTCAGCTAAGGTCTTACCTTTTGTGCCAATAGGGAAATCACCAGCGTTATCACCCATGTATACAACCACATAATATTTTTTAGCAATCATATCAAAGCGAGGTTGTTTATCAGAGTCTTTTTCGAATAGTAGTACATGGTCTTTATCGACAGATGGGAATCCTAGTTCTTTAAAATTCTGTATCGTTACGTCAAGGTTTACAGGTGCGTAGCGGTTGGAAACATAGAAGATTTCTACCCCTTGTTTATGAACTTCATTTAGGAATTCAACGGCTCCAGGCATGGCTTGTGATTTTCCTTGATGCACGGCTTGACGCCACCAGGGAGCATCAAAACGGCCATTGCCGTTTGCTATACTTTCACCCATCAACTTGGTATTGTCCACTACTGTTTCATCCGCATCAAGAACGATAGCTAAAGGTTTTCTTTGATGAGATGGATCAGTAACGGCCATCTTAACGGCATTTATTGCCACATTGTACCCTTGATACACCAATGCTCTGTACTCCGCAGAGGTGCGCATCCATAGCAAGCCCATCGTTTCTGTGTCGGCTTGGTACTGTTGTTTTTGTTTGAGGGCTTCCTGTGCTGCTACATCATTAGTTACTACATTATTAGCTACTGCATTATTAGTTACTGTATGATTTGCTGTAGCACTAACTTTATCATTCTTATCTGCTGTAACAGTAACAGGCTGAGCTGCTTGGGCTTGCATTACAATAGCTGCGGGAACAGAGTTATTTGCTTTCACCATCGCTAGAGAATTCGCCTGTACTACAGATCCAACACAAAGGCTTCCTCCCATGCAAGCTACCACCACATACCATGCCAAACTACTAGATTTCATAACTGCCTCCTATTCACATGTAACATTTCGTGCAAATTCAACACATCATATATTTCTACATAGTTATACTAAAATCCTTTTAAAATTTGTATATTTTTAACACAACAAAAGGACCCTTGCTACACATCATTGATGACTCTTAATTTAGATGTGCTTAGCAAAGGCCCTTTAAAGGATTTTATTTGTTTTTGTTTATAAGATAATTGGTATCAGTGTATAAAAATTTTGTGTGAATTTAGATTTTTATAGATTAGTATTTTGTATAAATGTGAAAGTGTTATTAGTTAAGAAAGTTCTTTTCAATCGTTAGTATTGTTTAGATAAACTATTTTAATGTTGTTTAAATAGTATCATTAATCTTATTTTACATCGCTAAAATCGATGTTCATGCCCAAGGCTTTAGCAACGCCTTCACCATAAGCGGGATCACATTGATAGCAATGTTTTGCATGACGTTCTTTGATAAAATCAGGTACGCCATTCATAGCCGCTGCGGTGTTATCAAATAAAACTTGTTGTTGTTCAGGGCTCATGAGGCGGAACAATTTACCTGGTTGTGTAAAGAAGTCAGAGTCGTCTTCATAGAAGTCATATTGGTAGGCTGGGCCAGATACGTCGAGAGGAGGATTTTTGAATTCCGGTTGTTCAGCCCATTCACCAAAGCTATTTGGTGCGTACCCAATTGTTGACCCATGGTTTCCATCTATACGACCTTGACCATCGCGATGATAGATATTTACAGGGCATTTAGCGGCATTAACAGGGATTTGATAATAATTTGCCCCTAGACGATAGCGTTGCGCATCGGCATAGGAGAACAAACGACCTTGAAGCATTCTATCAGGAGAGAAAGATACGCCTGGAATGATAGTTGTTGGTGCAAATGCAGCCTGTTCTACATCTTGGAAATAGTTTTCTGGATTCCGATTAAGTTCCATCACACCGACTTCAATCAATGGGAATTCGTCATGATACCATACTTTTGTTAAATCGAATGGATTGTATGGCATATTGTTAGCTTGTTCTTCCGTCATCACTTGGATGCATAATTTCCATTTCGGGAAATCACCTCTTTCAATAGCCTCAAAGAGGTCACGTTGGTGACTTTCACGGTCACTAGCTACCACATTAGCCGCCTCAGCATCGGAAAGATTTTCAATCGGTTGTTGGCAAACCCAATGGAATTTAACCCATACGCGCTCATCGTTTTCGTTAATAAGGCTGTATGTATGACTACCGAAACCATGCATTGTGCGATAGGATTTAGGAATACCACGATCACTCATAACGATTGTTACTTGGTGGATTGCTTCTGGTAAACTAGTCCAGAAATCCCAGTTTGCTGTCGCATCGCGAAGATTTGTTTTCGGATTACGTTTTACAGCACGGTTCAAGTCAGGGAATTGCAATGGATCGCGGATAAAGAATACAGGTGTATTGTTACCTACGAGGTCCCAGTTCCCTTCTTCCGTATAGAACTTTACGGCAAAGCCACGAATATCGCGCTCTGCATCGGCTGCACCGCGTTCACCGGCAACTGTAGAGAAACGCACGAATAATGGCGTTTGCTTGCCCACTTCAGAGAAAATTTTTGCTTTCGTATATTTTGTAATGTCATTGGTTACTGTGAAAGTACCAAATGCACCGGATCCTTTAGCATGCATACGGCGTTCAGGAATCACTTCGCGCTCAAAATGAGCTAATTTCTCCATGAGCCAAACATCTTGCATCAATACAGGACCACGTTTACCTGCTGTAGCAGAATTGCGATTATCTGGTACGGGAGCACCAAAGGCTGTTGTTAGTTTCTTTTCATTATTCATGTTACAAACTCCTACTTAGAGATCCAAATGAAAGTAATTTACTTTACATAATTTTTTAGATTATACATCTCAATTAAGATAAATATTATTAACGGATAATTATTATCCATTAATCTATAATTAGAATAACACAAATTTTTTAACATAACAACCCTAAACCTTTATAAATCTTGTATACACGATATCATTTACAAAAGCCCAAATGAGAATTATGGCATTATATATTTAAATGCTAGCTAAATCTTTCTACCAAAATAAGCAAAAAAACACCTTGTTTCTACTAAGTCGTAGATCACAAGGTGTTTTCATTCAATTTATGCTGGACGACTCCAGTCGACTTGTACGTCGATAGCTTCCCACATACGTGTCAAAGCTAATTTAAAGTTATCCAAAGATTCCAATGGTTTTACGTTCAACCGTTCATACGTATCAAGACCTGTAGCATGTTCGATAGCATGTTCATTATTCAAGTAAGCGATTACCTTATCAACCCACTCTTGTTCAGGTAAATCTACGGACACTGTTTTTGTTTCTGTGTCATAGGACAAGAAACCATTGCTGTTTATGCCATAATGGATGGCCACACGAAATAAACTCATATCTATACCTCTCTTGCGGTAATTTATTAACACTACACCCATATTGTAACATGAACAATTATATTAGTGAAAGTATTCAATATAAACTTTATAAGTCCTTTTTGACGATCTTTTTAGGTTCTTCAATAGATGCCTCTGCATCCACGGCCGCTTTCAACTCTGACCGTTTCCTACGTATTCCATTGTCTCCGTGAAAGCGCTGCCATAATGCACCACTCATAACAGCAGTCTCACCAAATTTAGACTCTAACGAATCTAACACGCTAGCAAGCTTATCCTCTGTTTCATCCTGTGGGGAATCAAAGAGACTATCCTGCATAGGAACCTCCTCATCGAGACCACTCACAGTGAGACCTAATAGTCGTATAGGGCCAGGCGGATCCATACAGGTAATCCCTTTAGAACTACTACATTTAAAATTCGTAGAATTTACCTTTGTAGTGGCCCCTAACGGTTCCGTATCTTTCTTAGACTCTTTAGGCCGCTTACTCGTCTTATCCTGCATCAATTTATTCCACAGAATCAATGCTGTTTCAAAAAATACATATTCCTGGTCTGATGGTATATCTAGCCGCTTCTGCCGTGATACGGTGGTAAAATCATCATACCGAACCTTGATAGATACAGTATGTCCATGAAGGTTACGCCTCCGAAGCCGTTTCGATAGACGGTTTGCAAAATACCTAAATTCTAATTCAATAGCACGACCCTCTGTGAGGTCTTCTTCGTAGGTTTCCTCCGCTCCAATCGATTGTATCTTGCGATCTGTTTCAACAGGTCTATCGTCGATACCATTCGCCAGTTCCCATATGCGTTTTGCCTGATTCCCCACGAGAGGAATTAAACTACTTTCATCAGGCAAAGACTGAATATGACGCATCAGGTGAAAGCCACCGGCTTTCAAAATTTTCTCTGTCCGAGGACCAACACCCCAAATACGTTTAATCGGCAAAGGCGCCAGCACCTCTTTTTCACGACCGTATGGGATGACTACAAGACCATCAGGTTTATCTAAATCAGAGGCCAATTTAGCAAGAAATTTATTGGGTGCTAAGCCTGCAGAAATAATAAGTCCTGTTTTCTCGAATACACGATCTTTAATGGCTCGCCCTAGCGCTTTAGGGCCACTATACATGGTAGACATGCCACTCACTTCAAGAAAAGCTTCATCAATAGATAGAGGCTCAATGTAAGGGGTAAATTCGTTCATAATGGAAAAAATTTGGTTCGACACCTCTTTATAGCGATCCATTCGAGGATATACATAGATCCCATCAGGACAGAGTTTCTTAGCCCTCGAGATTGGCATCGCAGAGTGAACACCAAATTTTCGGGCCTCATAGGAACAGGTAGCTACGACACCACGTGAAGAAAGACCACCCACGATTACGGGGTGGCCTTTATACTCTGGATGATCCAGTTGTTCTATGGACGCGAAGAATGCATCCATATCAACATGCATAATCCAACGTCTCATTGTTACGCTTCTTTTTCGTGCTCAGAAATGCGGCAGTATTTAATTTGCGCGCAAATGCACTCATCTTTAGTTTTGTATAATTGAGGGAGAATATCTAAAATATCCGCAAATGTAGCTTCATTAATGGAGTAACGCGTCCATAAACCATTACGTTGAGAGTTAACTACACCTGCATCAATTAAGATTTTCATGTGGTAACTCAACGTAGATTGAGACAAATTGAAGCTCGCTAAAATATCGGCTGCACATAATTCATTGCAAGACAACATATCGATGATGTGTAATCTTGTTTCATCGCTTAATGCCTTAAAAATCGTCGCTAAACGTTCGTAAGAAACTTCAACCATATCTTTAACTCCTCAGATCCTTATCAAAAAATATCAATCTACTTCTTGGTACTATTATATACTATTTCTTAATGTAAATCTATTTTTTTCTTTATATTTGTATCTTAATAATTTATTATGAATACAAAAAAATTATAGATAAGTAAATTTTGCCTCATTGTAAACTAATTTAAGCACGTAGCTATTTGTATAAAATGAATATTTTAAACAAATTTTTATTTGATAGATTTATTTGAATATACATTTTTCTGCATATATAATAATTATACTCTATTATTTGTTATATATTTCTCGATATACTCACACTCTAATAACTATAAAGCATACTTCGATATACCGCACTACTGTAGCAACCTAAAGGATTAGATATAGAGGATCCACGTTTGTATTCTGCATCCATTCAATACAAAAGACCCCTCTGTGAGGGGTCTAATCTGTATAATTCTATAAATCGATTGCATAGCGAAAAATGTTAAAATATATAACACTCTATCAATGCTACCAAATGCAAATTTTCTATTATATCAAATTAGTATAGCTTAGAATACATTTACTAAATCGATAGTTTGGCTGCGGTTAGGACCAACAGATACAATGCCTAAAGGCACGCCTGTTACTTCTGCAATACGTTCTACATATTTACGAGCATTTTCAGGCAATTTATCATATTCACGGATACCAGAAATATCAGTTTCCCAACCTGGCAATGTTTCGTAAACTGCTTCACAAGCTTCAAGATCTTTTAAATTAGCTGGGAACCCTTCTACGTCTTTACCATTCAATTTATAACCTACGCAGATCTTCAATTCTTTAAAGGTATCAAGAATATCCAAACGTGTAATAGCTAAGTAATCAAGGCTGTTAAGACCTGCTGCGTATTTTACAACCATGAGGTCTAACCAACCACAACGACGAGGACGACCCGTTACAGTGCCGAACTCATGACCAAGTTCACGGAGATTATCGCCAGTTTCGTTAAGAAGCTCTGTAGGGAATGGACCTGCACCAACACGTGTAGCATATGCTTTTACAACACCAAAAATATTTTTTAAGTAGTTAGGACCCACACCAGCGCCTGTGGAAGCACCACCTGCAATTGGATGAGAGGATGTTACGAATGGATAGGTACCATGATCAAGGTCGAGCATAGTAGCTTGAGCACCTTCGAATAATACCTTTTTATCCTCTTTTACAGCTTTAAGGACAGCCGCATTAGTATCTGTTACATAAGGTTTCAAGGCTTCAGCGTATTTGATGTAATCCGCTAAGATTTCATCGTAGCTAACAGGTTCAGCATCGTATACCTTAGTAAGCATTTTATTTTTGAACTCTACATTGTACGCTAATTTTTGTTTGAATGTTTCCATATCATACAAATCGCAGATACGGATGCCGATACGATTGATTTTATCAGCGTAGCAAGGACCAATACCATTTTTAGTAGTACCGATTTTAGCATCCCCTTTAGATGCTTCTTCCGCAGTATCTAGAGCGATATGGTATGGCATAATAACATGTGCACGGTCGGAAACTTGAAGGGATTTAGCAGATCTGCCTTGCTTTTCAAGGCCTTCAATTTCTTGTAGCAGAACTTTAGGGTCGATAACAACACCAGTACCCACGATATTTTGTTTGTTATCGTATAAGATACCACTTGGTAAAAGGCGAAGTGCAAACGCTTTATCATCAACTACAACAGTATGACCCGCGTTATTACCACCTTGACTGCGCACCACAACATCCGCACGTTCTGCGATCCAGTCAACAATTTTACCTTTCCCCTCGTCACCCCATTGAGTGCCGATAACCATACTAGTTGCCATATCTATATCCTCCATATGAAAGTCTAAATAATTCAATATCATTATACAACAATGTTCGGATTCTGTGAAAGTATTTATACAAATTCAATCTTTAGTTTCTTCCCAAACGCATGGGCTATTTTGGTTCTTTTAACCAAAAACTCATCAATAAGCCTATAACACCTACCGGTATCAAGGTCATCAATGCCGTTTGTACGTCATAGATATCTGCTAGATGTCCTACATAAGGTGCCACAAGGCCACCTAAGGTAATACCAAGACCTAGCGTAATACCTGATGCAAAGCCTGCATTTTTTGCAAGGTATTTTTGACCTAGTACCGTAATTGGTCCGTATTGTGAGAATACACCAAAGGCCATTGGAATCATGGCACCGAAAAAGCCACAGATGTTAGGCACAAAGATAAATACTAAAACAGAAGGCAAGAAAATCAGATTACCTAAGCGCACAGTTTTAAGAAATCCCAGACGGTCAGATAAGGCCCCGCCCATATAGGTAAGAACGGCACCCATCGCAAAGTACGCAGTAAGGGCCAAACTAGATGCACTGGCTTCACCTTTAATAACGGTAATATACAAAATAGGAATAAAGATAGCCAATACAGAGAAGAGTATAGATCGAGAAGCAATCACAAAAAATAACTTACCGAAGCTCACCCAATCATTTGTACCCGCACTAAGAACCTTAGCACGGCTTTCACGGTTACCAGTATCAGCAGAATCAGCAATATCAGTATCATCGGTATCAGCTTCACCCTCGCCCATAAAGGCATAGAGATATAGCAATACGCCGAGTAGCGCGATAATCGTAAATACCCAAAGGAATTGTCCCCCAAAGACATATACACCCCCAGCGAGGAGAGGTCCAAGTGCAAAGCCAGCGCTACCACCGACTGCAAAGCGCCCCATGGCGTTACCGATTTCATGAGATTGCGTACGATTTACCAGTAGAGCTGCCTCAGGATGGAATAACGCAGCACCTACCCCGGCCAAGAGCGACAAAGCAAGAATCATTTCGTAACTCGTAGCCAATGCCATAGCGCTAATCGACACAAGAGTCACCGTAAACCCAACGGGAATAAACCAGGGTACGCGCCACCGATCTGCCACATAGCCCAATACGGGCTGTGCCACGGAAGCCACCACGGTATTACAGAAAATGATGGAAGCCGATTGATAATAATTAAGGCCAAAGTTAGCGATAAAAAACGGTATGAGGGCCGCCAGCGAACCTTGACCAAAGTCATTAATACAGTGAAAAATAGGCGGTCCGTACTTCCGTATAATACGTTTCATATAACCTCCTAAAACAAATAGATGGTTTCCTAATGTAAGACGAGTATATAAAAGCCTGCTAGAAAACTAATTTATAATTATCTGTTAAAATAATATACTTCTATCTAAAATGGCATATTGCTTTCAAAACCAAAAAGGTAGATATAGCCAACACCTAATGCATGTACCATAGGCTTACTGGTCTATACCTACCCTAGTCTTTCATATGTTATGTGGGAAGTACCCTACAATTATAGGCCAAAGCGAGCCATGATTGTATCTACATGTCTTAGCAATTTATACGGATCAAAGCATGCATCGATTTCCTCATCAGTCATGTACTTCTTAATGTTTTCATCAGCTTTTAAACCTGTTGCGAAATCTTTGCCTTCAAGCCAGCGTTCCATAGCATGTTTTTGAACCCAACGATATGCTTCGTCACGTACCGCACCTTTGTCTACAAGGTGTGTCAAAATTGTTTGGCTAAATACGAGGCCCCCTGTAAGGTTAAGATTTTTAAGCATAGTTTCAGGGTATACCAACAATTTATCAATGGTTCGGATTGTTAGGTGCAACATATAATTTAACGAGATTGTCGCATCCGGCAAGATAACTCGTTCTACAGAGCTATGAGAAATATCGCGTTCATGCCACAATGCTTGATCTTCGTAAGCAGATTGTGCATAGCCACGAAGTAAGCGAGCCATACCGCAAATTCTTTCACATGTGATAGGGTTGCGTTTATGAGGCATCGCAGAGGAACCCTTTTGTTTAGGGCTAAAATATTCTTCTGCTTCGCGCACCTCTGTACGTTGTAAGTGACGGATTTCTAAAGCGATTTTATCCAATGTGCCGCCTACAACAGCAATAGTGGACAACAATTCAGCGTGACGGTCACGTTGCACCACTTGTGTAGCAATTTTAACAGGTTCAAGACCTAATTTTTCACACACATATTGTTCTACGAATGGATCGATATTGGAGTATGTACCAACAGCGCCAGACAATTTACCAACGGCAACGCTTTTACGCGCATGTTCCATGCGTTCAATATCACGTTCTACCTCTGCCATCCACAACGCCAATTTCAAGCCGAATGTAGTTGGTTCGCCGTGGATACCGTGGGTACGGCCAATCATAGGTGTGTATTTGAACTCAGCTGCACGACGACGCAATACTTCGTGCAAACGCTTTAAATCATCAATTAAGATATCACAGGCTTGTTTCATCATATACCCAAGCGCCGTATCTTTCACATCTGTAGAGGTAAGACCAAGATGGATGTATTTAGCCGCTTCAGGACCTACGTATTCGCCCACTGCTGTTACGAAGGAAATGATATCATGATTCGTTTCCTTTTCGATCTCATGAATGCGCTCAACGTCGAAATTGCCCTTTTCCCGAATTGTTTTCGCCGCTTCTTTAGGAATGACGCCCAACTCAGCTTGTGCCTCAGAGGCGAGGGTCTCCACCAATAACATTGTGTCGAATTCGTTGCGTTCGCTCCAAATATGGCCCATTTCTTCTCGTGTATAACGTGGTATCATGATGTCTCCTTTGCATGATAAAAGCTAGATTTATAGGATTATTGTACCATATGTGAAAGCTCCATTCAACGAACGGAACTAAATTTTCCGAATGATAATTATATTAATTTTACTTATTGTTCGTATTTATTAAATTAATTATCACTTTAACGATTTTCTTTAAGACTTTGCTTGAGATTATATACCTCTATCCCTTCATTGATACGTTGTATTCGCTTAATCATTTTTGGATGAGTAATAAACAAGCGACTGAAAAATCCTGTACTTTCACAATCATATAATTCACCATTCTCTAGAATACCAATTTGTTCAGTAGCAAGTCCTAATGAAACTAGACCATCACGCAGCTCCCGCCCCAAACCAATCGAAACGGCATAGGCATCAGCAGCATACTCTCGACGACGGCTATCAAAATAATAGGTAATCCACTTCGGTAATAGAAGTACATATTTCACGATTGCAATCATAACGATAAGAATTAATTGAATAATACGTACTACGATATTAACAATTGGTATAATAGCCAGTATATTTAAAGCAAAATTTAGATATATTACAAGATTTAAAATTAATTGCCCTAGTCGATCCATAGCATAGGTAATGGTTAAATAGATAGTATCACGATGCCGTAAATGGCCTAATTCATGGGCAAGAACACCTAATAAATGCCGTTTATCTAACGAATACAAGGCTCCTGTATAAATCGTAATGTGATTTAATCCAGATGCAAAGGCATTAATTTCCTCATCTGTACGCATGCGCAATATCAGTGAGTTACGTGCTACACCGCTAAATGCACATAATTCCTCAAACAGCGGTTCAATATATTCAGATTCTTCTGCATTTGGTTTTCTTTCACCTTGCAATACATGGACAATCCAACTAAAAGGTGGCAAAAATAATCCGATGGCCACAATAATAGGCAACGCAAAGGATATAATAATATATACATCGAGCTTATCCACTAAATGTAGCGGTTTTATAAGCCAGTCCCATGAAAACGGATACACATATTGAACTACAGATTCTAAAATAGGAAAAAATACAAATACAATAATAACATTAACAATATAGGTAAGAATAACTTGAATCATAATCTCTCACTTTGATTTCTCATATAGTTATATAGTAATAAATTAATTTATAATATATCATAGCTATACATTGTGATATATAATAAACATACAGACTAAATGTACTGCGAATAATTGCTCAATCTATACACGAGCTTTATACTAATAGTAACAAACATTTCTACTATGGGGGAGGCTTTCATGGCAACTTTAAATCGTAAGGAACGCCGCGCACAGCGCAACGAATCTAATACTATAGGTATTCTATTACGTCTATTCTTTGGGCTCAGCTTTATCGGCTTGGCGGTAGTCCTTTTTGGCGAGTTTGATTATAACTTTATCTTCTCCATCTTTACGGCAGACATCGTAGTATCTTTAATTTACGTAATGACGAATAAATCGCGTATTACTACATCCTTAGCAGTAAACACAAATGTACGCGTTATCATCGCATTTCTCATCATGTTGATTACCATGTTCTTCTATGCTTTTGCATTGTGGCGAGCTGATCAATTCAGCACTCCTATGCAAGTCACATTATTCATCGGCGGCGCCATCGTATATCTAGCCGTCTTCAACTCCACGAAAACAATACTTACCAATCAAAATTAATACAATACATATAATTAATCCTTGAAATATAACTCAACATGACTCAGATAGAACAAGTATTTCATAGTAATACATAGTATCAATCAATACAATCATTTTTTACAACCATAACAAAGAGGCATATCCCATACTAATGTATGTAAGATATGCCTCTTTATTGTCCTAATACAACAGGAACCGCTAGATATACAGGTTCCCCTCTTCGATTGATAATAGAACCACTGCTTTTAACAATGCGTATTGCTTCCTCTTTGACTGGTTGCGGCACATCTTCTGCGATGAGCGGTGTATGTTCTCCTACGATGACATGTCCATTAACGTCAAAGTTAACGCGCACTACAACCTTACCTGTTACGATTGACCCCTTCCCCTGTTCTTGTACAGTTCGTAAATATTCTTGGGGGTTGATATCCGACTTTTGTAAAAGCGCTTGTTGACCTGGTGTTAGGAGTCCCCACGCAAGATCAGATAGGAAGGATAAATCACTAGCTTCGGCAAAGCCGTTTCCATTGGCATTCGGATCAGATGTTATATCCTTACCCATAGGAGCATTGTCAGGTTTAGAGAATTTCCCGTCTTTGGAATCATTTCCACCCGTAACTACAGCTTGTTCATTATTAGTCGTTTCCGATTCTATGGCCTTTGGAACGGCCCATTCACGACGAGCATTAGATGTAGTCTTATTGGCATTTAAATTGTGAGCACTTTCATCACCTGTATTTTCCGTTACAAGAGGATCTGCCTTAGGCGCAGGCCCTTCTGGAGTCGGAGGTTCAACCGGTGGCTTATCCTTAGGTATAGGCTCAATAGCCGTAGTTTCCGCATCACTATCCTCAGGCAGATGAAAGCTAACCTCTGCAGCATCATACGCCACACCGGTTCCAACGATGCCACGCAAGGAAAACCCCATGCCAGAGATAAGCATGATGGTAATGCCTAAAGATACAATAAAAGGTTTCAGATAATGTGATTCAAACATGGAATCACTTCCGTTCCGTAGCGACGCTAATATATTTAGCACCGTTCACCTTGAGCATGTCCAAAAGCTCGATAACATCGTTATAATATACATCTTTTGAAGCACGAATCACAAAGGCCTGTTGAGGTGCTTGTGTAACGATAGATTTGACCTCTTGCGCCAAGCGATCCGAAGAGATTTCCTGATTATCGATATATAGCGTGTGCGTTGTGGTTAAGGTAATGGTGATAGGTTCGATAGATTTCGCCGTAGACGACGATGCAGATGGTAAATTTAGCGGAATTTGTTGCTCTGTATTCATATACAGCGTGCCTACCATGAAAAATACCAATAAAAAGAATACGATATCAATCATGGGAATAATCATGATGGTAGGCTCTTTTTTAACCCCTAATGTGCGTCGTCTCATATATCATGTTCCTCATTGTACGCATCAAGGATGTTGCCGCACTCATGCTCTAATGTCGCCACAAAATCGTTGACCTTCGCCGCACAGTAACTGTGAAAGCCAAGGGCAATAATGGCCACGGTCAAACCTGTAGCCGTTGCCACCAAGGCTTCAGAAACACCACCTGTAATAATGGTCGGAGCCCCAATATCGCCACCTACCACGGCAAACGCACGAATCATACCGAGGACCGTCCCCAGCAACCCCAATAACGGAGCCATTGTTACAATCATGCTGAGCCAACTAAGGCCGCGTTTTAAACGTTCATCAGCGTACGACACTACATCTTGAAGGCGGTTTTCCAAGCCATTATAATTCTTTGCACTGCGGATAGCACGGGCAAATAAAGAACCAAGTTCCTCTGTATCCCGTTCCAAAACACTTGGTAACATAATCCAAGATTGGTTTTTCTCTAAGACCTTATTAAAACGGTGCAAATCCTTTGTAAACTTGCGATATAGAAAGATACGTTCAATGCCAATCATCAAGGTAAACAGTAAAAAAATCACCAGCGGATACATAACAAATCCACCAGCTACAAATAAATGCGCTATACTACTCATACTAACCTCCAAAAGCCACATACCTTTAGGCTCTATCCGGGTTAATTATACCACGTTTTATTCCACCAAAAACAGATATAGAGCGTAAAACCACAACATAAATAGATATAGGACGACTTGCAAGATAAATATAGACTATTTCGCTAGATAGACATAAGCTAGCTAAAGTCCATAGGATAAAATTAGGGTTATAGGGCAAAACCAACACGTTTTGTCCTATAACCCTAAAATTAAAATACAAAAAGGCTGCACTAGAAATGATATACATTCTAGTGCAGCCTTTTATGCGTTCCTAAATAGATTAGTCTTTTTTTATAAAGCCTACAATGAAGCCACCTACTGACAGTGCAATGCCTAAACCGCTACAGAACATGCCAATAGAATACCACAATGTGTAAGATTGGTTATTCTCAGAAATCGCCTTTGCTGCCGCTTGAGCATTTGTAGCATTTCTCGCAATTTCCAAATTAGCCGCCCCTGGATCTGGATTTAATAATAGAATCGCAATACCAATAATTAGAACGACTACACCTACAGGTAATAATAATTTTTTGTTCATTTGAATGCCCCTCTCGTAACATTAAACGATTAATAAATAATATAACTTAATTATACACTGATTTTTGCATTTTAAAAAGATGAACTTATATATTAATCATCTTTTATTAGACAATTAATAGCAAATAATTAGTCGCAATTAGTTATTATGACATAGAAAAAGGCATAGTATGCAACTACTATTGGTCCAAATCCAACAGTGAACATTGATACTATGCCTTTTACAAATACATCTGTAGTTATATCGAAATGCATACGATTGCTAGTGGAGTGCGTATTAAGATAAGTTATGCCGGCTTATCTAATATATATTTAGCAATACGATTATATTTAATAATACAATATGTATTTACCGATCTACTTATTGTAAAGACTTATCGAAAACGCCAATAAGTTCTTCAACGGCTTGAGATTCGCTCATTTCACCGTCTAAGACAGCGGCTTCGACTTCGCCCATGCGACCTTGAATGACTACATTGTTAAAGAATAGGTTGTGCAAGTGTTCGTCAATCATATCGCGTACCCAACGGAGGGATTGTTCTTGACGACGTTTTAAGAAGACCCCATTTTCTTTGCCTTGTTCAGTAAACTCTTGGATAACATCCCACAATTCATCAAGGCCATCCTTTGTAACAGCTGAACATGTATAGGCTTGAGTCTTCCATTTTTCCGTAGCTGGACGGATATAATGTAACATCCGATCGTAATCACTACGAGCAATGAGTGCTCGTTTGAGATTATCTCCATCAGCCTTGTTGACCACAATAGCATCAGCAAGTTCCATAACGCCTTTTTTGATGCCTTGCAATTCATCGCCTGCCCCCGTTAAAACGATGAGCATAAAGAAGTCTACCATGGAACGCACGGTAACTTCGCTTTGCCCAACCCCAACGGTTTCAACGAGAATAATATCGTACCCAGCAGCCTCACAAAGTAGCATAGTTTCTCTACTTTTACGAGCCACACCGCCTAGTGTACCACCAGCTGGCGATGGACGAATATAAGCCTCTGGGTGTTTCGTCAACGTTTCCATCCGCGTTTTATCACCCAAGATACTGCCTTTTGTGACTTGGCTCGTAGGGTCTACAGCCAGTACGGCAACCTTGTAACCCGCTTCAATGAGCATGTTACCGAAGGCTTCAATAAACGTACTTTTACCAGCCCCAGGCACACCAGTAATACCGATGCGCAATGCCTTGCCCGTGCGAGGCAATACGGCTTGCAACACTTGTTGAGCTAGTTTGAAATGGTCCTTATTATTACTTTCTACTAATGTGATAGCCCGTGAAAGTATAACGCGGTCCCCCTGCTCGATACCGCGTACATAATCAGCGACAGTCAATTTCTTTCGCCGCTGTACGGGACGTACCGCTGGAGCCAGATGAGCTGAACTAGATAAGAGGCCGTCATGCATTTCCTTGACGCCTTTCATTACGTGACACGCGTAAGTATCATCTTTCTTCGCTTCTTTTGGCACCCAGTCGGGACGATAGGTACTACCCTCGGTGCTTGCGTTTTTTACACCTAATTCAGGGGCTTTGCCTTCACCAGTGGTGAAAGTTGCGTCCTGTGTATTGCGCAATTCATCCGGAGTAGGCCGTTTGTTATCAGTCATGAGACTCGTCTTGAACGTGACTAGTCAATGTTTCTAGTAATTTTTTCGCCGCTACTGGCAAAACTGTACCAGGGCCAAAGATAGCCACTGCGCCATGTTCGCGTAGGAATTCATAGTCCTGAGCAGGGATTACGCCGCCGATGGCAACTAAAATATCTCCACGGCCCCGCTTGTTGAGTTCCTCTACAAGTTGAGGCAATAATGTCTTATGCCCCGCCGCAAGAGAACTAAATCCGACAATATGAACGTCATTATCCACCGCATCTTGTGCTGTTTCTTCTGGAGTTTGGAACAAAGGTCCGATATCCACGTCAAAGCCCATATCCGCGAAGGATGTAGCGATAACTTTGGCACCACGGTCATGACCGTCTTGGCCCATCTTCGCAATCATGATACGAGGGCGACGACCTTCGAGTTCTTCAAAGTTATCTGCCATTTGGCGTACTTCTTTGATTACATCGTCATCTTCAAATTCGCTGGAGTATACACCGGAAATAGAGCGAATAACCGCTTTATGACGACCGCATACCTTTTCAACAGCAAAGGAAATCTCACCCAAGGATGCACGAGCACGAGCCGCTTCAAGTGCAAGGGCAAGCAAGTTACCTTCACCCGATTCTGTAGCCTTTGTGATCGCTTCAAGACATGATTGAACCTTTTCTTCATCCCGGTTAGCACGCAATTGTTCGAGACGACGAATTTGCGCTTCCCGTACAGCTGTGTTATCTACGTCGAGGATATCCAATGGATCTTCTTTATCTAGACGATATTTATTGATACCGATGATTGCTTCACGACCAGAGTCGATACGAGCTTGGCGACGTGCGGCAGCTTCTTCGATACGCATCTTAGGAAGCCCTGTGTCGATAGCTTTCGCCATACCGCCAAGGGATTCGATTTCTTGGATATGACCCCAAGCGCGACGAATCAATTCATCTGTCAACGCTTCTACATAGTAGGAACCGCCCCATGGGTCGATAACCTTACATACCTTAGTTTCATCTTGGATGTAAAGCTGAGTATTACGCGCAATACGTGCAGAGAAGTCCGTAGGCAACGCAATGGCTTCGTCAAGTGCATTCGTATGTAGAGATTGCGTATGACCTAATGCGGCACCCATCGCTTCCATACATGTACGAGCCACGTTGTTGAACGGATCTTGTTCTGTAAGAGACCAACCAGATGTTTGGCTATGTGTACGAAGTGCCATGGATTTAGGATTTTCAGAGCCGAAGCTATTGATAATCTTAGCCCACAACATACGAGCCGCACGCATTTTTGCCACTTCCATGAAGTAGTTTTTACCAATTGCCCAGAAGAAGGACAACCGTGGTGCGAACTGGTCAACGTGAAGGCCTGCATTAACACCAGTACGGATATATTCAAGACCATCGGCCAATGTGTAACCTAATTCGATATCTGCAGTAGCGCCCGCTTCTTGCATATGGTAGCCAGAAATGGAGATACTGTTGAACTTAGGCATGTACTGGGATGTGTACGCAAAGATATCACCGATAATACGCATGGACGTAGCTGGAGGGTAAATATAGGTATTACGTACCATGAACTCTTTCAAAATATCATTTTGGATTGTACCAGCCATAACCTTTTTATCTACGCCTTGTTCTTCACCAGCCAAGATGTAGAACGCCATTACTGGCAATACGGCGCCGTTCATTGTCATGGATACGGACATTTGATCAAGAGGGATACCGGAGAATAGAATTTCCATGTCGAGGATGGAGTCTACTGCAACACCCGCTTTACCAACGTCACCTACTACACGAGGATGATCGGAATCATAACCACGGTGAGTAGCAAGGTCAAAGGCGATAGACAAACCTTTTTGGCCTGCTGCCAAGTTACGACGATAGAACGCATTGGATTCTTCCGCTGTGGAGAAACCAGCGTACTGACGTACTGTCCAAGGACGAGTAACATACATTGTGGAATAAGGTCCACGCAAGAATGGAGGTACACCAGCCATATAGTCAAGGTGTGTCATTCCTTCATAATCCATCTCTGTATAGAGAGGCTTTAGTTGGATTTGCTCCATTGTTGTATTATATAAATCTTCAAAGCTTTTTCCTGTTTCTTTTTGAAGTTCAGCAAGCCATGCATCGCGAGATGTTGCTGTCTGAGATCCCAAGCCAAGAGAGGAGAAGTCTGGATTTTTAAACATGAGCTCACATCCCTTTCTTATCTTGTAACGTATTCAAGATTTCGTAACAATTTGCACGAACAGAAATGAAGTCGTCCACGCCAGCTTCACGGTATACAGGTTCTAAGTCCTTAGGAGGTGCCCCTGCTAAAATAACCGTTACATGCGGCATCGTTTCTTTCAATTCCTTAGCGAGTGGTGGTACCAATTCTGGATAGGTATCATCTGTAGAACAGATAACAACTACATCAGCACCACTTTCACGAGCAGCTCTCGCCGCATCAGCCGTTGTTTCATGGCCATCATTTTTGATAACTTCAAAAGCCCCTACTTCGAAGAAGCCTGTGGAGAAGTCCGCACGAGGTTTATGTTGAGGGATTGGCCCCATATTGGCCAAGAATACCTTCACATTATCTTTCGTACGTTGTTTATAATTCTCAGTGCGCATGCGAAGTGCTTCAAACTGTTCAGTCCAGCGATGGGCTGCAATGGATTCAATTGTTTCGGATGCAATATCGCCAGCATCTAAAGCCTTCCGGATTTGACGTATTGTTAATTTTTGTAATGCACCGAGTTCAATAAGGCCAATCAAAGCGCCTGGTTCCGTAGTACCTGCTTCTAGGGTAGCCTGTGCTTTCACAACAGCATCTGGCTCCGCACTCGCCAAGTACTCTTCGATTTGAGCAACCCGTTTTTGACGCAATGTTTCTTGATTTTCTGGTTTTGGATCAAGCAATTCTTCAGTCATGTTCGCATACATGTTGTTACCTACAGCCACATCTCTGCGGAATGCAAGGTTTTTGAAGCGTTCATCAAGAACTGCTTTAACTTGAGCTTGTGGATAGCCTTCTTTCAAAGCTGCTACGATACCACCTTTACCCTCAATAGTTTGGAACTCAGCCCAAATTTTTTCGCATAATTCGGCTGCCAAGGTTTCCACATACCAAGAACCACCTACAGGGTCCACTGGTTGACGTAACTCGAACTCAGTTTGCAACATAACTTGGATGTTACGGGCAATACGACGAGAGAAATCGTCAGCTTTGCGAATTGGTTGATCGAATGGGGACACTTCAAGGCTATTCAAACCCCCTACAACGCCAGAGAATGCTTGTGTTGTATTGCGCAACAAGTTTACATATGGGTCGTATACAGTTTTTGTGAAAGCCGATGTTCTGCCGTGTACATGAACGGCACGGTCAGCTTCTTCTGCACCGAAGGCCTCCATAATGCGAGCCCAAAGCACGCGCAACGCACGTAATTTAGCAATTTCCATGAAGAAGTTTGCACCCAAGGAGAATGTAAACATCATGCTGTTAGCAATAGTGTGAATATCGATGTTACGTTGTGCTAATTGACGCACATAGCAAACTGCTGTTGCCAATGCATACGCAACCTCTTGCACATCATTAGCGCCACCATTAGCGTATACATCGCCAGATACGAGTACAGTTTTAAGCTCTGGAGCTTGCTCTTTAGCCCATACAACAGTATGTGCCATTTCATCAAAGGCTGTATCTAAAGACATATGCAATGTACCATCTTTAGCCCAAACACCAATAGGGTCTGCACCAACGAGACCTTTCAAGTCAGAGGTTTGTTTTTTAGAGCCTTTCACCGTAGCGGCTAACATACCGAGCAAGATAGCTGCAGAAGCACCTGTTTCAATATATAAAGGATTTTCCTTTAAATTAAAGCGCTCAATTAATTGTCTACAATCATCCATAGTAGACAGAGATGTACCGCCGATACCAACAGCTGCGCCTACTTGCACATCTTGATCATGGCGTGTTGCTTCATCAAGGCGAATATTGTGAATGGTGCCACCTTTTACAATTTCGTATAAACTTGCATGATTAGCATCCTTAGGAAAGGATTCGTCTACATATTGGGATACTCCCCAAGAGTCTTTAATATAACCACTTGCCTTTGTGCCACGTAGGAACTCACCTGCCCCAGGGTATACACCCTTTGGAATTTTTTCTCCATGCAATGCAGGCGTATAAATTGGTTGTAACGTAATTCCCTCATAGGTTTTAGTGAACATCTTCTTATGGAAGTCGCCACCTTTTAACGCTTTTTCAACCTCGGCCTGCCATTGTTCATACGTAGGTTTCTTAAACTCATCAAAGGATACAGGTGCTAATAAATCGCGTTCAGCATCCTTTGAAGTCTTTTTGTCAGACATATATGTGCCTCCTTTTCAACTCGAAACCATACCGAGAAACAGCGCACCGTACCTGCGAATTGTTAGATATATGAATCACTCGAGCTTTATCTTATTGGACCACATCAACCTCAAAATGTGTCCATCTGTTTAATATCTATAAAACCTGATTCCTATACTCAACATCCACTCTAAGGGCAATAAAAAACGTGCCACCTAAAGTGACACGTAAGGTTTCTTATTGAAAGGTACACTAAAAAATACTGTAGCCAGCATACCCCAATCCCCTTCCTATCGCTCGTAGGTACATAACGGTGATTATCAAATAGGCAGTTCTCCTGGCTCGGGATCATCACCTCGCTTTCGCCTTCCCAGATTACTCCAGTGACATGTATGAAAGCAGACTCATCCTTACAGTGGCGGGACCGCATCGGCTTATACCGATTTCTCTATTAAGTCTTGCGACACCTATTCTCTATATTCGTTGTTCTAAGTCCAATATAGTGTAACAATATGCACAAAGTCAATGAACATAACATTTAATCATAAGTGCCAAAATCAAAGTTATAACTGAAAATCATATGCAATAACTAAAACGCATGACTTGAGTATTAGTGATATAATAAATACTATCACGAGGAGGCATTATGGAGCATAC
Source organism: Veillonella parvula (assembly GCF_902810435.1). Classification (GTDB taxonomy): domain Bacteria; phylum Bacillota; class Negativicutes; order Veillonellales; family Veillonellaceae; genus Veillonella. The sequence goes on from NZ_LR778174.1 coordinate 2,061,238, forward strand.
AAGTAAAAAAGGGTTAATCACAGCCCTTAGTTGTTATATAATTTGGGGCTTACTCCCTCTATATTGGGCATTATTAAACCATGTTTCACCGTATAATATACTGGCACAACGCATTATCTGGTCAGGTATTTGCATGGCGATCGTTGTATTTGGCCTACATTTTAAACAATTCAAAAAGGACTTTCAATTACTAAAAGAACAACGTTCACAACTATTCCTACTTTTAGTTGCGGCAGTCATCATCAGCATAAACTGGTTCACCTACATTTGGGCCATCGCCAATAATCAAGTTATGAATACGAGCCTTGGCTATTACATCAACCCACTCTTCAATGTAGTATTAGGTGTCATCCTATTTAAAGAGGTTCTATCCATACCGAAAAAGCTGAGTGTCCTCATCGCTACCATCGGCATCGCCTTACTCACCTATCAAGTGGGATCCTTGCCATTAGTGTCGATGATTCTCGCCATTTCCTTCGGCCTCTATGGAGCCGTAAAAAAGAAACTACTCATCTCTCCCTTTACGAGCATCGCCTTTGAGGCCTGGCTATTAACACCGCTAGCCTTACTATATACGACCATGGTCGATAATACCGTGTGGTCCTATTTCGGCACAAACTGGTATACAACCATGTTGCTCATAGCCTGCGGTCTAACTACATCTGTCCCATTGGTTCTATTCTCCTATGGTGCACAGCTATTGCCGCTTAACCTACTAGGCTTCTTGCAATATGTATCCCCTACCATTGCCTTATTGCTAGCCATCTTCTACTTTGGTGAAAGCTTTGGCACACCACAGATGATCGCCTTCGGTTGTATCTGGATAGCCTTAGTATTATTCTCCTTATCGAGCCAAATTACAACACGCATTAGCCTAAAAAAGTAAGGTATATCCTATATATCAACTAAAAAGCTGTATCAAATGATACTCTCATTTGATACAGCTTTCTTTTATATAGACGTATTAATCTAACTTATTTTAATCTAACTCATTCATATTGGTCGTATTCAGATTAGAAATGTAATGGTTATAGGCCTCAATCATACGATTATAGTCATTATCTTGTTTCGAACCCATATAGGTACGGATTGCACCAATCGTAGAGTTTACAGAGGTCTTAACAGAATCATACTTAGGACTAGTAATACCATTTGATACATCACCAATAGATTGCAACTCTTGATTGATAGCATTTACATCTAGTTGTTTTTCACTATCGATCTTTTCTAGGACCGCAGTAAGTCGCAAATGAACCTCTTGTGCTGCAGCTGCATTTTTCTTGCCTGCATCACGCAATTGTTGTAACCGTTGTTGCAAGCGGTCCGTATTGATTTTATGCATAACATTATCAAAGTCAGCATAAATAGGAACAAATTGTTCATACAATTGAACATATTTAGGACCTAATTGTTGCTCCTTAGCATAGTTATCTGTGGTATACCCTTTAGATTTATAGTATGCATCGAGCTCTTCGGCCACCGGTGTAATTTCATTCAATTTTGAAAGCAACTTATCTAAAGGCTCCTTCATTTCATCATAAGGAATACCGGCTTGCTTAGCCTCTTCTAATTCTTTTTGTAGCTGCTTAAAGTTCGGCGCATTAAATACAGTTAAATGCTGCCCAGCTTTTAACTCATTAAGAGTTGGCGTATTCGCATAATCAAACATGACAGCCATGCGATTGTATCGGCTTACAGCTTTCACATATTGATTAAATAACTGCACCTGATCCTGCTCAGACCGCTGCGCAATTTCCTTACGGCTCTGTTCAGTACCCTGCCATAGCTCTGACATACTACAACCGCTCAACAACAATGGGGATGTCAATGTCGCCGCACACGATACAGCCATTGCTACCTTTTTACCGAATAGTTTCATGATGAATCCTCTCCTTCCATCAATACACAACCTAATTTATATATATTAATTATATACTAATATGATTTTTATGAATAGAATTAATATATAAAGGTCATTTATCAATTTTGTCAAGTGACTAATAGAATCAAGGGTGACCAATGGTCACCCCTATTTTCCTTTATATACTGTTAGACTATAAATAAGAATGTATAACTCCTAATAATTGTTTTGTACGTATACACGTGTTATCATAAAAGGAGAGAATATGAAGGATAAGGATTTACTTAAATTATTACTGCAAAATGGCTGGAAGGATGTACGGCAACGAGGTAGTCATCATCGTTTAAAAAAGGATGATCAAGTTGAAGTTATTGCCGTACATGGAAAAGATGTACCTATCGGTTTATTAAATGCCATTTTGAAACGTACGGGACTAAAATAAGGAGGACCTATGAAATTTATATACCCTGCCATAATCCATGATGATGCCGATGGTTTCTGGGCCGAATTTCCAGATCTCGAATACACTAGTAGCACCGGCTCAACACTAACAGAATTAATAACCAATGCACAAGAGGCTATGGAACTCTATATATTAGGAGCTTTAGAAGATGGACAAACTCTACCTACCCCCACATCTATTCGTAGCTTACCATGTACCGATACAACATATCCTACATTAGTGCAAACAGATATTGATTTAGCTAAAAATAGTAAGTCCGTAAAGAAAACCCTAACGATTCCTGCCTGGTTAAACGATAGAGCATTAGCTAAAGGAATTAACTTTTCTCAACTTTTACAAGAAGCATTAGTAGAGAAAACAATGTAATTTACATCATCAATTGCTCAGTAAAATTAGAACTATTGTCCATGCAATAGATGCTAAGGTTAGTAATAGTATACAGATCATCCACAAGATTATTACAAAATAGAGCAGTAGCTTGAGTACATATAGTACATCAAACCATATACTATGTTGGTCCTCTAGACGGTCCATATAGGCACTAAGACATCGCACCAAATAGGGCGGTTTAACATTAGGATTCAGTTTTTTCCAATAAAACACCAAATAAGGCATAACAATACACCCTACCACCACTATATAGCTAAGGAAAATTGGTGTTTCAATATTGTACCGAGTCATAAACCCTGACCAGTCTACAACCATTAGACCGCCAAGGTATAGAAAAATAAGCCAATATATAAATCCTATCACCTTTATAATAAGGCGAATCATCTGTTTCACATCCATGTCTATAATCCTACCAATGTTTTAAATCGCCTATTATTGTGAAAGCGTTCAAAATGGTCTTGTTCGGCTGCAACGGATTTTACAGAGGGATCAATTTTTATAGCCTTTTCTAGCCAATCAAGGGCCTTAGTATCATCCCCTTGGTCTGCATAAATGGTAGCAATACCATACACAGACCAGGTGTTACTAGGGTCCTTTTCCAATACCTTTTCAAACCATTGTTTAGAATCGTTTAACTGCCCTTGCAACTTATAGACCATGGCCATATTATAGTAATTAGCCACATTGTTAGGGTCTAAATCATAAGCCTTTTTAGTATCTGTCAAACCTTTAGCCGCATCACCGTTTAATGCTGTTGCAAAGCCACGTACAGAATAGGCTTCTGCATTATTAGCATTATCCTTAATGGACGCTGTAGCTTCCTCTATGGCTTTCGCATACTCACCAGCGGATAAGGCTTGCTTTGCTGTAATTAGATGTCCATCTTGCTTGGTAGTCGCTTGGCTGTTTCCCGCAGCAGATGTAGAGGAACCAGTAGCAGAACTAGTTGCATTTGATTCTGTTTTATTACTATTCGTATTTTGATTCAACCCACATCCCGTAAGGGCTATTATTAAAAGAAAGAAAAGCACAACCTTCTTCATTAGAAATTCTCCAATCATTTATTATATACAAGACTCCATAGCATGATGATATAATATAAAATACCTCCCGAAAGGAGGTGGTATATTGCAGGAGCTGTTTTATGCACTCTGGGGCACCTTGCTTGCCCCTATTATTGTTGCCTTAGTTGTAATTACCTACAGCTACTGGCTTAACAATAAAAACAAAAAATAAGCAAGAAAAAGGACGAGCTGCCACTCGTCCTTTTTTTGGTTATATTGCAGGTAATTTCATACACTCTACTACCTACGTTTAGTATACCACATTTCTTAGAAAAATAAAGAATTAGCAATAAATCTCTTAAAACTCCTAAAAAAAACTATTAGTAGTTTTAACATAATTTACGAGCAATATTAAAGCAACATTAACATAAACTACCAGTTACTTTAACCCAACCTACTAGTAACCTTAGTGTAAACTACTAGCAACATTAACGTAAATAGCAATAGATATACAAGACTTATTTCTTAGCCTTAGAGCAACGGTCCAATAGGAATGCAACGCCAATGAATGGGATGCCGCCGTTTTCACCAAGGCCGATTTCACAGGTAGAGCTGGAGCTTACGCCTAGTGTTGCACCGTATTCAGCGATTTCAGCTGCAAGGTCTTTGGTAGCACATTTGTTGAGTTCTGGTGTGAAGAACCCTTTTTGACCAGCAAAGCCATCACATGCAAAGGATTTAATGTTGAATACATGGTCTGTGCATAGACGAGCCAAATCTTCAATATATTGAGATTTATTCAAGGATTTGATCTTACATTGTTTGTGTACAATTACGCGTTCATCGCATTTTTCAATGTCGAGATGAGGCACAACGTATTTGCACAAGAATTCAGAAATATCGTTGATTTCTAAGTCTGGCATATGTTTAAAAGCATGATTAAAGCATGCACTATGGTCAATCACGATTGGGTATTTACCATTTTGAGATGCTTTCATCAATGCATCGTGTAAGTCTTTCACAGCACGCTCATGAACGTCATCGTAGTTTTCAAAGCTCAAGCCACAGCAGAGGTTTTCGATATGTTCAGGGTAGATAATATCGATATGGGCCTTGTTGCAAAGGCTTTCCACTACTTGTTGCAAGCTGCGTTCATCGTCGTAACCTTGATTAGGTTTGAAAGCGCGGTTCGCACAGGTACTGAAGTATACAACCTTTTCAAAATTAGTCGGTTTAATACGGCTTCTCAATCTGTAACGATTGGCCTTAGGTGTAGTCTTAGGAATGTACGGAGTAATACCTGTTACACCATGTAAGCCTTCTGTAATCTTGGAAATCGCTTTTTGTGTAACGATAGAACCTGCAATACCTTCGAGACTTACGCCGGCACGAGCCATTTGAAGTGTAGTAGGGAAATTATCGTAAATCTTCTTAGCTAATTCCGGTGCTGGAGGATCGATGCGGCGCATGGATAATGCAATTTGAGCAGTATCGATGCTGAGCGGGCAAAGACCTTTACACATGGAGCACGCAGCACAGGTATCTACACCAAAATATTCATAGCCTTTTTTAAGTTCCGCAGCCAATGTGAAATTGCCTTCGTTTTCAAGGCGTTTTGTTTCACGCAACAATGCAATACGTTGACGAGGAGTCAATGTTAAATTTCGGCTTGGACAATGTTTTTCACAGAAACCACATTCCATACAGATTGTAAAAGCATCATCGATAACGCATTGAGCTTTAAGATTTTTCTTATACACATCTGGGTCATCAGTAATGATAACATCAGGATTCAAGATACGTTCAGGGTCAAAGATAGCTTTAATACGACGGTTGATTTCGTACGCTTTACGCCCCCATTCCATTTCAATAAACGGTGCCACCATACGGCCTGTACCATGTTCAGCTTTTAAAGAACCACCGAAGCCAGAGACGCGTTCAGACATTTCTTTTACCAAGTCACCGAAGTTCTTAGTATCTTTAGGATCGCTGAAGTCAGGTGTAATGTTAAAGTGAACATTACCAGATAACGCATGGCCAAAGATCACGCCACCGTCTACGAAATCGTATTTATGGAATAATTCGGTAAGCATTTCGATGCCCTTAGTGAAGTCTTCGATTTGGAAACATACGTCTTCTGTAATAACAGTGGTGCCTTTTCTACGTTGACCACCAACGATTGGCAAAATGCCTTTACGGATAGCCCACCAAGAATCGTATTCTTTAGAATCTTGGGAGTAAAGACTTGGAATAGCTGTTGGAATATCTTTCAATTTATCTTTAATAAAAGCTAAGTTTTCATCGACAGTTTCTTTGGAGTAGCTTTCAGTTTGGAACAAAATAGCACTTGTACCTTCAGGAACTTCGCGAACGAAGTCAGGCACATTGTCTAGCGCTTGAACGGCCTTAAGGGATTGATAGTCCATCATTTCCGCAGCAACAACCTTGTCACGACCCATATTAGCCAAGGCTACAACAGCAAGAGATGCATCATTCAATGTTTTAAAGAACATGAGACCGCAGCCTTTATACGGTACGTCCTCAACAGTGTTATATACGATTTCAGACACGAAACCTAATGTACCTTCAGAACCGATGAACAAGTGGTTGATGATATCAATAATATCTTCAAAATCAACAAGGGAGTTCAAGCCGTAACCTGTGGTGTTTTTGATTTTGTACTTATGGTGAATCAAGTGTGTCAATTCTTCATCGGCCAAAATATCCTTACGCAATTGTAAGATATCCTCTACCATTTGAGGTTTTTCTTTAAGGAATTGATTAATACTCTTTTGGTCAGACGTATCAAGGATGGAGCCATCTAATAATACAACGCGAATGGACCGAATTGTTTTATAAGAGTTTTGCGCCGTACCACAGCACATACCAGAGGAGTTATTATTCAAGATACCACCTACTAATGCTGTGGCAAGCGTTGCAGGATCTGGACCAATTTTACGATTGTACGGTTTCAATAAATCATTCGCATCGGAACCGATAACACCGCATTCACATTTTAAGGCTTTCCCATCATCAATAACTTCCATTTTCTTGAAGCCATCATTACATACGATGAGCACATCTTCACTGGAGCATTGACCAGACAAGGAGGAGCCAGCCGCACGGAATGTAAATGGGGTCCCACATTGTTGACACAAACGAATAAGTCGTCTTACTTCTCGTTCATCTTCAGCTTTAACAACTACCTTTGGTAAATAGCTATAGCAAGACGCATCAACGCCATATGCATAACGACGTAAATGATCGGTGTATACGCGACCTTTACAAATCTCATTTGCCTCCTTGGCAAAACGTTCATAATCTCTAATAAGTGTACTCACTTCTATTTCCTCCTATCCTTTCTTAAGGAATCTATTACTTTTAGTATACGCCGTTCTCATTCTCCTCACTATAATTATGCATAATTTATATCTCTTCTAACAAAAATCGATATGCATTACCCTTTTATTCCCTCAGTTGAAAGTACATCTCATTAGCATTATCATGTACCCATTTTTCCTCATATACAATCAAGAATCCTTATTTATTAAGCATGTATAGATATAGTCAGTAATTATATGCTAAAACCTCTCTAAATAACGATTCGTACTACCTATAATTCTATAGTAAATACATTACTAACATTATGCATAAAAATAGTATGATTTATATATTTTAAATTCTTCATTCTCATTTATAGCTCTCTATGACTTTTAGTTATACCCTTTTATAAAATGCTGAAAATACAGAAAGCCCTCTAATGATAAACGCTTACGAATCACCATTAGAGAGCTTTACTAAATTATGCTTATTAAAGATAGATTAATTATAAAACCATATTATCCCAAAATACCAGATTTAAGAATGAGGCGTACCGCCAATGCAAAGACAGCTATGCTCATGAGGGCGAGGATAGCTTTTGCTTTGAGACGTTTTGCAATACGAGCACCTACTTGAGCACCAAAGATAGCGCCAATACTAGTAGGAATAGCAATACTAAATATGATGTGGCTTTCAATTAAATGTGTAATAACCCCCACCGTTGTTGATACGGCGAGAATAGATTGACTTGTAGCCGTTGCCATATGGGTAGGAAAGCCCATGAGATAAATCAAAGCCGGCACATGGATGAGGCCACCACCGATACCAAAGATACTCGAAATAAAGCCAACAAAAAAGCTAATACTAATACCGATAGGTTTACTATAGCTCAACTGCTCAAGAGTAAGGCTTTCTTCCTTTCTTTCCCCTTTTCTAAAATTTTTAAAACCAATCAATACGGATGCACACAGCATAAAGCATCCAAAGGCAAACATAAAGCCTTTACCAGAGAACCATCCAGACATTTGGGCACCTAAAATAGCCCCCGGGAAGGTAGCAAGACTAAAGATGATAGCAGCGTTAATGTATACCTTTTTTTGCTTAAGATACGCTATAGATCCAGAAATGGCGTTACACATAACAGAAAAAAGCGATGTTCCTACGACCATAGATGGAGACCACTCTGGGAACCAGTACATAAAGAGAGGCACAAACACAAGGCCCCCACCGGCACCGATGATGGTGCCAAGCATAGCTGCTAAAAAGCCAACTACGGTAAAGAATATATAAAATACCACTATATTATCAAGCACATTAAAACCTCCTATGCCATTTGAATTATTGTTTCTCCATATATACAAAAGATAATCCCGTTTCATCCTGTATTTCTCTAACGGCTTTATACCCCATTTTTGTATATAACTTTATATTGATCCAGCTTTTCGTACATGTATATAATACACGCCGGTCTTGACTGCATTGTTCATCTACGAAAACTAATAATTTCCGAGCCAGCCCTTGTTGCCGATAGTTTGGATGCACCATCAAGCGACCGACCTCTACCACGCCATCGTCATATTGATAGCGAATACCTCCGATGATTCTTCCCCCATCATCTACCAGTTTATAGGTATGCCATTGGGTGAAAGTAGCTTTAAACTCCTCTTCCGACTCCATCAATGCAGGAACCATTCGACTTCCAATCATCTTCGCTTCGCTTTCAAATGTAAGCAATTGCAAACGGTACAGATCCAATACATCTGACTCAGTAGCTTTCACAATTTTCATAAACTACTCCTAATATATACCACGAATCAACGATTAGCTTTAGATATAATGACTAATTTGATTGGAAAAATTCCTTAGCCGCCTTCAATCGGCCACGTTCACAGGAGACTTGTAATTCATCCCCTGGTTCGAGTTTTACATCGCCTAATGGCACAATGTAGGTACCATTACGGCGAATACTTACGATCAATGTACCATCTGGCAATGCCAAGTCTTGTAGCTGTACATCCGTATAGTTTGCCACCACAGGCACCTTCGTTTGAAAGAAGGTTTGCACCGATTCTAGATTGCTTTGACCACTCATGGCTTGCAACAAGGAATCGTAAATCGGCGGTTCTTTTAAAAGATCCGCCACAAGATAGGCCACGAGCGTAACGATACCGATGGCATAAATATTAGAGAAACTATTCGTCATTTCAAGAACGAGTAAAATCGCTAAAATTGGGGTCCGCATAGCGGCCGCTAACATGCCACCCATAGCACAGATAACAAATTGCGGTACAAAATCAGGAGAAATGAACCCTAAGGTTGAAAGCAAGCTTTCACAAAAAGCACCTGTTGCAGCACCAATTACGAGCATGGGCAAAAATATGCCCCCTTGAGCACCACTGCCATAGCAGAAGGTGGTAAGTAAAATCTTGCCTAATACGATGCCACCTAAGAGCAATACGCCATGAGATTGAAAGGCAAGCTGACCCACAAGGTCATTGCCCCCACCCAAGAGGAGCTGCGAATCAAAGCCAATGGCTGCCACTGCCACAAAGGTAAGGGCTAATTTCAAGAATCGAGAACATTTGAGCCAGTCAAAGAACCTCTTGAAAGCAAAAATCATACGGCAAAATAACACGCCACATAGCCCCATGATAACACCAACCATGAGCAGTATCGGGAAATATTCAAGAGGAACCCCTGAGGTCACCGTAAAGCCTAACGCTGGTGTAAGTCCAAAGATACTAACTGTAATATAGTTAGAAATCAAAGTTGCCACGAAGGTTGGTACAACGAGATACGGATAAAAGCTTTTATGTACCTCTTCAAAGACGAACATCGCCCCCGATACGGGCGCACTAAAGGCAGCTGTTAAGCCTGCCCCAGCACCTGCGGATGTCAAAATACGCTGTTCTCGTAGCCCCGAATTCATCCAGTAGGACACGATTTTACCGGCAGAGCCGCCAATCTGTACGGCTGGCCCTTCACGACCTACGGAAAATCCTGCAAAGCCGGTCAGTACGCCACCAATCATTTTAGATACTAGTGTCCGATAGGGCTTCATATCAAAGAGTCCAAGCATTTCCCCTTCAATTTGCGGGATACCAGAACCACCAGACAATGGGGCCCATGCGAGCAATCGATCTACAATAAACGCAAAAATGACCATTACCACAAGCCAACCTATGGCCCATTCCATAGTAATATCATCCATCAAATGCCACCTGATATGCTCTGATTCAAGTATCAAATAGCGGTATGATGCCCCCAAAAAACCGGCAATCACCCCAACAAGAGCACCCTTTGCAATGAGCTCCGTTAAGAGCACTCGATTCATGGACATATCTGCCAAGGTAGAACTACGCTTATTAAATTTCCATAATTTCATAAAATTCTCCTTAGCATTACTATCTAACACCTATCTAAACATCACATTTAACCATCTCAGCGATTTAACGAGTTGAACTAAGCACCTAGTCATTGAGTGCCATCTACCAAAATCGCTCAGCGCTCAGTCAAACTATCTATTCATATCCTTAGTATACTTATGTAAACCACCATTTTCAAGAAAGGATTATGTATAAAAATAGCTTTCTCACTGAACACGAGGTCAAAGGTCCGAGTCACAAAACAATAGATAGCGCTTTAAACACAAAGCTAGCCACCTCTAAAAAGAGGTGGCTAGTTTTGTTAAACAAGTGTGTAAATGTATTTTCTTTACACATTCGGAGGCATTTGAAATATGTAAAGACGCTAATTAGAATATGGATTCATAGATAGCGATGATTTCTTCCTTAGATGCATCTCGTGGGTTACCAGGTGTACATGCGTCATTGAAAGCAGATTCAGCGAGGAATGGAATATCTTCTCGTTTCACGCCCGCTTCGCTAAGGGATTTAGGAATGCCTACATCATCAGCTAGCTTTTGAATGACATCGATTGCTGCTTGACGATAGGTTTCTTGATTCATGCTATCTACATCAGAAACGCCCATAACACGTGCGATTTCACGGTATTTTTCGCCTGTAGCAGGGGCATTGAATTTCAATACCGCTGTTAACAGCATCGCACAAGCCTTGCCATGAGGGATATCGTACACAGCACTCAATGGATGCGCCATGGAGTGAACAATGCCAAGACCTACGTTAGAGAAGCCCATGCCCGCGATATATTGACCTAAAGACATGGCTTCACGGCCTGCATAATCGCCAGCCACAGCGCTGCGCAAGGAACGACCAATAATTTCGATAGCTTTCAAATGGAGCATATCAGTTAGCTCCCACGCACCTTTTGTGATATAACCTTCTACGGCGTGTACGAGGGCATCCATACCTGTGGCAGCGCAAAGACCTGTTGGCATAGACGCGGACATATCAGGATCCACGATGGCAACGATTGGAATGTCATGAGGATCAACACAAACGAATTTGCGGTTCTTTTCAACGTCTGTAATAACGTAGTTAATAGTAACCTCTGCAGCCGTACCAGAGGTAGTAGTAACAGCGATGATTGGCAAACAAGGGTTCTTGGTAGGCGCTAAACCTTCCAGGCTGCGTACATCGGCGAATTCAGGGTTCGTAATAATAGTAGCAATCGCCTTGCTTGTATCGATCGGGCTACCGCCACCAACAGCAACGATAACATCGGCGCCAGCCGCTTTACAAGCCTCAACACCAGCCGTTACGTTTTCGATGGTAGGATTTGGTTTGATACCGTCGTAGACTTCATAAGCAATACCTGCCGCATCAAGCAAATCCATAACCTTTGTAACCACTTTAAATTCAAATAAATCTGGCGTAGATGTAACGAGGGCTTTTTTGAAATGGCGATTCTTAATTTCGTTCACAATCTCCTGAATCGCGCCTTGTCCAAAATAGGACGTACCGTTCAACATTATTCTGCGAGCCATATACTTCACTCCTAACAAAACAAACTATACAATAAAAAATAAACCGACAGAGAATCACTTTACCTATTAATTCTCTATCGGTTTAATAAAATCCTTGATAGCACGTTATGTATACACTATATATTTTTCTATTGTAACGATTCTAAAGTTTGTCTCCATTAAGTGTCAACTCAGATGCGATTTCAATGAATAGTACTTCCACTGTCTATATTCGTGATATACTCTTAAAATTCCTTCCTTAAAATAAGAAATTCTAAGAAATTTTGCTCATTTTCATAAGCAAAATCCGTTTCACCGATTCGTCGAGTCGTTCTTTCGAGATACGACCGTCTTTCACGGCTTTCATAAGACCGTTATAAGCCTCTTGCATGTGTTCGTATTCGTGACATACGAGCAAGATATCACTGCCGGCGAGGATGGATTGCACCGCCATATCGCCAAAAGTATAGTGATTTGCAAGGGCCCCCATGTCCATATCGTCCGTTACCACAACGCCATTATAGCCTATGTCCTTGCGCAACCAATCGGTAATGATTGCTTTCGATAAACTAGCAGGATGGTCTGGATCGATTTGTGGGTACATCGCATGAGACACCATGATTGTATAGGTATTTGGTTTAGACTGTTTGATGAGGTCTATAAATACCTTTGTGTCCTCTGAAAGCAATGTTTCTTTAGATACAGGAACGATGCTTGTATCCGCGTGCAAGTCTACATCGATCTTACCAATGCCCGGAAAGTGCTTATAGGAATACCACAAGCCCGCTTCATCGTAAGCCTTGCCAACGGCGCCTGCATAGCGAACGACCTCATCAGGGCTCGTACTATAAGAGCGACCATAGGTTAATCCTAAGTCCGCCACAGGAGCAAAGTTAATGTTAAAGCCCAAGTCTTTTAGTTCTGCACCAGACTGTTTTGCCAAGGATACAGCTTGCTCAACGGGCATTTTGCCTACCTCCTCAGCGGGAGGAACCTTGATGAGCTTATCATCCATGCGCGCTACTGCACCGCCCTCTTGGTCGATGCCGAGGAACAATGGCGTTAAACCGGCGCTTTTACCAGCCTTATTAATATCTGCAATGAGCGTTTTAACTTGATCCTTGGACTCCATATTTCGATCAAACAAAATGATGCCCCCCACGCGGTACTCGTTGAGCATGAATTTAGCATCATCATTCAACGTCTTGCCGTGAATGCCAATCATCAACAATTGGCCCACCTTGTCTGCATCGGACATATTAGCCACTAACTTGTCCACCTTTTGCTCTGGTGAAAGCTCGCTTTGTGCCACGGACTCATAGGTCACAGGCTCTGCCTTTGAAGTAAATGGATTATGTAAACCGCAACCCGTTGTGACTGCTAATGCACCAATCATAATGGCTGCTACGAAACGTCGAAACATGCATACCTCCCTTAAATCTCTAAAAAGTAATATGTATAGTATATCAAAAAATATAAACGAGCCCAACATAATCAATACACGACAAGCAGCAGTATAGTACATGCATCTTACAAAACAAAAAGATTGTTACTCGAAAACCCAACGGGTATATCCATTGAGAGAATCAAATAACAATCTTTATATGTTTCATTTTTGTTGTGTAAACATTATAGTTTACATTTTAGAGTATAAACTATGTATCTTACATTTTGGATGTGTAAAATGTGTATGTTACATTTTGCAAATTAAATTTTGCCTTGCTCTTTCATTTCCGCTAAGAGCTTTACGATACGAGGTCCACAGCCTTTGCCACCGCAAGCGCCCGTGCCAGCACGAGTTGCTTCTTTTACTTGTGGAAACGTGTGAGCACCATCTAAAATGGCTTCCTTAATCGTTTTGCGCGTAATGCTACGGCAAGTACACACCTTTGTAAGCTTGTCCAGAATCGCCTCTGGCACTTGATTTTCTTCAAAATTCATATGTAATTCCTCATTTATTCACTTGAATATCTATATACAGTATCAATTTAGTGTATCGATTTAGTGTATCGATTTACTATATCAACAATATCTAGTGATGCACTATAATATTGCTATATCGAAAATTTACGATCTTTGTATTTATTATAACACAATTGAGGAACTATATCGATAGTTTTTAATATAAAATCCAAAGAACAGTCAAAAGTAAAATTGTTACTATAAAAAACGAAAAAAATTTACAAATACATTATATGTAAAGATAAGCTAAATCTATCTATAAACTATAAAAAACTACCATAAAGATATTATCTTTATGGTAGAAACTTTCACAAAATATAATTATAGTATGAGCCCAATAATGGCAAAGTAGATTTTAAATATCGTTTGTTGTAATGGACGAATAACCATAGAAATAATGGGTGTGTTAATAAGGATGATAAAGAATAATAAATTAAGCATCCCTAATTGGTAATATCTCATCTGCCACTCTGTAGGCAACCACGGCAAGATAATATTAAAACCAGGCAATGGTGGGAACGGAATCAAACAGAAGATTGATAAGCCAATACTATATAAAATAATATATTGCATAACCATGGCAAGACCTTGGGACTCCATGAGGCCTAATTTTCCAAGGAGCATATATATAAAGGTGAATATAAAGCCTGCTATAAGACCTGCCACAGGACCTGCAAAGGCAAGCAAGCTTATATCACGTCGTGGATCTTTAAAGTAAGATGGATTAATTGACATAGGTTTTGCCCAACCAAAGCCAACAAGAATAATACAGATGGTACCAATTAGATCAAGGTGTGCCATTGGTGACAATGTGAGGCGTCCCGCCAGACGTGGCGTTGGATCACCAAACCAAGTTGCTACCTTTGCCTCTGCATATCCAAAGATAGAAAAAACGATCATAATAGCAGGAATACTTGCTAATATCTGAACCGGATTTAAATCAAACATAGAACTCCTTTATTGTTTAGCTTCCCATGCGGTGTAGCCTTCTTGAATACAACGAAGGGCATTTAAGGTACGAGGATAGCCGATATACGGCACGCATTGGGATGCGATATTAATCAAATATTGTTTGCTGTTTCCTACGTTCAAATTGCCTTGTACATGAGCCTTGAGTTGAGATTCACAGCCACCTTGAGCCGCAAGGAAGCAGAAGGTAATCATTTCACGATGAGCCACGCTAAGGCCTTTACGCGTATAGTAATCGCCGAACATATTGGCAAGCCATTTGTTGATATGACGAATATCTTCTGGCCCTTCTTGGTAAGAATTGCGCATAGACTCCCCAAAGATTTCCACTTGTTTTTCTACGCCCTTTTCTAGACGAGACTCACTAGTAATAGTGCTGCGAGAGGGATCAACAATAGCCTCTCCTCGATAGTCAAAAATCTTATTGGTCACCTTAAAGAATGGGCGCACACGTCCGATGCCAAGATAGGGCACCGCTTGATAAATGAGCTCTACCACTTCATCAGGAATAAGGCCAAAGTTTAATGCTGCCGGTAGCATTAATGCATATTCATCAACAGCTGAGGCGCCTACTAATGTAGCGAGAATGGCTAAGAAGCGATCCTTTGCCGGTACATTACGGCCTTCTTCGGTGATGACTTCATCAAAGGCAAAATTATCAAACAATACTTCAAATTCTGGATCAATATAACCTGCTGGGGCTGCAATATCAGGGAACATACGCTCCGTATAGGCTTGAGCAAATTCAGATTTAGACATAAAAAACCTCCATAAACAACACTGGTGAAAGCCCTAAAGGAGCTTTCACCAGCAATAGTTATGTAATTATTACGGCACGGGCCATCAGATTATAACGCTGGGAATTCGAAAGTTGTGCCGTATACTTCTTTCCAAGCAGCCATGAACATATTGAACTCATTTGTTCCAGGTTGAATTTGGTAAACTTGACCATCTGGAGCGTAACGATATACAGTATGTAAGCTTGGATTAACAAGATATTTGAACAATGTAGCTTCCCCGTATTGGTTATTATGCATGTTAATCACATTAACACCAAATACGTTGTTACGGCTGCTATCGATACCTTTAAACTCAGATGCTTTATCAAAGAAATACGTTTCTGTACCATTTGCACTATTTGGAACCTCTGGGTAGTTAGCTAACCCATTCCAGTTTTCTGCGTTTGCAACACCACCTACTAATAATGTACCGGCTAATACAAATGCACCTAATAAATTTTTATTCATAATGATCTCCTTTGTGCCACGAGGGCAAATCACGAATCAGTCATACTCTCACATGACTTGAATACAATACGCTATATGTATAGTATATCACATTTTTAATAAAATTTTTAGATTTCCAAAGTTACAGAATATATGCATATGAGGTTGTATCAAATTAGCCCTTCATGTTCTCTGCTGTTTTTGCATTTGCGTTATCGATTGCTTCTAGCAATTTATTAAGCAACATACGCAATTGACGTGTCTCTTCTACGTCAAATATAGGACCTGACGATTCAGCCAAGCGGCGTGGTATATGAACCGCTACATCACGTAATGCTTTGCCCGTATCAGTAAGGGTTACCATAACTACGCGTTCATCTTGACGACTGCGTTTGCGTTTCAAGAATGCTTTGGCTTCTAATTTCTTTAAAAGCGGTGTTAATGTACCGGAATCAAGGCGCAATACTTGTCCCAATTCCTTAACGGATAAATCACCATATTGCCACAATGCCATCATTACGATGTATTGAGTATATGTCAAATTTAAAGGATCTAAGTGACTACGATATGCATTAACAATTTCCTTTGCCACTACATAGAGTGGAAAGCTCAATTGATTTTCCAATCTTAAATATTCTGAATCAGGAACATCTTCTTTATGTTTGTACCCTTCAAGTACACCAATTTCTGCCATATTCTACCTCCATATGCACACAATTATCTACTAATTAATTGTACACAATTTTACGGTAAACAGTCAACGCAAAAAGCCCACTTTGAACAGATATTTTTAAATTTGTCAATTAATATTTATTTTCTTATTCGTTAAGAATTAGGCGCTTCTATAGAATTTATGGGTAAAAATCATACCATAAAGTTGTTACTTTATTTATAAATTAATTTGATATTAAATTAGAAAGTTATAACTTCTGTTTTCAATGAAATCTTCTTTCGTTGCAGGCCCGTCTCCTAATAAATGACTTAGTAAAAATACGCCCCCTACTAGGTCCTTCCTTGTAGTATAATAAAAGAAATTCTATATCAAAGCTAACTTATAATAGGAGGCCTATATGAACACCTTAGAGTGCATCAAAACTCGTCATAGTACACGTAAATTTAAAGCAGATCAAGTATCTCGAGAACTTATCAATCAAGTCCTCGATTCTGGGCGCCGCGCTCCATCTGGCGGTAATACACAATTAACACATTTCATGGTCATTACAAACCAAGATGTGCTTCAAGAACTAGTAACACTCATTCAAGAAGAATACGGCAAAATGCCGATTACAGAAAATACTTTACCTTACATGGTGAATATCATTAAGATGTCCGCCGAAGGCAAATTTGTATTCCACTATAATGCGCCTGTACTCATCGTATTGGCTAGTAAAGCAAGTTATGCCAACAACTTTGCTGACGTGTCATGTGCTATGCAAAACATGATGCTTGCTTGCAATGAACTTGACCTTGGTAGTTGCTGGGTTAACCAAATCCGTCATCTTCAAGATAATGAACGCATCCAAGCTAAAATGCGTGAACTAGGTCTTAGCGAAGACGAAAAAGTCTACGCTAGCCTCGCTATCGGCTATCCAGACCTACCAAATGGCCTTAATCGCCGCGAAATCGAGCCAAAAGGCTATCCTGTAACATACATTGATTAATTGAGACTCATAATATATAAAACAAAAGCGCTATCTATCCCACAACTCTATTTGAGTTTCCTTAGGGATAGATAGCGCTTTTTATTGACTATATTATTTTTTAACGCTCATCGATTTAGTAATCAAATCGATACATACACTCCATACTTATATTTATAATGAACTACTATTAAGCCTCAAACACGCGTTTACGAGCTGCGTTCATGAGAACGGAATGATCATCATCTACTATGTAATTAGATTTGTAAGCCCAACGCAATAGTAATGCAGAGTTTGCAACTACGAGAAGGCTCCCTCCGTTATGAACAAGGGCCCCCCACACTGGAGATAAAGTACCAACCATTGCCAAGATGATAGCTACGAAATTCAAAAGTAAGGAGAAAGAAAGATTAATTTTAATAGTAGTCATCATGCGTTTAGATAATGCCACTAAGTGAGGAATTTCCTTTACATTATCGCTGCCGGCGTTGCCAATACGAGAGCACAAGGACAGAACACAACGAGGATGGTTACGGCACGAATGATTTCTCCAGTTACCACATAGGTGCCAACCGCGGCCAATAACGCAATCACTACAATCCATGTGGCCCAACGGTCAGCCAAGCTAACGATTTTCGCATTACCTTGTGTCAATAACAAAATATGTACAATTACTCATATACACTCAAAAGTACAGGAAAAATGCGGATTCAATAAGATTATATTATTCATGCATAGCCTCATTACGCAAATGCATGAACAGTTATTCATATATATTTGCAAATTGATAATTTTTACATAGAAGATATTCTGATATTTTCAACCTATTCAATACTATTTCACCCTAATTAATGTTATCCATAATTCAGTTTTCTAATAACTATTTATTATAATAAAAAATTAAGTATAGTCGACTACATACCCTACGTGGTATCATTACAAATGACATGTTGTAGAAAGGATGTGTAACGATGTCGATTTTCTCTCCTGCTCCTCATATTGAACGTTTACCAGAGGCGCAAATCGATTCCACCTACAAACGTCTTCGTCGCGAAGTCTTTGCAGGTACATTTATTGGTTATGCTACATTCTATTTGATCCGTCAAAACTTTAGTTTAGCTGTTCCGTACATGATTGCTGAGTACGGCTACACCAAAGCGGATCTTGGTATAGTTATGACCATCTTATCCGTAGCTTACGGCGTAAGTAAATTTGTTATGGGTAATGCGTCTGACCGCTCTAACCCAAAATACTTCTCCACAGTAGGTCTATTGCTTAGTGCTTTAGTTATGTTATTATTCGGCACCTTACCAGGTGTTATGAGCAGTATTCCTATCATGTGCGTTCTTGCCTTATTAAACGGTTGGTTCCAAGGTATGGGCTACCCTCCATATGCGAAAAACATGGTAACTTGGTTCTCCCGTTCCGAACGCGGTGCTTGGTGGTCCTGGTGGAACGTTTCCCACAACCTAGGTGGCGGCATCATCGCTCCTCTTGCTACGCTTGGCATCTACCTATTCGGTACATGGCATAGTATCTTCTTCTTCCCTGCCCTTATCTCTATCGTGTTAGCGATTATTACCTTTGTATTATTGAAAGATACGCCTCAATCCTGTGGCTTACCGCCTATCGAAGAATACAAACATGAAGTCGTTCATACACATACAGAAAATGAAGAAAAAAGTACTTTCAAAGAAATCTTCTACAAGTATATTTTGCATAATAAATACTTATGGTATCTTGCGATTGCAAATATCTTTGTATACTTCATCCGTTACGGCGTAGTTAGCTGGGCTCCGACCTATTTAACCGCTGTGAAAGGCTTCACAAAAGAAGGTTCCCGTTGGGCTTACTTCTTATACGAATGGGCTGGTATTCCAGGCATGCTCGTAAGTGGCTACTTGAGTGACCGCGTATTCCGTGGCCGTCGTGCTCCAGCTACGATTTGCTTTATGTTATTCGTTATCTTGGCGATCCTCGTGTACTGGTTTAACCCTGCAGGCAATATTCTCATCGATAACTTAGCACTCATCGCTATCGGCTTCCTCATCTACGGCCCAGTCATGATGATTGGCCTTCAAGCAGCAGATATGGTGCCACGCGTAGCAACAGGTGGTGCTACTGGCCTTACAGGCCTTCTTGGTTACCTCATCGGTTCTGCCGGTGCTGGTGCTTTCATGGGTCTCATGGTTGACCTCTACGGTTGGGATGGTGGTTTCATTGCCCTCGTTGGTGCATGTATCCTATCCATCGTATTTCTACTCCTCACCCTTGGAGACAAAGGACAACAATAGAATATGTACTGTATAATACGTAATGTATAAATACGTACTGTACAACTCACTGTTGTATATACAAAACTCCCCTAGTAATACTTATGATTACTAGGGGAGTTTAATTATTTATGCGATGCACAAGGAGCCGTTTAATACTTTCAAATTATACACGAGACCAAGTCGCGCCAAGCCATGCAATGCAGCGGCCGTTACAGGATTGATAGATCCTAACACACCAGCACCGATAATAACAACGTGGAACAAAATGGACACGATGAGTAAGCCCAAATGACATTGTTTCGCCTCTTTTGAAAGCCCCGCTGTTGGAGAGTTTTCATCTACGAGAGAACCCATCATGAGTGCCACAAGAACGAGTTCCAAAGAGCATGGGCAAAGGATAACTAGCAATGTAATGGTATGCATAAAGTTCTGCGTCAATGCATAGGAACCCATGGAAAGCAACATAACAGCCACAACAATAACAGATGAATAATTGTTGATGCCCTGACGCAAAGCTACAAGCTGTGTAGGCATGGTCGGCAACATATCATCATCCAATGTATAATGTACGTCGCCCGTAATAAGCTGCTCTAAGAAAAAGCCCCCATGTACGATGAGTCCTACATAAGCCGCCGTATGATAATCTCCAATCGCAATAAGCGCCACCATGGCTATCACGATGAGAAAATTAGCATGAATCTCTAAATGATCCAAAATACTTTGCACGCTATTGATGAGCAATGGCAAGCCACAAATGATGACCGTTACCCACGCCAAATCAATAGCTGGGTTCATAGGCTCCGTAAGCGCATCTAATATAATAAATAACAAGCCGAGTGCCAAAATAGCCCCCTGCGTACGCAGAGACACCTGCGCTGATAAAGACTGTAAAAACTTCATATAGACCTCTCTATAAATGAGATACCGGCCTTACTTAATCCGGAAATACCTTTTACTTCTATAGTTAATATTGCTAACACTTAAAATACCCATAGGGGTATTGCTATAGTGTAATTATTATACAAAACATAAAAGAAATATACAAATCAAATTTTTTAATAAATGAAAACCCCTATCTTTAAAAATGACTTAGCCTCCCTAGAGTCCCCAGTTGTTGCTCTAATTTCATAAATTGTATAAAAAAGGAACGGACCTATCTCTGAAAATGACTTAGCTCGCTATGGAGGTTATTTTAATAGGTCCTAGTTGGAGATACTAATTTCATATAAAAGGAAAAGCCCCTATCTCTAAAAATAACTTAGCTCGCTATGGAGGCTTTTAGAGATAGGGGCTTTGACCCAAGGTTATAAAATTAGAGCTTCAACGCCTCAACCCATTCTGCTTCTTTAAATCCAACGAGTACTTTGTCTTCAAGAACCAAGATAGGACGTTTTACAAGCATACCATTAGATGCTAATAAAGCTAGTTTTTCTTCTTCACTAAGGTTCGGCAATTTATCCTTTAATTGTTGTTCACGGTAGATCATACCAGAAGTATTAAAGAATGCTTTCAAATCCTTGCCAGATTGTGGATACCAAGCAGCAATCTCCTCTGCTGTAGGGTTTTCAGACTTGATGTCACGATCTGTATACTTGATATTGTGATCATCTAAGAATTTCTTTGCTTTTTTGCATGTTGTGCATTTAGGATATTCAACGAATAACATAGGTTCTCCTTATATCAATATTCAATGTTGTAACAACTTACTAATTTAAGATAATTGTACCAAATACATCGAAATTTATCAATATCTTATTGACAGTCTACGGGTTCTAATGAAGCACAATGTGCAATAGAGGATAATACTTCATGCATCCCCTCACTAAGTTTTGCTGTACGCAAATCAACATCCATCTGTAAACGCAAGAAATACCCTTCCGAAACACCAAAGTATTTCGCTAAACGCAACGATGTATCTGCTGAAATAGATCGTGTACCATTCAATATTTCTTGAATCCGTGAAACAGGCACATGTATATCCTTAGCCAATCGATATGCAGATAGTCCTAATGGCTCCATAAACTCTTCTTTTAATATTTCACTAATGGTAGGTGTAGGAATAAACTTTTCCATATTAATTTCCTCTCTATTAATGATAATCTACAATTTCTACATCATAAAAACTACTATTATCTTTCACTTTAAAACACAGTCTATACTGACCATTAATCCGCAAACTATACTGACCAAATCGATCTTCTTGCAACAACTCCAAGCGATTACCTGGTGGCCAGCGTAAATCTTGTAATGATTCAGCATTGTCTAACAATAGTAATTTACGAAGAGCTAGCCTTTGTATAAACGGAGAAAAGCGTTTAGAAAAGCTTTGATAGTAAATTTTTTCTGTTTCCTTATCCTTAAATCCGATAATCATAGAATCTCTCTTTCAATTATACCTGTTAAACAGGTATAATTCAATAACATATACTTGATGAATAACTATACATAGAATTAAAATTATTCTACAAATAATTTTAATAAAGAGATTCTATAAAACATCATCTAAATCCTACACTTGAGATGACTCTATTGGCCACCTATTTCGGAATGTAATCAATTTACCCTATCGTCATAATTGAATTAAAACTGTCATTAATTCCCACTTCAACTAAATTAATTTTAAAAAGTAAAAAGACCTACATCCTCGACCGTATCATGTATAAAATACATATTAAAGGTTGAGAGAATATAGGTCTCTTATAAAAATCTATGTATTATTTATAATGCTAGTTATAGCAAAAATGTAAGTCCCATTGCCACAAAGATGGCTGGCAGAAGGTTTGCAATACGTACTTTGCCAGGCCAGATGAGGTCGATACCAACGCAGAAAATCAGAATAGATCCGACGTAGGATAGGTTATCGATGGCACTAGGTGTCATCAACGGCGCTGCAATATGTGCCATTGCCGTGATGAGCCATTGCGTAATACCTACAGGAATAAAGGAGAACAGTGCCCCTTTACCCATAGAAGATACCATAACCATAACGATGATGCCGTCAAGGATGCCTTTTAAAAGTAATGTCTGATAATTTCCAGTAAGGCCATCTTGAATGGAACCAAGTACACCCATAGCACCTACGGTAAACGTTAAAGATGCAGTGATAAAAGCATGCGTAAACTTTGGATCCCCAGCGTTGCCAGTGCGAGCTTTCACCCAATCACCAAACACAGTAATCCAATGATTAAGGTCGATAATTTCGCCAATAACGGCGCCTACGACCATGCTAATAATCATCAACAGCGGGCCCGTTGTCTGTAAAGATCCATTGACAATGACGAGCATATACTGCATGGCCCCGCTCATACCGAGGAGGAGCACGATAATACCGCTCACAATCATGAGCGTCTGCTTTAAATTTTCTTTCATAAAGCGACCAAACGCGAGGCCACATAGGCTACCAGCTATGATAAGGCCAACATTAATGGCCGTTCCCAAACCAATCATATATTTCCCTTCTTTAATTGTAAAAGTAACACTATCAATTTACTTCAGTATAGCAATCATATCGAAATAAATCAATTTATATGGCGTAAAATATATAGTTGAAATTGGATTAATTAAAGTTTTTTAGGACCATACATATAGCCTGATTAATGCTGCTATAGGTCTCACTAATACGGTATTGCTCCTCTTATAACATTATATACAGCAAAAAGCCTCTACCCAATAAGGGTAGAGGCTCTGTATAGTTTATAGCGTTGAGAGAGAACTAATGATAGACCCGCTTAGGAGAGAGAGAGTATATGTGTTTATATATAAAGCGGGCCGACATGAGATGAGTCGCTATCGCCTCATCGACTTTAGTGTACACCCAATTCCACATAACCACAAATTCAATTATGTAAACACAAGTATGCACAAAAACTATTGTTAACTAATCTATACTTATCGCCCTTACGCTTCATCGTCTACAGGTAACCGTACGATATCTGCTGTTTTATTAATCTCCTCAAAGCAAGGGCAGTCTTTACCGTGATCATTGATGAGGCCACTAGCTTGTAGATGCGAATAAATTGTGACAGGGCCTACAAACTTAAAGCCCCTCTTCTTTAGGTCTTTGCTAATCCGTGTAGATAAACCATTCTTTGTAGGAAAATGACCTTCTGGATGGTTTTCATAAATAATCGTTTTATGATTGGTAAATCCCCAAATATAGTTGCAGAACGAACCAAATTCAGATTGAATACGTTTAAAAGCAGCAGCATTATTGATAATAGCTTCAATTTTAGGACGATGCTTAAGCATCCCCTCCGTCTGCATGATGCGTTCAATGTCGCTTTCACCATAAGCAGCCACCGCATCAATATCAAAATAATCAAAGCATTCTCGAATGATGTTCCGTTTATTCAAAATCGTAAGCCAACTGAGACCACATTGGAGACTTTCAAGACAAAGATGTTCAAATTGATGTTGGTCATCATGAATTGGTCGGCCCCACTCGTAATCGTGGTAATCCTGATATAAAGGCGTCGTCGGCCATTCACAAGTCGTCATCACACACCTCCATGAGCCCATACGAGGACGTCATACATGAGCGCTACTACGAGGCCCATTACGAGATGACCACCCACATAAAATGGCACTAGATAATAAATGAATAAAAGCAAGGAATGCAAGGCTTTACGAAGCCATACAATCGGCGTAGATGTGTCGCCACCTACTTTACTATCAAGCCAATTATGGACGGTGTAAATAGGCGTTCCTAAACGGCGAATCCAGTCTGGAACACGTACCCCAGGATTCAAACCAGGGCAATAGAAGATTACCAAGGGCAACGCCACCACATCAATGACGAGCAATAGCGTCAACATAAAAGCAAACCAATCTAATTCGCCTTCCCACGTGAAGGGTTGTGCCATGAAACGGGCCCCCCACAAATAGGCTTTGTATACGATATACGGTTCTAATAGCCATAATAAGGGCTTCACTACACTCATGGGACTACCTACATTAAACAAAAAATAATAAAAACTACGCATTTGCGTAGTCATTTCATATATACAACATTCCGATTATATCGAC
This sequence comes from Veillonella parvula, assembly GCF_902810435.1. Lineage (GTDB taxonomy): Bacteria > Bacillota > Negativicutes > Veillonellales > Veillonellaceae > Veillonella. Next base: position 2,086,260 of record NZ_LR778174.1, read on the forward strand.
TGAATACCAAGGATATAGTGATTTTCTAGGCTAGAAAATCACTTCATACACACCATTTTTTAGTCCTTACATACATCGATTTTCATATTAATATTATATCAGATTTTGCAGTTCTTGTGGGATTATATTTTATAAAAATTTTATCAATTTACACTATTTATAGTACTGATCAACAAAAGAAGTCACTATATAAGCTATTTCTCTCTATTTCATTATTCTAAAAGCCCTTTATCCAATTTAATAGATAAAGGGCTGCATATATGTATTAAGACTTTCACTAATAAAAGCAGTTTAGTTGTCACTAATAATAATTTTCGTCACCTTGCTGCCATTGTGCTCGAAAAATATACCTACAATATTGTCACTGTTATAGCGTAGATATCCATAGAACCATCGATTATTAAAGTCTATAAAATCAGGACGGCCATAGATGTCCATCACTTTTTTCAAGGAATCGCCAACAGCAATGCCACGGGCAGTCACGGCATCACGATTGCTGACAATCATATACCATACGATAGGACGACTATCTTGCATCAAAGAATGTCCAAATTTGATGCCCCCATAAGTGAGCTCATCACGTTTCTCACTCGTCGGCTGACCTAGACTAGCTTTTACCGCATCAAAGGACGTACCTAGTGAAACGCCGGCAATTCTCATATCTTCATCAGGCAAAGGGGCTCCAATAGCTTGCCCTGGCCGATAATGACGATATTGCTCCGCTTTGGGCCAAGTTGGTGAAAGCTTAGCATTGCTCGTTTCCAACCGATCCATGGCTTTACTTAACCAACTAGCATCGGCAACTGAACTCACATTGCTAGCTAATAATAAAGCCACACCTAAACTAATTGCAATAAATTTTGTTTTCATGTTTCTCTCCTAGTCTCTCAATCTATAAATGACCTATCAACCTAATATTAACATAATCACATTGAAATCAGAACCTAACACTACAATATCTATAAAAAAGCACTCATGTCCTACAGGAAGTAGTAGCATGTAAGCAAAACACGCTCCATGTCACTTAAAAATATAGTCATTTAGTTATATAATTATACTTAATAACATAACCTACGGATTACTACAACACCAATAAATGCAGAAATGTAAGCGGGAGATACCACCATGACTAAACTACCACTATTAGCGTGTGCTTTCATCATGAGCACTATATTATCACCAATAGGAGCCATCGATGTTAATATTCCTGGTGCAGATTCTAAGATTTCCAAGGATGCCTACATAAATTACCAAACCACGAACCCTGATATTGAAAAGGATGTAGCAAACTATGTGAAGACATTAAAGTTAACGGACAAGGCTAAGGGTATTAGTAAAAACGAAATTGAGTATACTAAAGCAGCCTCTATATATCGCGGTCAACATTACCATAATACAATCATATCCATTCACGATAATTACAACCAAATTCGGCTTTCATTCCCTGTAGCGGGCATAAAAAGTGATTATCATATAGGGCGTTACAAAAATCCGAGTCGAACCATTGAGGACTATCGAGTGTTAACCGATAACGGAAGTCTCAATTTAGAAATTGACTACGCAGATTTTAAAGATTACGACTGGCGCAACACCAAAATAGCTTATGAAAAGCTAACAGACAAAGACGTCCGTAATTTCTTGCAAGCCAATGCGAAACGAAAGTCCTCAAAACACGTTTCTGATATAAAAGGCACTGTATTTTCATATCCTACTGTTACCTACAGCACTTGGGATAGCATGAAGATGCCACACCTTAAAAACGGTAAAAAAACAACGCTCACCATCGACACGATTAATTTTAAATTTAAGGGCTATAACATGCGTTATCCTTTATATCACGCAGGGTTTGTCTATTATGATAACAACCCCGTTCTGAACAAGGTTCCTACAGATAAATTATTGGCTAATTATGTACTTCCCTCTGTACAAAACCTAAATGAATTAAATCAATATTCACGCATAGAAAGCTTAAACGGTGTACAATACCGTGTACCAAAAGACGCCATATACGAAGGTGAAAGTAAGGGCACCGACCACCAAGATATTAGATACTACAAAAAAGGAGACATAACATTCTTTATTTCTACTGACAATATTCCTAAAAACCCATATGCGCATGAACTTGTTATAAACGGTCATTACAATTTTAAAACTGATTTAAATACGTTCTGGGATATTTACCGTTACCATCCATCAGCATCAGACTATATCAATTACTCAGTTGTATGGAACAATAACATCCCTGGTCTAACCATACACAGCTATGAACCTAATAAGGATGATCACATTCTAAACTTTAACTCCTATGATGGCATATATAGTTTTACTTATACTATCTTCTATCCAAGTTTTTTAAGTGCTGAGGAAGTTCAAAAATTACGGAATATGATTGAGTTCTTTGATTCTACCAATAATCCTAATTTTAAAATGCAAGAACACGTTCTATTTCCATAAGCATAGACGATCTATATCAACACCATTATAAAATAGCTTTCATAAGCATTATATTATACAAATATATAAATTAACTAACAAAAGTCGAGCAACTAAACGATAGAAGCTCGACTTTTTTAGTACTAGAAAACTAAAATATACTTAGTTAAGATACAGCATTCACGGTATCCCAAAGAATTGTATGTATGTCTTCATTTGTTATGTGGACAGACTAGCCCTCTATGGCGTCAACTACTTCGCCGATGTACATATAATGAGGTTCCCAACGATCCTTACCAGCTTGGGTATACATGGACGGATTCGCTGCATAATATTCCTTTACATGGGCTGCTAAATGAGATTCGTCAAATTGATGTTCATACAGTTTTTTACATACAAATGTTAACTCTGCTTCTTTGAAAGTCACCCCATTGCCTGCCGCAACTGGTGTTAGTCCAGAATTTGCCACCTTATTTTCATCGCGACCAGAATGAGAACCTAAATAACCAAGAGCCTTGCGATAGCTTTCAGGGAAGAAACTAACTGTAAAGGTATCATATTTAGCCATAAACTCTTGAGTGTAACGGGCCGGATGGATGTACACAGTCACCGTGGATATATCGCCACCATTAGGGCCCCATATGTTGCCCATACTGCCCCAACTAACCGTACAAGTGTTGAAGTCATCAGGCGTCCCAGCCGTAACAAGAGCCCAACGATCTTCGAACATGGTAAAAGCTTTATAATCCTTTGTTTCAAATGGTTTCATAATGACCTCCAGTTTATCTCAATTTGACGATATAAATCTTTACCCCTATAATATAGGTAGATAGTCAGACGAGTAGTTGCGTCAGGCTCATCTCTAATAACATATAAACATGTAGAAATGGCCTTTTCGTTTTATCTAATTTCCGAAGAAACGAAGGGCTATTTGTCTTTTCCAAGACAAATAAGCGCTATTAATGCCCCAAAAATCCCGTTAATAACGGGATTTTTTATTCCCAATGTATATATATTCTCCAACAAGCAATAAAACTCCTCTTTGTATTTTCCCCAGTTTTTATGGATAATTAAACTATACTTGATATATGCACCGCAAGTAGTAAGGGTGATTTAGTATGAATCTCTAGATAGTGTAAATTTTTGGAGGTGTCATATGGATTCTCTGACTATTATTTGGGTTATTGTTTGCGCCTATTTATTACTGAATTTATTAGTCGGCGTGTATTGTCATATTCGTGTAAAAGATAGTACTGACTATCTACTCGCAGGTCGTCGTATTGGGGTTCTTATGACGGCAGGCACATTAGCAGCTACGGAAATCGGTGGTGGGAGCACCGTAGGTGTAGCAGCGAAAGCGTATGGTTCTTGGGGTTTATCTGCAGGTTGGTACGTTGTATCTGCAGGGATTGGCGTTATTCTCGTTGCTTTCATCGCACCGCTCTTACGGCGTGCCATGGCAACCACAGTGCCAGAGATCATCGGCCGTCGTTTCGGCGCGTCTAGCCATCTCATTACTTCCATTCTGTCCATGCTGGCAACGATCACACTAGCAGGCGTACAGATTACAGCAACTGCAACCATTATTAGCGTTCTCACAGGACTTTCAACAGAGCTCGCAATCCTCATCTGTGGCGCGGTACTCGTAATTTACACCATGTCCGGCGGTATGTGGAGTGTAACGATGACGGACGTTATCCATTTCTTCGTTCTCGTTGGGGGCTTCTCCCTCGCTGTGCCGTTCGTATTGCACAATGTGGGCGGCTGGGAATCGGTAGTGGCGAAATTGCCACCTGAACAGTTAGGATTTACGAAGGTTGGTTGGAAAACCATCATCGGCCTTATTATCATGTACTTTATGACCTTCTCCACCGGCCAAGAGTCCGTTCAACGGTACTTCGCAGCGAAGGATGAAAGAACGGCCGTTCTCGGTTCTATCATTTGTGGCATTATCATGGCTCTATTCGCCTTTGTTCCTGCGGTTTTAGGCCTCGTAGCATTGTCTGAATTCCCGAACATCGAAGCGAACAATGCGGTGGCAACGGTAGCGCTTAACCTCATGCCTCCTGTAATGGCAGGCTTCGTTATGGCTGCGGTCGTGTCGGCTACGCTTTCATCAGGCGCAGGCGACCTCTTAGGCGCCGCTACTGTATTTACCAAGGATATTGTGGAACATCATTTTGGTAAAAGCCTCACTGACGCTCAGCTCACAAATTACAGCCGTCTGTGCGTGCTATTCCTCGGCATCATCGCCATCATCATCTCCCTCGTAAGCAAAGCCATCATTCCGATGCTCGTATTTGCTTTCACCATGAGATCCGCTGGCCCATTCGCTGCATTCCTACTTGGCCTCACTTGGAAAAATGCAACAGCTGGCGCCGGCATTTGGTCCATCGTGCTCGGCTCCATCGCAGGCGTGTACTGGGAATTCGTTGGCAACCCATATGGTATCATGTCCATCATCTTCGGTTCCATCGTGAGCCTCATCGTCTTTGTGGCTGTGGTATTCATTGAACGATCTATGGGTAAACCACCGGCTCCTCCGGCTATACCTGATGATATAAAAGAAATATAAGCAGTTTGTTATAATCTGTGACTTAATAATAAGCCTAAAAGTACTATAAAATTACAATTATAAAACCAAAAACTCCTATCGGTGAAAGCCAATAGGAGTTTTTCTTATTTTACAACGACATCATCAAACTGTATGCCATACACGTGTTCATCATAATTTGACGATATATAATAACCTTATTATAATATAAGAAAATAGTCAGACGAGTCGTACCGTCAGGCTCATCTCTAGTTACATAAAAACATGAAGAAATGGCCTTTCAGTTATCTAGTTACACTAGGCAACGGAGGGCTATTTGTCTTTTGTAAGACAAATAAGCGCTATTAATGCCCCAAAAGCAATAACCACAGTTATCACCTGTAATAAGAGCATGATTAATTCATAATCACTCATAGGCTTATCCCTCCCTTCAAAAACGAAGAGAGGCCCAACCTCATCTAACTATCCTAGCTCTATTATAGAACGAACTAATATACGATACAATAAGGAACGAATAATAGGGATATATAGATAAATGTAGCAAAGACCGTACCAAAAGGTACGGTCTTTATGTATTTCTTTTGCTTATTTCTTTATCTTTATTTCTGCTTTTCTTCTTAACTCTTTAGCATTTTTAAAATCTAAATATTCCATTATATTGCGTAGTTCAATATGATTATACTTTGCCTTTCCATCCTCATAGGTAAGATACATATCATATTCATACTGATCGTCTTGTATTAATTGGAATATACGTGATTGTTTACCTAGATTATGTTGATCCATAAGATATGTGGGTACACCGTTATTCCAGACTATGGCCGATTGAATTGGTATATCTCGTAATAAAGGTGATGAAGAACCATAGAGGTAATCCGCAAAAATACGATTAAAGTATCCACTCATTGCACTATCATCATGTACAATAGGACCTCTATCAATAACTAACTCTAACCCTTGACCATAATATACTCGCCTACTATACTCAGAATCAACCTTTTCTTCCGCTTTCAACATCATGCCTTTAGGCAAGCGATACGTAATATTATCCCATTTAACAAGATCACTAATACGTGCTAATTCATCTAACGGCTGGATAGAAGGAATCACGACATTAGCCATTTCTGTTTGTAGTTCCTTTACATTTGGTTGGTGAAATTTACTTAATCCAACAATATAATGTCGATTAGAATCACTATCAAATGTAACATAAGCTAGCATCATAGGACTATCATTTCTTACTGATTCATCACTTATGCTCCAATAGGCCGATTTAAAACCAGGATAAATAAACATACCTTTATGCAATTCGCTATTTTCATTATAGTTGTCCTCAGGTGTTACTATAGTACCTGAAAGCGATGCAAGTGCATAACGGTCTACAGCAAAAGACGTAATACCATCAGACTTTAAAGGAGTAAATATCCCAGCTACAGCTCTAATAGGTGCTGTCATCTTAGCATTAAAGCCATCTTCATGTAGTAGTATGACCGTAGAATCATGAGAAGTCAAATCCATATACTTAACATTTACTTTCTTAAGTGCTTCTGCATCTTCTACACTTATCTCACGATCACGAACAAGCTCATCTATCTCTTTATATCTGAGTTTAAGTACCTCTTGTATTTCAAAATCAGGTACTTTACGAATATCTCCATAACGATAGTTCTGATATGCATTATCTGGAATACTTGAGTCAGCTCCTGGTACCGGCGGTTGCCCTTCAGGAACAGTATACTGCGCCGCATAAATAGGCATGGTAAAAGCTAGCGACACAGCCAAACCCAACAATATACTTTTTAATCTCATATAACACCTCTCAAACAACAATAAGCACGTTCTCGCATTAGTATTAGTATACTACACTCGTGAGAACGTGCCTATGGATTGACCTATTGTAACATTAAGACTTGCTAGTAATATAGGAACTATAATATAGAAGCTATTATTCTCAACATTGCTCAATATGCATAGTATACATATTGAATATTCATTTCCCGTATGTTTTAATGAAGACAAATACCATTCGTTTATGACAAATTAAATATGCATCCTTTATTAGAGAAATCCACTATATTTACACTACATAATAGGTCTTTACTACCATGCTTATATAAATCTCAAAACGCATCATGGTAGCTTTTTTATTACGTAAAGGAGTATAGATGTATGAGTAAGGAGAAATTAGAGTTTGTTGAACCAGTTGATACAAACACAGATAATGAGTACTCTAGAGAGCCTGTCCCGTTAGGGGCAAGGAAGTCCTGCTTTTCTCTCACCATCGTTTGGACTGGGTTCGTTTTTCTTGTTACTAGTATGATGGCTGGTGGCGGATTAGCTGCGGGGCTGACTTTCAACGAATTACTATTAGCCATGATCCTAGGGAATATTTTCTTATGTATCATCGCAGGTCTAGTGAGTGTAATTGCCTATAAAACAGGCCTTACCTTTGCTCTTTTGACTCGATACAGTTTTGGTCAGGAAGGATCTAGAATTGCCTCTCTCTTCGTACCTATCGTCAATCTAGGTTGGTACACTATTCAAGCGGCCTTATATGGACATTTTATTGCTCAAGTATTCAACCTTTCCTACACAGGCGAAGTTATTGCTATGATGCTCAGCGCCGTTATCATGGGTATCTTTGCAGTTCTCGGCATTAAATCCCTCGCCGTATTCGGCTATATTGCGATTCCGTCCATCGTATTCCTTTCCCTAGGAACGGCGGCTCGCTCGGTTCAAACAATCGGTGGCTGGCAAGAATTATTTAACTATGTGCCATTACAACCTATCGATTTACTGTCAGGCATTACCATCGTTATCGGTACATGGATTCTTTCCACTGCTACATGTATCGCCGATATTATGCGTTATGGTAAAAGCAAGAAAGATGTTATTACAGCGAGCACAATCGGTCTATTGGGCGGCAATACGTTGATGATTAGCTGCGGTGCTATCGCAGGCGTTGCTATGAATGATGGTGACTTAATCAACGTACTATTAAGCTTTGGCCTCGTGTTCCCAAGCTTACTATTGTTGACTACAAATATCTTTACCACAAATGGTGCAAACCTATATTCCACATCATTGAACCTAGCAAATTCTTTCAAACTAAACAGAAATATTATGCTAGCCGTGCTCATTGCTATCTCTGCATTAGCAACAATGACACAACCATATAAAATCGACTCCCTCTTTGTATTCTTAAGTACACTAGGCATCATTGTTCCTCCACTATGCGGTATTATCTTAGCGGACTTTTACCTGGTTCATCGCGGAAAATATATCGATTACAATAAAGCGACTTTCAAAAAATGGAATCTAGTTCCATGGATCACATGGGCCATCGCATTGGTCTGTGTTAAATTTATACCATTCGGACTGGCTTCGCTGAACGGGATTGTAATCGGTGCCCTACTGTACGCAGTCATTACGTATATTGTTAAACCTAATGTTGTTAGTGAAAGCAAAGGGTGATTATCATGGCAATTCATAAACTATCTGCTATACTAGGCACAATCATTATGGGCATCGGATCCTTTATCACCTGTCTAGCCACTAATGAAAGCACCATTACCCTTGGTAACGGCATGCTCGTGGTGAGCATTATTATGATGGGATTTGGATATTCGAAATGGCAACCCTAAAGAAATAAAACTTAGATAAAATAAAGAGCTCTACCTCAATTGAGGTAGAGCTCTTAACTATACAACAACTTCTTTAACTTTAACACCCTGTAACTGTAAATATATGATTACATTTCTATCATCCTCGTAAAAGCATAACTCATTCTTTTCACAGTTAAATATCTGACAAAACTCTTGAATACCAAGACATATGTCATCTTGGCTTTTATCGCTAAAACGAATATGTTTATAATCTGTAATATTATTATAGTCTAAAATTTTTTCAATTCTACTCGGATCTGCAGCAGTCCATAACCCGACCATATTTACGTTTACTTCTTGCAAAAGCTGATATAGTTCTTCATTAATACTGATAAGATGTAAATTCTCACTCACATATGTTTGTTTCATTCGTATAATATCATTCATTTCTGCATTCGTCAGAGATGGATACCATGACGCAACAACCGTTCTTGTGATTCTTTTACAAGGTGCTAATGCTTTCAACCCCAACAAGGATAAAGCAAATATGTATGCTTTATTATTTAAATCATTAGTGAAGAATAATGTATTATCTATATCGAGTATATGAAACAAGGATTCCTCCTAATATAATATTAGAATAAATTATCTTGCTTTGTACTAGTCACTCTTTCTAAAGTGCTAATTCTATATTTTGCTATTTCATCAATGGTGATGAAAGCAGGATTCTTTCGAGCAGCTTTTGCTAACACTTTTACACTACCCGCCTCAACAAACTGTTTATTTAATTCCATTTCATCAACATGACTATCTTGCTTTTCATCATACATAACACAAGCTTGATGTTTGTATTTCAATGCTTTATTCATAGCATGTCTAGCACCGCTATCACCCTTTTTTACAGCATAGCTTGCAATTAGGATAACAACCTTTGCAAACATAGCTTGTAAACGATCTCTCTCGATATAGCGCTTAGTCATCTCAAATCTAGGATTACTAGGTGATGTATAGTATTCACTTATAAGTAACCCATCAGTCTCTACAATCTGTTTTGCTTGTTTTGTATGTTCTTTAGGTAAAACTTCATTTATAGGTGATGGTAATATAGCAATTGTTTTACCAGCTAGTCGCATACATTCTTCATGAGCAATTACATCACAACCTTTAGCAAGACCACTAACAATAACTTGCTCTTCCTTTACAAGCTGTGAAACAATCTTTCGCTCTCGTTTTTGAATATTTTCACTAGGGCTTGTATGTCCAATAACAGCAACATTATTATTCAAGTGATGTAACAGAGATATATCGCCCTTATAAAACAACAAATAAGGTCTATCACCTTTCGCCTTAACAGTTGGATTGATAAGAGGAAAATCTTGATCAAATATACATATTACTCCATCAAGAGCAGTATTAGTCTCTATCTCTTTAGTTAACTGATTCACCATATCAATTACTTGAATATCATCCTTTATGGCACTAAGAAAGTTAGACTCGGAGTTATATAGTTTATGAAATTGTGCTCTTGAAGGTATAGTACCTACTATTTGGGCTGCCCATATTTTAAGTGCTATATCACTAATATTCACAGTCTTACCTCTTTATAAATCAACATATTAATTATTATGTTGTGTACGTCCGATAACATATAGTATAACTCTTTTAGCTCCCGCATCTAGTAACGCCTGAGCGCAATCCTCATCAACATTTACTTTTGGAGTATAAATATCATCAACTAAAATGACAACTTTATCTCGTACCATATCAGCATTAATGTGACAGGTAGCCTTTGTAATTCCTTTATATGGTTCAGGTCCATTATTAAAGTATCCTCGTAAAAATTTACGTAAATGGGTTGTTTTCGTTTCTGTATGTCGCTTAATACACTCTGTACCATCTATCATATTAGGATAACCATTAGCACGAAGCATCCGTACACAATCTTGAATTGTGAGTCTAAACCCTAATTGGGATGGTCGTGTAAATACCTTAGACCGAGGTACTACCACAATCACTGCTTCATCTAATTGACGCTCCTCCATAATAGCAGGTAAATCCTTATGTACTATATCATACACTTCCTGCCGAGCAGCATCAATACGCCTTTGACCCTCATCATTAATTAAGTTTTTCAAAACATTCAAAAAATCTGGGTTACCTGGTTCTTGATAATGAAGATATGGCTGATGATAATAAACAAGAGTATGCTCAGACAAGTAATCATTTTTTCTAATCGTGAAACGTTCCATAAAAACCTCCATGTATATAAACCAAATAAAAAAATGCCTAAATACAAACAACTTTATTATCGTTAACACTAAAGGATATAAGTAGCTATATGATATAATTCAAAATACATTAATCGCTACTTTTGTAAAAACATTCATCACGTCTATTTATAGATGTAATACTTTTATACTCTCACATTAATATATATTCTTATTTTATCATCTTATCTTCATAATTCAAAATATCGCCATTAACTATAATTATGAGTCATAATATCCAGCTTAAACTTTAATACAAGCATGTATATTTTCATATAATCTTATTTATATAAGCATATTATTTACTTGCCTAATAAAAAGTCCGTCTAGTATTAGAATACAAAGTTCTAATACTAGACGGACTTTTTATTATTATCCTTATACTAAAATTTCATCTATTAGAATTAGATCGACAAGCTTTACACCAAGATTGATTTCTAACCTGTCCACCACTAGACATTTGTCGATAGCCAAAATCACTAATAGGCTTTTCAATATGACAATGTGGGCAGATTCGAGTAGGTTCACTACCATCAAATCCATGCGATTGAATTATAGGTCGTTCATTATTACACATATATATCACCTCTCAATTAATATAAGTAATAACATATTTTTAATTATTAATAGTACTAATAATCCAGTTAATCCAAGAAGTCACTGTTCCTGCTCTTCTTTTATTAGTGGATTTGCTATATGGTAGTTTAGTTTTAGGATCTACAACACCAGACTGCAAAATAATAGTAATAATTTCTTCTTTAGACGGCATCTCTTCATTATCACAATACGCTTTATACGTTAGATAAAAGACTTTAAAAGATAAAATCCTTTCTATCAACTTTAGCTGTCGTTGTTTATAAGGCATAGAAAACAATTCATACCCTAATTTAGTTAAACAATAAGAACGATGTCCATCTTCATCTATACTTCGTTCTACAAAACCTAAGTATCTTGCTGCATCTAAATAATAAGAAGATTGACGTGTATCAAAGGAATATTCATCAGTTATGGAGTCTTTTTCCATATCATTAATATATAACAATTCACAAATATTAATTACACGTTCAAATGAATCCGCCTGTGGAAATGGTACTAATGGTTCTCGATTAAATCGCACTATATCCATTATCATCTTCACATCCCTTCTCGAGATATGTGTATTTTCTAAGCAATAACGTTTGTGCTTAACTAATTCTAAAGAATTATAGTTCTGTAGATCAGTAAATTTATATTCATATAAATAAAAAATACTATTAGAATAAATTAAAAATACTGGACGAACAGGTTTATCCCCCATTTTACGTTGCCAAGTGCGGAATGGGTAATATAATTGATGAATCAAAAAATTATCTGATAAATCACGCTTAGCTTCCATAAAAGCCAAGCTACGAATACCTTCAAAAGCTGCATCAATTTCAATCTGAGAATTTTCTACATTTATAAATGAACTGATAGCTACATCATCATTATATAAACTTGCATAAAAACTAAAGTTTTCAGAACTCATACGCCCTGCAACAGTAGGTAATAACTTCTCATCCTCTAAAAAATCGCCTAATATACCTGATATATAGGCCATATTTAACGCTTTGCTTTCACTATTTATAGAGTGTACATCAAGACTCTTAATATATTCAGGCGGAGTTAAATACGTTATATCAGAGTCTATAAATTCAAACTTATGATAGGCTTTTATACGAGATATATAATAATCACCCCTAGTAATAGGTAAAATCGTCAAATCATGTTCAAGAAATAATTTTGGCCGCTCATCATAATGATCAAATTTAACTGCTAAACGTGGCTCATAAAACTCTTTAATTTCATCAGCAGAAATCTTATAATAACCATATTTATTAACAGATTCAACTATATTATATTTAGTATTCAAATTATCCCAAGTAATATCTACTTTTCTAGCTTTTACCGCCTTACTCATAGTTTCTTACAATAACCTCATCTACACAGCCGCGTTTTGAACCTACGGAATTAATAGCACGTTTTGCAGGAACAATAGTAATATTAAAATCACTATAAATATCTTGTATAAATTCTGTTGCAGAGTTTGAAAGCATAAATTTAATACCAGCCGCATCAAGATTCCGACAGCAATCACGTAAAGCAATTTGATCTTCTCGACTAAATCCTCCCGCATTATAACCAGTAAAACTGGCTGTTACAGATATTGGATCATATGGAGGATCCAAATAAACAAAACTATTTTCTGGCAAACCTTGAACGGCTTCAGAATAGCTCGTATTCAATATAGTCACGTTAGCCGTATTAAAGTATTTATTAACAGCACGAAGTGTACTTTCATTAACAATATTAGGTTTTTTATAGCGTCCAAAAGGTGTATTAAACTCACCAGCACTATTTACACGATATAATCCGTTATAGCAAGTCTTATTCAAAAATATAACACGCGCAGCCTTATCAATATCAGTTAACTCATTATAAACCGCTGCATTACGGTCCCAACCTCGAACATCATAAAAGCACTCTTTTGTGTTCTCGAATTGCTCCAACCTTTTAATCAATGCGTCTACATTATCTTTAATAGCTTGATAAACCCCGATTAACTCGCTATTAATATCATTGATAATTACGTTCTCTGGTTGCAGTGCAAATAATACAGCACCACCACCAATAAATGGCTCGCAATAGCTAGTGTATGTCTCTGGGAACAACGGCATTAAACGTTCTAATAATTGACGCTTACCACCAACCCATTTCACCACAGGTGATGCTAAATCAATCTTACTCATACATGCAACCCCTTTCTAAATACTCATATTATTGTAACCTATATGAGTAGGAGAAATCTATTAATTTGTAAGAATAATTTGCAACATCTATGATTAATTACCGACCGATTCTAAAATATGTCATACTAGCAATATCTTTATCATTAACCTGATAACGACCTAATGACCATTGTTCTGGTCGGTCCATAAATACTATAAAAACGATAATTCCGAAGAAAAGTGCGGCCGAAGTCGTATCTTTTTTACATGCTAAATAAATAGGATAAAACACAGTCTCTGTCCAGTCATGTCCAGGTATCCACCCTGCAGTATGCACTTCAGGATTTTCATCAATTCTTTTATTTAACTCATCAACTACGGCTTGATAATCTTCATTACTAATCTGTTTTCGCCAAGCTTCAAAACTTTTTTTATGTGGAATCCTAGTAATTACTTTCCCCGTATCAATATTAATCAACATCTAATATCGCCTCGCTTTGCTTTAGTGTAACTAAAATTAATTAGCTAACTCTTAAGTATTCTTGATACTTATCAAATACATAATGATAAATGTCATCTTCTGTCATCACATCTAGAATTTTAACACTACCTAGGCGAGAAACGTCTTTAGCCAAATCATCATAACAAGATGATCTTTCTTTCCCAGATTTTACAGTGTCATAAACAGCTCTCATAAATCCCATTACAATATGTTTTTCGCTAGAAAAAGTTCGCCATGTAAGCTCTCTAAATCTAGAAGGACTTTCAAATGTAAACTTTGTTAGATAATATCTATCTATATTATGATCTTCATCAACCGTTAGAGCTACGCGATAATAACAACGAGAGATGATTCCAAAGAATAATCCCCTTCGACCACCTAATAACCATTGATTGTTAAATGATGAAACTTCTTTTTTCTCCATCATTACAAGTGCTACACTATAGCATCGTTTAAACATAAACCATAACCAAAAGTATTTATTACTCAATATATAACGCGGTAAATGCTTAAGCTTTTCATATAACAGAATCGAGTTTCGTGTGATTGTAGCAATATCCGTAGCTGATGCGGGCATTTCTAAAACAAAGTCATCAATTTGATAGGCTTTAGCTTGAAATGCTTTTCCCTCTGCAAGTGAGTCCACCCAAGAAGAATCGTTAGGATTTTCAATAAAGCAATCTTTATATGTCTCAATATTTTCTTTTAGCTCTTTATATGCGGCTTCAGTCATGTAGCCAATATTAATCTTCCCCATCTATCTCACCGCCCTTAAGAATCATATTTGTTGCGTCTTGAATCGCATTGATATTCATATTGTTAAATACAGTTTGTGCAAACTCTAATGCCCCACAACCGGTAAATATTTCCATCGATAATTTATTTTTTTCAACTACATTATAGGCACGTACAACAGATTTAAACCATGGATACGATTCAATTACATCCGTTATATCTGTATATCCTCTAAATTCTTCTTTAATATTATTAAAAATATCTACTAATACAGGAATAACAATTAAGCCCATAAATATATTCATAAAATATCGACTATGTTTAACATTTGAATATTCTTCAAATCGATCTGACGGCAAATAGATATATATTTTAGACTCACCCTTAGATGCTTCATATTGCAAATATTTTTGTGTAACTTTCCCTCGTATAACCTCAAAAATAGATTCTGCTACATTATCGGCTAAATCATTATGTTCAATATTAATTGAGAAGCCATCATCAACACCTACAATATCATATTGATTTAAATCAAAATCTATACCCTCGAAATCATCAATGAAGTTTAAACTTCTATAATCCGCTATATTTTGTGTTGCATATAAATATGATGAAACGGTAACCTTACCACTTAAGCTGTCCAAAGGTATATATATGGTTTGTGGTACTAAAGAAAGCTTATAAGTCTGACGGAAAACACTTTCAGGAGATTCAACAACAAGCATAGGTTGTAATAATCCATTCTCCACATAAGTAGTCAAAGTATCATCAACTAATTCAACATAAATATCTTGTAAAACTAAATCATGTCTATCATCTTTAATCGGATAGTCAGGATAACCAAAAGCAAGTTTATAACAAGCATTATCTTTAAAGTCAGACAATGCCTTATTTCTATTTACCACTGGATATGGAAATAATCGATTACCTATTTGCATAAAACTCTACCCCTGTTGCAAATCTACTCCCTTTACTCACATTATAAGAAACAGTATATTTCTTACCAGATTCTAAGCTAATTCCTTTTATTACACCATCTTTTATAGTGCAAGATTCCCCGTTAATTTCAGCTGATATAATGTCAACTTCATAAGTATCAGATGACTCACCAATTTCCTTAATAACGATATCACAATTCGCTTCATTACAATTTGATACGAATGTAAGTAAGAATTTCTCCCGAGATTTATCATACATATTCCTAGAGCGAATACCGCCTAAGAGCTTTCGAGTATATCCCTTTTTAGGAGATGATTCATCTATATCAGTATTATTTGTATTAGTAGGATGACCTGCATCTACAGATGTACCGCCCCCAACGTGAACACCGGTTGAACCTTGATCTCCTTCAGGGTTGGAAATCTCTGCATTATTTTTGCTATCATCTCCTGATACAGGAGTAGTAACACTACGATCCATTTTATCGTCTTTATCATTTTCTAGTTCAACACGTTTATAATCAGCTTGATTCTGTCTAATCTTACCAATATGAGTAAATTCTTTCGAATCGCCACCTAACGCCTCTCCATCTAAAGGTTCTGAATCCTCTACGCTAGGTAAATAAGCGCCAGCCCCAGCTATATCTGTTTTATCGCCCACTTCTGTTTTTAACGCCTCATTAATCGCTCTAGAGATAAGGTTTTTTAATCTACTAAGTGTAGATTTTGCATTAGATTGTGCTTCCTCACCTTCTAAACGCTCCCAAGACCAGGCTGTATGTTCTGCATTCTCCATACGACGTAGAGCTTCATTTAAATCACCATTTTCAATAATACACATAGCTGAATATGGTATTAAACGACCTACACCATGACTAGTGATTTTCATATATGGATATCGGATAATATCACACGTCCCTGTAGCTCTATGACTTTCACCTTGAGAGTAACTTTTTACCAAAACATTAATAGGTCCATAACCTTTTACTATTTTTTCAATATGAGTAACATTATCTACAGATGTTAAAAGCTCATATTGTGCCATTATAGACTTTAAGCTACTAGCATCTTTACCTGGAAAAGAAGTAACGTCATAAATAATTTTTTTA
Source organism: Veillonella parvula (assembly GCF_902810435.1). Taxonomy (GTDB): domain Bacteria; phylum Bacillota; class Negativicutes; order Veillonellales; family Veillonellaceae; genus Veillonella. Next base: position 2,103,150 of record NZ_LR778174.1, read on the forward strand.
ATTGTATCTTTACTTAATGTAATGTTATCAACAGTAACTTCTAATAACCCTTTGACAAAAGCAACCATAAAGCTATCCAATAACTTAAACATTAAATCAGACTTCCAGTTTGCTCTATGCCCAAAACCAATCAAATATAAATCGGTACCATAATCACCATATGCTCGAGTAAAAGTAAGATCAAGGTATAATTCACTATCTACACATGGGAAACTATCTTCTTTACATCCATAGTATCCTTCTGCAACAGACATTTTATAACCATCCGCATCAATTGGTACAGAGCGTAACTTTGAAATACCTATATAACCCTTCTCTTCTCGTTGTGTATAAGTAGAATAGAATACTGTTCTTGTTCCACTTGCAACAAAAGCTGCAGCCTTACCAATACCCTTTGAGCCACCACTACCAGCACCTTTAAAACTAGTACCTGATGTTTTAGTTAGATTATAAAATGGCACACCACGTTCAAATGTAGAGACACCTATCAATCCAGTGGTATTAAAGTCACTAATACGAAGACATGGAATAATTGGCAAATTAATCATAGAGTGTATTGCCTGAATAGCAGCACCTTCTTTTTTATCATCTTTACGATATTGGTAACAAGCTTCAATTTGCTCAGATAATTCCTCAATACCTGGAATATCATTACGAGCAACATCAAAAGTACTAAACTCTATACGCGTAGGATGAATACCTCTATTAGCATCAATAGAGTTTTGACATATCTCCCGCGCCAATGAGCCAATAGGATCTTTCTTAAAAATATCAATATCGCCCGTCTCTAGACCATATTCCATGCCATTACCGTTATCAGGAAAACGCCATTGTAAACACATAATCAATACCCCTTTACATATACACGGTATAACTTTAGATGTAATCGTATTACACTTATACGGAACTGATGATTCATTAATACATCATGAATTCTTCATCTTTTATGATTATAGCTTATAAATATAAGATTTATATAATATTTCTCTAAAAATTAATATTTTATAACTGGATATATTAAGCTACAAAATATAATATAGACAAAATAAAACCACCCCTAACCAGGGGTGGTTCTAATTTTAGTATCTAATATTAATATTTACTGCTCCCGCAGTTTCATTTCTTTTCTTATACGCCTATCCTCCTTTTCCAGATTTCTCTCCACCCTCCTACTTCTACTTTCACCGTCCAACGAATTTATCTCGTTAGGTCTCTCCAGGCGATAAATAGTTCGGCCACGACTTGAGGGTTTTGGCTGAGTTTGATGCGGGCTAGCATTTTTCGCACGTAGTTACAGTGTTCTAGCATCGCTTCGTTCAGTTTGTGTTTGACATGACGCGGGGATTGGTACACCAAGATGGGTGCAAAGTCCGCCACATGAATATAGCTCGTATCCGGTTCCGGACCTTCCGTAACGATGTATTCATAGGGTATAGCCACGTTAAAGAGGCCGTACACCACGTCCTTGCCGATAGGGCGGCGACATTTAATATGAGCAAAGGTTAGATGCGGACCATAGGTCTTGGGTGCCGTATAGCTGCTACGCCGACCATCGCTGGTCATGATGTAATTGGGCCTCAGCCCTTCCTGCATCGCCAGCTCTCGCGTAATCGTGCGCATCGGCAGATGGACCATTTCTTCCCGTCCATCCACAAAATAACACTTCGTACTGTCCCCACCACTAGGTTGATAGGTAGGAATAAAACAAACAATGTGATTCTTTGGATTCGTGTAGATCAAATCCAAATCTTCTCCCTTAGATAGCCGAGCGACCATTAAATCTGTTAGTTTATCATCTATTGCCATGGAATCCTCTCCAATCTAATCAGGAACATTCCTTTCAACAATACAATGAACACGTGTTCTGTGAAAGCAGATTAGCATGCTTTAATCTGCTGCTGACTTAATTGTATATCAGCCTGTATAATTTGTAAATATATATACAAAACTATAGAAGTTTATGTATAATTAAAGACTTTATGATCTTGTAAAAGTTATATATACCTTTATGTGTCATTATTTTCTCATTTAAATTGAGAATTGCATATTTTATGTATATTCGTTAATCGAGATTAAAAGAAATATGCAATATATAGGATATAAATAAGAAATTAAATTATAATAACTAATGTATATGCAAGTCTTCAAAGTCCGTACTCAAATATCTACGCAGCTTTCGAATAGCTCGTTCGTGACGCCGTTGGATGGCTTGGCGGCTGCAATTCAACTCTTCACTAACCGATACCAAGCTTTGACACTCACCATAGACACGGCGCAGTAGGTCCCGTTGATCAGGAGATAGTCTGCCTAAGGCCCATACGAGGCGTGCTCGCAATCTATGCTCTTCGTCGGCACTCATTACCATATCCGCCACATTCTCGCCAGATGCGAAGATATCCATACCAAAGGCGACTTCTCCATCATCGGTGGTACGATCTGGGATGTGAATTTCACGGCGATAACGCAATCGCTCCCGCTTCCAGTACCTCATGTAACCGTACATGATGCCAGCTTTCACAAAGCCTGCGAACGGTACGGGTCCGTCCAAATCAAAGCTATAAATCGATTCTATGAGGATGGCCCAAAGATAGCTCTCTACGTCCTCACGGAACTCACGGTTTCCCATGCGATTCGTATAGTGCAAGATGAGCGGTCGATACCTGCGACAGAGCTCGATTTGTGCCGCATCATGACGAAGCTCATCAACGGACCACGGTTGATACCCTACCGTCTGAATCCTCATATTTGGCTTCTGACAAATGGACACGAGACTCTTGTCCGACAAGGACGATAAAACTTGATGACCACAGACGAGGGTCTGTAATTTCAGTTTCTCTGGAATACTTCGGCTAGACTCATCAGCTTTCGATAATAAAGAATGAGATGGTAATGCCTGTGTTTCTAATTTTTTTGACTGATAGTTGTCATGTTGTAGGTTTGCAGTTTTAATACATGTTCTTTGTACTAAAGGTTCTTCGTTGGTATATAACATAAATCCCCTTTCCTGCCATGGCATAGCGCTTATGTACACAATACCGCGGAAAGAGTGTTTTGACAAATCCGCAATTCCTTGGAATTTCCCTATATTCTGTTATATTTGAGCCTTTATTTCTATCCAAAGTACAACATAAGTATGCGATTAAAAGGGTAATTGCTGAAAATATATAATCATAACCACCCGTAGAACGGGTGGTTTGCCCTGACCCTATAAGGGTCTTTCTCTAGTGGTGGCCCTCTAAAGAGGGCATTGAATGATCTGACAACCACTCTATTACCACTGGCTGCCCCCTACTCGGGGGCTTTTATTTTGCCTATTTTACCGGCTCACCCGTAAACGGGTCGGTATATTCTTTAAAGTTTAATGTATCTTGTGCTATATCTTCTTGTAACTGATTGCGAATATACTCTTTTATCGCTCCTTCATATCTTCCCACCGTATCCACATAATATCCTCTACACCAAAAATGTCTATTTCCATACTTATATTTTAAATTTGCGTGTTTATCGAATATCATGAGGCTACTTTTGCTTTTTAAATATCCCATAAAACTTGATACGCTTAAATGTGGTGGAATTGTTACTAGCATATGTATATGATCCGGACAGCATTCTGCCTCGATAATTTCTACATTTTTTCTCTTACATAAATCTCTTAGAATTTTACCTACATCAGCTTTTATCCGACCATAAATTATTTGCCTTCTATACTTTGGAGCAAAAACAATATGATATTTACATCTCCATTTACTATGTGATAAGCTTTTTACGTCATTCATTGACATTGAACCTCCTATGTTGAAATGTTGTGGTTGCCAGACCAACTCCATTTTAGCACTAGGAGGTTCTTTCCTTTTCTCTAAGAAATTTTACTGACCCCCAGTTTAACTGGGGGTTTAGTCATGCCTATTCGGCGTACAATTACTAAAAATGACACCACATATGTAATGTGGTGTCATTTTTTAGAGGAAATATATACTATCATTGGGTAATAGTATTCAATCTTTAAATAATAGTATTCAATCTGAAATTGTCTACTTAAACCGCAATACACGCGGCTTGAACAAAGTCGTTTAGCTGCGGTTTTACATGATTATAATATACATCAGCACCATAACCGCGCACGATGTCTCCCCAGTATTTATATACATAGCGGTACCAGAAATGGAACATACTGTTCGTGAAATGGTAATCCGCGTACTTCGCGTTCCCACGACTACTTGCCTGAATGCGGCCCACGAGCCCCATGGACATAAGATCGTTCAAACGAGATGTGAACGTGCCACTTTTAATTTGGCTTTCTTGTAAAAGCTCCACGTAGTACGGTCTTTCCAAGCTAGCAAGACCCGTTAAAATGGCATTGGCACCCGTTATATTTTTCATATCTCGATGCAAGATATATTGTGTTTCTTCAAAGAGAGCTCCCGTTACTGAGAAGAACAAATTAATAATATTCGTATCGATGCTTTCACCATTATCAAAGTATTGCACATAGGCAGGTAACCCACCGGTTACGGCAAAGACGGTGCGCAAATCATCCTTTGCATAGTGAAGGCCCAAGGATTTCATATCAACCAAGGAAAATGGTTTCACCTCGAGATATTCGGACACGAAAGGTCCGATAAGGCTGCGATTGCCAATGATACGGCCATCGAGCTGTTCCATGCCATTCGCCATCAAAATGATGTTCAAACGACTCGTATCTTTATAGGTATCTAATAAATCGCGCAAGTGAATTGGAAACTGAGATACAGCCTCTACCAAGGCAGGATAATCATCAATCACCACAGTTTGAGGTGTTTTCACACTACTTTCAAAAAGTCTTACAAAGGCCTCATGCAAGGTCTCTACAGGCTCAAACTTGTCTTGAGCATCAGCAGGAACAAAACGTGCCTCTAGCGCTCTATTTATATCAGCCACATGGACTGATTCATTAGCCATGCGCCCCGCCAAGTATACCGCCTTATGACGGCGTACAAGCTGCGAAGCCACATAGGATTTACCACTGCGATGAGGGCCATATACAACACATAAACTCATTCGGCCCAATGCAATACGGGACTGGATACTCTCTATAATCTCAGCACGTCCCACAAAATTCATATACTCACCTCCAACTATTTACGGAAATTATTATATCATAATTTTAAATCATTATTAAACTTTTTTTCATATAGTTAACATAGCTTTTTATTATGTTAATTTTTTTACCCATCAAATCAGAGCTTTCATGTGATACGTATTACCTTACTATCATAAAAGGCCTTATGATTACTTTATTCCCAGATATGTTTGATATCAACATATCCTATAAGGCATGGTTATATAAGTTATACATTATAAGATATACATATTAAACTATATATTTTATATTTTAATCTATATATGTTAAAAATGACGTGCTATACCTTTTGGTAAGCACGTCATTTGCATGTAAAGTATATTAAATTGTTACTGAATGTTCTTATACTAAGCTTCTTAATAATAAATATCTAATTACATAATCTGATATATCTACATATTTTATGGTTCAATTTGAGTTTGCATTTTCATCAATAAAATGCGCTTAACTGATTCGTTGAGGCGCTCGGTCGTAATCGTTCCATCCGCCACCGCCTGGGTCAGCGCACGATGGACTTCATCGATATGAATCGTATCCGCATCAACAAGGATGAGATCACTGCCCGCCAAGATAGAGGCCACAGCGTAATCGCCTATCTTTTGATTGGATTGCAACGCACCCACATCGATACGGTCTGTCATAACGATACCTTTATAGCCAAGCTCCTTGCGAAGCCAACCATCAATAATCGCCTTAGAGGAGCTCGCCAAATTCTCGTTATCGATAGCGGGAATTTGAATATGGCTCATCACGAGCATATAGCTATTCGCCGTCGTCTGTGCAATGAGACGTTTAAAGACGGCTACATCATTATTGCTGAGATACGCTTTCGCCTCATTAGCAGATCCAAAGGACGCATCCCCTAAGGTCACCGCCGGAAAGTAGTTATAAGCGAACCACATATGATTAATTTGGTAACGCTCCACCATGGCAAGGTTTATATGGCCTGCCCACGTGGGATCGGATGTATAGGACATATTAGGTACACCAAGATTAGCATTAGGCCCAATAACTAGGTTAAAACCCATATCCCGCATTTCAATAGCAGATCGCGTGGCCAAGTTGATGATACGATCCATAGGCAATTGCCCCCACCGATTGGGCTTCGGCAACCGCAAGAAACTTTCATTCCCATGCAATATGCGATCACGATGCACCGCAATATAAGGTGTCACCATGCTAGAGGTTATCGCCGTTTGCATAATATCGCTGGTGAAAGTTTTCACTTGGTTCTTATTAATAAGATTTTCATTCGTTAGCATAACGCCACTGACACGGTATTTTCGGATCACATCCTTTTGGGATTGTCCTATCGTACTGCCATGAAGGCTGATCATCATCAGCTGCCCCACCTTATCCTCTTGAGACATGGCCGCAAGCCAAGTGTCCACCTTTTCAGAAACCGGCTTGTCGGACTCCATGACGGCACGGTACGATACGGTTCGTACCGTTTCTTGTTCTGCCTGACTCTCATGTTGGCATCCAGTTGTACCAACGACAGCAACTAATAAGGCGATGCCACTCAGGACCCGCCGAAAAAACTGGTTCATCTCTCCTAAAAGCTCCTTAATGCTTACGCAATATTATGAATATTATGGGCTTTCTATGTTGCTCTCCCAATGCAACACCCATAAGTCCCCTCTTGATCCGTACAGTATATTTTTATATTATACACTAAATGATTCATCTTTTCCTCATAATAAAATAATTTTTTTATACTGAATTATTATAATAAAGTTATACAGTAAAAATATGTGAATTTTGAATAATTATATAAAAAAATCCTACGAATCGTTTAAAAAGTGACCGCACTGTAACAAAAGGCTACGTGAGTATCAAGTCACTCATGACCCGTAGGATTTTCTATTTTATGTTGTTATACCCTAAATGGCTAACGCTACTATGAGTGTATAAACATTTGATTACTTTATAACAGCCTGCTGTTTGAGTAATCGACTATTATTAACCTTTAAATTTTTCTTTCTTTACTGGCACATAGTCAACACCATCTTGCACCATATTCAAGCAATCGGCTATCATTAGCCTTTGAATTTAGGGGATGTTGGGCATGTTTCAGGTGTTACATCTTTACGAGTACCAAGAACTGCACTACGATTTGTGTAGTGTGTATGTAAAAGTTCGTGTGCCTTATGGCCCAATGGTTCGCCTAAGAAATCTTTGTACAATGTTTGGATTTCTTCATTTTCATAGGACGCAACCCATTTATAGTTTTCGTCAGCTTCGTAAAGACCGCCGATACGGGCTTCCTTAGTTTTAACTGCTTGAGGCAATTTAGTGCGCGGTTGACCACCGCCACCAATACAGCCACCTGGGCACGCCATAACTTCGATGAAGTCGTAGTGTTTGCCACTGTCTTTCAATGCATTCAAGAAGTCACGTGTATTTTTACCGCCATGAACAACAGCAACCGACAATGTTACATCATCACCCAATTGAACAGTTGCCTCTTTTACACCTTCCATACCGCGAACGTCTTCGAGATGAGTCAACGCATATGGAGGTGGCTCTTTATCAGTGATGAGCTTGTAAGCCGTACGCATCGCCGCTTCCATAACCCCACCAGTGTTACCGAAGATGATGGATGCGCCAGTTTCCATACCGATTAAGTCATCAAATTGGGAATCTTCAACGGCATTGAAGTCGAGGTTTTCCTCTTGGATCCAACGGATGAACTCACGAGTTGTGATGGAAATATCTGTATCCATGCCAAGGGATTCATCATTATGGTAACGAGCCGCCGCATTTTCTTCTTCCCGTTTCGTTTCTGCTTTTTTAGCCGTACAAGGGTTTACAGATACGGATACGATATTACGAGGATCGATGCCTTTTTTCTCTGCAAAGTACGTTTTAATCATGGCCGCTTCCATAGCGATACAAGAACGTGTGGAAGACAAGTTAGGAATCAATTCAGGGAAGTAGATTTCCGCAAAGCGAACCCACGCTGGGCAGCAGCTTGTAAACTGAGGAATTTGACCACCGTTTTTAAGGCGTTCTACAAGCTCGGATGCTTCCTCCATAATGGTTAAGTCCGCACCAAAGTTAGTATCTACTACATAGTCTGCACCAAGTGCACGCAAGGCACCAACCATTTTGCCTTCCAAGAATGTGCCAGGTTCATAACCGAAGCCTTCACCAATGGCTACACGAACAGCCGGAGCCGTTTGGATTACGACGATTTTTTCAGGATCTGCAAGGGCTGCTTTTACCTTTTCAAGCTCGGATTTAGCATGCATGGAGTCGAATGGGCATGCTGCCGCACATTGACCGCAATGGATACATACAGGCACATCGCCATTTGCATCAAGGTCGTAGTAATCAAGTACGCTCATTACATCCGCACAAGCGCGACGGCATAACGTACAGTTTTTACACTTGGAAATGTCGTGATAAATGGATGGATTGTCTAGTGCAATCGGCACGCGTTTATCGATAAATTCGTATTGAGACATGAGGACCTCCTCTAACAAACTATAACTACCAAACCTATTGGGGCGAAATATGCCAAACTACGGAGCACTGCGCCCAAGCCATACTTCTGCATCTTACCTATAGTATACGCTATAGTGAAAGTTTATACTATGTAGAATTGTTACACTTTTGCACAAAATCTCCGAAAAAGTGTAATATAAATCACATTTTACCATGAAACAATAAATAATTCACATAATCATAACCACCCGTAGAACGGGTGGTTTGCCCTGACCCTATAAGGGTCTTTCTCTAGTGGTGGCCCTCTAAAGAGGGCATTGAATGATCTGACAACCACTCTATTACCACTGGCTGCCCCCTACTCGGGGGCTTTTATTTTGCCTATTTTACCGGCTCACCCGTAAACGGGTCGGTATATTCTTTAAAGTTTAATGTATCTTGTGCTATATCTTCTTGTAACTGATTGCGAATATACTCTTTTATCGCTCCTTCATATCTTCCCACCGTATCCACATAATATCCTCTACACCAAAAATGTCTATTTCCATACTTATATTTTAAATTTGCGTGTTTATCGAATATCATGAGGCTACTTTTGCTTTTTAAATATCCCATAAAACTTGATACGCTTAAATGTGGTGGAATTGTTACTAGCATATGTATATGATCCGGACAGCATTCTGCCTCGATAATTTCTACATTTTTTCTCTTACATAAATCTCTTAGAATTTTACCTACATCAGCTTTTATCCGACCATAAATTATTTGCCTTCTATACTTTGGAGCAAAAACAATATGATATTTACATCTCCATTTACTATGTGATAAGCTTTTTACGTCATTCATTGACATTGAACCTCCTATGTTGAAATGTTGTGGTTGCCAGACCAACTCCATTTTAGCACTAGGAGGTTCTTTCCTTTTCTCTAAGAAATTTTACTGACCCCCAGTTTAACTGGGGGTTTAGTCATGCCTATTCGGCGTACAAAAAAACGCACGCCCTCCATAGGAGAACGTGCGCAAGTGAAGCTTTCACAAAATCATTCAATCTAGACAAGCCTGTACTAATTAACAGTGTACTCATCTGTAGGATTCAATTATTTACCGCCCCAAATAAGTTGGAATACAGCGTACGCAGGCGTACCTGGCTCAACTTTACGGCTATCTTTATTAACTTGTTCCTCTTTCACAACATAACCTTGTGGGTTATAAAGAGTCACCTTAAGATCTTTAACTTCCCGTTTTTTATGATTGAACTCTTCAGTCACGATGTAGTGGTAACCTTCGTAGTCCATAGCTTTAATGTCCATTACCGCTTTTTTATCGTCTTTTTTAACAGAATCATTGTCGATAGACCAAGTAACACCATTGCTATCAGTGCCTACTGTATACCAATTAGCCGCATCAACACTACCAATACCGCCGATTAATAATGCACCTGCTGCCAAAACAGCTGCCAATGTTTTTTTCATATTAATACCTCTCAAAGAAAATACAAAAATATACAAATTAGTATATAAGGGAAAACTAAATGTTATATGAAAACTATCTCTATCAACCCACAACATGATAATTCATCTTCTCTTAATTTCGAAAGAAGCGATAGAAATTTGGCATAAGTTGAGTAACTAACTCTGTCGGTTCATATAAAACAAACTTCTTCACTTTTCTTGCTTTCAATAACTTTGCATCTTTTAAAATTTGTAAGTGTCTCGATACACTTGAATCAGTCATTAATAAAATTTGTGCTAAAGACTGCGTCGTACATGGTTTCTCCAAAATATAGTTCATAATTTGTAGCCGCACTGAATCACTCAAAGCTTTAAAAATAGTAACTAATTCCTCCGGCGTGGAGTTATAGTAACTTGGTTGCTCCATAATATCATAAGTAATAGCAATTCCTTGATTAAAAGGTTCAACAAACAGATGTGGCCAAATAAAATAGCTTGGTAACAACATAATAGAATCGCTATCCTTTAAATGAATCTCTTGGTCAAAAGGTTTAATAATGGATAAGGCATCTTTTTCCCAATGGATTCGATCAATTTGTAAATGATTAAACATCTCTATAAAACCTTTTTCCCTCAAAAATGAAGATTGCTTTTGTATTTCAATTAAAAGCTTTTGCTCAATTGATTTTTCTTTCCAAGTATCATCAAAAATTGATTTTCTATACCAATCAATAAAAGAAAAAAGTCTCCTGTAAACACTTGTAGCATTTCGTCTCAAATCTTTAAGCAATTGATCATTTTCATTTAAAGAAAAATCTTTCCACTCTAGTCCTTTAGCTAATGTTGGAATAAAGGCATTTTCTCTATCATCTACTATTCTCTCCAAATACTCAATTAATCGAATAGTTGAATAATTAGCAAGAAATTCCTTTAAATTTTGTATTTCCTCTTCAATCGTTGTCATATGAGAGCGAAAATTACAAAGCAAAATAGGAGAGACCCCAAGTTCATAAAAAAGTTGGAAATAATGAAGATTCTCATAAAATTCTTCAGTAAGTTTATCTTGTATCTCAATCACCCAGTCAATATTAGTTCCATGATGGCGAGGATTTAGAAGAACATGTAAACTTCTAAAAAGTTCATTTAGAGGGGAATACACAAATTGTATTCTTTGTATCAACGTTTCATTTGTTTTCAAAGCATAATCGCTAAACCGAATTCTAATAGCCATAAACATCCTCCTGAACGATTCGATATTTTTTGAATCGTTTGATTATAGACTTTAGACTTATTATATTATACTTAATAGTTTTAAAGAAAAGGAGAAATCTTTATGAATAAACAATTGCAAGATTTACTCATAACAATTGTTGCAGGTATGGGAATGTTATTATCCACTCTTGATACAGGAATTATCAATATAGCATTACCCTTTTTAAAAGAACAGTTTCAAACTTCAACTGATATTGCAGCCTTCACAATAACTGGTTATACTTTAGCTTTAGCTATCTCTATCCTACCTTTAGGCGTATTAAGCGATAAATTTGGAAAATTAAAAATTTCTTATTTAGGATTCATGCTTTTTGGTCTGAGTTCTCTATTTTGTGGCTTAATTAACAATATCAATTTATTGATTATTGGACGAATTTTTCAAGGCATAGGAGCCGCTGCTTTACAAGCTACTTCTGCCGCACTAATTACAACTTTAGTGTCTGAAAAACGTAAAAATAGCTCTATTGGTATTCTAGGAATTATGATTGGTCTAGGCCCCATCCTAGGGCCTTCTTTAGGCGGGATTATACTTTCTTTAAGTTTCTGGCAACTTATTTTTTTGATAAATATTCCTTTTGTAATTCTCGGAATTGCATGTAATAATTTCCTTCTCAATAAACTCTCCGAAAAAAACAACAACCGACAATTAGATATGCTTGGAATTACTATAAACACTCTCATGTTAGTTTCTCTCTTATTAGGATTATCTTTATTAAACAAATCACATCTATTTGTAGTTGGTATAATCCTGATACTATCTAGCTTGTTGCTCGGAATTATATTTTACTATGTGGAACTTAAGAACAAACACGCACTTATCGATATCAAAGGATTAAAAAATAATCCTCAAGTAATCTCTTACCTTTTTCAAACAGTTACTTTTGGCTTTGCCTCTGCAATGATCTTTTTACTTCCCCCCTTCATTTTTGAACAATCATATCATCTAGAAGTGGGGCAAACTGGATTTCTTGTTCTAGGAGCTCCTACAGGGCTGGTGCTTTTTTCAAGAATATCCAGTAAAATCAATAACGGCAATAAAAATAAGCTATTTAGCCATATTGGTCTAAGTATTATTATCATATCCTTGATTTTTCTCTTACTGATCAATCCTAACTGGCCTTATCAACTCTTAACATTAGGATTATTCATCTACGGTATTGGTGGAGGATACTTTCAACCTGCTAATATTGCCAGTATTATGCAAGCCAGTCCTATGGAAATCCAAGGAAGTACAGGAGCTTTGCAACGAATGCTGCAAAATGTTGCGATTTCAATCGGTTCAGCTATTGGTGCAACTTGCTTAAATATCTGGTCAAATGATTTATTATTAGCAACTCGAATTGGATGGGGAATTACACTAATTCTGGTTATTATAAGTTTAAAAGAAGTATTTAAATTTTCCCATCATAATAGTTAATACAATCTAATCCAGAGGCTGTAATTAAAACTAAGTTTTAATTACAGCCTCTTTGTCATATCTATTCAATAACACACCTACCTAAAACAAAAACACACTCACCTTGGAATATTCTCTCTGTATGAAAAAAATGAATCTGACACGATTGAATATGAATATTCGCTCTGTAAGAGTACTAATAATATAGAAAGCCCCGAACTATTCTGAAAACGACTTAGGTCACTATGGAGGCTTTCAGGATAGTTCGGGGCTACTTATACGTTCTGAGTATCTAAATAGACAGAGCGAATATCAGCTTCTATTAAATTGTTGGATTATTTACCCCATAGGGCCTGCATAACTTCCGCCCCCATGGTATCCGGTTCAATTTTCGTAGGTTTTTGTGCTTCTTTACTGGATAGCAATGCTATACCAGCATTGCTATATACTGTTGTATCAAGTTCTGTCCATGTTTTTTCTTTGCGATCGATCCGTACTGTGTAGATATATGTAAAGCCTTCTACATTGTTAATTTTAACAAGTACTGTAGCCGCATCATCTGTTTTATATACAGAAGAGTTGTCAATAAACCATGCCGCATCGTCAGCATCAGCATCGATATAGTACCAGTCAGCAGCACTAGCTTGACCAAAGCCACCTACAAAGAAAACTCCTGCTGCAAACATAGCAGCTAGCCATTTTTTCATTTTTAAACTCCTCAACACTAGAGGCGACCATCTAAGATGATCGCCCATGGTTACTTAATAGTTATATAGTGTTTTATATTATTCTACTTCTTCTTCGATTTCAGCGCCTGGAATAACAGCAATACTAGCTACCTTATCACCTTCGTCGAGGTTTTGTGTTTTCACACCAGAGATAGCTTTGCCCTTCTTCACAGCGATGTCATTCATATTGAAGCGGATGATTTTACCTTGCTCAGAGATAAGCATGACTTCGTCATCGTTATGAACAACCTCTACGGCTACTACATCGCCGGTTTTGTTAGTAATCTTGAAGTTCTTAGAGCCTTTACCACCGCGTTTTTGCAATGTATAAGCTTCCGCATCATTGCGTTTACCAAAACCTTCTTCAGAGATAGTAAACACTTGTGCTTCACTTTCATCAGTATTAAGAACACCAGCGCCTACAACCACGTCGCCTGCATTTAATTTAATACCGCGCACGCCGTGAGCTGCCCGTTTCATGAGGCGCACATCGTGCTCGCTGAAGCGAATAGCGATACCCAACTTAGTGCCAATCAAGATGTCTTGGTTGCCAGTCGTTACGTTAACGGAAATCAAACGATCGCCTTCGTCGAGATTAATCGCATTGAGACCAGAACGACGGATATTGCGGTATTCTTCAATAGCTGTACGTTTTACAACGCCGAACTCAGTGACCATGAATAAATTTACATCTTCATGGACCCGTTCAAGGTCGATCATAGTCGTAACGGATTCGCCTACTGCGAGTGGCAATACGTTAACCATAGCGGTACCACGAGAGTTGCGGGAGCCTGCTTCCGGCACTTCGTACGCCTTGAGGCGATATGCACGGCCTGTAGATGTGAAGAATAACAATGTATTATGGGTCCGCACATGCATAATTTGCGTTACATAATCATCTTCCTTCGTCTTCATACCGATAACGCCAGCGCCGCCTTTATGTTGGTTGCGATATACGTTCGCGTTCATGCGTTTGATGTAACCTTGTTTAGTCAAGGTAATAACCATTTCTTCGTCAGCAATGAGGTCTTCTACATCAAGGTCGGACGTATCGATGGTGATTTCAGAACGACGAGGGTCGCCGTATTTTTTCTTCATATCATCGAGTTCGTCTTTGATAATTTGTCGTTGACGCGCTTCGTTAGCCAAGATAGCTTTCAAATCTTCGATCAATGCCAACAATTCCTTGTATTCCTCTTCGATTTTCTCGCGTTCCAAGCCTGTTAAACGGCGTAAACGCATGTCGAGGATGGCAACCGCTTGTTTTTCTGAAAGCCCGAATTTTTGCATTAATGCATTGCGTGCAATTTCGTCAGTTTGGGAACTGCGGATTGTAGCGATTACTTCATCGATGTGGTCGAGGGCAATCAACAAGCCTTCCAAGATATGAGCACGCGCTTCGGCTTTGTTAAGCTCGAATTGAGTGCGGCGTACGATAACATCTAGACGATGATCTAAGTAGTAACCCAATACTTCTTTCAAATTCAATACGCGAGGATGTCCATCTACGAGAGCGAGCATAATCACGCCGAATGTTTCTTGAAGTTGAGTGTGTTTATATAATTTGTTAAGTACGATGTCTGGTTGCACGTCAGCCCGTAATTCGATAACGATGCGCATACCTTGGCGGTCAGATTCATCGCGAAGTGCTGTAATGCCATCAATAACCTTATCACGGCTCAAGTTCGCAATTGTTTCGATAACGCGAGCCTTATTAACTTGGTACGGAATCTCAGTCACTACGATTTTATGCTTTCCCTTAGACATCTCTTCGATGGTCGCACGAGCACGCATTTTAACGCTACCACGACCTGTAGAATACGCTTTTTTGATGCCTTCTCGGCCCAAAATGAGCGCTCCAGTTGGGAAGTCTGGACCTTTAATAGCGGTCATCAATTCATCTACAGTCACATCCGGATTGTCGATGAGCATCGCTAGGCCATTACATACCTCGTTGAGGTTATGTGGTGGAATATTTGTCGCCATCCCTACGGCGATACCGCTGGAACCATTGATGAGAAGATTAGGAATCTTCGCTGGCAATACAGTTGGTTCTTGCAAGCTTTCATCATAGTTCGGCATGAAATCAACAGTTTCCTTGTCGATATCGGCAAGCATTTCTGTTGTAATCTTCGCCATACGTACTTCGGTATAACGCATCGCAGCGGCACTATCGCCGTCGATGGAGCCAAAGTTACCGTGACCGTCTACCAAGAGGTAGCGCGTATTGAAATCTTGCGCCAAACGAACCGTCGCATCGTAAACGGAACTATCACCATGTGGATGATACTTACCGAGTACGTCACCGACGATACGAGCGGATTTCTTGTACGGTTTATTTGGCGTCATGCCTGTTTCGTGCATCGCATACAAAATACGACGATGTACTGGTTTCAAGCCATCGCGCACATCTGGAAGCGCACGCATTACGATTACGGACATTGCATAATCGATGTACGCATTCTTCATTTCTTTATCAATCTGAACGGGATGAATATTCCCGTGGGACCATTGTTGGTCTGCCACAATCTCACCTCATTTTACTAACACTGATACTAATTCATCATATAATTATAGCATTTTTAAGGTGTTAACGCTATCTTTTATGTCTATTTACATACTAAATATCGGTTATATCGAGCTATCATTTTTCAATGTATATTACCATAGCTCTCAAAGTTAATGCACCGCATGTTGTATCATATCATCTAAAATGCTAGCAAAGTCTCGTTCTACAGCCGAAGTGTCGTTACCAGTACTACCAATACCTGTTAGCATGGTTTCTTTCCAATCATTTTTTGCCATAAATCGAAAGGCGATCAAATACTTAGCTTTTGTTTTGTCCGCTTCTCCTTTTGGTAGATAATAAAAGCCTACGCTTCTATCAGAACGAGGGTGCAATAACGCTGGGTTGTCTTGCGGTTTATACAGGCTATATATAGATTTCATAAAGGTTAGAATATCTCCACCCTTTACAGATTCGTCTACAAAGATAATCTCATCATATGTGAATAGAGATATCTTATTAGTACCTGCTACACGTGTCGCTTTAGACTTAGCTAGCTCCAAGGCTTCCTCGTGCGTCGCCATCCGTATGCCATACTGCTTAGCACGTTCCACTAACGAACCATTCAAATGAACTAAATACGCTTGTGAATACGCAAAATCCGCATCATTTTTTCGCTCGCCACCAGGGGCCGGCAATGTTGGCCACTTGACTACAGAATTTGTAGTAAAGGAAATACCATTACTTTCATCATAAAACACATACACATTTCGCTGGAATGGCTTCTCCTTCTCCACCACAGATGACTGAAGAACAAGATTCGGATGCACAACCGAAAACTCCTTCTCCACGCTAGACTTGATATCCTCTGGTGTCGCAGGATCACCATTCTCCGTCGTCCAAATGAAAGAACAACCACTCAACACAACACTACAAACACCAACGATACCTAACAACACATACCTAAACAACCTCATACACAAAACCTCCCCTCTCTCTATGTAAAAACTATAGAATGAATATGCTGGGATAACTATGGATAGGACTATATTATTATTGATGGGACACCTTTATAACTAGCGTATTAAAAAGGGCTATTACCTATTGATGAGCGACTTAGGTCACTATGGAGCGAAGAGATAGGTAATAGCACTTTTTAATTAATTATGTATATAGTTCTCGGGCCCCATCAATAATAATTACCTATTAACTAGTTCATCTAGCATATTCATCCTGTAATTTTCTATTACATTCATAAAGAATTGATTGTGTATCGGGTTTTCGCTCATTCCGAATAAATGGCTGTTGCACTCACAGTCGCTGCACCCAAAATTCGGTACATTCCATTCCGCAATAGCTCGCACCGCATCAGCGAGAGCACATTCTACGTCAATTTTAGTTAGATCTACATCTGCACTTTCACGAGCAGCCGAATCATCATAAAATTTACCTTTCTGCCGTTCCTGAGCGGAAATTGTCATAGCCTGCGGTCGCCCACTGGTACGTATTGGCAAGCCTGCTATCATTTCGCAGTGACCTCGGAAGTAATCTAAATGCCAGTGCATTTTCTTCCGTTTTCGTTTATGACGTTCAATGCGTTTCGTCAAATTTGCCTTCGCAGAGCCAACGTACATATAGTAACCAGATTTGAAATGCATTATCCCTTTAGAACCGATTTCGAGATCTAAATCGTGATCGAGGTTCATGACCATCACATACACGCCACTATCATGAGCCTCTGTGTCGAGGATACTACTAGGATAGGAACATTCGTGTGTCACCGTAGGCATGGTGAAAGTTTCATCCCAAGCCACAGCAACGGCTTTCCAATCTAAAAAAGGTGCTACCTCTTTAAAAGTACGGGCAAATTTCAAATCCGTATGATAATCTGGCAAGAACCACTGTGCTTGATCCCATTGCACGAGGAACAGAACACCTGTGTGGTAGCCTTCATTTTGCAACTCTTTCAGATGCAATAAATGCTTGCGGCCTCGCTCTGTAATCGCATCAGGGAACATGGCTCCCGTCTTGGAGAACAAAGTACAGGACTTAACCTCTAGTAAGAACTCATCGCCCTTATCATTGGTGAGGAGCAAGTCAAAGCGAGATGATGTGCCGTGTAGTTTAACCGCATACTCCCGTCTCACTACGCGCCACTCCTCCCAACCAGGGATACGTTTATTTTCGATTAAATATTGCGCCACATCGTTGCTGTAGTTTGTGTCGAGCATGATAACAACGCCATCACGTTCTATACCTATCACGCGGTATTTCGTCTTTGCATCTGGCTTGTCGTGAGGGACGATGTACATCGTTACCCCCGTAAACAAAAGCTCCCACATGCGACCAGGATTTGGCAAATGAGCGAGTATGCTTTCACCATTCAAATCTAAAGTCACCACAAAACGATTCGGGCGACCTATATATGTTGCTTTTAAAATAGTATCGTAAAGGACTTTCATCGTTTCTCCTACATCAAGAACATTCTATATGTCTATTATACGATATATAACCCCTGGGTTTCATCTGTAAACAGTATCGTATATAATTATAGTTAGTAACAATCAATAATTAATATTAAAAAGTTCTATTTTTGTAGCTTGGGTTACATTATTGTTTGTTAAAATGGTTTATACTAAGAGCGTCGGGTCAGTATTCTAAATACCCATACTGATCATTACGTCGGGTTTTGTTGAGGCATCGCCTAGTTGATCTCATCCCACTTGTCCGTATATATGTGCGAAGCTTTCACAAAACCCTAGGGCGTAAATAATTAATATACAAAGAGTTTTATAGATTAACTAAGTAGTTTTAGCCACTATTCTCCGCAGAGAGGGCTCGAGAAAGGATTTATCATGGCACAAATTGCAGCAAATTTACAACGCATTAAAAACGGCCAACGCCGTTATGCAATTACACCTCGCATTCCAGGAGGTTTCATTCAACCTGATCAATTACAAAAATATATCGACGTAGCGAATGAGTTCGGCGCCGTTCTTAAATTAACTGGCAGCCAACGCATTATGATTACGAATTTGAAAGCAGAAGACGTAGATAAAGCATGGGAGATGCTTGGCATGGAGCCAGCGTACACTGTATCTAACCGCGTACGCAGCGTAAAAATCTGCCCAGGTACTACCTTCTGTAAACGCGCTAAACAAGACAGCGTACATCTTGGCATGCAAATCGAACGCAAGTACTTGTCCCTTGAAATGCCAAGCAAAATGAAAATCGGCGTGTCCGGTTGTCCAAATTCTTGTACTGAAAGCCGCATGAAAGATGTGGGCGTTATCGGTACTGTAGAAGGTTGGAATGTATACGCTGGCGGTAGCGGCGGCGCGCATCCTCGCATCGGCGACCTCATCGCAGAAGTTAAAACAGAAAAAGAAGCTCTTGCATTAGTTGATCGAATCATCGCATACTATAAAGAAAACGCACAAATCGAACGCATGGGCGAATTCATCGACCGCATTGGTTTAGAGGCTTTTAAAGCAGCTGTATTGGGCGACCTTGAAGGGGCTCCAGCTGAAAGCAAGTCCGAAGAACCAGCTGTGTTCTTACCAGGTCAAGGTAACGATCCTGAAGTGGAAGCACCACGCCTCGAAGCAGGTGCCCCTATCACTCCAGACACAATTATTCGCGACATCGTTGAAACCTATCCAAATGTTGTACCTGTATTACAAGGTATTGGTATGGGTTGCCTAGGTTGCCCATCTGCAACAGCTGAGCCATTATGGCAAGCCGCAGAAATCCACGGTTTTAATGTATACGATTTAGTAGAGAAATTAGAAACAGCACGAAAAGGAGCTTAATATGTCCGCATTCTTAGGTCACATCCATTACTGGTTATATCGCAAAATTCAATTGCTCGTTGAGCGTGAAAATTTGATTTTAGAAAAAACTTCTAAAGTTGTTGATGATTTGGCGGAGGAACTACACTCCATCTCCGTAGATACATACGGCAAGCCAATCAATCCAAGCATTCCTTTGGAAAACATCATCGACCACGGCAATATTCACGGCTGGTTAGCTAACCAAATCAACATTGCTTCCGTTCGCGAAGCGGCTTTCATCAAAGACATGCTCGACACAAATTCCGGCGATGAAGCAGTACACGTAGTAACCGCTATTCTAGATGCCTTTGCAGTACAAGGACAAGCATGTGGCGTTGTGGCTCAAGATAACCTTGAAGAACACACTGCACCAGCGATTTACAATGCGTTACAAAACTTCTACGTAAATGGCATGCCTTGCGATGGTGGTGACCAAGTGGTTTCTGAAAGCCCAGAAGAATTTACCTGGGTTGGCGACCACAGATTACAAGCAGGCTACTGGCGTACAGCGGGCATTGACCCTAAGTTCATGGCATTAGCCTACCAAACATGGTTCGAAGCTTTTGTGAAAGCTATCGATCCAGCCTTTGAACTTGTAACAACAGAAGAAAACGGCACACGTTTATATACAATTAAGAAAAAATAAATCCATAACAGTTCGTTTGATTAAGAAAATATAAACGGATGAAAATGGACAAAAAGCTAGAATTAGGAGGTCTATTATGGCAGGCACAGTTAATCAAGAATTAGGTTTATTATTCCAAGGTCCTAACTATGTAATCGTAAAAAAAGGCGGCAAAGCTGGTGAACAAGTTGAAAAACACAACCACCCAGAAGCTAATGTTATCTTTACAGTAGTAAAAGGTAAAGTACAAGTACTTCTTAACGAAACTGAAGAACATGTACTCGTACCAGGCCAAGTATTGGAATTCAACGGCGATAACTACATCCAAGCAACACTCGTAGAAGACAGCGAGTTCGTTGTAAACCTCATTCACAAACCTGAATAAAATACCAAAGGACAGTTGATACAAGCAACTGTCCTTTTTATATGGTGTATGTATTAAAAAGAAATAATATAGTTATTAGGTTTTATATAGCTATTTAGTGGTTCAGTTATATCCATAGTTATTAAATACCCACAGGATAATACACAATCTAAAGAGTATTCTTTTAAAAGGAGTTATAAGTTGTAAATTCCCCCACATCAAAGCGTTTCGTATGACCTGGTGCAGGAACACAGTCTGAATGAGGGTAACCAATTGGGAAGATGGCTACAGGAATGATATTATCAGGCAAGTTATATGCCTTGCGTACTTTAGCAGGATCAAAGTGAGCAATCCACGTTGTACCTAAACCGATATCGGCTACGGTAAACATAATGTGAGAGCCTACAATGCTGGCATCTACAACGCCTAAATCTTCATCGTCGTATTCCCGCTTCCAGCTCACCGTATTATCGTAACAAACAATGATTGCCAACGGTGCATTAAAGTGACCATTTGTGCAGCCTTTTAGTTTGTTTAAGCTCTCTTCAGTATTTAATACAAGCAGTCTTTGCGGCTGGTAGTTATGAGCCGTAGGTGCTAATCTAGCTACTTCTAACAAAATATCTACCTTCTCTTGCTCCACTGGTCGAGTATCAAATTTTCGAACCGAATACCGCTCTGTGGCTAATGCTTTAAATTCTTTCATTAGATCTCACTCCTTTATCGGATTTATCAAAATATATTTTAAACAGTAAGTATCCCATACAATAAACTACCCCCTATCTGATTACTCAGTTAGGGGGTTTTGTGCTTATTATTTTTTAAGACGACTAATTACTTCGTTAGTAATGTTTTCGATTTTGCTGTTTGCGTCAGCAGCACGAATTGTGTATGGATCATCCAATACTACGTCCATTTGTTTTTCAACACGGATAGCTTCAACAGTGTTATGAATTGCTTGCATCATAGGTTGAGCAATTTTATTGATTTCTTCGTTTTCTTTTTGAAGCAATGGAGCTACAGTTTTGTTGAATTCTGCTTCTGCTTGTGCAGAGTCTTTAATCTTTTCAATTTCTTGTACTTTTTTTTCAATTTGTGGACGGTATTGAGCGTCTACTTGTTGCATTTTCATATCTAATGCACCGTAGCCAGGGTAGCTATTTACTACTTGGCTCATATTTACTAAGCCAATGTTAGCAGCACTTGCTACTGCAGCAGTAGCAGACATAGCACCAACGATAGCTAAGGTAGTCAATTTTTTAGATAATTTCATCTGAAATCCTCCTCGATTAAAAGTGTCACTATACAATCCAATAGTGTACTATTTTTACTATAACAAATCTTGCTAACTTTCACAAGACTATGATAAATAGCATAATAAAGACCTATGAACTACTTATGAAAGTTATGAGAACTTAAAATAATACCCACAAGCATACTCTGAGACCCTTAAAGCAGTCGATACAAACATATTCAGAACACACATGTGGGCATTTCGGCTTTCACCAATTATTTATAATTTGTCATCAAATAATGGTTTATTATTCACCAAATTATTGTTCATCATTTAAATAGATGTATTTATCGGATTTCAATTTAGATACAAGATCAGGTACCAAACCGATAAGACGATCAAAGCTGCTGCTGTAAGGATTGCCCTTAATGTTGAACAATTCGATGCGGTCACCTTTAATGACAAGGATCGCACTTGGTTCCATCTTGGCACCACCGCCACCGCCGCCAGATTCTTGGCTTTTATTGGCTGTGCAGTGGTTTGTACCAGTACCGAAGCCAAAGGTTACATCAACAAATGGGACGAGCGTAGTATCGCCGATTTGCACAGCTTCACCAACTACAGTTTCCACTTTAATCATATTTTTAAACTTCTCGAATAGGACTTCCAAATTCTCTTTTACATTACTGTTCTCCATCACAGTACCTCCGCTTTTTGTGAAAGTATTATAGCTATAATAATACAGCTCATATACTCAATTGACTTTATATATCCTTACGCTGTTTGACCTTGTTCAGCTTTTAGCTTTTCTAGCTGCTTTGCTTCCTTCCGTTTAACCCAGAAGACACGAGCACTTTCACCCAATAGGGAACGCATAGGTTTAGATACCAAGAATCTAGTACCATACCACGCCAATACGGCAAGAATCATACGACCTTTGATATAACCACTGCCTTCAGCTACCCAGTTCACATAATCTATCTCAATAGACTCTGCTTGCTCAGGCCAAATGCTATACAACATAGATGCAATAAGCCCCATCCGATACGGATCGCCAATACCAAATCGGCCCTCTATAGCCATATCACGTGGTTTAGAATGGTTATAGCATCGTTTCGACACAAGGAATATCTGACGCCACAGCTCTGTATTTCTCAAGTGTTTCATAAACCAGAATGTAGGAATTTCAGACTTGAATGATGCTACCGGATCATTAGGATCAGGCTTTCCAAAACGTTGTTTCACAGTCGTTTTAATATCATTTACCTTCGTAAATACCTTTTCCTTGATAGATCCGTCACTATTAAAAGTAACACGACTTACTACTTCATCATCATCTTGAATGTGAGCCGTTGGATCTTGTTGAATCGAGTCATACCGATCAGCACGAGCTTGTGCATCCATATCCTTAGATTCCGCATCAGGTCGTTCAATACGTTCCTTACGTTCCTCTTGATTAGGTGAGCTCCCCGCCCCTGGTGATTCTTCATCATCAAAGATTGTATTGGAGCCTTGGGCGCTCTTCAAGTCATCAAAGCTTGTACCGCTGGAGCTTGTAGTTGGACCTTGTCCGCCTCCTTGCATAGCCTTTGCAAAGGCTTCTGCCATGTCGCCATCATCGTCCATTACCTTTTGATATTCTTCATCTACACGATTTTCAAGCCATTGTTCATAATCTTTCACAGGACCGATCTTAAGTACACCTAAAACGTATAATTCCTTAAAAAATGGTTTATTTTGAATGTACGCTAAGTGGAGTGAAAATACGCGCCACAGCCATTTGATGCGCAGCTCACCACGATATGGCGTCCGTCCATCAATTTCGATGCTATATGTGATTGGTGCCAGTAGGATAGTCAAGATGAGTGCTACAATAATGGCCACAATAACGAGGACCACAATAGCCACTGTACTCAACCACATCACCTCCTTAGGTGTTCCTATGATTAGTTTTCAATGCCTTTTCGAGCCATTACACCTTGTAGGTAGTAATGTTTAATCTCTTTCATCTCCGTTACGAGATCTGCCTCATCAATTAATTCTTGAGGAGCCCCACGGCCCGTAAATACGAGTTCCGTTTCTGGATGACGAGCATCGAGTAAAGCTTTAGTTTTATCCCATGTAATGAGTTCAAAGAAGAGAGCCATATTGTACTCATCAAGTACAACGAGGTCGTACTCACCACTGCTGATCGCAGCGAGTGCACGTTCATAGCCTTTTTCAATGAGAGCTACATAATCCTTCGGAGGATTACCAGACTCAAAGACAACGACTTCATCGCCCCATTTAGCAAGTTCATCCTTACTCTTCATCCCTTCTTTGATGATAAAGAATGGCTTGCCCACAGTTTCTAACGTTAAATTTGTTAAGGTAGGTAAAATAGTATGTTCACTATATACTTTAGATTTCATAAATTGTAAGAAGAGGACTTTCTTGCCAGCGCCGATGGCACGAATAGCTAGGCCAATTGCGGCAGTCGTTTTGCCCTTGCCTTCACCGGTATAAACTTGTACATAGGCCTTCATAGATATACCTCCGTTCATATACTTTTATTTTACAATATATATATACAAAAAGAAAGAAAAAGAACTTGCTATAAGCGCATATGCACGCATAACAAGTTCTTTTCATATGTATTGTATTTAATTTTGAGTATATAGTATTTGATTTACGTGTATCACAATTGATTTTGCGTATCTAATTGCTAATCGGTAAGAAAATCATAGGATCTACAGGTGTATTGTTGAGGCGTACCTCGTAGTGAACGTGGGCACCCGTACTTTTACCAGTACTACCCATCAAAGCTATGGTTTGACCTTGTTTCACACTCATCCCTACTGTTACCAATACAGCACTATTATGGCCATAACGGGTAACAAAGCCATTGCCATGATCGATTTCAACGAGGTTACCATAACCGCCGCTTGTATACCCTGCAAAGGTTACCACCCCTGCCGCAGTAGCTACAATTTGGGAACCATAGTCATCGGCAATATCGATACCTTCATGGAATGCACCAATAGCACCCGTAACAGGATCAACACGGCTACCAAATGGAGATGTAATAACACCCTTACTCGGCCAAATACTAGGTGTCGTACTATTCACAGCACCACCAGAACCAGCGGAGAAGTTGATGGATTGTAATGCCATCAAATCTTGTGCGCCACCATCACGAAGAATATTGCGCATCGTATAGAAGCTAACAAGCAATTTTTGTGCTTCCTTATCCATTTTGGACAGTCGAGCCGATAATTGTGCCGCTGTTAACGTCTGTACTTCGCTATTATCAGCGGCTTCCTGCTTTGGGTCACTACCATCCCCGCCACCTTGAGCTGGTGTACCAGATTCAGCACCCTTTAACATTTGCTTATTCTCTTCACTAATTTGATTTAAGTTTTGAATTTTCTTATCCAGAACCTCTGTTTTTTGTTGTAACAATTTCAACTGTTCCGATTGTAATTGCGTTTGTTGTCGTAATTGCACAACCTCAGCCTGACGCACGATGCCCCAAATACCGAGTACCAATGCCAAGACCAATACTACAGAACCAATAATGGCAACGAGTTTCGCTTGTTTGGTAGTTAATGTCAATATGCAGTTGTCACCATTTCTTTCAACTTTGTTTGAAATGAATGCCGGTATTTTCAACATAAAACTTCCTTATTTCGAGACGATAGCGCTCGTCAACGCTTCCTCATTGGTACGCTCACCCAACGCTTCGTTCAAACTTTCTAATTCTTCTTGTGAAAGACTTACTAAACTTTTACCTTTCACAATAGGTTTACTAAAAATACGAGATTCGCTACGACCGTAAATACTGGAGATACAGATGCCATTATTGTTGCCATCTAGCAAGGTAAGCGCAAAGGACAGATCATTTCCGATATTTTCAAAGGCATTATACTTAATAAAACCAATTTTTTGTATCGTATTGCTCTGAATATTACGGATTGCCACTTGCTCGGATAACAAGGACTCAAGGCCCTTTGCAGCATCGCGAATTTCACTAACCTCTACAGATAATTTACGTTCTAGGCTCGCACCATGCTCCCCTTGCATAAAGAAATCGTATTTCTTTTTCAAGCTACCTAAACGGATGTGTAAGATTACACAATATACGAATAACACTATAACAAGAACGATGGTAACCATGCCTATCCACGGTTGAATCGATTCGAACATGTATTTTCCTTCCTATACAATCATCAAAACTCCAACAGTTAATTATACCATTCCTATTGTGAAAGTTAAATGACTGCATGCAATTTAATTTAATATATCTAATATTTAATATATCTAATATAGATAAACGATACCTATATAACAATGTATATAACAAGCATGTAATGTATATCTAAATGTATGTGTTACATACATATTACAATGCTACTTATTAGCCCTCTAGTTCGTCAACAAATGGGCTTATTGCTCGTTCTAGTATACCATGTAGAGCTGCTATGAGTACACCGTAATTTACAATGGGTGTACCTTGTACAACAGCGCATTCAATACGACGTAACACCTCACGGCGTGTTAGCATACAAGCACCACAGTGGATGATCAAATCATACTGTGATACATCCTTAGGGAATGCTCCCCCACTAGTGAATTCTAACTGTAAATCTGTATAACCTTGCTTCTTTAAAAGATTAGGTATTTTTACAGTCCCAATATCATCGCATTGACGACGATGTGTACAACCTTCACTGATAAGCACCTTGGAACCAGCTTTCAGATTCTTAATAGCCTTAACACCAGTTACTAAATCCTGTAATTTTCCCTTGAACCGCGCCATCAAAATAGAAAAAGACGTCAACGGAATCGAATCAGGGGTCAACTCATCAACCCGATCAAACGCTTGGGAGTCACAGATTACCATTTTAGGGGGATTCTTAAGCGAGTGAATCATAGCCGGTAATTCTTCTGTTTGGCAGACTAAAGCTAAGCCTTTATAATCGAGAATTTCTCGGATAGTTTGCACCTGTGGCAAGATGAGTCGCCCCTTTGGTGCGGCACTGTCGATAGGACATACAAGAATAATTGTATCCCCCTCTTCAACTAAACCTTGTAAAAGAGTTTGCTCCCCTTCTACATCAAGTGGTGTTAGCCCACCGAGTAAATCAAGCAACTCTAATCGTTTCGCATCAGATGTGAAGTCAGCATAACCAATGACAGTAGCTAAGTCTGATAAGCTTGTATGGGCGGCTATATAGCCCTCCCCCACTATAACTTTTCCGACAATATCTTTAGAATCATCTAAATTGTTTGTAACTTTACTTATATTGTCTACAGATTCTTTTATAGTTCCTTTAGACTTTACTATATTCTCTTTAAGCTCATCTATATCATTTTTATATAAATACTTATCGAATTTAGTCGAATTAATTTCATTTATAAAAAGCGCGATAGGTACATTATTTT
The DNA here is from genome assembly GCF_902810435.1 of Veillonella parvula. Lineage (GTDB taxonomy): Bacteria > Bacillota > Negativicutes > Veillonellales > Veillonellaceae > Veillonella. Next base: position 2,130,552 of record NZ_LR778174.1, read on the forward strand.
GTTTTAAAAGACCTAACCAATGCATATCGTCGGAAGTTGGCGCTTCATCGGTACGAAGCACATAAACAGCCAAGTTAATCTTTTTTACAACCTCTTCTGTTTTCTCCATGCGCAATGCACCTAATTCAGTTGTATCATCTATACCAGCTGTATCGGTAATCACCACAGGGCCAAGCGGCAAGATTTCCATAGCTTTACTCACAGGATCAGTTGTAGTCCCTGCCACATCGGACACTAACGATACAGGCTGATCAGTTAACATATTGATCAATGTAGACTTACCGGCATTACAACGGCCAAAAAAGCCAATATGTATGCGGTTTGCCTTAGGTGTTTGTTCCATAACCTATCCTTGTTACTTAACCTTCACATATATTACATATATATTATAAAACGTCTTGCGTCTTATCTTATTATTTAATAAATTTCTTATATATAGTAAAAGCGCAGCCCGTAGACTACACTTTTACCTCAGATTGTTATTATTACGACTATTACAATTGCTATAGCTGTTATTATTGTTATTGTTGTTGTTATTATTATCGTTACTATTACGGCTATTACTATTGTTATGACTTTTGCTTTTGCTTTTGCTTTTGCTTTTGCTTTTGCTTTTGCTTTTGCTAGCCAATTATACTCTAAACTCTATTGTTTCCGCATCTTCTGTTCGATCTTGCCCATCCATATATGCAATAAGTCTTTCTAATTCAGCTTCAGAGGAGAAAGCAATTTCAATTTTTCCTTGTACCTTTTTGCCTGCACGGAATTTAATATTCACAGGGGACCCTAAGCTTAGTTTTAAACGGTCCATTAGAGCACGAACTTCTGCCGTATTTTGGGGTTTACCAGTCTTTGCTTTAGATGATTTATTTTGCATAGACTTAACAAGGGCCTCTGCTTGTCTAGCGCTTAGCTCGCCCTCTTTAATACGTTCAGCTGCTTCCATTTGTTGAGCTGCACTTCTTAACGCTAATAATGGACGAGCTTGGCCAACCGTCAAATCACCTTCAATAAGATCTTTTTGTACAGAATCACATAATTTTAAAAGGCGAACCATATTAGCAATATATGAACGACTACGGCCAAGACGAGCAGAAATCATTTCTTGCGTTTGCTTATAGGTATCCATCAATCCTTGATAAGCCAATGCTTCTTCAATGGGATCTAATCCTTCTCGTTGTAAGTTTTCTACAAGAGCAACCTCTGTCATTTCTTCGGTATTATATTTTTTAACAATAACTGGTACTGTTTTTAATCCAGCAATCATAGCAGCACGATAACGGCGCTCGCCAGCCACAATTTGGTATTTATTCTTTTGTTTACGAACCACAATAGGTTGGAAAATACCAAGATTCTTGATTGATTCAGCTAAAGTAGCTAGACTATCTTCATCAAAACTTTTACGTGGTTGGTCTACATTTGGAACTAGCTCAGAAATCGGCAGTTCATGTATCTCTTTATCAGGCAATACAGACTCTACAGAGTCAACCTTCATCAAATTCTCAAGGCCCTTCCCCAATCCAGACGCTTTGCTTTTCTTGCTTTTAATTTCTCTTGGCATACAACTAACCCTCTCAGCCTTACAAATATTTACAAATTCAAAATATGTAAATCACGCAAACCACCAAAAACTAATATACTTAGCATTAGATACCTACATATTACCAGATACTTATTACCTTTAGGTACTTACTTCGCTTTAATATATATTTATTGAGTTTTAGTACTTATTTATCTCTAGTGCTTATTTAGTTTTAGATGCTTTAATTACCTCTTTAGCTAATTTCGTATATACATCAGCACCTTTGGATTTTGGATCATATACAATGATTGGCTCCCCATAACTAGGTGCCTCACTTAAACGTACATTACGAGGAATAATTGTTTTATATACTTTATTGCCAAAGAATTTTTTTACTTCATCAGCTACTTGAATAGATAAATTTGTCCGGCCATCAAACATAGTCAATAGCACGCCTTCAATTTCAAGATCTTTATTTGATGTTTGTTGTACAATTGTTATCGTTTTAACTAATTGACTAACCCCTTCCAATGCGTAAAATTCACTTTGAATCGGAATCAATACACTATCAGCAGCAGTGAAGGCATTTAATGTTAATAATCCGAGAGATGGTGGACAGTCAATGACGATAAAATCATATGTATCTCGTACTGACGCTAATGCTTTTTTCAACATTGTTTCACGTGAAACAACGGAAACTAGTTCTACTTCAGCACCAGCTAGTTGAATTGTTGCAGGCGCCACAAATAGGTTTTCAAGCATTGTAGGTTGTACAATATCAGCAATTGGTTCTCCATCAATTAGAACATCATGCACACAAAGCTCTAAATCATCCTTTTCAATACCTAACCCAGAACTAGCATTACCTTGTGGATCCAAATCAACCAGCAACACTTTCCTACCTGCATCAGCTAAACAAGCACTCAAATTTACTGATGTTGTAGTTTTACCAACGCCACCTTTTTGATTAGTAATAGCTATAACCTTGCCCACTTAATTCACCTCACATCTTCGTTCAAAATATTTCTTTTCCATTATAACATAAAACAATGCTAATTACGGTATTTATAAATCAAATTCTCATTAATTTTTTATCTACTACATTATTTTTCCACCTACATTTATATTACGCCCACAAATTTATAGGTAAATAACTTCATTAATATGGTTATAACATTTATTTTATTGTTTCACGTGAAACATAACAATTTATTTCTTTACTATATATAAGTACAACACGAAACAAGAAAAATTACATCAAATATTTTATAAGTTTCACGATTAAATGTTTCACGTGAAACATTTAAGGATTAAAATCTAACGCAAAAAATTACGTTATAAAATTAATAAAAAATTTTACAGTAAAAAATTATCATCTTAATATAAATCTATACCCAACAAACAAATATATACAAAATTATTTTATATCATCTTTTTATTTATAGAACAACACTATTAGCGAAGGTATAAAGTAATCAGCCTTTGATCGGTAACATTATATATAACAATAATATACGAAATGTAATGAACTAATATTAATATACTTATATACTCATAACAAATTATTAGATTATATTTAACAAATTGTTTCACGTGAAACATTAAGGTTAACACTAAACACATAAAGTCTTCACCACCAATAACTTTTACAATCAAAAATCATTTTGATATAACTTCAAACTATATCTATATACTACTAAATTATATGAGAATACAGGTCCTATATGCTTTGACAGGTATTAGCCATATCTATATACTATTAGTTAGATAGTAATTAGATTGATAATCTTAAGAATCTAGAAAAATTACTTTATAAGATTTATATACAATTGATAACAGTAAGCACATGCTCTACGGACACGCAGAGCTTTTTATTTTGAAGAGGAGGCGTTTCCATGCCCATCTATAACGGAATGCTTCCTGCCATCGACAAAGCAGAAGTAAAACGATACGCAGGACTTCGTCACGCTGAGGATTTCCCACAAAACTATGTTGACGAAGCATGTAAGGAAATCCAATTATTGGCTACACCTAGAGGTGTATATCAAGAATATGATTACGATGCAGAAACAAAGACTATTTTAAGTAATCCACCCCTAAAAATTGAAGGTTCTATCATCGAAAAACATCTAGAAAAATCTACTAAAGTATACGTATTGGGCGTAACAGTCGGAGAAGATGTAGAAATTCGTAGTGAGCAGTTATTTAAACAAGGTAACTATACGGTAGGTTTATTACTTGATGCAGCGGCGACAACTGCTGTAGAACAGGTAGCTGATCAGGTAAACGAAGTAATCAATACGATTGCTAAGAAACAGGGATATAAGCCAACCTGGCGTTTTAGTCCTGGTTATGGCAATTGGCCATTAGAGATTCAGCCTGAATTAGCTAACATTATTAAAACTGAGCTAATTGGCTTACAAGTTACAGAAAACTATTTATTATTCCCACGTAAATCTGTAACAGCTATTATTGGTTTAATGCCAGCAAATGAAGATATTAAAACAAAAAGAGGCTGTACATCTTGTTCACAACAAGACTGCGCTTCTCGTAAATTACCAGAGAAAGCAACAGTTAACGACCAAGATAGGGGAGAAGAGGAAGGTAGCAAAACTACTGCCGATATTTCTGGCATCGCTATGAAAGGTCAACCAACAGAGTGATGTTTCACGTGAAACATTTTAATTTTAGGATGTTAAAGGAAGATATTTATGTATATATTTGACGGTGCTATGGGCACAATGCTGCAAGCAGCAGGCTTAGAAGAGGGCTATTGTCCGGAGCTATTTAACGTAGAAAGACCAGAAGTAGTAAAGAATATTCACGCTCAATACTTACAACATGGCAGTGATGTAATCACAACAAATACGTTCGGCGCTTGTGGGCTTAAACTAGAAGATTATGACTTACAAGATCGTGTAAGAGAAATAAATATTGCTGCTGTAAAAGTAGCCAAAGAAGCGATTGCAGAAGTTAAACCATCTGCTCGCGTAGCAGGCTCTATGGGTCCTACAGGTCGTTTCTTACAACCATTAGGCAATATGAGTTTTGATGATATTTACGACACATACCGCGAGCAAGCCGAGGCTTTAATTGAAGGTGGTGTTGATTTCATCATCATTGAAACTATTATTGACGTACAGGAAATGCGTGCCGCTTTATTAGCCTCTTTAGATGCTCGTGAAGCAGCGGGAAAAACAAAAGATGATGTACAAATTATCTGTCAATTTTCTTTTAGTGAAGACGGTCGTACTATTACAGGTACACCACCAGCAGTAGCAACTACTATCGTAGAAGCTATGGGTGCAGATATCATCGGTATCAACTGTTCTCTTGGACCTGAACAAATCACACCGCTAATTGAAGAGATTGCAAGCGTTACAAACTTACCAATCAGCTGTCAGCCAAATGCCGGTATGCCTCAACTAATTAATAAACAAACTGTATTCCCACTTTCAGCTGAAGAGATGGGACCTTTGATGCTTCCAATTGTTGATGCTGGCGCAAGCTATGTTGGCGGCTGCTGTGGTACAACACCAGCTCATATTCAATCTATTTCTGATGCTGTGAAAGCTCATACATCAAAAGAACGCGCCCACATTGCACCTAAAACAATTATTACAAGCCGTACTAAACTTTTAGAGTTAGGCCATCATACAAAACCACTTATCATTGGCGAACGTATTAATCCAACTGGCCGTAAAGTCCTTGCTCAAGAATTACGCGATGGTTCTTTCATCCGTGTTAAACGTGATGCGTTGGATCAAGTAGAAGCTGGCGCAGATATCCTCGATGTAAACATGGGCGTAGCTGGCATGGATCAATCTCCTTTAATGGAACGCGCTATTTTCGAATTATCGATGCTCGTAGAAACACCTTTATCCATTGATACATTAGACCCAGCAGCTATGGAAGTAGCTCTTAAAAACTATCCAGGTCGTGCCCTCATCAACTCCGTAAATGGGGAGGAGGAGTCTATTACGCACGTAATGCCTTTGGCTAAACGGTATGGTGCAGCATTGCTTTGTTTGCCAATCTGTAGTGGTGACCTTCCTGAAAAAGCAGAGGACCGCGTTGCTTTAGCTGAAAGCATCGTAAATCGCGCGTATGGTTATGGTCTTCAACCACATGACTTATTACTCGATCCATTGGTATTAACACTTGCCAGCGGTGAAGATAGTGCACGCCAAACATTGCGTACACTACAATTATATAAAGAAAAATTTGGCTTCCCAACAGTAATGGGCTTGTCTAATATCTCCTTTGGCATGCCTCAACGTCCATACTTGAACGGCCAGTTTTTAACAATGGCCCTTGCATGTGGCTTAACAACACCGATTATGAACCCTCTAAATTATCCAGCCAAAAAAGCATTTGTATCTAGTACAACACTTTTAGGCTGGGACCCAGGTTCTGCTGAATTTATTAAAGAATACGGATACGAAGACGAAACAAGTGCACCAGGCAACGCTGCACCTAAAGGTCCAGAGAAAAAATCCTTCGATAGCAATGATCCTTTAGCAAATATCCGCGCATGTGTAGAACAAGGTGAAAAAGAAGCTATCATTGATCTTGTAAAAAAAGCCTTAGCAGATGGTATCGATCCATTAGATCTTACGAAAAAAGGTTTATCTGAAGCGATGAACGTAGTAGGGGATAAGTTTGGCTCTGGTAAATTATTCTTACCACAAGTAATGCTTGCTGCTGAAACAATGCAAGCTGCTTTCAACACCATTAAAGAAATTATTCCTGCTAGTGAAAGCCTAGATAAAGGCACGGTCGTTGTAGCTACCGTTAAAGGCGACATCCACGATTTAGGTAAAAATATCGTAGCAGCCTTGCTCGAAAACAACGGTTACAAAATCGTCGATCTTGGTAAGGACGTTGACCCAGAAGTTATCGTACAAGCCATTAAAGATAACAAAGCCGCTCTAGTAGGTATTTGTTCCTTGATGACTACTACAATGCCACAAATAGACAATACCATCGCTGCTATCCGTGCAGCAGGCCTTAAAACTAAGGTCATGGTTGGCGGCGCCGTAGTATCTCAAGACTACGCAGACCAAGCGGGCGCAGATATCTACGCTAAGGACGGCATCGCTGCTGTTAACCACGCTAACGACTTTTTTGAAACACTAGAAAAATAATTTATAGTAATGAGGTACATGATGACATTAAGAGAAAAACATCAACAAGGGCAGTTCACCATTACGGTTGAATTGGATCCTCCCAAAAGCAGTTCTGCGGAAAAGACCTTCGAACAAGCAGCCCGTTTGAAAGGGAAGGTGGATGCTATCAACATCGCTGATAGCCCTATGTCCAAAATGCGCATGAGCCCAATTTCTCTTTCTTATTTGTTACAGCATAACAAAGAGATTGAAACCATTTTCCACCTTACATGCCGCGACCGCAATATTATCGGTTTGCAATCTGAATTACTCGGTGCAGCAGCGTTGGGTGTGCATAATATTTTAACCCTCACTGGTGACAAACCAGATAACGGGGACCATCCATTTGCACAATCTGTATTTGAAGTCGACTGTATGGGACTACTCAATATCGCCAAGACATTAAATGCAGGCAAAGACCTTGCAGGTAATGACCTAGACTCACCTACAAACTTCTACATCGGTGCAACTGGTAATCCTGGTGCTCCAGATTTAGAGATTGAACGCCAAAAATTGGCTGCTAAAATTCAAAATGGTGCTCACTTTGTACAAACACAACCAATTTATGATTTAGAACAGGCAAAACGCTACATTGATAAAATGTCTGAATTCGATGTACCTATCATGCTCGGTTTGATTCCACTTAAAAGCTTTAAAATGGCTACATACCTCCACGAAAAAGTGCCTGGAATCAACCTTACTCAAGAAATATTGGATCGCATGGAAAAAGGTGGTAAAGAGGCTGGTACAGAAATCGCTATCGAAACACTTGAACAAATCAAGAAAATTGCAGCAGGCGTACATATTATGCCTTTAAATGATATCGATACAACGTTACATATTATTGACCACGTATAAGTCATTTTAATGTTTGCATAGAATACCTTTCCCACGGACTCCAAAGCGAGCTAAGTCGTCCTTAGGGAAAGGTATTCTATTTTTCATTTAAACTAATTTATCCTATATCAAAATAACTCCTCCTTAAAATGTCGTTGTAAACGATATCATTTAATAGGTAGTGGGGAGGGGGATAGAAAACGAGCTAAGTCATTCCTAATGAAAAGGAAAAAGGATGCAAATATAAGATTTGCATCCTCTTTTTGTACTTGTTTTGTATTGTATTGCTAGTTTTATTAAGTTTCACACGGTATGTACTAGTAAAAATCATACTAATGGTTTATCTTTGATTTCTTTTGGTTTCCGTGGGTATTGTTTTGGTGTTTTACCTGTTTTCTTGATGTACAGAATGGCTCGTTTATCGTCTAAGGTTGGTAAAGTAACAGTCCTTATTTCTTCGATAGTAGCTTTTAGTATGCTAAGGGCTTTATTAGATTCTTTAACTTCTTCTTCGTAGATAGCTCCTTTTAAAGCAACTACATATCCACCTTCTTTTACATATGGCACAGTCCATTCTAAAAGAATCGGCAAACGTGCCACGGCACGGCTCGTAGCAATATCAAAGCTTTCACGGTAATCTTGATGACTCAAATCCTCCGCACGTCCGTGTAAGGTAGTACAGTTCGTCAGTTTTAGTTCATCTATAACCGATTCCAAAAAGTTAAGCCGCTTTTTTAAAGAATCAAACAGGGTAACCTTGAGGTTACGATTATAGATAGCCAACGGGATACCAGGGAAACCTGCGCCCGTACCAACATCGATGATAGACATACCAGATTTGATGATTTCAGGATCATAACATGAGAGGGAGTCAATCATATGCTTAATCACGACCTCTTTCATGTCTGTGATACCCGTTAGATTAAGATATTTATTTGTTTCAATCATATGCACATAATACAAGTAAAAGTCTTTTGCTTGCTCTTCCGTACAGGGCAAACCAAAATGACTCATTTGCTCCATCATATATGAAACAAATTCAGACAGAGGTGCTATAGGCACATCGTATTTTTCTTTCATAAGTACTCCTAATGAATTGTCTAATATGTATACGACAATAAGATTTGTAGGAAATATCTTTTAAAAAGTTCATATAAAATGCATGTTATTACATGAATTCATATTATTACATGCTATTTTTATTTACTTCTGTTGTATTGCTCTAATTGGATCAATAGAACAGATACGTCTGCAGGGGAGACGCCAGAGATACGGCTTGCTTGGCCGATGGAGTGAGGACGAATCTTGTTGAGCTTTTGTTGAGCCTCAAGAGAAATGCCCTTAATTTCTGTGTAGTCCCATTCTTTTGGAAGAATTTTTTCTTCTAGTTTGCGAACTTTATCGACTTGGTCCATTTGCTTTTTAATGTACCCTTCGTAGGTAATGGAAATATCGACAGCCTCTTCTACATCAGGTGTATAGCGTTTCAAACCAAATGCATCAGCTACAATGGCGTAAGAGAGTTCATTACGTTTTACTAAATCATAAGCATGAATACCTGTTCTAATAGGTGCTGTACCTAAACCTTCAAGCAAAACTTGTGTTTCTTTAGACGGATTGACAGGTGTATTTCGTAACATATCCATTGCTTCTTCGATAGCAGCTTTCTTGGCTGTAAATTTGGCCCAACGATCGTCTTTTACAAGACCGATTTCACGGCCTTTTTCTGTAAGACGCAGGTCTGCATTATCTTGACGAAGCAATAGACGGTATTCACTGCGGCTTGTCATCATGCGGTACGGTTCATTTGTCCCTTTTGTTACAAGATCATCGATAAGAACACCGATGTACGCTTCGGAGCGAGCAAGGATGAACGGTTCCTTCCCTTGAATCCACAATGCTGCGTTGATACCAGCCATGAGGCCTTGAGCAGCCGCTTCTTCATAACCAGATGTACCGTTGGCTTGACCTGCAGAGTAGAGACCTTCAATATGTTTCACTTGAAGTGCTGGTGTCAATTGCGTTGGATTCAAGCAATCGTATTCGATAGCATAGGCAGGACGCATAATTTCAACATTCTCAAGACCTGGGATGGTACGCAAGAAAGCATATTGTACATCCATTGGAAGAGACGTACTCATACCTTGTACATACATTTCATTTGTACCCGTGCCTTCTGGTTCTACGAATAATTGATGGCGTTCTTTATCGGCAAAGCGCACTACTTTATCTTCGATGGAAGGACAGTAACGAGGGCCTACGCCTTCGATTTTGCCACTATACATAGGAGCCCGGTGAATATTGCTATGAATGATTTCGTGCGTTTCTTTATTAGTATAGGTCAACCAACATACATCTTCATTACGATTAATCCATTCATCCATGAAGGAAAATGCGTGATGATGTGCATCGCCTTCTTGAACTACCATATTTTCGAGGTTTAAAGTACGTTTATCTACACGTGCTGGTGTACCCGTCTTAAAGCGCATCAATTCAATACCATTATCGAGTAAGGATTGAGAGAAATGTTCCGCTACGCGTTGACCATTTGGACCGCCCACATAATCGATATCACCGATGAGGATTTTACCTTTCAAATAGGTACCTGTACAAAGAATAATAGCCTTAGCGCCATAAAATTCACCAAGCTCTGTAACGATACCTATTACCTTATCATCCTCAACCTTAAGTTCTGTCACCATGATTTGCTTAACATTGAGATTATCTGTATTCTCCAATGTTTGTTTCATCAAATGTTGGTATTTAATCTTGTCGGATTGGCAACGCAAAGAATGAACGGCAGGTCCTTTGCCCATATTGAGCATACGCATTTGGATAGCCGTAGCATCCGCATTGATACCCATTTGACCGCCTAATGCGTCAACTTCGTAAACAAGATGGCTTTTACCAGGGCCACCCACGGCAGGGTTGCACGGCATAAGCGCAATATTATCTAAACTGATAGTCGCCATCAACGTGCGATGACCCATGCGGGCAGTAGCGAGAGCCGCCTCACAACCAGCATGACCGCCACCGATGACGATGACATCATAATTATCTACTGTGTACATATCAATTAAATTCCTTATATTTGTTACTTATCTTATTGTGAAAGTTTAAATCATTTACCAAGGCAAAAACGACTGAATAGTTCGTCGATCATGGATTCTCGGATGGTATCGCCTGTGATGTCGCCTAGTAGTTCCCAAGCGCTGCGCAAGTCGGTAGCTACAAAGTCTACAGGCATGCCCATGTCGATGGAGGAGAGGGCTTGTTCGACTTGTGCCTTTGCTTGTTCCATAAGGCTAATGTGGCGCACGTTACTAATCATGGCGCTGTTGTCTTGTTTTACGCGACCACCGTAGACGAGTTCTTGCACCCATTTGGAAAGAACTACAGAGCCTTCGCCTTCTTTAGCACTGATGCGTTCGATAGCCGTAAAGGTTCCGTGTTCTTTAATAGTTTCGTCTGTAACGACTTGTGCCACATCGGACTTATTGAGGAGTACGATGGTATTTAAACCGCTCACAGAGGTCAAAATTTCGATTTCTTCAGGGTTTAACGGAGTAGATCCGTCAATAACGCAAAGCACTATGTCTGCTTTATTGATATAATCGCGAGCACGCTCCACACCAAGGGCTTCTACCGTATCTTGTGTGTCCCGAATACCTGCCGTATCGATGAGGCGTAAAGAAATGCCTTCTACGGTCATATATTCTTCAATACTGTCCCGCGTCGTCCCCGGAATATCCGTTACGATAGCGCGGTTTTCGCGCAAAAGAGCGTTCATGAGGCTCGATTTACCTGCATTTGGACGGCCTACAATAACCGTCGTAATACCGTCCCGAATGAGGCGACCTGTATTCGCTGTGGACAAGAGATCATCCATGGCTTTCAAAATAGGCTCTAACTGTTCACGAACCTCTTGGCTCGTTACATCCTCGATATCCTCCTCAGGATAGTCGATGGTTACCTCTAAATGAGCAATCATGGCGATGAGCTGTTCTCGCACATCTTTCACAAAGGATGAAACAGTCCCATCTAGCTGTGCCACAGCGAGGGAGAGGGAGTCCTCCGTTTTTGCTTCAATAATATCAATGATCGCCTCTGCTTGAGTGAGATCGATACGTCCGTTCATAAAGGCGCGCTTTGTAAATTCACCGGCTTCAGCCATGCGCACATCGTGATTGACGAGGAGTTTCAGAATTTGTCGAACCGGTACAATGCCACCGTGACACTGAATTTCTACCACATCTTCCGCCGTGTAGGAATAAGGCCCTTTCATTAATAGTACAAGAACCTCATCGATGGTCTTGTTCGTCATCGGATCCACAATGGTCCCATATTGAATCGTTCTATTTTGGCGGTCCATCAAAGGAACGGTGCCAGTGCTCTTGAACAGGCTATTTACAATAGGAAAACTATCCTTGCCGCTGACTCGAATAATACCAACCCCACCGATGCCGGGCGGTGTCGCAATGGCCGCTATTGTATCATCTATATACATACATATCTCCGTATTTCGATTATCTAGTATTTGTTTTTGTATATGTTCTTCGCCTGTGAAAGTTAAACTAAACTAATCTTTGCATGCGAAGATTAACTTAGGTTAGCTTTCACCATAACCTAAAGAATAAAGGGAACAGCCCTCAAGCAACCGAGGATATCAGTTACTTGAAAGCTGCACCACTATATTTTATTTTTTGTACGAAATCACAACATGACGGAATGGTTCATCCCCTTCACTGTTGGTAACAACGTTTTTATCCCCTTGAAGGGCAGTGTGAATGATTTTACGTTCAAAAGCATTCATCGGTTCTAAGGAAACCTTTTGACGGTTGCGTTTCACCTTAGAAGCCAAGCGTTTCGCGAGATTTACCAATGTTTCTTCTCGGCGAGAACGATAGTTTTCCACATCTACCACGATATGGCAGTGGCCAGATACATCCTTGTGAGCCACGAGATTTGTTAAGTATTGAATAGCATCCAATGTTTGACCATGTTTGCCGATCAAAATACCTAAATCTTCGCCGTGTACTTGGAATGTAATCTTGTCTTTGGTCATCATCTTTTCGATAACCACAGTGAGGCCCATTTGTGTAAACATATCATCGAGGAATTGTTTACCTTTTTCAGCAATTTCTTGTTGATCTTCTTTTGAAAGTTCTTTTTTAGAAGATTTTTCCGTTATAGTACTTTCAGAAGTTTCAACTGCTGTATCTTGTACTTCTGTTTCGCTTGTTGCCACTGGTTCGGAAGCAATAGCTACAGATTGTTCTTCTGCGTTAGCTACTTCTTTTGCAGTAGCAGATTGAGCCAAAGCAGTGAAGAATAAGCGAACAACTGCTGGTTTACGACCAATGCCTAAAAATCCACTAGAAGGTTGTTCTAAGACTTTAGTTTCTACCAATTCTTGACCTTCAGCGGCTAATTGAGCTACACCTTTAGCAATGGCATCTTCAATGGTTTTAGCAGATACATCGATAAATTCCATAATTGCCTCCTACTTAGCGTTCAAATTTTTATAAATGAAATGCTGTTGAATCAATTGGAATACGTTAGAAACTACCCAGTAGATAACGAGACCAGATGGGAAGCTCAAAGAAATGTAACCAATGAATAAAGGCATAAAAATTGTCATAATCTTTTGTTGTTGCGCAGCTGCACCAGTTGCACCATTACTAGTTTGACGAGACATAACCCATGTGGATAATGCACTCAAAATAGGTAAGATGTACATTGGATCTGGATCGCCAAGGCTAGGCAACCATAAGAATTGTACAAAGTTTGGATCGTATGGGTAATCTTTCAAAGCCCAGTAAATCGCGATCAAGAATGGCATTTGTACCAACAATGGCAAGCAACCAGCCAATGGGTTAACGCCCATTTCTTTGTACAATGCACCCATTTCCGCTTGCAGTTTTGCAGGATCATTTTTGTATTTATCTTGCAATTCTTTCATGCGAGGCTGCAACTCTTGCATAGCCTTCATGGATTTGATTTGTTTAACAGTAAGTGGCGCCAAAATCGCTTTAATAACGATTGTTAAAAGGATAATAGCCACACCGTAGCTCGGATAGCCTACCATTTGAGTCAATTGGAACGCATAGGTTACCAATGTACTCATCAAATTAACGATAGGTTGGAATACACTACTTAAAAATTCCATTGTTTCTCCTTTTTCTTACAGTCCGAAACCGTCCTTTGCGCATCTATATATCGTTATGGTATGGTCTAAATTTCATCCATACAGATGCTCAGGTATTTCCAAAATTGTGCTAGATGGTTATTGTAAAAGTTGCTTTCACAGACCACAAAACTAGCCTAATCTAAAATAGATTATGGCACTGGATCGTAGCCACCCTTATGGAAAGGATGGCAACGAAGAATGCGTTTTAAACCCATCCAGCTACCTTTCAAAGGACCATATTTTTCGATGGCCTGCAGAGTATATGTGGAACATGTCGGATAATAACGGCAACATCCAGGTTTTAAGGGAGATATGGCGAGCTGATAAAACCTAATTAAAAGTCGTAAAAGCATGGTTATACAGCGTTTCATGGAAACCTCCATATACACAAAAAGGACCAAAGCCTCTAACTTGTGGTCCTATTTATCATTTTGTATCAATAATTTGCTTTTTCGCAAGAGATACAAAATCTCCTTTTCCGCTTTTTCATAGGTAGCGTTTTTCAGAGGGCCACGTCCAACAATTACGATATGATACCCTTCGCGAATGGCGTGCTGATTGAGGCGATATACCTCTTTCATAAGGCGTCTAGCTCGGTTGCGCTCCACTGCACAACCAACCTTTTTACCTGTTACAAAACCAATGCGAGTAGGTTGCTTTGCCACGGGCATACGATACAGTACACACATGCGGCCTACTTCGTATTTACCGTGCTTATATACAAGGCGATATTCATTATTGTGTGTCAGTCGTCTTGCTTTATCAAGGCAATAATCCATATGCATTATCCTTAAGTCCTAAGAATAGAAAAACTTGGCAGCAGCGCCAAGTTTTTTCTCCTGCCTAACAGCTATTATATTATGCAGATAAGCGTTTTCTGCCTTTTGCACGTCTTCTTTTCAAAACGAGACGGCCACCGATAGTTTTCATGCGTTCACGGAAACCATGGGTACGTTTTCTCCAAAGAGTATTTGGTTGGTAAGTACGTTTCATTAGTAAAACACCTCCTCGTCATTCTGTATTGTTTTACTTATACCATAACAGGGTAATTATAGAGGTAAAACGTAAATTTGTCAATCATTTAGGGCTATTCTGAAAGACTTTCATGTAGATTTTACTTAAATCCGATAGAACTAAAACTGATACTACTTTTATAGGGGGAGGAATAGATGTGGTTTTCTCCCTCCATACGACACGTAAGTCGGTCAAAAATCCACATCTATTCCGTCCCTAACATTATCTAAATACTACTAAAACACGTAGCACCAATATAAAAGTAGTATCAGTTTATATACCAACCTAATAAAAGTCTTTCAGAATACGGATCTAAGGATGTGTTCAAATTTTACCTTTTATTCTCTGGGGAAAGAGATAGGGACCGATGTTACGTTTCCAGGAGGAGGAATATAGGGATTCTTTATCACTCCATACGACACGTTTCGGTCAAAAATCCATATCTACACCTAACACTCCCTCTTAGAAAAATCACTAGTTTGTCATTTATATTGATCATTTAGTTTTGATTATCTGAAGGTTGATGCTGTTATGTTCATCAATTACTTTTCCATCTATGTGTATAATAATCATAAAAATTATCTTATTGGAGGAGGGGAATGAAAACTACTTTTTGAGCGACTTGCGTTAGAATGGAGCGATAAAAGTAGTTTTCATTCCTTCCCCAAAAGTAATTGATGAACAAATAATGAGATAATTATTGATTTATTAACACATTTCTTTCAGATAACCAAAAGTTATCCACAGAATAAATGACAAACTAGTGATTTTTTGGTACAATCATACTTGAAATTAGGAAAAATTATATATTTTTATAGGTTTTTGATGGATAACTTTCGAGGTTATCCACATTTTTTCTCTTTTAACCTATAAAAACTAAAAAGTCAGTAATTATCTGGTTAAAATAGACTTTTATTTTTACTTATTCACAGGTTATACACAAGTTATTCACAGGAATAATAAGTTTTTCCACAGCTTTTACAATGGTTATGCACATTATTCTTAAAGTTATACACATTTATTGTAATAGTTATTCACAAGAGGCACATCATGCAATCATTTGATTTAAATAATATATGGGAACATATATTGCTTGAGGCGAAAAAGAATATGCAACATTTACCTGATGCATTGTATTTGCGCGTCACGTCATCGTTGATTCCCATGTCTCTCGAAAGTCATTCGATCCATATTGGGGTC